>CAZCYB010000001.1:0-212496 GCA_964502805.1 uncultured Desulfocurvus sp.
TGGCGGCGTTCAGGGCCAGCAGGTTGGTCTGGTCGGCGATGTCGTTGATGACGTTCATGACCTGGCCGATGGCCTCGGCCTGCTTGCCCAGCTGGTGCATGTTGTCCTTGAGCTGCACGGCGATGGTGTTCACATGCCCGATGGCCTGCTGGGAGCGGCGCACCACCTCGGACCCGCCGGAGGCCTTGTCCTTGGCGGCTTCGCTGGCCTCGGCCACCTCGCCCGCCTGGCGCGCCACGGAGATGACCGAGGCGTTCATCTGTTCCATGGCCGTGGCGGTTTCGCCCACGCGGTCGCGCTGCAGGTCCATGCCCCGGCTCATGACTTCCACCTGGGCGGAGAGTTCCTCGGAGGAGGAGGTGATGCGCTCCACGATTTCTTCGAGCTTGCTGGCTGCGGCCAGCATGCCTTCGCGCTTGGCGCTCTCGGCCTCCAGCTTGGCCTCCAGGGCGGCCTGGGTGGCGTCCTGGGCCTCCTTGGCCTTCAGGTCGGCCTGTGTGCAGCTGTGCTCGGCCTCCTGGATCTTGGCCTTGAGGTTGGCGGCCATGGTGCGCAGGGCCTCGGCCAGGGTGCCGGTCTCGTCCTGCGACTGCACGGTGAGCTCGTCGTCGAGCCTGCCCTGGGCCAGGTGGTTGGCGAAGTCGATGGTCTTGAGGATGGGCCGGACCATGACGCGCGAGGCGATGAAGCCCACGATGACCATGAGCAGGCCCACGATGAGGGTGGAGGCCAGGCTGGAGATGTTGGTCTCGGAGAGCACCTTTTCCACGAACTCGCGCTTCTGCCCGATGAAGAGCATGCCCGCGACCTTGTCGTTGACGTCGATGATGGGCCAGTAGGCGGTGTTGTACATGCCGCCCAGGATGGCGTTCTTGCCCAGGAAGCGCTTGCCCTTCTGCAGCACCTCCTCCAGCACCTTGGGGTTGTCCATCTTGGTGCCCACCGCGCGCTTGCCGTCCTTCATGATGGTGGTGGTGATGCGCGTGTCGCCCTGGAAGATGGTGCACTCGATGTTCAGCGACTTCTTGACCTGGTCCACGAAGCGCTCGCTGGACAGGGTGAAGCCCGGGGTGATGACGCCGACCACGGTTTCGCCGCGCAGCACGGGCACGCCCGCGCGCAGGGAGAACTTGACCACGGTGCCCTGTTCCACGCCCACGGTGGTGGCGCCCTTGAGCGCCTTCTGCACGTTGACCTGGTTGGCCACGCTGTCGCCCACCTTGTCCGAGTGGCCGCGGGCGAGGCAGTTGCCCTCGCCGTCGGAGATGGTGATGGACTCGAGCCCCGTCTCGGCCATGACCTTCTTGGCGTAGGCCTGCAGCCAGGGGGTGTCCTTCTCGGCGATCTTGGCCACGACCTGCGGATTGCTGGCCATGAGGAAGCCGTTGCTTGTCAAAGCTTTTTTCTGCGACTCGAACTGGTCGGTGACGATGTCGGCGCGGATGCCGATCTCGTGGATGTTCTGCTCATCCAGGGTCTGGGTGAGGAAGTAGCGGCTGGCGAAGTAGTTTCCGCCGCCCACCAGAAGGGTGGAGAGCACGACTAGGCCGGTGATTTTCGCAAGCAACGTCAAGCGCATGGAAAAACCTCCTGGGCGCATTGGAGACGGCAGGGGGGCCTGCCAGTATGCTCATCAACAGCTCGGAATACCCTTGCGCGCCCGTCTTCGGGCCGGATTTCGTGAAAAAAAACACAAGGGATTTCCAGCCAGCTTTATCGGCGTGTTTGTTCAAAAGCAATAGGAATAAAGGGGCAGTGCCCACAAAAATGTGGGCGCCAATGGGAAAAAAGGATGGAGGGGATGGCCGGGGGGGGCGGGTTATTCGTCCTGGTCCTTGCCGGGCACGTGGATGTTGTACTTCTTGATCTTGTAGTGGATGGCCCGGCGGCTGATGCCCAGCAGGTCCGCGGCGGACTTCTTGACCCAGGCCGTGCGCTCCAGGGCGCGCAGGATGGCCTGGTGCTCGTTGTCCTCCAGGGACAGGGACTCCGGGGCCGCGCCATTGGCCTGGAAGGGGGTGGCCTGGGGGGCGGCGTCGTGTGCCGCGCCGTTGGCCTGGGCGGGGGGGGGCGGCACGGGGCTGGCGGACTGGTCGAGCTGGATGTCCTTGGGGCGTATGACGCCCCCGGCGCAGAACACCACGCCGCCCTCCAGGGCGTGCTTGAGCTCGCGCACGTTGCCCGGCCAGTCGTGGGCCATGAGCATGGCCAGGGACTCCGGGGCCAGGGTCACCTTGCCCCGGCCCTGCTCCGCGGCGAAGACCTCCAGGAAGCGCTGGGCCAAAAGCGGGATGTCCTCCTTGCGCTCGCGCAGGGGCGGCACCTTGAGCGTCACCACCTTGAGGCGGAAGTACAAATCCTCGCGGAATTCGCCCTTCTTCACCAGGCCGGGCAGGTCGGCGTTGGTGGCGGCGATGACCCGGCAGTGCACCGGGATGGCGCGGTTGTCGCCCACGCGCCGAATGGTGCGCTCCTGCAGGAAGCGCAGAAGCCGCGTCTGCATCTCCGGGCTGATGTTGCCGATCTCGTCCAGGAACAGGGTGCCGCCGTCGGCGTCCTCGATGAGGCCCTTCTTGTCGCGCACGGCGTGGGTGAAGCTGCCCTTGACGTGGCCGAAGAGCTCGCTTTCCAGCAGGGTGGGCTGGGTGGAGCCGCAGTCCACGATGACGAAGGGGCCCTTGGCCCGGGCGCTGCGGTCGTGCAGAAGCCGGGCGATCATCTCCTTGCCGGTGCCGCTTTCGCCCAGGATGAGCACGCCCGCGTCGGTGTGGGCCACGCGCTCCAGGATGCCGTAGAACTCGCGCATGGCCGGGCTTTCGCCGCCCCAGAGCACCTCGCTGACGGGGTGGCCCTTGCCGGGTTTGGCGGCGGGGGCCTGGGGCTGGCCCGGGTCTGCCGCCTCGCCCCGCTTGTGCAGCAGGGTGGAAATCTTCTGCAGCAGCTGGTGGCCGTCAAAGGGCTTGGTCAGGTAGTCCGCCGCGCCGGTGCGGATGGTGGAGACGGCGTCGGGTATGCTGCCGTAGGCCGTGAGCAGGATGACGGGCACCTGCGGCCACTGGGCCAGCACCTCCTTCAAAAGGCCCACCCCGCCCATGCCGGGCATCTTCACGTCGGAGACCACCAGGTCCACGTTGTGGCGGGTGAGGGTCTCCACGGCCTCCTCGGCGCTTTTCGCCGTCAGCGTGGCGTAGCCCGCGCTGGCAAGCCGGGCCTCCAGCACCTGCAGGATGTTCTTGTCGTCGTCCACCACCAGGACTGTGGCGCCCTGGGGCGGGGGAGGGGCGTAGTTGGTGGCGTTCATGGCCGCGCTATTCCAGGCCCTTCTTCTTCTGGCTGATCTCCTGGTGCAGGCGCTCCAGGGCGTTGAGCTGGCTGCGCAGGTTCTCGGCCTCGGCCGTCTTCTTGCGCAGCGACTCCTTGAGCTTGCCGGTCTCGTCCTGGCAGCCGGCCAGGCGCTGGGTGCGCGCAAGCTCGTTCTCGATCTCGCCCGCGGAGAGCAGGGCCGGGCCGCCGGAGGCGTGGGCCGGGGCCAGCCGGGGCAGCAGCGGGGTGATGAGGCGGGGGTCCTCGCCGGGCAGGCCCTCGGGGGTCATCTGCACCCAGGTGTTCCACAGGGCCAGGCCCTCGTGCAGCTCCTGGGAGGTCCTGGCCGTGGCCAGGCGGGCGCAGGCCAGGCCGTAGTAGGCCTTGCGCGCCAGCAGCGGGTCCTCTCCGGCGCCGGAGAGCCGCTGGAAGATGCTGGCGGCCTTCTCGTACTGCCCGGCCAGGTAGGAGTCCACGGCCAGCAGGTAGGCGCTCTTGAGCTCTCCGGTGCCCTCGGCCCGGGTGGCCAGGGCGCAGCCGGAAAGGCCCAGGCCGAGGCCCAGGACCAGGGCGCAAAGGCACGCGGCGCGGAGCCCGCGCGGCATTCTCCGGATGTGGCCGGTGGGGGTCGTCATGCCCGCTCTCCTATACCATCGCCTTTGGCTTGGGAAGGGAAAAGCAGAAGCTGGCCCCGCTGCCCGGGGCGCTGTTGAGCCACATGGTGCCGCCGTGGGCCTCCACGATGCCCTTGGCGATGGGCAAGCCCAGGCCCAGGCCGTCCACGCTGCCGCGCACGCTGCTCTCCCGGTAGTACTTGAGGAAGATGCGCTCCTGCTCGTCCAGGGCGATGCCCGGCCCGTCGTCGGTGACGCAGAAGATGACCTTCTCGCCGCTGGGCTCCGGGGTCACGCTCACGCGGACAACGCTGTCCGGCGGGGAGAACTTGATGGCGTTGCCCAACAGGTTGGCCAGCACCTGGCCCACGTGCTCCAGGTCGGCCTCCACGAACACGAAGCCCTCGGGCAGCTCGGCCTTGAGCTCGATGTTCTTGGCCAGGGCCTTGGACTGCAGCCGCTCCAGGGCCGTTCTGGCCAGGGCCCCGGCGTCCAGGGGCTGGGTGGAGAGCCGCAGGCGCTGCGACTCCAGGCTGGAGACCTTCATCAGCCGCTCCAGCAGGTGCGTCAGGCGCAGGGCCTCCTGGCGGGAGATGTCCAAAAACTGGTGCTGCTTCTCGTTCACCGGGCCGAAGACCCCGTCGGCCACCAGGTCCACGCTCTCGCGGATGCTGGTGAGCGGGGTGCGGATCTCGTGCGACAGCATGGCGATGAAGTCCTGGCGCATGTGCTCCTCCTCCCGCAGCCGCTGGGTCATGTTGTTGAAGGCCTGGGCCAGGTCGCCCAGCTCGTCCTTGCTCATGATCCTCACCGGCTCCGAGGGCTCGCCCCGGCCCAGCTCGCGGATGCCCCGGCGGATCTCGGAGAGCGAGCGGCTCAGCCGGTAGGCGATGAACACGCTGCCCAGCACGCCCAGGGCGATGCTGACGATGAGCCCGATGAAGCCCAGGCGCTCGGCCTGGCGGCTCCGCGAGGCCAGCTCGTTCAGCCGGGCCTCCATCTCCTCCTGGTTGGCCAGGCGCGTCTCGGAGAGCACGTCCAGCCAGCGGGTGATGGTCTTGTCCGGCAGGATCCAGGCCTCGGGGTCGTTGCTGCGGGCCAGCACGGCGTCGTACTCGCGGGTCAGCTCGGCCCAGGGCTCGCGGTAGTCCGGGTGGCGCTCCAGCACGGCGGAGAGCGTCTTGCCGAAGTCCTGCAGGTCGGCCTGGAAGCCCTCCAGGTACGTGTCCTTCTGCAGGATCTCGAAGCGCTTGCGGTTCTCCTCGGCGGAGAGCAGCTGCTGGATCATGCGCTGGGCGCTCTTGTCCAGGTCGTAGTTGGTGTTGACGATGGCGGTGGAGACCTCCACCAGGCTCTGGATGCGCAGCAAGAGCACCGTGGTGGTGGCGTAGAACACGGCCACGAGCACCATGCACCAGAGGAGCAGCTTGGCGGTTATGCCCAGCCTGCGCGGCACAAGTCTTTCCACGGGGGCTTCCTTGCCGGGGTTCGATGACTGCGTGATCCTAGCCCAGTTCGCCGCCGGGGTCCACAGCCCGGCCCGGCTCAACGTCCTGGCACAATGTCCAGCACCAGGATGTCCGCCGGGGCCAGCACGCGCATGGGCGGACCCCAGAAGCCCGCGCCGCCGCTCACGGCCAGCACCTGCCCGCCCTGCTCGTAGAACCCGCCCATGAACTCCGTGGTGGCGCGCACCACGTAGTAGAAGGGGAAGAGCTGGCCCCGGTGCGTGTGCCCGGAGATCATGAGCTCGAAGCCCAGGGGCAGGGCGGCCTCGCGCCAGGCCAGGGGGCGGTGGTTCATCAGGATGGCGAACAGCGCCGGGTCGCGCAGGGCGTGCACCTCGCGGATCTCGCGCACCAGCTCGCCGGTCAGGTCCCCGGCCCGGCCAGGGTCGTCGATGCCCAGGATCTGCACGCCAGCGCCGGGCAGGCTGGCGGCTTCGCCGCGCAACAGCCGCGCCCCGGCCCAGCGGAACACCTGGGCGCTCTTCTCGTCGCCCTCGTAGCGCTCGTGGTTGCCGAACACCCCGTACATGCCCAGCCGGGGCGTCATGCCGCCCAGCATCCGCGCATAGGGCTCCAGCGCGTCCGGGTGGTCGTTGACGATGTCGCCGTTCAAGAGCACCACGTCCGGCTTCTGCGCGCGCACCAGCTCCACCAGCGCGGCCACGCGGCTCTCCAGGGTCAGCGCGCCCAGGTGCAGGTCGCTCACCACCGCCACGCGCACCGGCGCGGACACCTTGGGCGTGGGAATGGTCCGGCTGAGCACGCGCACGTCGCCGCCGGCCCACATGCCCCAGGCCACGGTGAGCACCGCCAGCACGCAGATGACCTCCAGGGCCCGGTGCGAACACAGCGCCCGAGCCCAGCGGGGCGCGAAAAGCCGCGCGGCCAGCTCCAGGCACAGGGTGATGACCTGGTACAGGAAGGTGTAGGCCACCAGGCCGAAGATGCCGTAGCCCAGCCACCAGGCCGGACGAGCCAGGGCCATGCTCCAGCTCTCGGGCATCAGCCGCGTGGAGGCCAGCAGGAAGCTTATGCCCAGGCCGCCCAAAAGCGTCAGCCCGAAGGCCCGGCGCGACAGCCCCTCCTGGCGGCGAACCTGCAGCAGCACCACCAGGAGCATGAACATGAAGATCAGCGTGAAGATGACATAGAAGCGCATGCGCCCTCCGGCGTTGGGGGCGGAATCCGGAACAAGGCTCCGCGTACCGGTGCATCCTAGGAGCCGCGACCCGCACCCGTCAAGCCCGCCCCTTTACGGCACGCCTGACCCCGGCTATCGTGCCCCACGAAAACCACCACCGGAGGCCACCCATGCGCCAGCTCTACCTCGTGTACCGCGTCAGCCCCGACGGCGACCGCCGTCCCGAATCCATCATGGCCCTGGACGAGGCCGAACTGAAGACCGCACCCGAGACCCTGGACAAGCTCGTCAGCGAGGACAACCCGGACTTCATCCTGCGGCCCGGCGAATACTGGCAGTTCGTGCCCCAGGACCAGGCCCCCCAGGCCGACTGGGAGGAGATCGCCCCGCCCGACGCCAAGTGCCTGCCCTATTAGGGAGGCAGGGAGGAGTATCGGGGGGAGCGGGGAAACTTATCGAGAAAAGTTTCCCCGCTCTTTCATGACAGGGCCCCCACCCCCCCCTTCCAAAACTTTTGTGGGGTGCCGAGGGGAAAGCACCAGGACCGACTGAGAACCAGTGCCCCAAGCCGAAACGCCCGCCCGAGCGAAGCTCGGCCGGGCGTTTCGGCTTGATGCGCGGGGCCCGGGGGCCCCTCTGATTCGATAGGCGCCCCCGGCGGGGTCCAGGGGCGGAGCCCCTGGCCGCCGGAGGCATCCAGACCCGTTAGTTCACCAGGTCCTGGCGCACGATTTCGATCTTGGCGCTGGCGCGCAGGTTGGCCAGGAGGGCGTTGAACAGTTCCTGGCGGAAGGCCTGCGCGCCCTGGGTGGTCCAGAAGCGTTTTTCCTTTTCCCAGGTTTCCTCGCTGGCCGGGATGCGTTCGGCCAGGCGGGCCAGCACCACGCCGGCGGGGGTCTCGAAGGGCTGGCCGAGCCAGTTCTTGTCCGCGGCGGAGAACACGGCCATGAGCAGCTGCGGGTTGCCGCCGGCCTCGGCCACGGCGGCCTGGCGGTCCAGGGGCGGGGTGGTCTTCAACTCGCCCTTGAGTCCGGCCAGGGCCTGGTCGCGGGTGGCGGGGTCCTTCAGTTTGGCCAGCACGGCCTGGGCCTTTTCCATGGCCAGCTTGCGGGCCTCCTGGGCCTTGAGCTCGGCCACGACTTTGTCCTTGACCTTGTCCAGGGCCAGCACGGCCTCTGGCGTGGCCTCCAGCTTTTCGGCCAGCAGGTAGCCCTTCACGGGCTCCATGGCCAGGGGGGTCTTGGCGCTGGCGCCCTGGGCCAGGGCGAACAGGGTGTCCACGGCCTCCTTCTTGAGGCCGAAGACGCGCTGCACGGTGGCGGCGTCCATGAGTTCGCTCTTCCTGGTGGCCAGGCCCAGGCCCTGGGCGATCTTCTCGAGCTTCACGCCCGCGGCGATCTGGTCCATGCTCTGGTCCAGGATCTCGTTCACCTTTTCGCTGGCCTTTTCCTCGGCCAGGCGGCGGCGGATGTCGGCCTTGACCTCTTCGAAGGGCACCTTGCCCGCGGGGCGGGCTGCCTCAAGCTTGATGATGTGCCAGCCGTACTGGGTGCGCACGGGCTCGCTGACCTGGCCGGGCTTGAGGGCGAAGGCGGCGTCCTCGAAGGGCTTGACCATCATGCCCCGGGAGAACCAGGGCAGGTCGCCGCCGCCGGGCGCGGTGCCGGGGTCCTGGGAGTGCTTCTTGGCCACGGCGCCGAAGTCGCCCTTCTTGGCCAGGGCGTGGATGTTCTTGATGTCGGCCTCGGCCTTGGCCTCCTGCTCCTTGCTGGCGCCCTGGGGCACCAGCACCAGGATGTGCCGGGCGTGGATCTGCTCGGGGTGCAGGAAGTCCTCGGCGCGCTTGTCGTAGAAGGCGCGCACGTCCTCGTCGGAGGGCTTCTGGGCGGCGGCCAGCTCGCCCACGGTGATGGGCAGGAACTCCAGGCGGATGCGCGCGGGCTCCTTGAAGCGCTCCTTGTTGGCCTCGTAGTAGCTGTTCACCTGTTCGTCGGTGGGCTTCACCTGGTCCAGCAGGTTCTTCACGGCGAAGGTCACGTAGTCCATGCGCACGGTTTCGCGCGCCCACTGGAACATGGCCTTGGCCTCGGGCTCGGTGAGCATGGTGGAGACCGCGGTGTAGCCCTGCAGCTTCTGCACGATCTGGTTGCTCTTGAGCTCTTCCTCGAAGCGGGCGGCGGTCATGTGGTTCTGGGCCAGGGCGTTCTTGTACACGGCCGGGTCGAAGGCGCCGTTCTGGCCCTGGAAGGCCGGAATGCTGCTGATGATGGAGCGCAGCTCGGCGGGGGAGACGGCCACGCCCATCTTCTGCGCCCCGGCCAGGAGCAGCTTGGTGTTCACCAGCTGGGCCAGGATGGCCTGCTTGAGCTGCGGGGTGTTCAGCTCCTCGGCGCTCATGCCGGGGTTCTGGCGGCGCATGTTGGTGATGGTGTCCTCGTAGGCCTTCTGGAACTCGCGCGCGCTGATGGCCGCGCCGTCCACGTAGGCCACCACGGGCTCCTTCTTTTCGGTGAAGTTGCCCATGCCGAAGTAGAAGATGAAGACGATGATGATGATGCCGAAGGCGACTTTGATGCCCCAGCTCTGTGCGTTCTTGCGTAATAGTTCGAGCATGCTCTCTCCGGTGCGGATGTCGGTCTGGACTGGTTTTTCGCCCTTTTCGCCCCTGTCTAGGAGAGGCGCACGGTGTTGAGCAGTCCGCCCGATTGGATAATCGTCAGCTCCTGGGCCGTCAAATCATTTGTCACGGCGACCTTGGCCTTGCCGTTCACCAGCACGTCCACGCTGGCCCCCGGCGCGATCTTGCCCGCCGGGATGGACAGGGTGTCGCCCTGGGCAAGGGTGTCGTAGTCGTCCTTGTTGACCAGCAGCAGCGGCAGGATGCCGAAGTTCACCAGGTTGGCGCGGTGGATGCGGGCCAGGCTCTTGACGATGACGGCCTTGACGCCCAGGTGCTTGGGGGCCAGGGCCGCGTGCTCGCGGCTCGAGCCCTGGCCGTAGTTCTCCCCGCCCAGGATGAACCCGCCGCCCAGCTCCTTGATGCGGGAGACGAACTGCGGGTCCACCTTGGTGAACACGTGCTCGCTGATGGCCGGGATGTTGGACCGCAGCGCCATGATGGCCGCGCCCGCGGGCATGATGTGGTCGGTGGTGATGTTGTCCTCCACCTTGAGGGCGATCTTGCCCTCCAGCACCTCGGGCTGGGCGCCGAAGCGCTCCAGGGCCACGATGTTGGGCCCGCGCAGGATCTCGACCTTCGACCCGTCCTCCGGGGGGAAGACGAAGAGCTGGCGGATGCTGGGCACGCGCTTGGGCAGCTCGGCCTTCTTGGGCGGGGTGCCCCAGGTGGCCGGATTGGTGAACTTGCCATTGAGGGCGGCTTGGGCGGCGGTCTGCGGGCTCACCAGGTACACCTGGGCGTCCTGGGTGCCGCTGCGGCCCTCGAAGTTGCGGTTGAAGGTGCGCGCGCACACGCCCTTGCTGACCGGGGAGCCGCCGATGCCGATGCACGGGCCGCAGGCGCACTCCAGGATGCGCGCGCCCGCGTCCAGCAGCGGGTCCAGCAGCCCCTCGGCGGTGAGGAGCTTCAGCACCTGCTTGGAGCCCGGGGCGATCAAGAGGTCCGTGGCGGGGTTGATGCGCTTGTCCTTCAGGATCTGGGCCGTGGCCTTGAGGTCGGTGTAGGAGCTGTTGGTGCAGGAGCCGATGGCCGCCTGGTCCACCTGCATGCCGTCCAGGTCGGCGATGCGCACGGCCTTGTCGGGCATGTGGGGCGCGGCGGCCATGGGCTCGATGTCGGCCAGGTTGATGAACACTTCCTCGTCGTAGGTGGCCTTGGGGTCGGCGGCCAGGGCCACGAAGTCCTCGGGCCGGCCCATGCGCGAGAGGAACTTCTTGGTCTGGGCGTCGCTGGGGAAGATGCTGGTGGTGGCGCCCAGCTCCGCGCCCATGTTGGTGATGGTGGCGCGCTCGGGCACGGTGAGGGTGGCCACGCCGGGTCCGGTGAACTCCATGACGCGGCCCACGCCGCCCTTCACGGTGAGCTTGCCCAGGAGCACCAGGATCACGTCCTTGGCGCTGGCCCAACCGGTGAGCTGGCCGGTCAGGTGCACGCGCACCACCTTGGGCATGGGCAGCATGTAGGGCGCGCCCGCCATGGCCAGCGCGACGGAAAGGCCGCCCGCGCCGATGGCCAGGGAGCCCACGCCGCCCGCCGTGGGGGTGTGGGAGTCCGAGCCGATGAGCGTGGCGCCGGGCTTGGCGAAGTTTTCCAGGTGCAGCTGGTGGCAGATGCCGGTGCCCGCGGGCGAGAACACGATGCCGTACTTGGCGGCGATGGTGCGCAGGTAGCGGTGGTCGTCGGGGTTGCGGAAGCCGGTCTGCAGGGTGTTGTGGTCCACGTAGCTGACGGACAGCTCGGTGCGCACCCGGGGGATGCCGATGGCCTCGAACTGGAGGTAGGCCATGGTGCCCGTGGCGTCCTGGGTCAGGGTCTGGTCGATCTTGAGGCCGATCTCGGCTCCCGGCGTCATCTTGCCGGAGACGAGGTGCTGGGCGATGATCTTCTGCGTCAGGTTGCGGGCCTTGGCCATGGATGCTCCTCCCTCAAAATGAGGCGCGCCTATCGCGCGCCATGGTAGTTGCTCTCGCTAGCGGAACAGTCCGCCCGCCGTGGGGTCGGCCGGGGTCTCGTCGACGCCCAGGCGGATGCGGTTGATCTTCTTGCGCTTGAACTCGATCTCCACGTCGAGCCGGAGCTTGTCCTGCTGGAGCTTGTGGATCTCCTCGGCGTGGAAGACCCCCTTGGCGGGGTCCTCGGCGGCCATGAGCTCGCGTACGCGGCGCAGGCATTCGTCGCGCTGTGCCGCAAACTCCGCCATGGCCGCCTCGCACTGGGCGATGAGCTCAGACTCGGACGCGGCGGCGCTTGGGCTTGTCATCTCTCTCGGGCTCCTTGGGCGCGGGCCTGGCGTCGCGCACGGTGGGCAGGGCGTTGTAGCAGGCCCAGAACCTGGGCCACAGGGCGGTGAGCCCGCCGGGGTTGTCGATGGCGATGCTGGGCGCGGCGAAGGACAGAAGCGCCAGGCCCAGGGTCATGTGCGGGCCGGGGCTGGTCCACACGCCGTCCCAGGCCAGCTTGGCCTGGACGCCCGGCGCCGGGGGCAGCACCTGCACGGCGCCGTCCAGTTCCTCGTAGGCCACGCCCAGGCGGTCCAAGAGCTCCAGGGCCAGGATGCGCTGGCTGCCCTCGCCCGGGGTCTCCGCAGGCAGGGCCACGCTGACGGCGCCAGCGGACATGGGGCTTGTGGCGGCCTTCACCGCCAGGGCCAGGGCCAGGGGCAGGAATTCGGGGCGCCGCCCCATGCCCAGGGCCGCGCCCGGGGCCATGTGGCCGTGGCGCAGGGTGGCGTGGGTCTCGTCCAGTTCAAGGGGCAGGGCCAGGGCCTCCAGGTCGGCCCGCACCTCGGCGGGCAGGTCCAGCCTCCCGGCCAGGCGGGCCTGGCCGCCGGCCAGGGCGGGCAGGGCCAGCAGGTAGGCCGAGAGCGCGGGATCAAGCGGCAGCTCCGGCGCGCGGGGCACGCGGGGCTTGGCGGCGGAGATGATGTACTCCGAGCCCTGCTTGCGCGCGGGCACCTGGCACAGGGCCAGGGCCTCCAGGGCCTCGTCCAGGGCGCGGGCCTGGGCCTCGGCGGCGGCGGCGTCGGCGGAGAGGGCCAGGCGCAGCCCGCCGGGATAGCTCCAGGCGGCCAGGGCCACGGCCTGGGCGAACAGCGGCGGGGTGTCGGGCAGCAGCTCGATGCGCGAGGACATGCGTCCGCCGCTCTCCAGGCGCACGGGCAGGCCGCGGCTGCGCGGGTTCATGCCCGCCAGGCGCGCGCCCAGGTGCAAAAGCGGGGCCTCCAGGCGGCGCAGGTCGAGCATCTTGAGCTCGGCCCCGCCCGCGAACTTGGCCCGGCCGGGCTCGCGCAGGGCCAGGGCCATGAGGGCGTAGACCGTGAACGGGTCCTCGCCGCAGAAAATGAGCACTTCCTCGAACTTGAGCAGGGGCTCCTCGGACTCGGCCCGCACCTCGCCCAGCTTGGCGGCGGCCTTGGCGCCGGGCGCGGGCTTGGCCTCCAGGCCGTCCTCGGTCCAGGAAAGGCGCGCCCCGGCCTGGTTCAAGGCCTTGATCAGCTCGATGAGCGGGTCGTTCAGCACCACGCCGGAGAGGGTGAGGGCCTGGCCGCTGGCGGCGGCCATGACGGCCAGCATGCGGGTGAGCGCCAGGGAGCGCGGGCCGGTGACGTCGATGTCGGCGGGCTCGCTGCGGGGCACCATGACGAAGGGCTTGTCCGCCGCGCGGCGGCCCTCCGGGGCCTCCAGCCCGAAGCTGCCGAGCATGGCGAAGAGCTGGCGGGCCAGGCGCTGGTCCAGGTTCTGGGTGCGGGCGGCCTGCTCGAAGGCGCTCCAGAGCCGCTTCTCGATCTCGCGGTCGAGCACCTGCCTGCCCTTGGCGGCGCGCTGCATGAGGCGGCAGCGCTTGGCCAGCATGTACAGGAGCTTGCCGTCGAGGTCGATGAGGTCGTCCAACAGGCTGGTCTTGGGCTTGTCGGCCGGGCCACGGTCAAAGAGTATGGGGCGGTCTGTCATGGATTCTTCTTTTAAGGTGGAGTGAAAGAGAGGCACCATAGCCCGAAACTCTCCGGGCGGCAAGAGCGCCCCGGGTGCGGAAAATTCGGAACAAGCGCGGAATTCCAGGCCGACGATTCGTCGGCGAGCATGGGTGTTCCGTCCTTAATCGGTCGGAAAAATTGGTTAATGATATTCAGTGTGACAAAATGATCAAATCTTCGAGCTTGATTTTTTTTGCTGTGCTTCTGTATACCATTCGCCACTTATGGCAACTCTCGAACTCAACGACATCAGCGTCCGCTTCGGCGGGCTGCAGGCCTTGACAGAAGTCAGCTTCCGCGTCCGCGAGGGCGACATCGTGGGCCTCATCGGCCCCAATGGCGCCGGCAAGACCACCGTGTTCAACGTCATAACCGGGGTGTACCGCACCAGCGCGGGCCAGGTGAGCTACGACGGCAAGCCCCTGGCCGGGCGCCGCCCGCACCAGATCCTGGCCCTGGGCGTGGCCCGCACCTTCCAGAACATCCGCCTGTTCCAGAACATGACGGCCCTTGAGAACGTCATGGTGGCCCAGCACTGCCGCACCAAGAGCGGCGTGGCCGGGGCCGTGCTGCGCCTGCCCAGCCAGAAGCGCGAGGAGGCGAGGATCCGCCAGAAGAGCATGGAGGCCCTGGACTTCATGGGCCTGGCCGACTTCGCCGACGAGGTGGCCTCGAACATGGCCTACGGCCTGCAGCGCAGGCTGGAGATAGCCCGGGCCCTGGCCAGCGAGCCCAAGACCCTGCTTCTGGACGAGCCCGCCGCGGGCCTGAACCCGGCGGAGAGCCTGGAGCTGATGCACACCATCGGGCGCATCAGCCAGCTCGGCATCAATATTTTGATGGTGGAGCACGACATGAAGGTGGTCATGGGCATCTGCCGCCACATCGTCGTGCTGGATCACGGGGTGATGATCGCCGAGGGCAAGCCGGAGCAGATCCAGCGCGACCCCAAGGTGATCGAGGCATATCTTGGCCAATAAACATTCTAGTCGGAAAGGGGGAAGTCTACGATGAAACGTGCGCTCACTTTGATTTCCATGCTGCTTCTGGCCAGCCTGCTGGCGTTCGGCTGCGGCGGCGAGAAGAAGGAAGAGAAGAAGGCCGAGGCTCCCAAGGCCGGCATCAAGATCGGCAGCCTGGGCCCCCTGACTGGCCAGTACGCCGCCGACGGCAACGACATCAAGAACGGCGTGCTCACCGCCATCGAGGTCATGAAGGACGAGATGGGTCCGCTGGGCCCCGTGGCCCTGCAGCCCGAGGACGACGCCTGCGACCCGCGCCAGGCCGTGGCCGCCGCCAACAAGCTCATCAACGAGAAGGTCACCGCCGTCATCGGCGCGTACTGCTCCAGCGCCACCATCCCCGCCTCCGAGCCGCTCATGGCCGCCAAGATCCTCATGATCACCCCGGCCTCCACCAACGAGAAGGTCACCGAGAGCGGGCTCAAGTACATGTACCGCACCTGCGGCCGTGACGACGACCAGAGCAAGGCCGCCGTGAAGTTCATGACCGACCACCTGAAGGCCAAGACCGTCTACATCGTGGACGACAAGACCACCTACTCCCAGGGCCTGGCCGACAGCGTGGAGAAGCTGGCCCCCGGCGCCGGCGTGAAGGTTCTGGGCCATGAGCACGTGAACCAGGGCGACAAGGACTTCTCCGCCGTGCTCACCAAGGTGAAGGCCGCCAAGCCCGACGTGTTCTACGTCAGCCTGCAGAACAGCGCCTCCGCCGCCCCCATGCTCATCCAGGTCGCCCGCATGGGCATCAAGACCAAGATCCTGGCCCAGGACGCCGTGTACCATCCGCAGCTGATGGAACTGGCCAAGAAGGACGCCGAGGGCGTGTACCTGACCTTCGGCTACACCGACAAGGAGACCCCGGCCTACAAGAAGTTCTACGACACCTACAAGGCCAAGTACGGCGAGCCCGGCGCCTATTCCGCCTACGCCTACGACTCCGCCGTTGCCTACCTGAAGGCCGTGAAGGCCGCCGGCGGCACCGACGCCGACAAGGTCAACGCCGAGATGAAGAAGCTCGACTTCGCCGGCGCCAGCAAGCAGATCAAGTACGCCGAGAACGGCGACTCCGGCTCCAACTACGTGATCCAGGTGGTCAAGGACGGCAAGTTCGAGAACTTCTGGAACCCCGCCGACGGCAAGCTCTTCGGCAAGTAGGCCGAAAGTCACACGCACACCTGGCGGGGGCCCTTAACGGGCCCCCGCCCCTTACAAGGCGCAAACACACGTGGAATTCTTCCTGCAGCAGCTTGTGAACGGCATCACCCTGGGCGGGGTGTATGCCCTGGTGGCCCTGGGCTACACCATGGTCTACGGCATCATCCAGCTCATCAACTTCGCCCACGGCGAGATCTACGCCGCCGGCGGCTACATGGGGGTCATCCTCATCAGCTGGCTGGTGAACCAGGGCTACCCCCCGGCCATCTGCCTGGCCGCCGCGCTCATGATGGCCATGGGCTACTGCGCGCTCCTGGCCATGGCCGTGGAGAAGCTGGCCTACAAGCCGCTCAGGAGCTCCTCCAGACTGTCCGTGCTGCTCTCGGCGCTGGGCATGTCCATATTTCTGCAGAACGGGCTGATGCTGACCCAGGGCGTGTACGACCGCGCCTACCCCGGCGAGATGGTCCAGGGCTCCTTCGAGGTGGGCGGCGCGGTGATCTCCTACATGCAGGTGGTCATCGTGGCCGTGACGGGGCTGCTGCTCGTGGGCCTGAACATCCTGGTGTTCAAGACGCGCATCGGCAAGGCCATGCGCGCCACGGCCCAGGACAAGACCATGAGCGCCCTGGTGGGCATCAACTCCAGCCGCATAATAAGCCTCACCTTCGCCATCGGCGCGGCCCTGGCCTGCGCGGCGGGCATCATGGTGGGCATGTACTACGGCAGCGTGCGCTACGACATGGGCTTCGTGCCCGGGGTGAAGGCCTTCTCCGCCGCCGTTCTGGGCGGCATAGGCAACATCACCGGCGCCATGCTGGGCGGGCTGATCATCGGCATGATCGAGGTTTTCGCCGCGGGCTACATCTCCAGCGAGTACAAGGATGTGTTCGCCTTCATCATCCTCATCGCGGTGCTGTACTTCATGCCCACGGGCATCATGGGAGAGAACGTTGACGATACGCGCGTCTAAGAAACTCTGGCTCGGCTACGCCGTGGCCATGGCCTGGCTGTACGTGCTGCTCTGGCCGCTGCTGGGCATCAAGCCCGAAGGCCTGGAGTTCGCCTCCAGCTTCGCCATCTGGGGCAAGGTGGCCGTGGCCGCCGCCATCCTGCTTGTGCTCTACCAGCTCAAGCACGGCGGGGCGCTCGATTTCATCCTCAGGCCCGCCGGGGCCGTGGGCGAGGGGCTCTCCGCCGCCGCCGCCAAGGTGCCCACCTGGATTTGGCTCAGCATCGCCGCCGCCGTGGCCGTCACCTTTCCCTTCGTCACCGAGCGCTACGCCCACGACGTGGCCATCAGCGTGCTCATCTACGTCTGCCTGGGCCTTGGGCTCAACGTGGTCGTCGGCCTGGCGGGCCTGCTGGACCTGGGCTACATCGCCTTCTACGGCGTGGGCGCGTACACCTACGCCCTGCTTTCCGTGCACTACGGCCTGTCCTTCTGGCTCAGCCTGCCCGTGGCCGCGGGCTTCTCGGCCATCGCGGGCTGCATCATCGGCTACCCCACCCTGCGCATGCGCGGCGACTACCTGGCCATCGTCACCCTGGGCTTCGGCGAGATCGTGCGCATCGTGCTGAACAACTGGATGAGCCTGACCAACGGCCCCAACGGCATCCTGGGCATCAAGACCCCCGGGGCCTACTGGTGGGGCCCGGACGGCCTGGAGCACATCTGGCTGAACAATTTGAACCAGCTTTATTTCGTCATCCTGGGCCTGGCGGTGTTCACCGTGGTGGCCGTGTACCGGCTCAACTACTCGCGCATCGGCAGGGCCTTCGAGGCCGTGCGCGAGGACCAGACCGCGGCCGAGCTCATGGGCGTGAACACCCTGCGCATCAAGCTTCTGGCCTACGCGCTGGGCTCGGTGTTCGGCGGGCTGGCCGGCTGCTTCTTCGCCGCGCGCATGCGTTTCGTCAGCCCGGAGTCCTTCACCTTCATCGAGTCGGCCATGGTGCTGGCCATGGTGGTGCTGGGCGGCATGGGCTCCATCCCCGGCGTCATCCTGGGCTCGCTTGCGCTCATCGCCCTGCCGGAGGTGTTCCGGGGGTTCGAGCTGTACCGCATGCTGGTGTTCGGCGGGGTCATGGCCATCATGATGCTCTTCCGCCCGCGCGGGCTGTGGCCCGCCAAGCGCATGGGCGCCCGCAGCGAGGAGAAGGAATAGGCCATGGCTGAAGAGACCCCCATTCTCGAACTGAAGAACGTCTCGGCGGCCTACGGGCGCATCCGGGCCATCAACGGCATCTCCCTCAAGGTCTACCCCGGCGAGGTGGTCAGCATCATCGGGGCCAACGGCGCGGGCAAGAGCACCACGCTCATGAGCATCTGCGGCGTGCTGCCCCTGGCTGGCGGCGAGGTCTGGTACGAGGGCGGGCGCATCGACGGCCTGGCCCCGGACCTGTTGCCCTCGCGCGGCCTGTGCCAGGTGCCCGAGGGCAGGCGCATCTTCCCCCGCCTGACGGTGGAGGAGAACCTGGACATGGGCGCCTTCTTCCGCAAGGATTCCGCAGGTATCGAGCACGACAAGAACCGCGTGTTCCAGCTCTTCCCCATCCTGCTGGAGCGCCGCCGCCAGCACGGAGGAACGCTCTCCGGCGGGGAGCAGCAGATGCTGGCCATGGGCCGCGCGCTCATGAGCCGCCCCAAGCTCCTGCTGCTCGACGAGCCCTCCCTGGGCCTGGCCCCGCTCATCGTGCAGCAGATCTTCCGCATCATCCGCGAGATCAACGAGGCCGACGGCGTCACCGTGGTGCTGGTCGAGCAGAACGCCAACCTGGCGCTGCAGGCCTCCAGCCGCGGCTACGTGCTGGAGACGGGCAGCGTGGTCATGGAGGACGACGCCCGGGCGCTTCTGGCCAACCCGGACATCCGCAAGGCCTACCTGGGCGAGTAGCCCGGCCGCAATCAAACGCGAAGCGCCCCCGGAACCTTTCGATTCCGGGGGCGTTTTTTCTGGCCCCAGCCCGATCCATAAGCGGGGCGCAGCCCCCTGGCGTTCCGTCGCCAAGTCCGCTAGTGTCGCCCCATGGACACCCAGACCGTGCTCTTCGCCTTCGGGCTCACCGTGTTCGCCGGGCTGGCCACGGGCCTGGGCAGCGCCCTGGCCTTTTTCACCCGGCAGACCAACACGCGCTTCCTGTCCGTGTCCCTGGGCTTTTCCGCCGGGGTCATGCTCTACGTGTCCTTCGTGGAGATCCTGTCCAAGGCGCGCACGGCGCTGACTGCGGAGTGGGGCCTGGTGGGCGGCTCGTGGTACACGGCGGCGGCGTTCTTTGGCGGCATCGTGTTCATCGCCCTCATCGACAAGCTGGTGCCCGACTACGAGAACCCCCACGAGTTGCACTCCATCGAGGAGATGGAACTCAAGCTGGAGCATCTGCCAAAAAACGAGGCCCACGACTTCGCCAAGCTCCGGCGCACGGGCGTGTTCACGGCCCTGGCCATCGGCATCCACAACTTTCCCGAGGGCCTGGCCACCTTCACGGCGGCGCTGACGGACCCGGCCCTGGGCGTGGCCATCGCCGTGGCCATCGCCATCCACAACATCCCAGAGGGCATCGCGGTTTCCGTGCCGCTGTACTTCGCCACCGGCTCGCGCGCCAAGGCCTTCCGGTACTCGTTCCTCTCCGGCCTGGCGGAGCCGGTGGGCGCGGGGGTGGGCTACCTGCTGCTCATGCCCTTCTTCTCGCCCACGGTGTTCGGCGTGCTGTTCGCGTCGGTGGCGGGCATCATGGTGTTCATCTCGTTGGATGAGCTTCTGCCCGCCGCGAGGGAATACGGCGAGCCCCACCTGGCCATCTACGGGCTGGTGGCGGGCATGGCGGTGATGGCCGTGTCGCTCTTGCTGTTTTTGTAGCCGGCTGCTAGTTGCTGCGGCCCCGGCCGGGGTCGGGCGCGTTCTCCAGGGCGGCGTCGGCCTGGGCGCGGGCGGCCTGGGTCAGGCCGTGGGTGAGGGAGTCGGACCAGGTCCAGCCCACCGGCGTGACCACCTTGTCCTCGGCTCCGTCCGCGTACTCCACGCCCTTGAGCCGCCCGGCCAGCACCTGGCCCATCTCCCGGCCGCCCTCCACGCAGGTGACGAGCCCCAGCTCCAGCCAGGGGCAGGGGGCCAGGTGCCCGCGCATCTGGTCCACCACGGCGTAGTCCACGGCCTCGCCCGCGTCGTTCAGGCCCAGCAGGCCCTGGGCTTCCAGGTGGCCGCAGTAGGCCTTGGCCTCCTCCACGGACAGGAAGCCCACCCGGGCCAGGTGGCCGTCGGCGCAGAGGGTGCCGTTGGGCACCTCGGCGGCAAAGGCCTCCCACCCGCCCTTGTGGCGGTTGATGATGGCCTCGGCGCGCAGGACCACGGAAAGGGCTTCGAGCAGGACGGGCATCAGGACTCCTGACAGACCGAGGTGCGCACGCGGTCGCGGCCATCGGTCTTGGCTTCGTAGAGCGCGGCATCGGCCCGCGTGACCAGGGAATCGGCGCTGTCGCCGGGGATGAGCTGGGCCACGCCCAGGCTTGCGGTGAGCCGGGGCACGCCCAGCTCCTCCAGGGAGGCGTCGTCGGAAATGGCGGCGCGCAGCTTCTCGGCCAGGGCGGCGGCCTGGGCGCCGTCGCAGGCCTTGAGCACCACCAGGAACTCCTCGCCGCCCCAGCGGCACACGCTGTCGCTCTCGCGCAGGGCGCCCTTGAGCGCCCGGGCCACGGCCTTCAGGGCCTCGTCGCCCACCATGTGGCCGAAGTTGTCGTTGACCAGCTTGAAGTGGTCGATGTCCAGCAGGATGACGGAGAGCGGGGTCATGTCGCGCCGGGCCTGGCTGATGGCCTGGCGGATGAGCACGTCGAAGGCCTGCCTGTTGATGAGCCCGGTGAGCTTGTCGGTGGCGGCCAGGTCCTCCAGGCGCCTCTGGTAGCGGCCCACGGTGAGCCCGGTGATGAGCAGCACCAAAAGCGTGACGCCCGCGCACACGGAGAGGTTGAAGGCCAGGGTGCGCCGAAGGGGGGCCAGGGCCTCGTCCTCGCTCTTTTGCACCAGGATGTACCACTTGAGCTCGGGCAGGTAGCGGGCGTTGAGCAGCCAGCTGCGGCCATTGCTGGTGTACTGGTAGGAGCCCGCCGGGGTGTCCAGCAGCTCCTTCGCCAGGTCGCGCAGGCCGTCCACGGCGTGGATGTTCTGGATCTCCCCGCCCTTGCGGGTGCCCAGCACGATGACCCGGCCCTCCTTGTCCACGAAGGTGATGCTGCGGCGGTAGCGGCGCTCGTACTCGTCGATGGCCCGGCGCACGCTGTCCACGTTGAGCCCCACCCCGGCGGTGCCGATGAAGCGGCCCTGGTAGTCCAGCACGCGGTAGTTGATGAAGATGGTCAGCGTGTCGCGGTTGGCCATGTCCGGGTCCACGTTGATCTCGTAGGGCTCCTGGAGCCTGCGCACGCGGAAGAACCAGGCGTCCACGGGGCTGGCCTCGTCCACCTGCTTGAGCACGCCGGAGGAGTGGTAGTAGTTGCGCGTTGTCTCCGAGACGTAGAAGCTGGTGAAGGTGCCGTAGCGCAGCATGACCTCGCGCAGGTAGCGGCGGATGCGGTCCACGTCCTGCTCGCCGTGGATGGCCCAGTCGCGCAGGAAGGTGTCGCTGGCCATCATGGAGGAGATGAACACCGGGCGCACCAGGTCCTTCTGGATCTCGGAGTAGATGTTGTCGCTGGTGAGCGGCAGCTCCTGCTTCAGTATGGAGTCGCGCAGGCTCGCCTTGGACGTGTAGTAGCTGACCAGCGACGTGGTGAAGAAGCCCAGGCACAACAGGGCGCTGAGCAGGAGCATGAGGGACCGGCGACCGGTGGGGGAGGGCAGTTCCATGCGTTCCTTTGCGGGGATGCGTGGTCCTCTGTGCCAGCTATTCCACGGTGACGCTCTTGGCCAGGTTGCGCGGCTGGTCCACGTCCTTGCCCAGGTAGTCGGCCACCTCGTAGGCGAAGAGCTGCAGCGCGGGCAGGGTGAGGAAGGCCGACAGCGGCCCCTCCGCCCGGGGCACGTCCCAGCGGTGCTCCACGTCCAGGTCCAGGCCCGGGTTGGTCAGGCCGATGATCTCGCCCGCGCGCGCCTGCACCTCCACCAGGTTCGACTTCACCTTGGGGAAGAGCTCGTCGTCGAGCGCGATGGCGAAGGTGGGGAACTTGGGGTCGATGAGCGCGATGGGCCCGTGCTTCATCTCGCCAGCGGCGTAGCCCTCGGCGTGGATGTAGCTGATCTCCTTCAGCTTGAGCGCGCCCTCCAGGGCCAGGGGGTAGTTCATGCCCCGGCCCAGGTACAAAAAGCTCGTGGCCCCGGCGTACTGCCGGGCCAGCTTCTGGGCCTGCCTGCGCAGGGCGGGCAGGGCGTCCTCCAGGGCCTCGGGCATGGCGGAGAGGCCCGCCACCAGCCGCGCGCAGCGGTCCGCATCCAGGGTGCCCTTCTGCGCGCCCCAGTGCAGGGCCAGGAGCAAGAGCGCGGTCAACTGGCTGCACATGGCCTTGGTGGAGGCCACGCTGATCTCCGGTCCGGCCTGGGTGTAGAGCACATGGTCCGACTCGCGCGAGACGCTCGATCCCACCACGTTGCACAGGCCCAGCACGGGCAGGCCGCGCTGCCTGGCCAGCTTGATGCCGGCCAGGGTGTCCATGGTCTCGCCGCTCTGGCTGATGGCCAGCACCAGGCCCCCGGCGGGCAGGATGGGGTCGCGGTAGCGGAACTCCGAGGCGATCTCCACCTGCACGGGGATGCCCGCGAGCTTCTCGATGAGGTACATGCCCCACAGGCCCGCGTGGTAGCTGGTGCCGCAGGCGACGATGTGCAGGCGCTCGGGCGCGGGCACGCCGTCCAGCTCGGGCAGGCGGACGCTTCCGCCCTCAAGCCTGCCCAGCAGGCCGTCGCGGATGACCTTGGGCTGCTCGAAGATCTCCTTGATCATGAAATGCTTGTGCCCGCCCTTCTCGGCGGCCTGCACGTCCCAGTTGATGTGCTGGACCTGCTTTGCGATGGGCGCCAGGGTGGCGGTGTCGAAGACCTCCCAGGAGGAGGCCGTGATGCGCACCAGCTCGCCGTCCTCCAGGAACACCACCTCGCGGGTGTAGGGCAGGAAGGCCGGGATGTCCGAGCCCAGGAAGTTCTCCCCGGTGCCGATGCCCATGACCAGCGGGCTGGCCACGCGCGTGGCCCAGAGGGTGCCGGGGTGGTCCGCGCTCATGAGCACGATGGCGTACGCGCCCTCCACCCGGCCCAGGGCCCAGGAAAGCGCCCGCATCATGTCGCCGCCGTGCTGCTTGAGCCCCTTGGCGATGAGGTTCACCAGGACCTCGGAGTCCGTGTCGGAGAAGAACTCGCAGCCCTCGGCGCAGAGCTCGGCCTTGATCTCCTGGTAGTTCTCGATGATGCCGTTGTGGATGAGCGCCAGCCTGCCGCCGTGGTCGCGGTGGGGGTGGGCGTTCTTCTCTACGGGCGCGCCGTGGGTGGCCCAGCGGGTGTGGCCCATGCCCGTGGTGGCGGAGAACACGTTCTCGCCCTCGAGCTTCTTCTCCAGGCCGGAGAGCTTGCCCGGGGCGCGCAGGATGTTGAGCTCGCCGGACTGGACGAAGCTCACGCCAGCGGAGTCGTAGCCCCGGTATTCCAGCCGACGCAGGCCCTCCACCACGAGGGGGACGGCGGGACGGTGCCCGCAGTAGCCGATGATGCCGCACATAGTTAGGGTCGCTCCGTATGCTTGGGCCCCGGCTCCCCTCGGGGGGGGCGCTCCGGGGCCGGGGGTTTAGCCTTGGGCCCTGGCCCAGAAGTCCGGCCAGAGGCCGAGCAGCGCGCGCAGGGCACGGCCCCGGTGCGAACGCGCGTTCTTTTCGCCGGGGGGCAGCTCCGCCGCCGTGGCCCCGGCCTCGGGGTCGAAAAACAGGGGATCGTAGCCGAAGCCGCCGCCGCCGCGCGGGGACGAAAGCACCCGGCCCTCCCACTGGCCGCGCGCCTGGGCCTGGGCGCCGTTCGGGGCGGCGGCCACGATGACGCTGACGAAGCGGCAGCCGCGCCGGGCCTCGGGCACATCGGCCAGGGCCTGGAGCAGCTTGGCGTTGTTGCTCTCGTCCGTGGCGTTCTCGCCGCTGTAGCGGGCCGAGTACACGCCCGGCGCGCCGCCCAGCGCGTCCACCTCCAGGCCGGAGTCGTCGGCCAGGGCGATGAGCCCGGTGGCCTGGGCCACGGCGGTGGCCTTGATGGCGGCGTTCTCCTCGAAGGTGCTGCCGGTCTCGGCGATCTCCCCGATCTCGGGGAAGGCGTCCAGACCCTGGACGGAGAGGCCGAAGCCGGAGAGCAGGGCCTCCAGCTCGGCGATTTTGCCCTTGTTGCGGGTGGCGAGGACGATGTGCTTCAAGCGGGTCTCCCGGCGTCGTTGGCGTCAGGGGAGTTCTTACCCGCTTGCCCCCTGTTTCGCAACCGCCAGCTGCGGGGGCAAAAGCAGGGTCACGCGGGTGCCCTCGCCGGGCTTGCTGGCCAGCTCCGCGCTGCCGCCCATGTCGTCCAGGGTCTTGCGGATCATGGCCAGGCCCAGGCCGGAGCCCTTGCCCTTGGTGCTGAAGAAGGGGCTGAAGACCTTGTCGCGGATGTCCGCGGGGATGCCCGTGCCGGTGTCCTCCACCTCCAGCAGCACGTGGGCCCCGGAGAAGGAGGTGCGCACCGTGAGCCGACCGCCCCCGGGCATGGCCTCCACGGCGTTCTTGACCAGGTTGATGAGGCACTGCTGGATGAGCTCCGGCGCGGCCTTGACCAGGGGCAGGTCGGCGGCCAGGTCCAGCACGGCCTCGATGCCCTGGTTCTCGCAGGCCAGGCCCATGATGTTCATGGTCTGGCGGGCCACCTCGTTGATGTCCGACTGGCCCTGGGCGGGCTCGCTGGGCCGGGCGAAGGTCAGGATGTTCTTCAGGATGCCGTCCAGGCGCATGGACTCCTTGACGATGATCTCCAGCTTCTCGCGGATTTTCTCGTCCGTGGCGTCGCGCAGCAGCGCGTTGGCGAAGCCGCCGATGGCGAACAGCGGGTTTCTGATCTCGTGGGCGATGTAGGTGGACAGCTCGCCGATGCTGGCCAGCTTCTCCGACTGCTGCAGGCGCTGCTCCATCTGCATGCGGCTGGTTATGTCGCGCCGGATGCACAGCACGCTGGCCACTCGGCCCTGCTCGTCCAGGATGGGGTTGGCGTACTCGCGGGTGTAGTGCAGGCGTCCCTCGGCGTCCACGTGGGGCAGGGTGCCCTCGGTGGCCTGGCCCGTGGCCAGGGACTGCTCCAGCGGGTGCCCGCCCAGCGCGTTCGTCCCATTGGGCCCGGCCTCCTGCTCCGGCAGGCGGAAGAAGGCCCGCGCGGGCTGGCCCGTCACCTGGCTCTTCATCAGCCCCAGGCGGTCCAGCACGGCCTTGTTGCAGTCCAGCACCAGCCCGGCGGTGTTCACCAGCAGGATCTCCTCCTTGAGCTGGTCGATGACCGTCTTGAGCAGGGCCTGGGTGTTCAAAAGGTCCAGCTTGCAGGCCACCCACATCTGGTCCGAGGAAAGCAGGCGGATGAAGAAGCTGGCCGCGGCGCGCTCCACCAGGGCCACGTCCGGGGGCAGGTTGGTGCGCAGGTCGGCCAAAAGCTCCTTGCGGCCCGTGGTCTCGATGACCATGGACAGCTCCGGGTGCTTTGCCAGCATGGCCCGCCAGCTGGGATGCACGGGCAGCTGCAGCCCAGGGGGAAAGCCCTCGCCCGGCGGCACGCCGTCGCGCAGGGCCAGGGCCTCCAGGCCCATCTGCCCCAGCACGCGCTCGTTGCCCAGGCTGGCGAATAGATCCCAGAAAGGCACCAGGGACGTCTTGTCGCCGATGATGCCGATGCGGTAAGGCTTTTCCGGCCGCAGTGACTCGACCATGCCGCGTGAACGCTCCTCTCGCGCCGGGGGGGGGCGCGCTGGAATCCAATTGAGAGCCATGTTACACGAGTATGGACAAAGCGCAACAACCTGAGAGTATGCTTTCGGCCCGGTACAAGAGCCGGACAAGGAGAACATAATGGCCCAGATCCGCGTCTACACCGTCAGCCTTGGCTGCCCCAAAAACCGCGTGGACACCGAGCGGCTGCTGGGCGTGCTGGGCCGGGGCCTGGTGCCGGTGGAGAGCCCCGCCGGGGCCGATCTGGCGCTGGTGAACACCTGCGGGTTCATCCGCCCGGCGGTGGAGGAGAGCCTGGAGACCATAGTGGACGTGGTGCGCCAGGTGAAGGAGTCCGCGGGGCCCAGGCCGGTGGTGGCCGTGGCCGGGTGCCTGGTCTCCCGCTATGGCAAGGCCGAGCTGGCCGCCGGGCTGCCCGAGGTGGACCTGTGGCTAGGCACCCGCGAGCTGGCCGCCTGGCCCGGGCTCATCGGCGCTGCCCTGGGCAAGAAGAGGCTCGACGAGCTGGGCCCGCGCAGGATCAGCACCGCGCCGGGCTACGCCTACCTCAAGGTCAGCGAGGGCTGCTCGCACAAGTGCGCCTTCTGCACCATCCCCAGCATCCGCGGCAGGCACGTGAGCCGCCCCCTGGACGAGCTGGAGCGCGAGGCGCGCCTGCTGGTGGAGCAGGGCGGCGTGCCGGAGCTGGTCATCGTGGGCCAGGACGTGACCAGCTACGGCCACGACCTGGGCCTGAAGGACGGGCTGAAGCACCTGCTGGACCGGCTCATGCCCATCAAGGGACTCAAGTGGCTGCGGCTGATGTACCTGTACCCCGCCGGGCTGACGGACGGCCTGCTCAAGCACCTGGCAAGCCTTGGCCGCCCGCTCCTGCCCTATTTCGACATCCCCCTGCAGCACGCCCACCCGGAGATCCTCTCGGCCATGGGCAGGCCCTTCGCCAAGGACCCCTCCCTGGTCATCGACCGGGTGCGCAGGCACTTCCCGGAGACCGCCCTGCGCACCAGCCTCATCGTGGGCTTCCCCGGCGAGACGGACGCGCACTTCAAGGCCCTGAAATCCTTCGTGGAGCGCACACGCTTCCAGCACCTGGGCGTGTTCCCCTACCACCAGGAGGAGGGCACCCGCGCCGCGGAGCTGCCCGGGCAGGTACCCCAGGCCACCAAGACCCGGCGCCGCAATGCGCTCATGAAGCTCCAGGAGCGCATCAGCGCCGAGGCCCTGGCGGAACTGGTGGGCACGCGCATGGAGGTGCTGGTGGAGGACGAAAGCCCGGAATGGCCGGGCCTGCACGTGGGCCGGGTGTGGCTGCAGGCCCCGGAGGTGGACGGCGTGACCTACGTGAGCGGGCCCAAGGCGAAGCCCGGAAAGATCGTCCTGGCGGACATCGAGCAGGCCCAGAGTTACGACCTGGTGGCCCTTGCCTAGGAAAAATTCCTGAAACGAATCAAAGCCTTGGCCTTCCTTGGCCGGGCCAGGTAGGCAGATTTTTCCAGAGTATTTCTAGATCACATCCGCGTCGCGCAAGATTTTTCTAGAGATCAGTTATTCCGGGCTGTTGCCGTTGCACGATAGCTGCATTTTTTGCCGCCATCGGCCTGGGCAATGGCCAAAAATGGAGAGGGCAGGGGGGAGGCTCCGCCTCCCCCCTGCACCCCCCACCGCCGGGGCGCCTGTCCGATTGGAGGGCCCCCGGACCCCGCTATATGGCCCCGCGATATGGCCGCAGATGTGAAGGGCCTCTTCAGCGCGCGCTGAAGAGGCCCTTCACATCTGCGACCGGTCGGCCCTTTGGGATGCTGGCTCTGCCCCGACAAAAGCTTTGGAAGGGGGCAGGGGGTGCGGGGGAAGGGGGAAACTTTTCTCGAAAAGTTTCCCCCTTCCCCCGCTCTCGCCTACTTCTTATTGATCCTCTCCAGCCCGCCCATGTACGGGCGCAGGGCCTCGGGGATCACCACGCTGCCGTCGGCCTGCTGGCCGTTTTCCAGCACGGCCACCAGGGCGCGGCCCACGGCCAGGCCGGAGCCGTTCAGCGTGTGCAGGTACTCGGATTTCTTGGCGCCCTTGGCCTTGAAGCGGATGTTCGCCCGCCGGGCCTGGAAGTCCAGGAAGTTGGAGCACGACGAGATCTCGCGGTACTTGTTCTGGCCGGGCAGCCAGACCTCGATGTCGTAGGTCTTGCAGGAGGAGAAGCCCAGGTCGCCCCCGCAGAGCTGGATGACGCGGTAGTGCAGGCCCAGGCGCTTCAGAACTTCCTCGGCGTGGCCGGTGAGCAGTTCCAGGTCGTCGAAGGACTTTTCCGGATGGCTGAAGCGCACCAGCTCGACCTTGTGGAACTGGTGCTGGCGGATGAGCCCCTTGGTGTCCTTGCCGTAGCTGCCCGCCTCGGAGCGGAAGCAGGGGGTGAGCGCGCAGTAGGCCGTGGGGAGCATGTCCTCCTCCAGCACCTCGCCGGCGTGCAGGTTGGTCACCGGCACCTCGGCGGTGGGGATGAGGTAGTACTCCTGGCCCTCGATCTTGAACAGGTCCTCGGCGAACTTGGGCAGCTGGCCCGTGCCGGTCATGGCCTGGCGGTTCACGATGTATGGCGGCAGCACCTCGGTGTAGCCGTGCTCGGCAGCCACATCGAGCATGAACGCGGCCAGCGCGCGCTCCAGCCTGGCGGCCCAGCCGAAGCTGACGCAGAAGCGCGAGCCGGTGATCTTGCCCGCGCGCTCGAAGTCCAGCCCGCCCAGCTCCTGACCCAGTTCCCAGTGTTCCCTGGGCTGGAAGGAGAGCGCGGGCTTTTCGCCCCAGGTGCGGATGACCGGGTTGTCCTCCTCGGAGCAGCCGTCGGGGGTGGACTCGTGCGGGATGTTGGGCACCTTGAGGAGCCAGTCGGATTCCTGGGCCTCGATGACGGAGAGTTCGGCGTCCAGCTCCTTCACGCGGTCGCCGATGGCCGACATGCGGGCCATGAGCTCGCTGGCGTCCTGCCCGGCGCGCTTGAGCTTGGCCACCTCGGCCGAGCCGGTGTTGCGCTCGGCCTTCAGGGCCTCGGCCTCGCGGATGAGCGCGATGCGCGCCTCGTCCAGCCGGGCGAACTCGGCCACGTCCGGCTCGGTCTTGCAGCGCTTCTTCAGGCCCTGGGCCACGGCGTCCAGGTTCCTCTGCACGAACTTCAAATCAAGCATGTGTCGTCTCCTCGATGATCAAAACGCTCCCCGCCCTGTACCCGAAGCCGGGCCGGGAATAAAGGGGAGAGATTGGGGGGCTCCCTCCTGCCGCCATCCCTATGGCTCGATGCCGTCGGCGATGTTCTTGCGGCGGATGTGCAGCAGGGTGAGCACGGCCAGGGCCAGACCGATGGGCCCGAGGTCCTGCTGCCACAGGAGCCAGCCGGTGACGGGCGCGCCCAGGGCCCAGAGGGCTATCTGGCGCTTCTTGCGCCCGTCCAGGGGCCTGGCCAGCCAGGCGTTTTCCAGGCCGATGGCCGTTTCGACGTAGGGCAGCAGGCGCTTGAGCTCGGTGTGGGCCATGGGCGGCAGGGGCAGGGGCAGGCAGCCTGCCAGCAGCCCCAGGCCGGAGAGCGCCAGCAGGGGGATGCTGTGGGTCAGCAGGCCCAGGGGCAGCAGGGCGGCGGCCAGGGTCTGCGCGCACCAGTTCCAGGGCTCGCGGCGGCGCAGGCGCAGGCGCTGGGCGAGGTTCTGGACGGCCTAGACGAGGCGCCGGGGTGTATTGCGGCTGGCGGGAGCTTCGGGCGCGTCCATGGCCCGTGTTTGCCACGGGGGGCGGCATTCTGTAAACAAGGGCAACCGAGAACGGGAGGGCGGACGGCATGAAGAGCGCGCAGAGCCTGGGGCTGCTGGAACAAGAGAGCGTGGAGCGCATGGGGCACCTGGCCTCGGAGGCGGCGGCGCACCTGCGGGAGCGCGGCTGGCTGCTGGCCGTGGCGGAATCCTGCACGGGCGGGCTTTTGGCCAACACGCTGACGAACATCGACGGCAGTTCGGCCTGGTTCCACGGCGGGGTGGTGGCCTATTCCAATGCGCTCAAGAGCGGGCTCTTGGGGGTGGAGGAGGCGGTCATCGCCGGGCACGGCGCGGTGAGCGAGGAGGCCGTACTGGCCATGGCGCGCGGGGCGCTGGCCCTGCCGGGCATGCCCCCGGGCCGGGGCGCGGGCATCGCCATTTCGGGCATTGCGGGGCCCACGGGCGGCACGCGGGAGAAGCCCGTGGGCACGGTGTGGGTGGCCTGGGCCTGGCCCGGCGGGCAGCGCGCGGAGAAGTTCCTGTTCCGGGGCTCGCGCGCGGCGGTGAAGGCCCAGAGCGTGGCCGGGGCCCTGTTCGGGCTCACGACCTTTGCCCGCTGAGGCGGCCATGGCCTTGGCGGGGACGGAGACCTGGCGCTGCTTCGTGGGCCTGCCCCTGCCCGGGGCGCACCGCGAGGCCCTGACGCGCCAGGCCGCCCGGCTGGCCGGGGCGCTGGCCTCGCGCATCACCTGGACCAATCCGGAAAACTGGCACCTGACGCTGCGCTTTTTGGGCGAAGTTGAGGCGGCGGCGGTTCCGACGCTGCGTTCCGCGCTGGCCGGGGTGCGTTTCGCGCCCTTTGCCCTGCGCCTGGGCGCGGCGGGGGGCTTTCCGCCAGCGGGAGGGCGCGGCGCGCCCCGCACCCTGTGGGTGGGCCTGGAGCGCGGCGGGGCGGAGTGCGTCCGCCTCGCGGCGGACATCGGCCAGGCGTTGGAGCCCCTGGGCTTCGAGCCCGGGGACCGGCCCCTGCGCCCCCACGTGACCCTGGGCCGCGTGCGCCAGCCTGCCCCCGGGGACGGCTGGTCCGCAGCGCTGGCGGGGCTGGACCTGGGCGGCCTGCCGGAGTTCCTGGCGGAGCGCTTCACGCTCTGGCGCAGCATTTTGGGGCCCGGCGGCCCGCGCTACCAGCCACTGGCCGATTTTCCGGACGGGCCGCGCTAGGCCAGCTCAAAGCCCGGACTATGGTCGGCATAGGTATTTGCTATTGAGATTCCTCGGGTTTTTTCTTGGATTTTTTTTCGAAATACTGATACGTATGCTTGCCGACTGCCCTGCCGTGGGCATCTCCTCGCATCGTGGAGGGGATTGCCCGGAGCATAATGCTTGGGCGCATTGCTGCCGATAAGAGAAGGAAGCCCCGCCTCTCAGGCGGGGGATTGCCATACAGAGCCACCCAGACGCCTTGCACGGACGACGTTGCGAGCCGGGTACCCATTAGGAGAGACCATGTTCAAGAAAAGCATCAGCAGCGTGCTCATCGTTTCGGTGTCCGCAGCCGTGGTTGTGGCCGTGGCCGCCATCGTGCTGTACGTTTCCCGCTCCTCGTACAACATGACTCTGGAATTGGAGCAACAGTCCATGCAGCAGGTCAGCGTGGCCACGCAGTCCGCCCTGGACAGCTACATGGGGAGTACAAGAACCCTGGTGGAGACCCTGGCCGTGCAGAAGGCCATCCACGAGGCCTTCGAGGGCGAGCCGGGGCGCGCCCGTGATCGCCTGGCCGACTACATCAAGGCCAACAAGGACTACTGGGCCATCTTCCTGTTCGACGCCAAGGGCGTGATCCTGGCCGGGTACAATGCCAAGGGCGAGGACCTGACCGGCCAGAGCCGCGCCGACCGCGACTATGTGAAGGCCGTGCTGGGCGGGCAGGACGTGTTCGTGGCCAAGGAGATCATCAAGGCCAAGAGCGGCGACGGGGAGCTGTTCATCTTCTCCCTGGCCAAGGCCGTGAAGGACAAGAACGGCAAGGTGGTGGGCGGCGTGGGGGCGTTCCCCAGGTGGGAGGTCTTCACCTCTGCCTTCGTCGATCCGCCGCGCTTCGGCAAGCGGGGCTACGGCTTCATGCTCGACGCCAAGGGCCGCATCATCGCCCACGCCGTGGACAAGACCCTCATGCTCAAGGACCTGACCGAGCACGAGTTCGTGAAAAAGGCCCTGGAGCTCAAGAACGGAAGCATGTTCTACGACTGGAAGGGCGAGCGGAAGTTCCTCACCGTCTCCACGGACCCGGACACCGGCTGGGCCCTGTGCATGAGCGCCTACGTCTCGGAGATGACCGAGACCGCAACCATGCAGCGCAACATCCTCCTGGGCATCGGCGCCGTGGTGGTGCTGCTGCTCATCGGGGTCATCACCCTCATCGTCAGCCGCCTGGTGGTCAAGCCCGTCACGGCCATCGAGAACTTCACCAGCCACATCGCCAAGGGCGACTTCAGCGTCAGCCTGGGCACGGACTTCCGCTTCGAGCTGGCCAGCCTGGCGGACAACATCCGCGAGATGGTGGCCGAGCTTAAGAACAAGCTCGGGTTCTCCCAGGGCGTGCTCTCCGGCTTCGTGCTGCCCTGCGCGGTGTTCGACACGGACAACCGCATGACCTTCGTCAACGAGCACATGATCGCCGCCATGGACAAGCACGGCAGGCCCGAGGACTTCCTGGGCCAGACCTCCGGCGGCTTCCTGTGGGAGGACGACCGGCGCGAGACCCTGTCCATGAAGGCCATGAAGGAGAACCGCATGCTCACCACCGAGTGCGAACACACCTCGGTGAAGGGCAACAAGCGCATCTTCAGCGTCACCACCACGCCCTTCGCCGACCTGGACGGCAAGCTCATGGGCACCCTGGCCGTGTGGTACGACCTGACCGAGATCCGCGCGCAGCAGCGGATGATCGCCGAGCAGAACGAAAAGATCGCCCGCGCCGCCGCCGCGGCCACGGCCATCTCCGACCAAGTGGCCAGCGCCAGCGAGGAACTCTCCGCGCAGATCGAGCAGTCCAGCCACGGCAGCGAGGAGCAGCGCGCCCGCACCACCGAGGCCGCCACGGCCATGGAGGAGATGAACGCCACGGTGCTGGAGGTGGCCAAGAGCGCCTCCAGCGCGGCCGAGCTGGCCGAGCAGGCCAAGAACAAGGCCCAGGAGGGCGAGCGCCTGGTGGACAGCGTGGTTGCCACCATCGGCCAGATCAACGAGCGGGCCGAGGCGCTGAAGCTGGACATGGGCGAGCTGGGCAAGCAGGCCCAGGGCATCGGCCAGATCATGACCGTCATCGCGGACATTGCCGACCAGACCAACCTGCTGGCCTTGAACGCCGCCATCGAGGCCGCCCGCGCGGGCGACGCCGGGCGCGGCTTCGCCGTTGTGGCCGACGAGGTGCGTAAGCTGGCCGAGAAGACCATGACCGCCACCAAGGAGGTGGCCCAGGCCATCAGCGGCATCCAGCAGGGCACCCGCGAGAACGTGAAGAGCGTGGACATCGCCGTGGAGCGCATCGAGGAGGCCACCACCCTGGCCAAGGACTCCGGCGAGGCCCTCACCGGCATCGTCTCCCTGGTGCAGGTCTCCTCCGACCAGGTGCGCTCCATCGCCGGGGCGTCCAACGAGCAGTCCGCCGCCAGCGACGAGATCAACAACTCCCTGGACGAGGTGAACCGCATCGCCAGCGAGACGGCCCAGGCCATGAACGAGGCCGTGGACGCCGTCTCCGGCCTTGTGGACCAGGCCCGCACCCTGCTTGCCCTGGTGGGCGAGTTGGAGAAGGCGTAGGGGGCCTGTTCCGCAAAGCGTCTTGTGCCCTCTGGGCATCGTCATGATCCGGCCTGGGGCCAGGGATAGTACTCATACGGTACAGCCCTGGCCCCAGGCCGGATCCTTTCTTGCCAGCGGACAAAACCCGTCTTCGGGAACAGCCCCGCGCCCGGGCGTCTTGTCGGTGGGATTGCCGGGTCTGGGAACCGCTGCTTTCGATGTCATCGCCGCGCCCGGCAGCGCCGTGAGCGCCGAGGCCGGCACCGGCGCCCGGCCCAGCGCCTCCAGGGCGGGGTGGTCGGAGAACTTGATGAACGGGGCCCCGGCGGCGAAAGTGGCCAGGTCGTGCGCTGGTAGGCCAGGAAGGAGCGCTCGTTGGCCGGGACGGTGCGCACGGCCGCCAGGTGGTCGGTCAGGCTCGGCCTGTGTGGCTGGGGGCCGCCCTCCTGCGCGGGCAGGGCCGTCAGTACCTGTCCGGTGCGCCGTGGGCGATGGCCCCGGCCACGCCCTTGTGCTCCAGCGGGCGGGCGAAATAGAAGCCCTGCACGAACTCGCAGCCCAGGGAACGCAGCATCTTGGCCTGCTCCTGCTCCTCCACGCCCTCGGCCACCACGTCCAGCCCCAGGCTGTGGGCCAGGGCCAGGATGGCGCGCACGATCTCGCGGTTTTCCGGGTCCAGCCCCAGGCGGCCCACGAAGCTGCGGTCCACCTTGAGGGTGTCCACCGGGAAGCGCTGCAGGTAGGACAGCGAGGAGTAGCCCGTGCCGAAGTCGTCGATGCTGATCTGCACGCCCAGGGCCTTGAGGCGCTTGAGCATGATGAGCGCGCTCTCGGCGTTGACCATGATGTTGGACTCGGTGATCTCCAGCTTGAGCCGGTTGGCCGGCAGGCCCGTGGAGGTGAGGATCTCCGAGACCTGCTCCACCAGGGTGTGCTGGGCGAACTGCTTGTTGGAGAGGTTCACGGCCACGAAGAGCTGGCGGGCGGCGGGGTCCGCGGCGCGCCATTGGGCCAGGTCGGCGCAGGCGCGCTCCAGCACCAGGCGGCCCAGTTCCAGGATGATGCCCGTCTCCTCGGCCAGGGCGATGAACGAGCCCGGCCCCACCAGACCCTTTTCCGGGTGCTGCCAGCGCACCAATGCCTCGAAGCCCACCATGCGCGTGTTGTCCAGGGCCCAGATGGGCTGGTAGTGGACCACGAACTCGCCCTTTTCCAGGGCCTGCCTGAGCTCCTGCTCCAGGGTCAGGCGGTCCACGGCGGTCTTGAGCATGCGCGGGGTGAAGACCTTGAACCGGCCCCGGCCGCTGGTCTTGACCTGGTGCAGGGCGATGGTGGCGCTCTGCAGCAGTTCGTCGGCCCGCTCGAAGGTGTTGGGCGAGAGCACGATGCCGAAGCTGGCCGAGGTCTGCACCTCGCGCCCGCCCACCTGCATGGGCTCCATGATGGCCGCGCGCAGGCGCTTGATGATGCGGATGGCCTCCCCGGGGGTGGCCAGTTCCTCCAGCAGCAGCACGAACTCGTTGCCGCCGAAGCGGGCCACCGTGTCCAGCCCTCGCAGGGCGCCGGTGATGCGACCGGCCACGGCCTCCAGCACCTGGTCGCCGAAGGCGTGGCCCAGGCTGTCGTTGATGACCTTGAAGCGGTCCAGGTCCATGGCCACCACGGCGTAGAACGTGTCCTCGCGGCGCTTGAAGCGCTCCATGGCCTGCTGGATGCGGTCCAGGGCCAGGGTGCGGTTGGCCAGGCCGGTGAGGTTGTCGTACAGGGCCTGGTGCCTGAGCCGCTGCTCGAACTCCAGGCGCTCGGCCTCGCGCACGTCCAGGGCCAGGGCCATGTTGTCGAAGGCCTCTGCCAGCCTGCCCAGGTCGCCTTCCTCGTGCCCCAGGCCGGTGCGTGCGGTCAGGTCGCCCTGGCCCAGCTGGTTGGCGGCCTCCATGAGGCGGGTGAAGCGGCGGGTGATGATGATGTGGCCCAGAAACCAGGCCAGCCCGGCCACCAGGGCCAGGGCCCCGGCCATGAGCGCCAGGTTGCGCATGAGGATGGCCTTGGCCCCGGCCAGGGCCTGGGCCTCGGGGATGCCCACGCGGGCCAGCAGGAAGGAGGCCTCGCCGGGGTGGGTGCGCAGGCGCTTCACCGCGTAGAGTCTGCGCACGCCGTCGGCCCCGGTGGCGATGGTGGTGCCCTCCTCGCCCACGGTGATGAACTGCGCCCAGACCTCGTCCACCTCCGGCCGTCCGATCCACTGCTGCGGGTTGGGGTGGCGGAACAGGCGCGTGCCGCCGGAGTCGGACAGGGCCATGGCCGAGCCCTCGGGCAGGTGTGCGGCGTCGAAGGCCTGGGACAGGGAGGTGAGGTCGTAGGTGGCTCCCAGCACGCCCACAAGCTCGCCGGAGTCGGAGAACACGGGGTGGGCGAAGTGCAGCACCGGGCGCTTCGTGGTGTAGCTGATGGCGAACTCGCCCACGGAGAACTCGCGCGTGCGCACCACGTCCTTGAAGTATTTCCGGCTCGACACGTCCACCACGCCGCGGAAGGGGATGGACAGGGCGTAGACCCGGGCGTCCAGGGTGATGAGCGAGAGGTTGGCGTAGGAGGGGTAGAGCCTGTGCAGCTTGGTCAGGATCTCGGTGGCGCCCGCCTTGTCCAGCCTGCGGATGCTTGGCACCTGGGAAAGGGTGGCCAGCAGCACGCGGGAGCTCTCCTCCACGCGCTGCAGGTCGTCTTCCATGTGCTGGACCATGCCCAGGGCCGTGTCCTGGGCCTTTTCCACGGCCTGCTGGCGCACCTCCATGCCGCTCCAGGCCATGAGCGCCATGGCGGGCACGGCGGCGGCCAGCACCAGCACCAGCAGGTGCGCGCGGATGGACCAGGAGAAGAACGGCTTCATGCATTCTCCGGCGGCGAAACCCCGCGTGGCAGGCCAGGGGCGCGCCGGGGGAGGGTTATTTTCAAGATATGGTACAAGAAATCGGGCGGCAGGTCCAGGTACTGAGAGTATCGAAGTATGGGAAAATATGGGGATTGGTACGTATTTTTCCGGGCCGGAGTGCTGGGGCCGTTGGGGAGGGGATTCTCCACGGCGCGGGCCATCCTGTCCTTGCCTGCGCGCCCGGGGTCTGGTATGCGCGGGGATACGAATTGGCCGACCCGGAGGCCGATGGCGCTCCTGGGGGAACAGACACACGCAACTGCGCGTAAAACAAGGGGTTCTGGCATGAAACGTTTCGTCCTGCTTTTCGCCCTCGTCCTGGGCCTGGCCCTGTCCGGCAGCGCCTTCGCCGCCGAGAAGACCTATGTCAACTGCATCGACGGGGGCGGCTTCCCGCCCTACGCCTACGTGGACAAGTCCGGCAAGACCGTGGGCTTCGACGTGGAGAGCGTGGAGTGGATCGGCAAGAAGATGGGCTTCAAGGTCAAGCACCAGCCCGTGGAATGGTCCGCCATCATCCCCGCCCTTGAGGCCAAGAAGATCGACATGATCGCCTCCGGCATGAGCGCCACCGCCGAGCGCGCCAAGCGCGTCAACTTCAGCGTTCCCTACTACCAGGTCACCCAGGTGCTGGTGGTGAAGGCCGACAACAAGACCAGCCTGAAGGACATGCTCTCCACCGGCAAGAAGATCGGCGTGCAGCGCGGCACCGTCACCGCCAAGTACCTGGAGGAGCTCTCCAAGAAGCCCGGCATGAAGTTCACCCTGGTGATGTACGACTCCACCGACCTGTCCATGCAGGATCTGCCCATCGGCCGCATCGACGGCTCGGGCATGGACAACACCATCGCCAAGGAAGTGCTGAAGAAGGACAAGAACACCAAGGTGGCCGGCACCTTCGACGCCGCCCCGGAGAACTACGGCTACGCCGTGCGCAAGGACGACGCCGAGCTCCTGAAGAAGCTCAACGACGGCCTGAAGCTGCTCATGGCCGACCCCTACTGGAAGGAACTGAAGAAGAAGTACGACATCGACTAGTTCCTTAAATTCGTACGTTTCCACAACCGAAAGGCTTCGGAATCACGCCGGAGCCTTTCGGTCTTTTCTGAAGCAGGCCCCACCGGGCCGGAAGGACACAGAGCAGAATGGATTTCGCCGTCGCCTTCGATGCCGCCCGCGAGGCCCTGCCCTACATGATGGGCGGGGTGGTCTGGACGGCGGGCCTCATCGTCGGGGCCATGCTCCTGGGCCTCATCCTGGGCGTGCCCCTGGCCGTGATGCAGGTGTACGGGCCCTGGCCCGCGCGCAAGCTGGTCAGCGTGCACGTATGGATGTTCCGGGGCATTCCCATCCTGGTGCAGATGTACATCTTCTATTTCGGGCTGTTGTCCTGGCTCTCGCAGGTGCCCCTGTTCGAAAACCTGGGCCTGGACAGCCCCTTCGTGGCCGCCGTGCTGGTGCTGGGGCTCACCAGCAGCGCCTACCAGTCGCAGATCTTCCGCGGCGCCATCCAGTCGCTGCCTTCGGGCCAGCTCAAGGCCGCCCGCGCCTTAGGCATGAGCGACGCCCAGGCCATCCGCAGCATCATCCTGCCCCAGGCCCTGCGCCTGTCCATTCCCGGCTGGACCAACGAGTATTCCATCCTGCTCAAGGACTCGGCCCTGGCCTTCTCCATCGGCGTGGTGGAGATCATGGCCCGCATGCGCTCGGTGGCCTCGGCCACGCACGAGCCGGTGTCCATGGCCTTTTTGGCGGGCATCATCTTCTTCGCCCTCACCTGGGTGGGCGTCAAGGCCCTGAGCTTTCTGGAAAACAAGGTCCGCATCGCGGGCTACACGCGCCAAGGAGCCGTCTGATCCATGTCCTCGATCCCCGCTAACGCCGCTTCCGCCGCAATCCCCATGCTGGAGGCCCGGAACCTGTCCAAGACCCTGGGCGGCAACCGCGTGCTCGACTCCGTGAGCCTGGCCCTGCCCAAGGGCTGCGTGAAGGTGCTCATCGGCCCCTCGGGCGCGGGCAAGAGCACGCTTTTGCAGTGCCTGAACTTCCTCATCCCGCCGGACTCCGGCTCCATCCTGCTGGAGGGCCGCCAGGTCAACGCCAAGAGCAAGCGCGAGCTGTGCGCCTTCCGCCAGCAGGTGGGCATGATCTTTCAGGATTTCAATCTGTTCGACCACCTGAGCGCGCTGGAGAACGTGCGCGTGGCCCTGGTCAAGGTCAAGGGCATGAGCAAGCTCGACTCCACCGAGCGCGCCCTGGCGGAGCTTGCCCGCGTGGGCCTGAAGGACAAGGCCGCCCTGTATCCGGCCAACCTCTCCGGCGGGCAGAAGCAGCGCGTGGCCATCGCCCGGGCCCTGGCCATGGACCCCAAGGTGATGCTGCTGGACGAGCCCACCAGCGCCCTGGACCCCGAGCTCATCGGCGAGGTACTGGCCGTCATCCGCGACCTGGCCCAGGCGGGCATGACCATGGTCATGGCCACGCACCAGATCAGCTTCTCCGCCAGCCTGGCCGACGAGTTCCTGTTCATGGACAAGGGCCGCATCGTGGAGTCCGGCTCGCCCTCCGAGCTTCTGGGCCGGGGCTCGCAGTCGCGCACCCAGGCCTTCTGCTCCAAGATCAGCGAGCTGACCGGCGTGGCCGGAGAGGCCTGCGAACTGGGCGAGGGCTAGCGTGAACGAGTACTGGGAATTCCTCTTTGCCGAGTTGGTCCCCGGCCTGAAGGAGGGCCTGTGGACCAGCCTCATGGTCATCGGGCCCTCGGCGGTCATCGGGCTGTTCATCGGCGTGGTGGCGGGCGTGCTGCGCGTGTACGGCCCCAGGCCGGTGCGCGCCGTCACCGAGGGCTACGTCTCGCTGTTCCGGGGCACGCCGCTCATCGTGCAGGTGTTCTTCTGGTACTTCGCCCTGCCGTACATCAAGGTGGGCGAGTTCAGCATCGTGCTCGACCCCATTCCCGCCGCCGTGCTGGCCTTCAGCCTGTGCAGCGGGGCCTACCACTCCGAGTACATCCGCGGCGGGCTCATGAGCATCAAGCGCGGGCAGATCCGCGCCGCCCTGGCCCTGGGCATGACCATGCCCCAGGCGGTGCGCAGCATCGTGCTGCCCCAGGCCTTCCGCCGCGCGCTGCCCGGCTGCGGCAACGAGATCATCTACCTCATCAAGTACTCGTCGCTGGCGTCCATCATCACGGTGAACGAGCTGACAGGCATGGCCAACACCATCGCCAAGAACACCTGGCGCAACATCGAGGTGTTCTGCACCGTGGGCCTGTACTACCTGGCCCTGGTCACCATCGCCACCTGGATGCTCCGGCTGTGCGAGGACGCCCTGGCCGTGCCCGGCTTCGAGCGCCACAAGTCCTGATCCCCACCCCCACCAGAGTAGCAGCGGAGGTTTCATGTCCGCGATAACGGCCCTGCCCCCGGAGATCCTCGACCTGTTGCGCCGCGAGTTCGGCCCGGACCTGCTCACCGGCGAGGCCGAGCTGGAGGCCCGCGCGGGCGACGACTCCGGCCTGCGCCACCTGCCCGGCGCGGCGCTGCTGGCCACAAGCGAGGCCCAGGTGGCCCGGCTGCTCACCTTGGCAAATGCGCACGGCTTCCCCGTCGTCCCGCGCGGCGCGGGCACGGGCCTGGCCGGGGGCTGCCTGGCCGCGCGCGGCGGCGTGGTGCTGGACCTCACGGCCATGAACCGGATTCTTTCCATCGACACCGAAAGCCTCACCGCCACGGTTCAGCCCGGCGTCATCACCAAGGATTTGCGGGACGCGGCCAAGGCCGTGGGCCTGTTCTACCCGCCGGACCCGGCCAGCCTGGCCACCAGCACCATCGGCGGCAACGCCGCCACCAATGCGGGCGGCCCGGCCTGCGTCAAGTACGGCACCACGCGGGACTACGTGCTGGGCATCCGCGCCGTGCTGCCCACGGGCGAGGTGGTCCGCGCCGGGGTGAACACGCGCAAAGGGGTGGTGGGCTACGACCTGACACGGCTCATCGTGGGCAGCGAGGGCACCCTCGGGGTCATCACCGAGCTGACCCTGAAGCTCATCCCGCATCCCAAATCCGCCGCCTGCCTGGCCGCCGTGTTCGCGGACCTGGGTGCGGCCATGCGCGCCATCATCGCGGTGATGACGCGCGGGCACCTGCCCTCGGCCATGGAGTTCCTGGACGCCCGCTGCCTGCGCCTGGTGGGCGACCTGCTGCCGTTCCGCGTGGAGGGCGAGGCGAGCGCCCTGGTGCTCATCGAGACCGACGGCGACCCGGAGCAGACCGCGCGCGAGGTGCGGGCCATCGAGGGCATCTGCCGCGAGCTGGGGGCCGCGAACATCCTGCCGCCCGCCACAACCGACGAAGGCCGCGAGGCCATCTGGAAGGTGCGCCGCAGCGTGAGCACGCGCATCCACGAGGCCTGCGCGGTGTACATCCCCGAGGACATCGCCGTGCCCATCGGCGAGATCGCGCGCATGGTGGCCGCCCTGCCCGGGGTGGAGGCGCGCCACGGGATCACCGTCTACGCCTTCGGCCACGCGGGCGACGGCAACATCCACCTGAACCTGACCGCCCAGGACGAGGCCCAGCGCCCGGCGGTGGAGGCCGCCGCCGAGGACTGCGTGCGCCTGGCCCTGGGCCTGGGCGGCACGCTCTCCGGCGAGCACGGCATCGGCCTGGCCAAGCGCGCCCTGCTGCCGCTGGAGATCGAGCCCGCGAGCATCCGCGTGCAGCGCGGCATCAAGCGCCTGCTGGACCCGAAGAACGTGCTGAACCCCGGCAAGATCTTTCCGGAGGAATGAAGATGACGAGCGAGCTTGAGTCCCGGCTGTCCCGCCGGGTGCGGCAGATCAAGATCAGCGCCACCAAGGAGATGCCCATGATCGCCGCCCGGGTGGGCGGCTGCGTGAGCCTGGGCCAGGGCATCCCCAGCTTCGGCACGCCCGCGCACGTGGTGGACGCCGTGGCCAAGGCCCTGCGCGACGACCCGGCGGCGGGCAAGTATTCCCTGCAGCCGGGCATGCCCGCTCTGCGCCGGGCCGCGGCCGGGCTGCTGCGCGCCGAGAAGGGCCTGGACGCCGACCCCGAGCGCGAGGTGGCCATCACCGTGGGCGGCATGGAGGGCCTCTTGTGCGCCATGCTCACCTTGATCGGCCCCGGCGACGAGGTCATCGTGCCCGAGCCGTACTACCCCTCCCACGTGGAGCAGATCCTCATGGCCGAGGGCACGCCCGTGTTCGCGCCGCTGCGCCGGTCGGACTGGGGCCTGGACGCCGGGGCCGTGGCGGCGGCCATCACGCCGCGCACCAAGGCTGTCATCATCTCCAGCCCGCACAACCCCACGGGCGCGGTGTTCGCCAAGGCCGAGTTGGAGAAGGTGGCCGAGTTGGCCCTGCGCCACAATATTTTCGTCATCTGCGACGACACCTACGACATCCTGACCTACGACGGCCCTGACGGCGAGGGGGCGGCGTTCAGCCTGTGCAGCCTGCCGGAGCTGCGCAAGCTCCTGGTGGGCGTGTTCAGCTTCTCCAAGCGCTTCGCCCTCACGGGCTGGCGGGTGGGCTTCTTGTGGGCGCACGAGGAACTCCTGAACCAGATGCTCAAGATCCACGACGCCGCAGCCATCTGCGCGCCCACCCCGGCGCAGATCGCCGCCCTGGCCTCGCTCGAGGGGCCGCAGGACATCTACGCGGACATGAAGGCCAAACTCCAGGCCCGGCGCGACCTGATCTGCGCGGGGCTGGACGAAATGGGCGGAGGATTCTCGCACATCCGCCCGGCCGGGGCGTTCTACGTCATGGCCAGGGCCGGGTTCCCGGTGCGGGACAGCCGCGAGCTGGCCATCCGGCTCATCGAGGAGGCCAAGGTCATCACCATTCCCGGCGGGGCCTTCGGGCCCGGGGGGGAGGGCCACGTGCGCCTGTCCTTCGGCGGCGACGAGGCCGAGATTTCCGAGGCCCTGCGCCGCATGAAGGCGTGGATTCCCGCGTAAAATCACATACTCCCAGGCGCTGGACGCCGGGGGACAACCTCGTGTATACGGTCCAGACTCGGCGCGGCGAATCCCCTCGCCGCGTCCCCAAAGGAGGATACCGCATGCGCAAGCTGCTCACCGGCGCGCTGGCCGCCGTACTGGCCCTGGGCCTCATGGCCGCAGAGCCCGCCGAGGCCAAGGTGTACAAGATGAAGCCCGAGGAGCGCGCCGCCGCGCTCAAGGAGAAGAAGGCGCGCAAGGCCCGCGCCAAAAAGTCCAAGAAGGCCGGCGAGGAGGCCCCTGGCGGCTGGGTGGAGGTGAAGCCCGGCTCCAAGGCCGCCGTGGGCGAGAAGAAGTCGCGCAGGAACAAGGTGGACGACATCGCCCAGGCCGCCGAGCAGAAGGCCAAGAAGAGCAAGGCGAGCAAGAAGGCCAAGAAGGACAAGGTCGCCGAGGTCGCTCCCGCCAAGAAGGAGGCCAAGGCCCCGAAGAAGGAGGCCAAGGTCACCAAGGCTTCCAAGAAGAAGTCCAAGGACCGCAACGTGGCCGCGCGTGACGCCTTCCGCGAAAGCCGCGAGGGCGCCAAGGTGCGCGCCTCCAGCGCCGAGGTCAGCCGCCCGGCCGGTGCCGTCGGCGCTGCCCCTGCTGGCGGACCGAATCTCGATTCCTACTCCGTGAGCCGCCCGGGCTACGAGAAGGGCGCTGCCCCCTCGGCCTCGCCCCCGGTGGTGCCGGAAGTGCGCCACGAGGTGCAGCCCGGCCCGGTGGACAGCTCCAAGCCCCTGGGCACCGAGGTGCCCAAGGCGGGCGAGGGCCGCTTTTAGGGGCCTGCCCCCAAAAGCGTCTTGTGCCCCCTGGGCTTCGTCATGAGGCTATGACCATGTGACCGGCGGTCCAGGGCTGTACCGAAGAGTACTCTCCCTGGCCCCCAGTCGCCTGCAGATTCATTTCAGGGCCTCGCCAGGGAACACAATCCATCTTTTGAAAACAGGCCCCGAATAGCCGCATTCCACGAGACCACAGGCCGCTCCGCACGGGGCGGCCTTTTTCGTTTGTCAGGGGGCGCAATCCATCTTTGGAAACAGACCCGAAAGACATACTGCCCGGCGTGACACAGGCCGCTCCCCATCGCGCGGGGGGCGGCCTTTTCGTTGGCCCGCGCGGGGCGAGAAAAAAGGCCCGGAGCCGAAGCTCCGTGCCTTTTGATTGGCTCTGACGCTTGTCGGAATCGCGCCGCGCGGCTACTGGACCAGGACCCAGGTGCCGTCGGGGTTGCGGTAGGCCTTGGCCTTCAGGTCCTTCTCCTGGCCGTCCACGTTGGCCTTGATGTACACGTCGCGGTAGATCTTGTGGTCCTGGCTGTACGGGGTGCTGGGCGTGGCCTCGTACTGCACGCCGGTGTCCGGGTTCTTCCAGGCCATGGGCTTGCCGGAGGGCTGGTCCTCCAGCACCTTGCCGATCTGGGCCTTGTCGTGCTTGTCCATCTCGTTGCCGATGACGTAGCCGAACAGGGCGCCCACGCCAGCGCCGATGGCCGCGCCGGTGAGCTTGTTCTTGGCCGTGAGCGCGCCCACCGCGGCGCCGGCCAGGGCGCCCACGCCAGCGCCGCTCTGGGCCTTGTCGGCGCAGCCGTAAACACCGCTGAACAGGAAGGTGGCGAGGGCGAGCGAAGCGATGATGCGTTTCATGGGGTCCTCCTTGAGTGCGGGCCTGGCCCGCGTATGGTCGTTTCCTTGTGCGGAAGAATACGCCTTCCGCGCACGCCGTCAAGACGCGGCCACTGCTCCCCGGGTTTCAGCAAACTCCGTTCCAAACAAGTGTTTGAGGCCTGGCGCGGCCTGGCGGGCGCGCGGAAAATATGCGCTGCGCGCCGGGAGGGGCGGAGGGCGCAAGATTTGCGCAGCCTTGGGGAAGGGTTTGCGCAGGGACGAGGCAGGCTTGGTGGTTAATCAGAATAGTTTACTACTAATTTGGATCTGGAGATTTATCGCTTATCGGCTTCATGAGAAGCTCTACCGCAGAGTTGACAGTAGGTGAGTTGCCTCCGGAAGCAGAGGAATACCCAGTTGTTTGTGGCGAGAAGATGCATGACGCAACAAAGCGTAGTATTATATCTTTCTGTTCTGGTGTTGCTGCAGTTACAATCTCTCGATACGTAAGCAAAGCATTTCTTCTGTGTTTGTTTATTGTTGCGTTATGCTTGCTAGAGTAATAATTTTTTGCAGAAAAATAAAGAGAAAATATCAGAATCGAAAACATTAGCACTTTTGGTGTCGCAGAGCTCATGAACTGATAAATGCTATTATACTCCGGCTTGAATATTTCATTGTAAAAAAATAGTGCAAGCGTGTAAATGAATATTGAAGCACCAGACAACGTTGTCAAGTCAAGCCACTTGCCTGACTCTGCTAAATTGATTTCTGTCTCTACATCAAAATAGTGCGCCTGTTGAGAAACACCTTTTTCTGCTGCTGCATCACGTACTTCTTCTAGTGCCTGATTTGCAGAGTCTTCGATGACTTTAATTCTATCAAGGGCTTCGCGACTCTCTGCGATAAATTTGCTTATATTTCCAGCTGCTTGGGCTTTTAGCCCCTCAATCGCTTGGGGCGCGCTACTCGCGTAGGCGGCGTATTTCCCAATTTTTTCGAATGAATCCAGGCAAAAATCGCGAACTAGCTTTTCAAGTTCTTCTTTCTTGTGTATGTTTTGACTGTCTGGCTTATACTCTAGAATGTCTGTGAATATGTTGATTACAGTGTCTGCGTACTGCTTGATGGTTGTCACAATCTCGACTGGGAAATCATGCAGAGCCGTCGCAGGTATCTTTTGGAAGAGACTAACGAGTTTTCCCGCTGTCGGTACAATTTGCTCAAAGTTAGAGGTTGATCCGAGCTCTTCTTTTCGGGCGAGGGTCGAAACGTCAAAGCTTTGCACTTTCTTGAGTGATTCTGCGGTGGCTACAAGTTCCCCAGTGGGTGTAATCATTGCTTACCTCGCCGTGTTATTGCTTGTCGCCACAGTTTATCGTGTCGCGTTATCGCATCGCCTGCGCTGATCGTCAACAAAAAAGGCCCGGAGCTTCCCCCGGGCCTTTCTCGTTTCGTCAGCCCTGGCGGCTACATGTCGTAGCCGAAGGAATCCACCATGAGCTTGGTGCGCTTCTTGGACTCGGTCATGCGGGCGGCCAGGTCCTTCTTGTACTGGGCGATGTCCAGCTTGATGGTGGCCACGCCGGAATCCATGGCCGCCTGGGCCACGGCCGGGGCCTCCCACTCCAGCACGCGCGGGTCCAGCGGCTTGGGGATGATGTAGTCCATGCCGAACTTGAGTTCCTTCACGCCGTAGAGGGCGCAGATCTCGGGGGCCACCGGCTCCTTGGCCAGGGCGGCCAGGGCCTTGGCCGCGGCCAGCTTCATCTCCTCGTTGATGACCTTGGAGCGCACGTCCAGGGCTCCGCGGAAGATGAAGGGGAAGCCCAGCACGTTGTTGATCTGGTTGGGGAAGTCGGAGCGGCCGGTGGCCATGATCAGGTCGGCGCGGGCGCCCTTGGCCACGGGGTAGGCGATCTCCGGGTCGGGGTTGGCGCAGGCGAAGATCACCGGGTCCTTGGCCATGGTCTTCACCTGGTCGGCATTGATGACGTCCTTGCCGGACAGGCCCAGGAACATGTCCGCTCCGTTCATGGCCTCGGAGAGGGTGCAGGCCTTGGGCTGGGCGTAGTAGGTCTTCTCGGCGTTCATGTCCGAGCGCCCGAGGTGCAGCAGGCCCTTGGAGTCGAACATGTAGATCTGGCTCTTGTCCATGCCCATGGCCTCGTAGAAGCGCGAGCAGGAGATGGCCGCCGCGCCCGCGCCGGAGACCACGACCTTGAGGTTCTTGATGTTCTTGCCGTTGATGTCCAGCACGTTCATGAGCCCCGCGCCGGAGATGATGGCCGTGCCGTGCTGGTCGTCGTGGAACACCGGGATGCCCATCTCCTTGATCAGCGTCTGCTCGATCTTGAAGCATTCCGGGGCCTTGATGTCTTCCAGGTTGATGCCGCCGAAGGTGGGCTCGAGCATCTTGCAGAACTCGATGACCTTGTCCGGGTCGAGCTGCCTGATGTTCAGGTCGTACACGTCGATGTCGGCGAAGATCTTGAAGAGCACGCCCTTGCCTTCCATCACCGGCTTGCCGGCCTCGGGCCCGATGTTGCCCAGGCCCAGCACCGCCGTGCCGTTGGAGACCACGGCCACGAGGTTGCCCTTGTTGGTGTACTCGTATACCTGCTCCACGTCGGCATGGATGGCGCGGCAGGCGTCGGCCACGCCGGGGGTGTAGGCCATGGAGAGGTGCCGCTGCGTCTCGCAGGGCTTGATGGAGACGACCTCGAGCTTGCCCTTCCGCTTCATGGAATGGTACTTGAGGGCCTCTTCTTTGGTGTACAGCGCCATGTGCTTCTCCCTGTCGTCGGCTAGAGGTTCATCCGGGGTTGTGCCCCAGGGGCACGAAAGAAATCTGTAGTGCGCCGCCGCCCGGCGAGTCAAGGGGCGCGTCACCGGGCGCGCCAGTTGGCGCGCGGAGGCGGTGCGGAAAGGCGGAGCGGAGCGTCCATGCCCTTGTCCCAGCTCGATATCGTCCTGTTCCGGCCCAAGTACGCGGAGAACGTCGGCTCCGTGGCCCGGGCCATGCTCAACATGGGCTGCAAAAGCCTGACGCTGGTGGACCCGGCGGGCTACGAGCCCGACCGCGCCCTGCCCCTGGCCACGGTGCACGCCCGGCACATCCTGGAGGGCGCGTCCGTCGTGCCCACCCTGCGCGAGGCCCTGGCCGGGGCGGCCTGGGTTCTGGGCACCACCGCGCGCACCGGGGGCTGGCGCAAGGGCATCCTGACCCCCGCCCGCGCCGCCGGGGAGGAGATCCTGCCGCGCCTGCGCGAGGGCGGGCGCGTGGCCATCGTCTTCGGGCCCGAGGACCGGGGCCTGACCAACGAGGAGACCAGCCTGTGCGACCAGCTGGTGATGATTCCCGCGCACCCGGATTGCACGTCGCTCAACCTTTCCCAGGCCGCGCTCATCCTCATGTATGAGTGCTACCAGGCCTCCCTGGAGAGGCCCTACACCCCGGCGGGGCCGCCCACCGAGGGCGACGTGGGCTTCGAGGAGCGCGAGCGGCTCATGGAGAACATCCAGGGCGCGCTGGCGGACATCGACTACCTGCGCGACCAGAACGCCGACTACTGGATGCTGCCGGTGCGCCGGCTGTTCGCCCGCTTCCGCCTGCGCAAGAACGAGTACAACCTGCTCATGGGCATCGCCCGGCAGGTGCGCTGGGTGGCGGCCAGGGCCCGCGGCCAGGCGCCCCCGGGCGGACCGGAAGGGCGGAAGCGTTGATTTTTCCCAGGGTTCAGGCATAGGATAATAAAACAAGGAACGCTTTGACGTGACCAGGCGCGCCCCCACTGCCCCGCCTTTTGCCCGGATGACCACGGCTCGCCCCCGCCTGGCCAGGGGCTGGAGCGTGGCCGTGCCCGCGCTGGCCGCCGTGCTCTGCGTGCTGCTGGCCTGCGGTCCGGCCCTGGCCGCGCCCGCGCAGGCCCGGCAGGAGCATGCCAAGGCCGCCAAGGCCAAGCCCCAGCCCGCCAAGGCCGCGAAGTCCGCCAAGGCCCAGCCCGAGAAGCCGCAGTCCGAGAAGCCGCAGCCCGCAAAGGCCCCGGCCAAGCCCCGGGGCGAGCTGGTCTTCGGCATGTCCGCTGCCTTCAGCGGCTCTGCCCGGGGCCTGGGCGTGGAGTACTACCGGGGCATCATGGCCGGGTTCGAGCAGGTCAACGCCCAGGGCGGCGCGGGCGGCTGGAAGCTCAAGCTCTCCCTGCAGGACGACAGCTACGACCCCGTGCCCGCGCTGGGCAACACCATCCGCTTCGTGGAGGAGGAGCGCGTGTTCGCGCTCCTGGGCTACGTGGGCACGCCCACCACCGCCCGCGTGCTGCCGCTCTTGATGCGCTACGAGGGCACGGGCATGGCCCTGCTCTTTCCCCTCACCGGGGCCAACAACATCCGCGAGCTGCCCCACTCCAACTACGTGTTCAACCTGCGGGCCTCCTACCTCGACGAGACCCGGCACCTGGTGGAGTCGCTGCTGGCGGCGGGCAGGCGGCGCATCGCCGTGTTCCACCAGGCGGACATATACGGCCGCAACGGCTGGGACGGGGTGCGCCGGACCCTGCGCGCGCGCAACATGGTCATCGTGGGCGAGGCCACCTACCGCCGTGGGGCCACCTATTCCCAGGACTTCCGCCGCGAGGTGGGCATCATCGCCCAGGCCCGGCCCGACGCGGTGATCACCGTGGGCACGGCCCCGGCCTGCGCGGCCTTCATCCGCGATGCCCGCAACGAGGGCCTGGCCGCGCCCATCGCCGCCCTGTCCTTCGCCGATGCCGACAACCTGGTGAAGTTCCTGCTGGCCCAGACGCGGGTGAGCGGGCGTGACTACATCTCCGGGCTGGTGTTCTCGCAGGTGGTGCCCTGCTACGAGGACACGACCCTGCCCGGGGTGCGCCAGTACCGCCTGGCCATGGAGCGGGCCCCCATGCAGCAGCCCGCGGGCCTGCGGCGGGAGGAGTACCTGCCGCAGAAGTTCAGCTTCGTCAGCTTCGAGGGCTACCTGGCCAGCCAGGTGCTGGCAGAGGCCGTGCGCCGCATAGCCGACGCGCCCTCGCGCCAGCGCCTGCGCGACGTGCTGCTGGCCATGCGCGGGTACGACCTGGGCATCTGCGAGAAGGTGAGCTTCGGCTCCAAGGAGAACCAGGGCCTGACCCACACCTACCTCACGGTGTACCGGGGCGGGCGCTTCCAGGGCGTGCAGGGCCTGGAGGGCGTGCTGCCATGATGCGCGGCAGGCTGTTCAGCAAGATGCTCATGTTCATGGTGGGCGCCTTCGGCGTGGTGGCCGCGGCCACCGCCGTGCTCTCCGGCCTGGAGCTCAACTCGGCCATGACCCGCCAGTACGAGGACCGGGCCGTGGCCCTGGCCCGCAGCATCGCCGACGGCAACACCGAGACCCTGCTGAACCAGAACGCCGGGGGCATCCAGGCGGCCATCGACCTGCACCAGGAGATGGGCGGGCTGACCTACATCCTGGTGGTGGACGCCGTGGGCGAGGTGGTGGCCCACACCATGACCCCGGCCGTGCCGTCCCAGGTGCTGGCCCTGGTGGAGGAGACGCGCTCGCCCTCGTACATCGGCAACCAGGTCACCATCCGCACCCTGGAGCTGCCCGGCGGGGTGGAGGTGCTGCACGTGGCCCAGCCCGTGCTGGGCGGCCGCGGCGGCTACGTGCACATCGGCATGGACAGGGCGCCCATCAAGAGCACCATCCGCCAGGCCATCATCCGCCAGCAGTCGCTCACGCTCATCCTGTTCTTTGCCGCCCTGGCCCTGGCCACCCTGTTCATCCGCAGCATCACCGACCCCCTGCGCACCCTGGCGGACTACGCCCGGCAGGTGGCCCGGCACGATTTCTCCTCCACCCTGCAGGTGAGCAGCCGCGACGAGATCGGCGAGCTGGCCGACTCCATGCGCGGCATGGCCGGGCAGATATCGGGCCACGTGGCCCTGCTGGAGCGCAGCGTGGCCGAGGCCACCTCAGGCCTGCAGGACGCCCTGGGTTCGCTCTCGGCCATCGTGGGCAACATAGCCGACGGCCTGCTGGCCGTGGACGAGCGCGGGCGCATCCTGCGGCACAATCCGGCGCTTCTGGGCATGTTCGGCCTGCCGGACACGAGCCTGGTGGGCGAGGACTGCGCGCGCATCTTCGGCGCGGAGCTGGCCCACACGGCCACCCGCAGCGCGGGCGGGGAGACCCAGGGCGCCGTGCGCCGCCAGGAGATCCTGGCCCAGCGCATGGACGGCGGCCTGTTCCCGGTGGAGGTCACCGTGACGCGGGTGCCGCTCTCCGGCGGGGTGGCCAGCGTGTGCATCGTGCGCGACGTCACCGTGGCCAAGCGCCTGGAGCAGGAACGCGAGCAGTCCCGGGCGCTTCTGGAACGCATGGTGGAGGAGCGCACCCGCGAGCTTTCCCGCGCCAACACCCAGCTCAAGATCGAGGTGGCCGAGCGCAAGGTGGTGGGCGACGCCCTGCGGCGCGCGGAGTCCAAGTTCCGGGCCATCTTCGAGTACGCGGTGGAGGGCATCTACCAGCTCTCGCCCGAGGGGCGCTACATCTCCGCCAACCCGGCCATGGCCAAGATCTTCGGCTACGAGACCCCCGAGGACCTGACCCTGGCCCTCTCCGAGGGCAGCCCCTACGTGGACGCCAGCCGCAGCGACGCATTCCTGGTGACCATGGAGGAGCTGGGCCAGGTGCAGGGCTTCGAGAGCCAGGTGCGCAAGGCCGACGGCCAGGTCATCTGGATCTCCGAGAACGCGCGCAAGGTGGCGGATTCCACCGGCGCCACCCTGTACTACGAGGGCTTCGTGGAGGACATAACCCTGCGCAAGGAGGCCGAGCGCCGCCTGGTGCACCAGGCCTTCCACGACCCCCTGACGGCCCTGCCCAACCGCCTGCTGTTCCAGGACCACCTGCGCATGGCCATGGAGCGCGCCAAGCGCCGGTCGGATTTCCGCTTCGCCGTGCTGTACATGGACCTGGACCGCTTCAAGATCATCAACGACTCCCTGGGCCACGACATCGGCGACCAGCTGCTCCGCCGCGTGAGCGGCGTGCTCACGGCCTGCGCGCGCACCACGGACACCGTGGCCCGCTTCGGCGGCGACGAGTTCGCCATCCTGCTGGAGGACCTGACCGCCCCGCGCGACGCCATCAAGTTCGCCCGGCGCATTTTGGACGAGATCACCCGGCCGCTGAAGCTGGAGGGCCACGAGGTGTTCACCTCCGGCAGTATCGGCATCGTGCTGCACACGGACAACTACGACCGGCCGGAGTCGCTCCTGCGCGACGCGGACACGGCCATGTACCACGCCAAGGCCATGGGCAAGAGCCGGTTCAAGGTCTTCAACCAGAAGATGCACGAGCAGGCCCTGCAGCTCATGGAAATGGAGGTGGAGCTTCGGCGCGCCATCGACCAGGACGAGCTGACCCTGGTGTTCCAGCCCATCGTGAGCATTCCGGGCCGCAGGCTGGCCGGGTTCGAGGCCCTGGTGCGCTGGCGCCACCCCAAGGGGCACAGCGTGCCGCCCTCGGAGTTCATCCCCCTGGCCGAGGACACCGGGCTCATCTACCCCATCGACTACTGGGTCTTCGCCCGGGCCTGCCGCGCGGTGAAGCGCTTCGAGCTAGCGCTGGAGCGCGGCAAGCTGGGCGCGGGCAACGGGTTCGTGGTCAACGTGAACATCTCGGGCAAGCATTTCCGCAACCCGCTCCTGGTGAACCACCTGGAGCAGACCCTCTCCGGCTGCGGGGTGGACCCCGGCGGCCTGGCCCTGGAGATCACCGAGGGCGTGCTGCTGGACAACGTCAACTCCGCCCGCGACATCACGGCCAAGATCCGCGAGCTGGGCCTGGGCCTGTGCATCGACGACTTCGGCACGGGCTACTCGTCGCTGTCCTACATCCAGCGCTACACCGTGGACGCGCTGAAGATCGACAAGGCCTTCGTGGCCGGCCTCTCCTCCGAGGCCGACGCCCCCGGTGGGGAGGCCATCGTCAAGACCCTGGTGACCCTGGGCGCGGGCCTGGGGCTCAAGGTGGTGGCCGAGGGCGTGGAGACCATGGAGCAGCTGGAGTACCTGGAGGACATCGGCTGCCGCTACGCCCAGGGCTATCTCTTCGCCATGCCCATGAGCGAGGACGAGGCCGTGCGGCTCATTGAGGAGGGCGGGGTGGACGACCTGCCGCGCTTCCCCAAGGCCGATCCCCAGACCTTCGGCCGCTAGGGCTCATGCCCGGCCCGGCATCCGCCCTGGCACTTTTCAGCCGGGGGCGAAGCGTGTATGGGGTGGTGTGGCTCTCCTCCGGGCGGGCTCCGAAACCACCCTTGAAGGCAGGCCGGACATGACCAAGGTACCCCACGACGAGCGCATCAGCGGCGTGTTCTCCCAGAAGAAGACCACCAAGATCGGCACCGGCACCACGGCCCGCAAGACCGAGGTTCTGACCTATTTCCGGGTGGAGGAGCGCGAGGGCGGGGTCATCGAGGTGCAGGCGCTGACCAATGACGACGTGGCCTTCGGCCCGGTGACGCGGATCACCCGCGACGAGCTTTTGGCCAACTACATGCCCGAGCCGCAGAAAAGCCAGGCCAAGGCCGCCCCGCCGCCCACCCCCCAGGAGCTGGAGATCCAGAAGGCCGTGGCCCGGGGCGACAAGTTCCGCAAGCGCGGCGAGACCTTCAGCGCGGAGTTCGAGTACGGCAAGGCCCTGCAGCTCGACGAGCGCAACGTCCGCGCCAACTTCGGCATCGGCCTGTGCTACATCGACCGGGGCGAGCGCGAGAAGGCCCATGAGGTCTTCGAGCGGCTGGTGCACCTGGACGCGGCCTTCGAGAGCGAGCACAAGCACCTGTTCAACGAGTTCGGCATCGCCCTGCGCAAGACCGGCATGAACGCCGAGGCCATGGGCTACTACGAGCGCGCCCTGGCCCTCTCGCCCCTGGACGAGAACCTGCACTACAACATGGCCCGGGCCGCTTTCGACAAGGGCGACGCCAAGGCCGCAGCCTCGAGCCTGGCCGCCTGCCTCAAGCTCAACCCGGAGCACGCCGAGGCCCGGCAGTTCGTGGACTTCCTCAAGCGCAAGAAGCTGGCGGAGGGCTAGGCCATGTCCCCCAGGGGCCTGGTCCTGGCCGGAACGCACAGCGGCTGCGGCAAGACCTCGCTGACCCTGGGCCTGCTGCGCGCCCTGGCCCGCCGGGGGATTTCCGCGCAGCCCTTCAAGGCCGGGCCGGACTTCATCGACCCCGGCCTGCACCATGCGGCCTGCGGGGCCACAAGCCACAACCTGGACACCTGGATGCTGCCCGGGGACGCCCTGCGCGGCCTCTTCGCCCGCCATGCCCGCGGCGCGGAGCTGGCCGTGGTGGAGGGCGTCATGGGCCTGTTCGACGGGCGCTCCGGGGCCTCCGAGGAGGGCAGCACCGCGCACCTGGCCAAGCTGCTCGGCCTACCCGTGGTCTTGGTGGTGGATGCCGCCTCCCAGGCGCGCAGCGTGGCCGCGCTGGTGCGGGGCTTCGCCCGCTTCGACCCGGACCTGCGCCTGGCCGGGATGATCCTGAACCGCGTGGGCTCGGACCGCCACGAGACCATGCTGCGCCAGGCCCTGGAACAGGCGGGGGATGCCCCGGTGCTGGGCTGCCTGCGCCGGGAGGAGTCGGCGAGCCTGCCCTCGCGCCACCTGGGGCTGGTCACGGCCGACGATGCCCCGGAACTGGACGCCGCCCTGGACGCCCTGGCCGACCTGGTGGAGCGGGGCGTGGACATCCCCGCGCTGCTGGCCGCGCTGCCGGAAATTACCCTGCCCGAACCGGAGCCGGAGACCCACCCGCAGGTCCGGGTGCGCATCGGCCTGGCCCGCGACCGGGCCTTCTGCTTCACCTACGCGGAGAACCTGCGCCTGCTGGAGGCCGCCGGGGCCGAGCTGGTGCCCTTTTCCCCCCTGGCGGACGGAGCCCTGCCCCCGGACCTGGGCGGGCTCATCCTGCCCGGAGGCTACCCGGAGCTTGCCGCGCCGGAGCTGGCCGCCAACGCGGCCCTGCGCGAGGCCGTCCGCGCCTTCTGCGACAGCGGGCGGCCCGTGTGGGCGGAGTGCGGGGGCTACATGTACCTCATGCGCTCGCTTGCGGACGCCGAGGGCCGGGAGTGGCCCATGTGCGGCGCTGTTCCGGCCCGGGCGGTTATGGGAACGAGGCGCGCGGCCCTGGGCTACCGCACGGGCCGAACCCTGCGCCCCGGCCCCCTGGGCCCGGCGGGCACGCTGCTGCGCGGGCACGAGTTCCACTATTCCCGGGCCGAGGGGCTGCCGGAAGGCTCTGAGGCCTGGGGCCTTGCGGGATCAGACGGCCTGCCGGGCCGCGATGGCCTGGAGGCGCCGGACGGCTGGGCCAAGGGGAACGTCCTGGGCGGCTACTTCCACGCCCATCTGGCCAGCAACCCGGAGGCCGCGCGGGCCTTCGTGGAGTGCTGCCGCAACGGCTAGCCCGCGTCCTCCGCGCTCCGGGGGGCCAGCACCTCTGTGGTGAACTCCCCGCCCAGGCAGACGATCCACCAGAACCCGTTGACCATGTTCACCCGCGTGAACTCCTCGGCCACGGCCAGGAGCACGCCGGGGTGGAACTTCTCCTCGCGCAGGTAGTCGCGGTCCCTGTGCTGCCAGGCCAGGCGGACGAGCTCGGCGCTGGGCAGCTTCTCCAGGTCGTCGCCGCAGATGACGCCGAAGTCGCTGGTGACCAGGCGCTTGGCCTGCTGGATGTCGAACTTGACCTTCTCGTACTTGTGGTCGCCGTCGATGTAGATGAGGTCGAAGGAGCGGTCCTTGAGCAGGGGCAGGAAGGCCTGGGAGTCGGCGCGGGTCATCTGCACGCGCACCCCGGAGTCCGGGCGCTCGCCCTCGAAGCGGCGTACGTTCAGGAAGGCGCTCAGGAAGGCCTCGGTGGCTAGGCCGTCCATCTGGCGGTAGTCGAACCCCGTGTCCGCCAGGTCCGCCGCGCTGGCGTAGGGCTTCCAGGAGTCGAGCAGGTGCAGCGTGGAGCCGGGCCTCAGGGTGTCCATCCAGACCTGGGTGGAGCCCTGGCCGAACCACACGCCGATCTCCAGGGCGCTGACGGGCTCCTGGAAGGCCGCGCGGGCCAGGGTCTCCATCATCTCGCGCCTGCCGGGCCAAGCCTGGTTGCGCGGGACGATGGGCAAGGTGGGCGGCAGGGTGGTGGTCATGGGGCGGCCTCCTGGGGTCATGAGTGGGGCAGGGCGTCGGCGTACAGGGGGGCGGCCCCCCCGGCCATGTCGAAGACCTGGTAGCGCACGTCCAGGCCGGGGGCGAAGCCCGCCGCCGCCCGCTTGGCCCGGGCGACGAGGTCCGCCACCAGCCGGGCGCGGGCCTGGGGCTGGCCGGAGAGCATCTCCAGGGCGTGCATGGCCGTGTTGGCCCCGGCCATGGCCCGGACCGTGGCCTCGTCCGCCCCGGCTGCGCGGGCCAGCCCAGCCAGCAGGGAAAAGTCCGTGGCCGCCTGGCGGGCGTGGGTGTTCTCCAGCCCCTGGGCCTGCTTCACCAGCTTGCCGAAGAACACGGCCCAGCAAACGGCGCGCACGCCTTTCGCCGCAGCCTCGCGCAGGGCGTGGGCGAAGTGGTCCGCCGCCTGGATGCAGCAGACTTCGGGCACCTCGGGGTTGCGCTCCAGGAACAGGCGCTCGCTGCGCCTGCCCGTGGTCAGCGCGCAGAACGTGTGCCCCTGGGCCCTGGCCACGTCCAGGGACTGGCTCACCGCCGCGGCCCAGGCCTCGTGGCTGTAGGGACGCACGATGCCGCCGGTGCCCAGGATGGAAATGCCGCCGACGATGCCCAGGCGCGGGTTCAGCGTGTGCCGGGCGATGGTTTCGCCCTCGGGCACCTCGATGAACACCAGCACGATGCCGTTGAAGCCCTCGGGCAGGGCCTCCAGCACGCTGGCGCGGATCTGTCTTTCCGGGCCGGGGTTGATGGCCGCCTTGCCCACGGCCACGGGCAGGCCGGGCAGGGTGGCGCGGCCCACGCCGGGGCCGCCGTCGATGAGCACGTGCGGGCCGACAGCCGAAAAGGCCGGGTCCACCGTGACCACGGCCTCGATGCGCGCCCCGTGTGTGGCGTCCGGGTCGTCGCCGCCGTCCTTGATCACCGCCGCGCGCACGCTCATGCCGTCGTCGGCCACATGCTCCACGGGGATGGACAGCCGCCGCTCCCCCGTGGGCACGGGGATGTCCAACTGGGCAGCCGCCTGGCCGGTGAGGGCGAAAATGGTGGCCGCCTTGGCCGCCGCCGCCGCCGCCGAGCCGGTGGTGAAGCCTTCGCGCAGGCCCCCCTCGGGGGTTCCGTGGGCGTGGCTGCGCGTCACCGGGCCAGCTCCGGCCTCTTGGCCAGGGGGCTGGGGCCCTCGGCCACGGCGCAGCCCGCCGCGCGGGCCAGGTTGTTCAGCATGCCCTTGAACAGCGGGGCGTGGGCCGGATACATGGCCCACCAGTAGAGCACCCCCGCAAGCCCGCGCGGCTGGAAGGTGGACAGGAGCAGGAGCTCCGTGCCGCCGTCCTTGCCCGCCAGGCGCAGTTCCAGGGTGGCCGTGCCGGGCACCTTCATCTCCGCCAGCAGCAGCAGCCGTCGGGCGGGCTGGGCGTCCAGCACGCGCCAGAAGTCCAGGGCGTCGCCCACGGTCACGTTCTCCGGGTCGCGGCGGCCACGGGTCAGCCCCGGCCCGCCGAGGAGCTTGTCGAAGAAGCCGCGCACCCGCCACAGGAAGTCCCCGGCGTACCAACCGGTTTCTCCGCCGATGCGCCTCACCGCGTCCCAGACCTTTTCCGGCGGCGCGGCCAGGGTGGCGGAGAAGTCGCAGGCAAAGCGCGTGCCCCCGGCAAAGGGCGCATCGCCCGGGCGCGTCCACTCCGCCGGGCAGGCGGCACCGGCGGCGATCTGTTCGGCCACCCCCGGCCCATCCGGCAGGGCGCAGGCGAAGCCCGCGTCGTGGCAGCAGGTGGGCGTGGCCCGGCTTCGCAACTCGTCCACCGCCGCGCGCATGGCCTCCCGGCAGGAGAGCAGGGGCTGGGGCACCAGCTCGCGGATGCGGTTGTCCCGGCACACGACCTCGTTTTTGAGGCCCTCGATGAGCGGGCGGATGAGGTGCATGGGCACGGGGGTCACCAGGTTGACCCAGAAGGCGCTCAGGGTGGGTGTCAGCAGGGGCGCGGGGATGACCAGCGGCGGGCGCAGGCCCGCTGCCTGGGCATAGGTGCGGAAGAGCTCGCCGTAGGTCAGCACGTCCGGCCCGCCGATGTCCAGCACCTGCCCGGCGGTGGCCGGATTTTCCAGGCAGCCCACCAGGTAGCCCAGCACGTTGCTGACGGCGATGGGCTGGCAGCGGGTGCGCACCCAGCGCGGGGCGATCATCACCGGCAGGCGCTCCACCAGGCTGCGGATGATCTCGAAGCTGGCGCTGCCCGAGCCCAGGATGACGGCTGCGCGCAGCACCGTGGCGGGCACCGGGCCCTGCGTGAAGATGCGCCCCACCTCGGCGCGGGAGCGCAGGTGCTCGGAGAGGTCCGGCGCGTCGTCGCCGAGACCGCCCAGGTAGAGGATGCGCTCCACCCCGGCCTCGCGGGCGGCCTCGGCCATGTTGGTGGCCGCCTCGCGGTCGGCGCGGGCGAAGTCGCCCCCCGCGCCCATGGAGTGCACGAGGTAGAAGGCCGCGCGGCAGCCGCGCATGCCCTCCACCAGGCTCGCCCGGTCGGTGACGTCCGCCGGGACGATGGAAAGGTTCGGGTGGTCCGCCCAGGGGCGCCCGGCCAGCTTGCGCGGGCTGCGGGCCGCCGCGCGCACCGCGTGCCCCCGCGAGAGCAGGAGCGGCACCAGCCGCCCGCCCACGTAGCCCGTGGCCCCGGCGACGAAGACGGCCCCGTCCTGTGTCGTCCCGGCGGGCATGCGCTAGTCCCTCTCCCTGGGCTGCCAGCCCAGGCGGCGGTAGCAGTCGGTCATGGCCTGCTCCGTGGCCTGGGGGCCCGCCTTGGCCTTGCAGAACTCGGTGTCCTCCAGGAACTGCATGTCTTCCTTGCGCGGGTCGGCGATGCGCGGGTGGACCCAGGCCTTGTTCTTGGGCAGGCAGCCCGTCAGCAGGGCCGACAGCAGGGCCAGCAGCAACAGGGCGGTCAGGGTGGCGGCTATGCGGCGCATGTCGGGCTCCTCCTAGGGCAGGTCGAGTTCGGCGGCCGAGGCCACCTGGGCGTAGGCCAGGCCAAGGGCGGCCAGGAAGGCCGCATGCACCTGGGGCGCGGGCACGTCCACCCCGCCGAAGGAGAGGGGCCGGGCGGCGCAGGCGTCTGCCGCCACGCGGCAGGCGAAGCCCAGGTCGGCGGCGGCGCGCACGCCCGCGTCCACGCACATGTTGGTCATCATGCCGCAGACGGTCAGGCGCGCCACGCCCAGGCCGCGCAGGGTTTCCAGCAGGTCCGTTTCGCGGAAGCTGTTGGGGAAGTGCTTGCGCACGATCTTCTCGCCGGGGTTCGGGGCCACGCAGGGGTGGATGTCCAGGCCGCTGGTGCCGGGCAGGAAGAACGTGGCGCCTGGGTGGACCGCCTCGTGCTGCACGTGGATGACAGGCAGCCCCGCTGCGCGGAAGCGGGCCAGCAGGCCCGAGGCCACTGCCCCGGCGGCCTCGGCCCCGGGCAGGGCCATGGCCCCGCCGGGAAAATAGTCGTTCTGGATGTCGATGACCAGGAGCGCTTCGGACATGGGAACCTCTGTGGCGGTGCGGAGTTGCGGGCACGATACACGCAAAGCCCCCGCCGGGCAAATCCGGCGCGGCGCGCGGGGCCCTGGGGCGCACCCTCTTCACCCCGGCGCGGATTCAGGGTATGGGGGGGCCATGTTCGGAAAGGTATTCGAAAAAGCAAACAACCCCGTGCACGTGGTGGGCCTCAGGCCCGGCATCCTGCTGCCCCCGCCGGGGGTGGAGGACATCCTCAAGGGCGCCCAGGTGCTGGTGGCCGGGCGCAGGCTGCTGGAGGCCGTGCCCGCCGCCTGCAAGCCGGAGCGCAACATCCCCGTGGCCGGGCCGCTCTCGCCCATCCTGGAGGAGATCGCCCGGGAGCGCGAGGCGGGCAGGCGCGTGGTGGTGCTGGCCGACGGCGACCCCCTGTTCTTCGGCCTGGGCAAGCGGCTCATCGAGCACCTGGGCGCCAAGAACGTCCACGTGCATCCCAACCTGTGCACCCTGCAGATGGCCGCGGCCCGCGTGGGCCTGCCCTGGCATGCGGTGCGCGTGGTGAGCCTGCACGGGCGCGACGACTACGGCCCGCTCTACGCCGCCCTGGCGCGGTTCGAGCACATCGCCGTGTTCACCGACGCCGAGAATTCGCCCGCCGCCATCGCCCAGGCCCTGCTGGAGCGCGGCGTGGCCGACGCCTGCCTGCTGGTGCTGGAGAACCTGGGCGCGCCCAACGAGACCGCCCGCCGCCTGCGCCTGGAGGAGGCCTGGGACCTGCCCTTCGCCGACCTGAACCTGGTCATCGTGGAGCGCCTGGCCCCGCCCGAGATCCCGCTCATGCTGGGCATCCCGGACCACTACTATTTCCACGAGAAGGAACTCATCACCAAGCAGGCCGTGCGCGCCACGGGCCTGGCCATGCTGGGCGTCGCGCCCGACGCCGTGGTCTGGGACATGGGCGCGGGCTGCGGCTCCGTGGCCATCGAGGCCTCGCACCTGGCGCACGAGGGCCGGGTCTACGCCATCGAGAAGCACCCCCGCCGCGCGGCCATGATCCGCGAGAACGTGCGGCGCATCGGGGCCTGGCTGGTGGAGACGGTGATGGGCGAGATGCCCGAGGCCCTGGCCGACCTGCCCGACCCGGACCGCGTGTTCATCGGCGGCGGCCTGGGCACGGACACCCGCCCCCTGGCGGCGGCCTGCCGCAGATTGAAGCCCGGCGGGCGCATCGTCATCCACGCCGTGCTGCTGGACACGCTGTTCCGCGCCAAGGAATACCTGCACGCCCACGGCTGGAACTACGGCATCACCCAGCTCTCCGCCAGCACCACCGAGCGCCTGGCCGGGGACATGCGCCTGCGCGCCCAGAACCCGGTGTTCATCATCTGGGCGGACAAGCCGGCCCAGCATTCATGACAGGCCACATGAAGGGGGCCTGCGCCGTGTACGCCTTCAGCGCGCCGGGCCTAAGCCTGGCGCGGCGGCTGGCCCCGGCCCTGGGAGCCGGGGTCTTCGCCCCGGCCCGGCTGGCCGGGGAGGGCGAGACGGCCTTCGAGAGCCTGCCCGCCCTTGTGGCCGAAACGTTTGCGCGCTTTTCTCGCCATGTGTTCGTGGGCGCCACGGGCATCGCCGTGCGGGCCATTGCGCCGCACCTGCGCGGCAAGGACCGCGACCCCGCCGTGGCCGTGCTGGACCAGGGGGGGCGCTTCGCCGTCAGCCTGGTTTCCGGCCACCTGGGCGGGGCCAACGAGCTGGCGCGCCAGTTGGCGGAGCTCACCGGCGCGCAGGCGGTGATCACCACCGGCACGGACGTGGCGGGCCTGCCCGGCGTGGACGAGCTGGCGGCGCGGGAGGGCATGGCCGTGGGCAACCTGCCCGCCGCCAAGGCCGTGAGCGCGGCGCTCCTCGAGGGCCGCGGCGTGCAGCTCTACGACCCCGAGGGACGGCTATTCTCCGGCTGGGAGGGCGGGGAGGACGCGGGCGGGCTCTTTGTTTCCACCGCGCCCGAGGCCTGGAACCCGGACGCGCCCGGCGTGTGGTGCCACTGGCGGACGGGCGGGGAGCACCCGCTGACCTTCCGGGCCTGGCCGCGCTGCCTGTGCCTGGGCCTGGGCTGCCGCAAGGGGGCCGGGGCGAGGGAAATTCGTGCGCACATCGCGACGGTGCTTGCGCAGGAGGGCCTGGCCCCGCAGAGCCTCGCCAGGGTGGGCACTGCGGACATAAAGCGAGATGATCCGGGCCTTTGCGAAGCCATGAGTGGCCTTGGCGCGGAAGTTGTATTTTTCCGGTCGGACGAGCTGGCGGCGGTGGACGCCCCGGGCCAGTCCGAGACGGTCCGCCGGCGGGTGGGCACGGGCAGCGTGTGCGAGGCTGCGGCCCTGCTGCTGGCGGAGAATGGAGAGTTGCTGGTGCCCAAGGCCAAGACCGCGCGCGCGACCTGCGCCGTGGCCCTGGCCCGGGCGAAAAGGAGCAGAGCGTGAGCCTCACTGGCGGAACTGGACGGATCACCGTCGTGGGCCTGGGCCCCGGCGACGCGGGCCTCTTGGCCCCCATGGCGCGGGCGGCGCTGGAGCGCGCGGCCGTCATCGTGGGCTACACGGCCTATGTGGAGCTGGTGGACCCGGAACTGCTGGCGGGGCGCCAGGTGGTCTCCACGGGCATGATGGGCGAGGTGGAGCGCTGCGCAAGGGCCCTGGACCTAGCCCTGGCCGGCGCCGAGACCGTCGTTGTGTGCAGCGGCGACCCCGGTGTGTACGCCATGGCCGGGCTGGTGCTGGAGCTCATGGAGGCGCGCGGCCTTCTGGACAGCCTGGAGCTGGAGGTGGTGCCGGGCATCCCGGCGGTGTGCGCGGCGGCGGCGCTCCTGGGCGCGCCGCTCATGCACGACTTCGCCGTGGTCAGCCTTTCGGACCTGCTCACGCCCTGGGAGGTCATCGCCCGCAGGCTGGAGGCGGCGGCGGAGGCGGACTTCGTCATCGCCGTGTACAACCCGCGCTCCGGCAGACGCACGGCGCACCTGCCCAGGGCCCTGGGGATCCTGGCCCGGCACCGGGCCCCGGAGACCCCGGTGGGCCTGGTGAAGAGCGCCTACAGGCCGGAGCAGGAGGTGCTGGTGACCACCCTGTCGGGGCTCGATCCGCAGGCCGTGGACATGCTGAGCATCCTGGTGGTGGGCAACACCGCCACGCGGACGCTCATGGCCGCCTCCGGGCCGCGCATGCTCACGCCCAGGGGTTACGCGGGCAAGTACGCATTGGGCGAAGGCAGCACGGCGGGATCGTGAAAAAATTCCCTGAAAAGTGGGCCGCCGCCCTTGCCAGGGAGCGCCGTTTGGGAGTATTCGGTTCGTGTTCGTCTCGGAATGGTTCCCCTGTGTTCGTAGGGAACTCGTCCCATAGGCAGTGGTAAGTGGAGTGTTCACGTACGTGATGTAAGGAGGATTGAGGAGCATGAAACGTTCTCTCTTTATGACCCTGGTTGTTGCCGCCCTGGCCTGTGCCCTGGCGCTGCCCCTGTATGCCGCCGCCCCGGCCAAGAAGGCCCCGGACGCCGACATCACCTTCAAGGCCCCCGCTGGCATGAAGATGACCAAGTCCCTGGTGAAGTTCCCGCACAAGAAGCACGCTGAAGTGAAGTGCGCCGACTGCCACCACAAGAAGGACGCCAAGGGCAACGAGTACGCCGCTTGCGACAGCAAGGGCTGCCACGACGATCTGGCCGCCAAGCAGGGCGCCAAGTCCTACTACAACGCCTTCCACGGCAACAACACCAAGTCCTGCGTTGGTTGCCACAAGGCCAAGAAGGAAGCCAAGCCCAACGTTCCCACCGCTTGCGACAAGTGCCACCCGAAGGCCTAGTCCGGCGCACGCTTACCCAGGGGGCTGCGCAAGCGGCCCCCTTTTTTAAATTTTTCCGCGGAGGAGGAGACCATGACGCCGACTCCCCCCTCTCCTGAAGACGACATCCTCGACCTGTCCGGACTGACGGCGCCCAAGGCCAAGTCCAAGGCCAGCACCCAGGAGAGCGACTTCGAAAAGGAGTTGGAGGCCCTCTTTGCCGAGGATCTCGCCCAGACCGAAGCCGCCGCCGCCGCCAAGGCCCCCGCGGCCCCCGCTCCCGCACCCGCCGCCCCCCAGGACGAGGACGCCCTGCTGCTGCAGGACATCCTGGGCGATGCAGCTGCCGACCTCCCGCTGGCCGCACCCGCCGCCACGGCGGCCGAGGAGGACGTGCTGGACCTTTCGGCCTTTGCCGCCCAGGAGGAGGTGCCAGCCACCGCCGCCCAGGACGCCGAGGACGACGTGCTCGATCTTTCCGCCTTCGCCGCCGATGGCCCCCTGGACCTGACCCCGCCGCCAGACACGGCCGGGGGCAAGGAAGGGGACATCGACATCGAGGCCCTGGACTCCCTGATTTCCGACCTGGGCGACGGCGCCCAGACCATGGCGGCCACGCCGGAGCCCGTGCTCCAGCCCGCCGACGGCCCCCTGGACGACATCGACATCCATGGCCTGGACGACGTGCTGAACGTGCCCAAGGCCGCCGCGCCCGCCGCCCCGGCAGAGGAAGCCGCCATGGACCTCTCCCTGGGCGACCTGCTGGGCGAGAGCCCGTCCGAGGATTTGGCCGCTGCCTCGGAGGATGTCCTGGATCTGACCCTGCCCGACCTCTCCGAGCCGGAGCCCGGCGCGGTGCTGAGCGCCCTGGACGACACGCCCGCCACGGCGGACGAGGCCGGGGACCTGGCCGCAGCCGCCCTGTCCATGGTGGACGAGGACCTGAACATGTCCCTGCCGACGGACATGGCGGGCGAGCCTCTGCCCGGCGCCGTGAACGCCGAGGACATCCTGGGCGCGGGCGAGTTGGAGATGGCCGGGATCATGGAAGGCTTTGACGCCCATATGCCCGAGGTGGCCTCCGAGGCGCCCCTGGACGCCGGGACCCTGCTGGACCAGGTGGACGCCGAGGCCGTGCTGGGCGCCGCAGCCGCCGCCGGCATCGCCGGGGCGGCCATGGCGGCCAGTTCCGCCCCCGCCGCCGAGCCCGGCTCCCCCGTGATCCTCACCCCCCAGGTGCTGGACGAGCTGCAGCGGATGCTCGCCGAACTGAAGCACCAGGTGCTGGGCGGCAGCGTGACCGTGGTGGGCATGCAGGGCCAGCTGGCCGAGAAGGACCAGATCATCACGGCCATGGAGGCGCGCCTGCGCGCCGCCGAGGCCGAGGCCACGGCCCTGCGCGAGGAGCTTTCCGCCCTGCGCGGCGCCCTGGAGGAGGACGGACGCACCTCCACCCAGGTCAAGGAGCGGCTGGCCCTGCTGGAGGACCGGCAGGCCCAGATGGACCAGGACATGCGCGCGGAGATCGAGCGCGCCGTGCCCCGCGAGGCCGCCAAGGTCATCCGCGAGGAGATCGCCGCCCTGGCCGATTCCATGCGCGACTAGCACCCTTCGCCACCATGCGAAAGGCCGCCCCCCGTAAGGGAGGCGGCCTTTTTTTCGCGCCGTGGGGGCCTTCGCCCGGCGTATCCCGGCGGTCCGGGTCTACTCGTCCTGGGGCAGGCAGGTGTTGGGGTCCAGGTCCAGCACCTCCTCGCCCCGGATGTAGTGCATGATCCTTGGTTTTTCCACCGCCTCCAGCAGGTTGGCGATGGCCCCGCGCAGGCGCTCGGCCCCGCCCAGGGCGCAGCCGATGAGCTCCACCTCGCGGGCCAGGTCCAGCCTGTCGCCGTAGGAGCGCAGGGTCTCCGGCTGTGCGGCGCGGATGGCGCCCTCCAGGTCCTCCTTCACCAGCTCCAGGCAGTTCTTGATCACCGAGAGGGCGTTGTTGCCCACATGCGCCATGCCGCCGGAGGCCTTGGCCAGGGCGTCGCGGCCCACCTCCAGCCGGGAGCCCACGGTGAGCGAGACGATGCGCGAGCAGTCGGACAGGAACTGGTGGTCGTAGCCGCTGAAGAAGTTCGCCGCCCTGGAATACAGGGTGATGAGCCCGAAGGGTTTGGTGTCGTGCCCGCGCAGGATGAAGGCCAGGCGTGAGCGGTAGCCCTCCTGGTAGGCCACGCAGTCGTAGGACTCGCCCCCGCGCTCCGCGCTCATGAGGTTGTTGGAGAGCACGTAGCTCCACTGCTTGCTGGCCACGGCCTGCATCACCGGGTGCCCGGGGATGCTCTCCTCCATGGCGCGCACGAAGATGGGCGTGCGGCTCATGCCCACGGCGTTGGCCGCCACGTTGATCCATTCCCCGCAGTGGTCGCGCAGGCGGCAGACGAAGAGGTCGGCCTCCAACTGCTCAATGAGCACCTCGGCGCTCTGCTCCAGCACCTCCTCGGGGGTCTGGAATTCGCCGCCCACGTTGATGAGCTCGTAGATGATCTGCATGGTCAGGGCCTGCTGCTCGTGGGCGCGCTTGAGCTTCCCGAAGCTCTCCTCCAGGGTGGCCAGCTCCTGCCGGGCCTTGCCGCGCCTGCGCAGCCGGGCGGCCACGCCCTGGTCCAGCTTTTTGCGGATGTCGGCCAGCATGGGCAGAAGCGAGCGCCAGTCGAAGACCTTGGCCCGGGCGTCCACGAACTTGGGGGCCTTGCCGGCGGCGTCCAGCCCGGCCTTGACGGAGAGCAGCAGGTCGCACATGGCGCGGCGCGCCGCAGGGGGCGCCTGGCCGATGACGGTCAAAAGCGCCTGGCGCACGGGCGGCGGCGGCAGGGGGCAGTCCTGCGCGGTGATGTTCTTCTTGCTGCGGGGCATGGGCGTGTCTCTCTCCGGCTCGTTCGCGCGGCCCGAAACGCCGCGCATGCCTCACCTATACACGCCCGCTGCCCTTGGCAAGCATTGTTCGGAAAGGGACAAGGCAGCCCGCCTCGCGGCGCTACTTTTCCGGCAGCATGGCCCTTGGCTTGTGCTTGTTCGCGCTTCCCTCCAGTTCGAAGAAGCTTATGTTTGCCTGGAGCTGCTCCGCCTGGACGGAAAGCGCGTCTGATGTGGCGGACATCTGTTCCGAGGCAGCGGCGTTCTGCTGAATCACGTGGTCCAACTGCTGGATGGCCTTGTTGATCTGCTCGGCGCCAATGCTTTGCTCCTTGCTGGCGGCGCTGATCTCCTGCACCAGTTCCGCAGTTTGCCTGATGGTCGGCACAAGGGCGCGCAGCATGCGCCCAGCCTCGTCGGCCACCTTCACGCTTGATCCGGACAGCGCGCTGATCTCGGATGCGGCATGCCCGCTACGCTCGGCCAGCTTGCGCACCTCCGCCGCCACCACGGCGAATCCCTTTCCGTGCTCGCCGGCGCGCGCGGCCTCGATGGCCGCGTTGAGGGCCAGCAGGTTGGTTTGCCGGGCGATCTCCTCCACGATGCCGATCTTCTCCGAGATTTGGCGCATGGCCTGCACCGTGTGCTCCACGGCAGCACCGCCGGACTCCGCGTCCCCGGCCACTTGCTGGGCCAGGGAGTCGGTCTTGAGCGCGTTTTCCGCGCTGTGTCCGATGTTTGCCGCCATCTGCTCCATGGCCGAGGAAATCTCCTCCACCGAGGCGGCCTGTGACACCGCGCCTTCGGAGATGGACCGGGAGGTGGACGAGAGCTCAGTGCTGCTGGAAGCGACTCCGCTGGCCCCGTCCATAACGGCGCCTATGGTCTCGGAGAGCTGCCTGACCATGGTTTCGAAGGAGCGGGCCAGTTCGCCCAGCTCGGCCTGGAAGCGGCCCTCGAGGCGACCGGAGAGGTCGCCCCTGGCCACACGCTCGGCAAAGGCCCGGATGGCGGCAAGCGGCGTAAGCACGCCCCGTTGCAGGAGCAGCCAGGCTAAGCAGAACACCGTGCCCAGCACCAGGGCTCCCCAACCCAGCACAGCCAGACCGGCCTTGGTCTGCTCGGCCTTGGCCGCGGCCTTGGAGGTGATGATTTCGAAGGCGCCATGCACCTCGCCTTCCTTCCACCCCTCCTTGATGCCGCCTGTGGGATCCTTCTCGCCCTTGGGGTCGCCGTGGCAATACAGGCAGTCCTTGGAGAGGCGGATGGCCCTGAAGTAGCGGATCTGACCCGGCTCGTCGACCACGATCTCGTCCAGGCGCTTGGCTTCCAACTGCTCAAGAATGGCCCGCTCGTCCTCAGTTGGCTCGTTTTCCGGGTTGCGCGGGCTGATCTTTGGCACACGGAAGGAGTAGCCGCCAGCCTGGGCGTTCTCACGGGCCATGCGGATGGCCGTGACCACCGGCACCGCACCCACCACCTTGTCCTTGGGGAGTTCGCTCAAGGGCCGCATGATGCCAGACTCGAGCTTGGCGCTCATCTCCTTGCGGGCGCTCTCGGCCATGATGACGATGGCCCGGCTCTTGTCCAGCAGTCCGGCCTCGGAAAAAGAGGCGATGGTCCGCATGAGCAGCACGCCCAGCGCAATGGAGACGGCCACGGGGCCGACCAGGGCGATGGCCAGCAGACGCCATTTGATGCTGAATTCCTTGCGCACGTTTGGCCTCCTTGGAAAAAGGGGATTGTTGCAATCCTATACCAAGGCATAGATTGGCGCAAGGAGGGGGGAGGAAAAAGGCTGGGAGGGTGGGAGAACGCTGAGTAGCCAAGCGGGTTGCCTGGAAGGGAAGCGGAAGCCCAAAAAAGAGGGGAGCCGAAGCTCCCCTCATGCAATCGCGTGGTGGAATGGGTTGGCCGGCTACCCGCCGAGGTAGGCCTTCTTCACTTCCGGGTCGGCCAGGAGCTGCTCGGAGGAGCCGCTGGCCACGATCTCGCCGGTGTCCAGCACGTAGCCCCGGTGGGCGAAGCGCAGGGCCAGGTTGGCGTTCTGCTCAATGAGCAGGATGGTGAGCCCCTCGGCGTTGAGCTCCTTCAGGGTGCGGAACATGTCGTACATGAGGAGCGGCGCCAGGCCCATGCTGGGCTCGTCGAGCATGATGAACTCGCACTTGCTCATGAGCGCGCGGCCCACGGCCAGCATCTGCTGCTCGCCGCCGGAGAGCGACTCGCTGCGCTGCTTGCGGCGCTCCGCCAGCCGCGCGAACAGCGAGAACACGCGGTCGTAGTCGCGGTCGATGGCCTCCTGGCCGTCCTTGCGGGCGTAGGTGGCGATCTTGAGGTTCTCCTCCACCGTGAGGTTGCCGAAGATGCGCCTGCCCTCGGGCACCAGGGCCATGTTCAGGTCGCTCACCAGCTTGTGCGGCGGCATGTTCAGGATGCTCTGGCCCCGGTAGAGGATGTCGCCCTCCACCACGCGCGGGGCCTCCGGGGGTGGCAGGCGGCAGATGGACAAGAGCGTGGTGGACTTGCCCGCGCCATTGGCGCCGATGAGCGTGACGATCTCCCCCTGCTTCACGTCGAAGGAGATGCCGTGCAGGGCCTCGATGTTACCGTAGCGAACCTTGAGGTTCTTGACTTCCAAGAGCGTGTTCAAATCGCATCATCTCCCAGGTAGGCCTTGATGACGGTGGGATTGTTCTGGATCTCCTCGGGGTTCCCGTCGGCGATGGTGGTGCCGAAGTCGATGACCTTGATGCGCGAGCACAGGGTCATGACCACCTTCATCTGGTGCTCGATCATCCAGATGGTCACCGGGAAGGTGTCGTGGATCCAGCGCACCAGCTTGATGAGCCCCTCAACGTCGGCGCTGTTCAGGCCCGCGGCGGGCTCGTCCAGCAAGAGCAGCGAGGGCTTGAGGCTCATGGCCCGGGCGATCTCCACGCGGCGCTGCAGGCCGTAGGGCAGGTTCCGGGGCAGCTCGTAGGCGTACTCCTTCAGGTCCATGGCCTCCATCATCTCCCAGGCCACCCGGTCGATCTCCTTCTCGCGCAGCACGTAGTTCTTGGTGCGCAAAAAGCAGTCCAGCAGGCTGTAGCCCAGGGCGTGGTGCTGGGCCACGCGGATGTTGTCCAGCACGTGCATCTCGCCCCAGAGGCGGATGCCCTGGAAGGTGCGCGCCACGCCCAGGCTGGTCACCTGGTGGGGCCGGAGGCCCTTTGTGTCGCGCCCCTTGAAGGTGATGGAGCCCTCGCTGGGCTGGTAGAAGCCGGAGACCAGGTTGAACACCGTGGTCTTGCCCGCTCCGTTGGGGCCGATGAGCGCCACCAGTTCGTGGTCGTTCAGCCCGATATTGAAATCATTCACCGCGATGAGGCCGCCGAAGCGGCGGGTGAGTCCTTTTACTTCCAGAAGCGACATGGTCTCTCCACTTGCCTATTTGAACGAGTAGTACTTCTTGAGCTTGGGGAAGAGCTGCGAGAGCTCCTTGTTCCCCATGAGGCCCTCGGGCCGGAACTGCATGAGCAGGATGAGAAGCAGGGGGATGACCACCCACTTCCAGATCTCCAGGGGGCGGAGCACCTCGAGCAGCACCGTGAACAGCACGGCCGAGAGCGTGGCGCCCGAGAGCGAGCCCATGCCGCCCAGGTAGACCATGACCATGACCTCGGTGGACTTGAGGATGTCGAAGCTGTTGGGGTTCACGTAGCCCAGCATGTGGGCGAACAGGCCGCCCGCCAGGCCCGCCAGGCCCGAGGAGAGCATGAAGGCGATGAGCTTCATGCGGTTGGTGTCCACGCTCATGATCTCGGCGGCGATCTCGTCCTGGGCGATGGCGGGCACGCCCTTGCCCAGGGTGCTGGAGACGAAGCGCCTGAGCAGCCACACGCTGAACAGCGTGCCCAGGCACACCCAGATGAGCATCCACGGCAGCTTCACCACCGCGCTCATGGCGTTCACCGTGGCGTTCATGCCCATGAAGCCGCGCGGGCCGCCGATGATCTCCAGGTTGTTGATGGCGCTGATGACCATGTAGTTGGCCGCCAGGGTGATGATGGCCAGGTAGTCGCCACGGGTCTTGAAGCTGGGGATGGCCACAACCAGCCCGGCGATGGCCGCCACGCCAGCGCCCACGGCCAGGGCCAGGGGAAAGGCCAGCATGGCCAGGGAATCGGGCAAGAGCGGCGCGCCCAGGATGGCGTTCTTGCTGAAGCAGAGCACGGTGACGATGGAGGAGGCGTAGGCCCCCACGCACATGAAGCCGCCGTGGCCGCAGGAGAACTCGCCCATGTAGCCGTTGACCAGGTTCAGGCTGGCCGAGAGGATGATGTTCACCCCCATGAGCATGATGACGGACTGGAGATATTGGTTGATGATGCCCATCTGGGCCAGCACCGTGAGCACGGCGATGCCCGCGAACAGGGAGATGGTGAAGGTGTGTTTCTGCATGGATCCCTTCCCCCGGCCCTAGATCTTGGTGGTCTTGGCCACGCCGTACAGACCGGTGGGCTTGAGCCAGAGGATGATGAGCAGGACCGAGAAGGCGAACAGGTCGCGCAGGGTGCTGGGGAACACCGCCACCACGCCGATCTCGATGAAGCCCAGCAGGAACCCGCCAACGATGGCGCCGCGGATGTCGCCGATGCCGCCCACCACCGCCGCGATGAAGGCCTTCCAGCCGATCAAGGCGCCCATGTAGGGCTCCAGGATGGGATAGCTCATGGCAAACAGGATGCCCGCCAGACCGGCCATGCCGGAGCCCAGCACGAAGGTGAACACGATGATGGTGTCCAGCGGGATGCCCATGAGCGGGATGGCGAACTTGTCGTAGCTGATGCCGCGCATGGCCATGCCGATCTTGGTCTTGGTGACGATGAACTCCAGCAGCACGAACACGGCGATGGCCGCCACGATGACCAGGACCTTCAGGTTGGTCAGCGAAACCGGGCCGATGGTCCACACGACCTTCTGGAGCATCTCCGGGAAGAGCTTGCGGCTGGCGCCAAGCAGGGCCAGGTTGCCGTTCTCCAGGATCAGGCCGGCCATGAGCGCGGTGATGACCACGTAGAGGCGGTCCGCGCCCTTGCGGCGCAGGGGGCGGTACATGGTGCGCTCAAGCGTCACGCCCACCAGGGCGGTGAGGAGCATGGTGGCGGGCACGGTGATGGCCAGGGCCACGGCCGGGTCGAGCCCGAGGCCCGTGCCGCCGGTTCCCAGCAGGGTGATGGCCACGAAATAGGCGATGTACGCGCCGACCATGAAGATGTCGCCATGGGCGAAGTTGATGAGACGCAGCACGCCGTACACCAGGGTGTAGCCCAGGGCGATGAGGGCGTAGAAGCTGCCGAACTGCAGGGCATTGAAAATATGCTGAAAAATTTCCACCGGGACACCTATGCCTTGGTCGGTTGCATCCGCGGGCACTCACACTCGAAAACGCGCCGAATATTGTTCGGCGCGGGGTGTTTCGGTCCGCAGAAAAAACAGTGCGGGCGGGAGCCGTCTCCGGCCCCCGCCCACGTTGCCACTAAAGTCTACTGGGGGCAGACGGATTCCTTGAACTCGAACTTGCCCTCGGGGCTGATCTGCACGACCACGGCGCACTTGCTGGGGTCGCCGGTGCCGGAGAACTTCATGTTGCCGGTGATGCCGGCGAATTCCTTGATGTTGGCCAGGGCGTCGCGCACCAGCTTGCGGTGGGCCTTCACGTCCTTCTCAACCTTGCCGGCATCCTGGATGGCCTGGATGACGAGACGGGTGGCGTCCCAGGTCAGGGCGGCCACGTCGTCCGGCACGTACTTGTACTTGGTGTTGTAGCGGTCGATGAAGTCCTTGGTGGCGCCCTGGGCGCCGGCGGCGGCGTAGTGGGTGCTGAAGAACTGGCCGATGCACTCCTTGCCGCACAGGGTCATGAGCTCGGCGGAGCCCCAGGAGTCGGAACCCATGAAGGGGCCCTTGAAGCCCAGGTCACGCGCCTGCTTCACGATGAGGGCGGCCTGGTTGTAGTTGTCGGGCACGAAGATGAAGTCGGGCTTCGCGGCGATGATCTTGGTCAGCTGCGCGGAGAAGTCCTGGTCCTTGGTGCCGTGGGACTCGAAAGCCACCACGGTGCCGGCGCCGCTCTTCTTCTCCCACTCGGCCTTGAAGATCTCGGCCAGGCCCTTGGAGTAGTCGTTGGCGATGTCGAAGAGCACCGCGCTGGTCTTGGCGCCGAACTGCTTGGCGGCGAAGTTCGCGGCCACGGGGCCCTGGAAGGGATCCAGGAAGCAGGCGCGGAACACCCAGGGGCGGTCCTTGGTGGTGTCGGGGTTGGTGGACCAGGGGGTCACCATGGGGGTCTGGTTGTCGTTGCAGGCGCCGCCGGCGGGGATGGCCTGCTTGGAGGAGTTGGGGCCGATGATGGCGACCACGCCGTCCTGGGTGATGAGCTTGAGCGCGGCGTTCACGGCGGACTCGGCCTTGGCCTCGTTGTCCTGGTAAACGAACTCAAGCTTGTACTTCTTGCCGCCCACTTCCAGGCCGCCCTTGCTGTTGATGTCTTCCTTCAGCATCTCCGCGGCGAACTTGGAGGCCTCGCCGACCTTCGGGATGTCGCCGGTAAGCTCCAGGTTGAAGCCGATCTTGATCACGTCCGAGTCCTTGCCGCAGCCCATGAGCGCAAAAGAGCCCAGGGCCAGAGCCAGGACCGCCACCAACACTTTGACGGTCATTTTTTTCATCCCAATTCTCCTCCGAAATGTAGAAAAGTATGCAACCCAAACCGTTGCCCACCCGCATACCCCATCTGGTGCCAGAGTTCAAAGTCTTTTTTCGCCAATCTACGTTTCTGTAGGCCGATTGCGCCCTTCCCGCCCCGCGCGTGCGCGTTGCCTGCGCCCCGGGTTTGGTGTAAGCAGGGCCTGTTTTCAAGAACGCCCCAGTGGAGCACACATGTCCGAAAAAGCCGTCCAAAAGGTTCTGGAGCACGCCCGCGAGGGCCTGCGCGTGCGCGAGGCCTACTTCGAGGAGCACGCCGCCGACCTGGTCCATATCTCCCGCCTGGTGGCCCTGGCGCTCACCGAGGGGGGCAAGGTGCTCTTCTGCGGCAACGGCGGCAGCGCCGCCGACAGCCAGCACCTGGCCGCGGAGTTCGTCAATCGTTTCAAATTGGAGCGCCCGCCCCTGCCCGCCCTGGCGCTCACCACAGACACCTCCATCCTCACCGCCATCGGCAACGACTACGGCTTCGACCTGGTCTTCGTGAAGCAGGTGCAGGCCCTGGGGCAGGCCGGGGACGTGCTGGTGGGCATCAGCACCAGCGGCACCAGCCGCAACGTGCTGGCGGCCCTGAGGGAGGCCAAGGCCAAGGGGCTTGTCACCATCGGCATGTGCGGCCAGTTCACGGCGGAGATGGAACCGCTGTGCGACCACCTCGTCAGCGTGCCCAGCAAGGACACCCCCCTGGTGCAGGAGGTGCACATCGCCGCGGGCCACATGCTCTGCCACCTGGTGGACCACTTCCTCTTCGAGGCGGTGATGGAACTGGGCCAGCCGGGAACCTAGGACGGGGGAGCCATGCCGCGCATCCTCATCGTCGAGGACAACCGAGTGAACCAGGAGTTCCTGCGCCTGGCCCTTGCCGGGCGCGGCGAGCTGACCATGGCCGGAAGCGGGGAGGAGGGCCTGGAGGCCTTCCAGGCCGCCCTGGGCCGCAGCCAGCCCTTCGACCTGGTGTTCCTGGACATCGTGCTGCCGGGCATGGACGGGCTGCAGGCCCTGGAGCGCATGCGCGCCGCCGAGGACGCCCTGGGCCTGCCCGAGGCCCACTGCGCCCAGGTCATCATCACCACCAGCCTGGACGACAACCGCAAGGCCTCCCGCGCGTTCATCCACGGCCGGGCCGTGTCGTACATGACCAAGCCCTTCCGCCCCCGCGACATCGCCGAGGAACTGCGCAAGCTGGGCTTCGGTGACGGGGCCGTGGCCAAGGGCGGCGCGGAGGGACAGGTCTGAGCGCTCGGCGCGCGGCGGCGTTGTCCGGAAGAGGCTAGGAGCCCTTTTCGGGCATCTCGCGGCGCACTCGGATGGTCAGGCCCTTCTCGCGCAGGCGCTCGGCCACGCGCCAGGCCCGGGCTTGGCTGGGCAGGGTGGCCAGCACCAGCTGGGCGCGCCAGGTCTCGTCCCAGACCCAGACGTTCTGCTCCACCAAGAGCCCGGCCCGGCGCACCTGCGCCAGCAGGCGCTCGCGCGCGGCCTCGCGGGCCTCGAAGTTCCCGTCGTCCAGCACCTCGCCCTGGGCCAGCACCCACCAGCCCGGCCCGGCCTTTTCGCCGGGGGCTTCGCTCGGCTGGGAGGGCGCGGCCTCGCCGCGCAGCATCAGCGCCATGCGCTCCAGGTGCAGGGCCAGCCCCCGGGCGTCGGCCCCGGCCCCGGCCTTCGCATTCGGGGAAACACGCACCTCGCGATCGCCGCTCACGCGGGCCTTCCCTTGCCGCCCAGGCGCGCGGGCAGGCACAGGCTCAGGCCGAAGCCCAGGCAGGCCACGGCGATGATGCAGGCCCCGCTGGTGAGATCGAGCAGGTAGGACAGCCACAGCCCGCAGACGCAGAACAGGGCGCTCAAAAGCGAGGAGAAAAGCATCATGCCGCCCAGGGAGCGGGAGCGGCCCTCGGCCATGAACGGCGGGATGGTCATGAGCGCGAGCACCAGGATCATGCCCACCACGCGGATGACCATGACCACGCACAGCGCCGTGAGCCCCATGAGCAGGAAATGCAGGAAGCGCACAGGCACCCCGCGCGCGCGCGCGAAGTCGGCGTCGAAGCTCATGACCAGCAGCCCGCGCGAGAACAGCGCCACCAGCGCCAGCACCAGGGCCGAGAGCCCGGCCATGAGCCAGAGGTCGGAGGTGGGCACCGCCAGGATGCTGCCGAAGAGGTAGCTCATGAGGTCGGCGTTGTAGCCCGGCGTCAGGTCCAGCAGGATGATGCCCAGGGCCATGCCCGCGGCCCAGAGCACGCCGATGACTGTGTCCGCGCGCTCCCGGGCCGAGAGCGTGACCCAGGCCATGACCAGGGCCGCGCCGGTGGAGAAGGCCGCCGTGACGGGCAGCACCGGCAGGCCCAGGTAGAAGGCCAGGCCCACGCCGCCGTAAGACGCATGGGCCACGCCCCCGGCCAGGAACACGATGCGGTTGACCACCACCAGCGAGCCGATGACCCCGCAGATGACGCTGGCCAAAAGCCCGGCGATCAGCGCGTTCTGGAAGAATTCGTAGGACAGCGCCTCCATCATGGCTTGGGCCCGCCCTTCTCGGATGCATGCGCGTGGCGTCCGCCGCAGCAGTCCGGGCTGTCGTGCCCGTGCACCACGCGGTGCGGCACCGTGCCGTGGGCGAAGAGCTCCACCGGGCAGCCGCTCACGCGGTCCACGCCCATGGCCTCGGCGAAGATGTCCGGGGTCAGCCTGCTGTCCGGGTGGAAGTGCAGGCCCCTGTTGACGCAGGCGATGGACTTCACGCAGCCGTCCACGGTGCTCATGTCGTGGCTTACCATTACTATGGTCATGTCGCGGTTGAGCTCGGCCAGGAGGCCCATGAGCTCCTGCCTGCTGCGGCCGTCCACGCTGGCCGTGGGCTCGTCCAGGAGCAGCAGCTCCGGCCCGGAGACGATGGCCCGGGCGATGAACACGCGCTGGCGCTGCCCGCCGGAAAGCTCCGAGAGCCTGCGCCCGGCCTTGTCCGCCAGGCCCACCCGCGCAAGGGACTCCAGGGCCGCCTCGCGCTGGCGCCTGCGCTCCGCCCCGCCCAGGAACACGCCCAGGCCGGCTAGGCCCGGGCGGATGAGCCCCAGGGTGACGGCCTGGAGCACGGTGATGGGGAAACTGGCCGAGACCTGCGTGTACTGCGGCAGGTAGCCGATGCGCCCGCCCGCCTGGCCCGGCCCGGTCCCCAGCACGCGCAAGGCGCCCCCGCCGGGCTCCACCAGCCCCAGCAAGAGCCGCAGCAGGGTGGACTTGCCGCCGCCGTTTGGACCCAGCACGGCCAGGAAGTCCCCCGTGGGCAGGGTCAGGTTCACCCCGTCCAGCACGCGCTGGTCCTCGTAGGCGAACCACAGGTCGGAAATCTCGATGGCCGGTGCCGTCACGACAGTTGCTCCCTTGCGCGCCGCACGCGGCTGCGCTTGTGACCGTGTATCCCCAGCCGGGGGGCGCTGGCAACGGTTTTCGCCGCCATTGCAGCGCAGGCCCAAACAGGCTATCTGCCGCGCCAGTACCTCCGTAAACTCCAAGGACGCCGCATGGAACTCAATTGGGTGGAATACGTCGGCCTCACCGCCGGAACCCTCACCACCGCCGCCTATTTGCCGCAGGTGTACAAGACCTGGCGCACCAAGGCCGTGGAAGACATCTCGCTGACCATGTACGTGTCCATGACCGTGGGCATCTGCCTGTGGCTCCTCTACGGCCTGCTCATCGGCGCCACAGCGGTCATCGCGGCCAACAGCGTGAGCCTGGCCCTGGTGGGCGGCATGCTGCGGTTGAAGGTGAAGTATGGGAGGAGGGGAGAGGAGAGGTGAGTAGCTCCCCAAAGGGCCGACCGGCCGCCAAACCGAAGGGCCTCTTCAGCGCATGCGCTGAAGAGGCCCTTCGGTTTGGCGGCCCACTCGCGGGGTCCGGGGGAGCGGAGCCCCCGGCGGGGTGCAGGGGCGGAGCCCCGCCCGCTGGAGGCAGCCGTACGGCTACCGCTTCGTCAGCCCGTACTTCTTCAATTTATACTGCAGCGTCCGGCGGCTGATGCCCAGGGCGTCGGCGGTTTTTTCGCGGTGCCCGGCGTAGGTGTCCAGGGCGCGGACGAGGGCTTCGCGCTCGGCGTCCTCCATGGCGTCCTCCAGGACAACGGGGCCCGAGTCCGGGTCGCCGGGGGCGGAGGCGCAGGCCGCGCCGCTGGCCAGCCCGGCCAGCTGCGGGGGCAGCAGCTCGGGGCCCAGCACATCGGCCCGGGCCAGGATGAGGGCGCGCTCCAGCACGTTTTCCAGTTCGCGCACGTTGCCGGGCCAGGGGTGCCGGGTCAGGGCCTCCAGGAAGGCCGGGGACACGGCGCGGATTTCCTTGTGGTTCTTCTTGCCCAGCTTGCGCAGCAGGTGCCCGGCCAGGATGGGCAGGTCGGAGAGCCGCTCGCGCAGGGGCGGGATGGCCACCTCGAGCACGGCCAGGCGGTAGTAGAGGTCCTCGCGGAAGCGCCCGCTGGCCACGTCGGCGCGCAGGTCGCGGTTGGTGGCGGCCAGGATGCGCACGTCGGTCTCCACGGCCTTCACCGAGCCCAGGGGCTCGACGATCTTTTCCTGCAGGGCGCGCAAGAGCTTGGCCTGCAGGCTGGCGGGCATGTCGCCGATCTCGTCGAGGAAGAGCGTGCCCCCGGCGGCGAGTTGGAAGCGGCCGGGCTTGTCCTTCACCGCGCCGGTGAAGGCGCCCTTGACGTAGCCGAAGAGCTCGCTTTCCAGCAGGTCGGCGGGCAGGGCGGCGCAGTTGACCTTGATGAGCGGCTTGCGGGCGCGCGGGCTGGCGCGGTGCAGGGCGTCTGCCACCAGCTCCTTGCCGGTGCCGCTCTCGCCCAGGATGAGCACGGTGGCCTCGCTGGGCCCGGCCTGCTCAATGAGTTCGCGCACGCGCATCATGCCGGGGCTGACGCCCACGATGCCTTCGTCGCGGGATTCGCGCAGGCGGGCGTTCTCGTCCAGCAGCTGGCGGTACTCGTAGCTTTTCTCCAGCACTGCGGCCAGTTCGTCGTTGTCCGCGGGCTTGGTCAGGTAGTTGAAGGCGCCCTGCTTCATGGCGTCCACGGCGCTGCCCACGCTGCCGAAGGCGGTCAAGAGCACCACGGGCAGGTCGGGCATGCGGGCGTGCAGCTCGCGCAGCAGGGTCAGGCCGTCCATGCCGGGCATCTTCATGTCCACCAGGGCCACGTGCGGGGCCACGCTGTCCAGCAGGGCCAGGGCCTTCTCGCCGCTGGCGGCCTCGGCCACGTTCCAGCCGATGTCCTCGAGCACGGCGCGGACCATGAGCCGGTGGCCGGGCTCGTCGTCCACCACCAGCACGGTGCGCTCGTCGTTAGTGGTCATGCGTCACCTCCGGATTCGGCCGGGGTTTTCGGTTCGGGGCAGTCCGGGAAGAACAGGCGCACGCTGGTGCCCGCCCCGGGTGCGGAGTCGATGAGGGCGCGGCCCCGGTGGGCGCGCATGATGCCCTGGACGATGGCCAGGCCCAGGCCCGTGCCCTGGCGCTTGGCGGTGAAGAAGGGCTCGAAGGCCTGCTGGCGCACGGCCTCGTCCATGCCCTGGCCGTTGTCGGCGACGCTGACCCAGACGCCGGGCTCCGGCCCGGTGGAGCGGGCCGAGGAGATGGCGAGCTGGCCGCCTTCTTCGGGCAGGGCGTCCAGCGCGTTGACCACCAGGTTCAGCAGGGCCTGCTTCAGGGCGTCCTCGTCGGCGCAGGCGACGGGCTCGGCAAAGTCGAACACCGGGGTGACGCCCTTGCGCTCCAGGTCGAAGCGCAGCAGGCCGCGCAGGCTCTCGGCCAGGGCGGGCAGGTCCACGCGGGCCGGTGCCAGGTCGCGCGGGCGCGCCAGGTACAGCAGGTCCGTGACCACGCGGTTCAGGCGGTCGGCCTCCTGGACCATGGTGCAGGCGTAGGAGCTCAAAGGCTCCTGGCCCTTGAGCTTGGTGGCGAAGAGCTGGGCGAAGCCGCGCAGGGAGGAGAGCGGGTTGCGGATCTCGTGGGCCACGCCCGCGGCCAGGGAGCCGATGGCCGCCAGGCGCTTGGCCTCGGCCAGGTCGTCCTCCAGGCGGCGTATTCCCGTGCGGTCGCGCAGCAGCACCAGGCGCTCCTCGGCGCCGCCGTCCGTCGTGCCGGGGGCCATGCCGGACTGCAGGGGCAGGGAGAGCACCTCCAGCGCGCGGCCGTCGTGGTCGTACTGCCGCCACTGGTCCGGGCGGGAGCCGTCGGTGGCGGCCAGCTCGGCAAAGGGGAAATCGCGGAAGCTTCGGCCCACCAGCTCGGCGGAGGCGGCGTCCTGGCCCAGCAGGTGCCGGGCGGCGCTGCCATTGGCCGAGAGGATGGTGCCCTGGGCGTCCAGGGTCAGCAGGCCGTCGGGCATGTTGTCCAGCAGCTTGGACTGGAAGCGCTCCAGCCGGGCGGCCTTGAGGGCCTGGTTGCGGCGGCTTAAGTAGGCCAGGGCCAGGAACCAGAGCACCGTTGCGGCCACCAGCACGTAGCCGGTCTGGAGCAGGGCGGCGTTGCGGTACTCGGTGAACTGGGCCAGGTGCCGGTCGGGCGAGAGGGCCGCCACCAGGAACATGGAGGGGGCGTCGGGGCTGCGCGCGGGGCCGGGGGCGACCAGGTCGGGCATGGGCGGCAGGGGCATGCCGGGGCTGAAGGGCAGGGGGCGTCCCTTGCCGGGGGCCATGCCCCGGCCCAATCCCGGGCCCATGCCGGGGCCCATGCCCATGCCGAAGCCCATGCCGCGCCCCATGCCCCGGCCCGCGCCGGGCTGGCGCAGCTCGGGCGGGGCCATCACCGCGGGCGGGTCGGGGATGCCCTGCACGGCGTTGTTGCAGGTGCGCGCGAACCTGGGGTTGGAGCGCAGGGCGGCGAAAAGCGCTGTCTTGCCGTGGTAGGAGAGCGGCCCGGACCAGCGGCCCGTGACCTCGAGCTCGGCGATGATCTCCTCGGGCAGGGTGATGTTCTCGGCGGCCTCGTCCTTGGCCGAGGAGACGATGAGCTGGCCCGCCTCGTCGAAGATGCCCAGGAACACGATCTCGCCGGAGGCGGTGAACTCCTGGAACACGTCCTTGATGGTGGGGATGAGACGCTCGGCCATGTCCGCCCGGCGGGAGAGGCCGTGCATGGCGCGCATGAGGTTGGCGTCCACGCCGTGGATCACCGCCCCGGCGGAGAGCAGCAGGTGCTGGTCCACCAGCTCGCGCTGGCGGCGGATGTTCTGCCAGGTGAGGAACACGCTGCCCACGCCCAGGATGAGCAGGGCGACCACGGCGGCCAGTACCGGGGCCTTGTCCTTGGTGTGCGGGCGCAGTTCCATGTGTGGTTCCAATGTGGGCGGCGCTGGGTCGGGGCTCGGGCCGCGCTCTTTTGTGTGTGGCCGCTTCGGGCGGCGCTGTCAACCGCCTCCGGGAGGGCGGAGGCCCCGGCCCGGAAGCGGGAGGCGGCCCGGCTGGGGTTACAACCGGGCCGCCTGGGGTCGGGGTGGATGCAGAGGAAGGAGATTCTGGTTCGTTACGCCGGGCCTAGTTGCAGGCGCCGCCGGGGCAGCCGCCGGGGCCCATGCCGAGGCCGCGCGGACAGTCGGCGCCGCCGCCGCCCATGCCGCCGCCCATGCCGCCGCCCATGCCGCCGCCCATGCCGCCGCGGTGGTAGCCGCGACCGAAGCCCTTCACGCCGGTTTCCTTCTCGATCTCGGCGCGCATGGCGTCACGCTGGTCGTTCATGGCCTTGCGCAGCTTGGCGATGTCGGCCACCAGGGTCTGGATGTCCGAGCGCTCGGCCTTGCCGGACTGGCTCAGGGCCTGCAGCTCGGTGTGCTTGGCCCAGATCTGCTCGCGCAGGTCGCCCAGCTTCACGTGGTACTTGTCGAGGATCTTGGTGACGGCCGCCTGCTTCTCGGGGGTCAGGGCGGAGTAGGGGTCGGCTCCGGCGCCGGGGCCGCGGCCACCGCCACGGGGGGCGGCGAAGGCGAGGGCGGAGAAAGAGACCAGGGCCAGCACGGCGATGGTGGTGACGAGACGCTTCTTCATGACGGTATCCTCCGGTGTTGCCGTGCGCCAAGGGGTGCGCCCGGCCTGTGTTTGCCGGAAGATAAGCAGGAGCCGTGCCAACGATTCAAACGTAATCATTTCAGTGGGTAAGCGATGATTCGGCCCGGGATTTTGTGCAAGACAGTGCACTTGTGTTGCACATCGCGGGCATACCCTTGTGCAGTATGCCGGGGGATGTGCAAGGAAATCAGCCGCGCAGGCCCAGCCAGGAATCCAGCCCGCAGAGGCGGCAGCGGGCGCACCCGGCCTTGGCGCACCCTGGGGAGAGGGCGGCCTCCCAGCCCCGGCGCCACTCGCGCCACAGGCTCGCCCGGTCCACGCCGATGTCCACCACCTCCCAGGGGAAGGCCTCGTCCTGGTCCCGGGTGCGGTCCAGGATGTGCTCGGCCTTAGCCTCGAAGCGGCGCATGGCCTTCTTCCAGCCGCCCTCGGCGGCGGCCAGTCGCACCAGCTCGAAGGCCTCCTCCCCCCCGCGCGAGAGCACGCCCTGCAGCCGGGCCTGGAAGGGCGCGTCCACCTGCAGGGCCACGCCCTTGAGCTTGCGGGTCATGTCCTTCAGGCGCTTCTGCGCGGCCAGCAGGGCCTCCTCGCTGGCCATGGGCGCCCATTGCATGGGGGTGAAGGGCTTGGGCACCAGGCTGCTTGCTCCAAGAGTAATGCGCATGAACTCGCGCGTCCTGGCCCCGTGCCCGGCATCCCGCGCGGCCACGATGCGCTCCAGGTAGCCTTCCAACTCGTCGTAGTCCTCCGGCCCCTCCCAGGGCCAGCCCAGGATGAGGTACAGGCGCAGGTGGTTCACCCCCAGCCGGGCGCAGCGCTCCACGGCCTCAAGGAACACCCCGGAATCGAGCCGCTTGTTTGCCGCCTTGCGCAGGCGCTCGCTGGCGCCTTCCAGGGCCAGGGTGACGGTGCGGATGCCGCATTCGCGCAGGAAGGTCAGCAGCTCCTCGGTGAGGCCATCGGCCCGCAGCGAGGAGAGCGAAAATTTGGTCTTGCGCGCGTGCAGCCAGCGCAGGAAGGGGATCAGGTCCGGCCAGTCCGTGAGCGCGGTGCCCACCAGTCCCACCTTCGGGGGATTGCCCTCCTCCACCAGGGCCTGCAGGTCGGCCATGCGGGCGTGGCGCGGCGGGCGGTACACGAACCCGGCGGCGCAGAAGCGGCAGGCGTGCGGGCAGCCCCGGTTCACCTCCAGGAGCATGGCGTCCGGAAAGGCGGCCTGCGGGCCGGTGAAGCAGGAGGCCACGGGAGCGGAGAGCAGGGTGGAGTCGGCGGGATCGAGCGCCACGGCGCGGCGCACGGGGGTCTTGGACAGGCCCGGGACATACAGGCCCGGAGTGTCGGCCACGGACTTGAGGAACTCGCCCTTGGGCACGCCCTCGTACACGGCGCGCTTGAGCTTGAGGCAGAAGTCCACGAGCCCGGCCTCGGCCTCGCCCACCCAGAAGGCGTCCGCCAGGGGGGCCAGGGGGGCGGGATTCAGGAAGGCGATGGGTCCTCCCACCAGAACCAGCGGATAATCCGGGCGTTCCGGCCTTTCGGCCGGAACGCCCGCCGCGATGAGCGCCCTGAGGAGGGGGAGGAAGTCCTCCTCAAAAGAGACGCTCGCCGCGATCAAGGGGAAGAGATTCAGTTCCCTTTGGCTCTCCGCTGAGAGGGGCGCGCTAAACCCCTTGCCGAGGAAGAAGCGTTCCACGGCCATTTCCGGCTCCCGGGAAAGCAGGCGGTACACGGCCTGCCAGCCCAGGGCCGAGAGTCCCATGCCCTCGTCGCCGGGGATCACCAGCGCCGTCGGCAGACGGCCGCCGTGGTCCGGGGGCGGGGGCGGGGACCCTCCTGGACGGGGACCGGCCCCGCGCCGTTTCTGGCGCGGGCGGCCCGCCCCGGAAGGGGTGCGCAAGTTCCCGCCCTAGTCCATGTTCTTGCGGATGAAGGCGGGCACGTCGAGCTCGCCGTCATCGAAGATGAACTCCTCGTCGCCGCCCATGCCCGCGGCCCTGCGGCCCTGCGCCGGGGCCTGCTCCTCCACGGCCATGCTGGGCGCGCCGAAGCGCATGAAGGCCGGGATGTCGCGGTTGTTGCTGGCGATGACGCTGGACACCGGGCTGCGGCGGTTGCGCGCGGGCTGGGTGAACGGGGCCAGCACCGTGGAGCGCGCCGCGCCCTGCTCGGGCTTGGGCGCCACCTCGCGCATCTGCTCGATGTTGGTGGCGATGACGGTGACGCAGAGCTCGTCGCCGGCGTTCTCGTCGGCCACCACGCCGAACACGATGTTGGCGTCCTCGTGGGCCTCCTTGGCGATGAGGTCGGAGACCTCCTGGATCTCGTCGGTGCCCAGGTCGGGACCGGCGGTGATGTTGTACAGAACGCCGCGCGCCCCGGCGATGGAGACGTCCTCCAGCAGCGGGCTGGTGATGGCCTTGAGCGCGGCCTCGCGGGCGCGGTTCTCGCCGCTGGAGATGCCGGTGCCCATGAGCGCCATGCCCGAGCCGGTCATGATGGCCTTCACGTCGGCGAAGTCCAGGTTGATCAGGCCGTGCACGGTGATGAGGTCCGAGATGCCCTTCACGGCGTAGTAGAGCACTTCGTCGGCCTTCTTGAGCATCTCGGCGAAGCCGGCCTTCTTGGCGGCCATCTGGAGCAGGCGGTCGTTGGGGATGGTGATGATGGAATCCACCACCTGCTTGAGCTCCGCGATGCCCTTCTCGGCCTGCTGCATGCGGCGCTTGCCCTCGAAGTAGAAGGGCTTGGTGACCACGGCCACGGTGAGGGCCCCGGCCTCGCGGGCGGCCTGCGCCACCACGGGGGCCGCGCCGGTGCCGGTGCCGCCGCCCATGCCCGCGGTGATGAAGACCATGTCGGTGTTCATCACGGTGTCGCGGATCTGGTCGATGCTCTCCAGGGCGGCGTTGCGGCCCTTCTCGGGATCGGCGCCCGCGCCCAGGCCCTTGGTGAGCTTGCCGCCCAGCTGGATGGTGTGGTCGGCCAGGGATTTCTCGATGTCCTGGGCGTCGGTGTTGGCGGCGATGAAGGACACGCCGGTGAGCTTGGACAGGATCATGTTGTTGATGGCGTTGCCGCCGCCGCCGCCGCAACCGATGACCTTGATCTTGGCGCTCATTTCGTTCTCGATGATGAATTCCATGGTAACTCCTCCCTGAAATCTCTTGAGATTATACGGAACCTTCCCTTCCCCGGAAGATCAAGCACCAGTCGGTTAGGCGATGTCCACGAACCACTTCTTCATGCGGCCCAGGATGCGGTTGAAGACGTTGTCCTCGCGGATGCGGAACTCCTTCTCCATGGGGGTGCGCTTCTCCGCGCCGTACTGCAGCAGACCCACCGCCGTGGCGTACTTGGGGCTGTTGACCATGTCGCGCAGGCCGCCCACGTACTCGGGGTAGCCGATGCGCACGGGCAGGTCGAAGACCTGGTCGGCCAGGTCCTGCATGCCGTGGATGAGCGAGGTGCCGCCGGTCAAGACCACGCCCGCGGCGATCATGTTCTTGAACCCGCTCTTGATGAGCTCCTGGTCCACCAGGGCCAGGATCTCCTCGCAACGGGGCTCGCAGATCTCGGCCAGCACGCGCTTGCTCATGGCCCGGCTCTCGCGGCCGCCCACGCTGGGCACCTCGATGGTCTCGTCCACCTTGATCAGGTCGGCCAGGGCGCAGCCGTGCTCGACCTTGATCTTCTCGGCGCTGGTCATGGGGGTGCGCAGGCCGAAGGCGATGTCGTTGGTGAGGTTGTTCCCGCCAAGGGCCAGCACCGCGGTGTGCTTGATGCTGTCCTTGGAAAAAATGGCGATGTCCGTGGTGCCGCCGCCGATGTCCACAATGCACACGCCGATCTCGCGCTCCTCGGCCGAGAGCACCGACTTGCTGGAGGCCAGGGACTCCAGCACGATGTCGGCCACGTCGAGGCCCGAGCGGTGGCAGGAGCGCACGATGTTCTGGGCCGAGGTGACAGCGCCGGTGACGATGTGCACCTTGACCTCCAGGCGTACGCCCGCCATGCCCAGCGGGTCGGCGATGCCGCGCTGGTCGTCCACGATGAACTCCTGGGGCAGAGTGTGGATGACCTCGCGGTCCAGCGGAATGGCGACGGCCTTGGCCGCCTCGATGACGCGGTCCACGTCCTTCTGGGTGACTTCCCCACCCTTGACGGCGATGACGCCGTGGCTGTTGAAGCCCTTGATGTGGCTGCCGGCTATGCCGGCGTACACCGAGCGGATCTCGCACCCGGCCATCAGTTCGGCCTCCTCCAAAGCCTTCTTGATGGACTGCACGGTCTGCTCGATGTTCACCACCACGCCCCGGCGCAGTCCCGTGGACGGGGCCGTGCCGATGCCGATGATGTCCACCATGCCGTCGTCCTTGGCCTCGCCAACCACCGCGCAGATCTTGGTGGTGCCGATGTCCAGTCCGACAATGATGTCGCTCTTGGCCATGTTTTCCTCCCTTGTTGAACCAAACGGATTGTCCGGGCGTTCCTTCTCTTCCCCAAGTTTAGGAAGCGCCCGGTTTCTGCCTCTTCTCCACCCAAACCTTGCCGCCGCTGGCCTCTATGGCCGCAACCTGCGCGGCTTCCCCGCGCAGCTTCAGGTCGCGCCACACGGTCTCGATGCGCGCGAAGTGCGTCTCCCAGTCGGAGAGCTCCGCGCTCACGGAGAGCCTGAGAGCGTCCAGGTACATCTCCACCCGGCCGTTCTCCGTGAACTTGACCCAGGCCATCTGGCCCAGCGCAAACGGCAGATTCTGCGTATTCATCCTGGCCACCATGGCGGCCAGGGTCAGGTGCCGGTCGCCCAGCTCGCTGGAGACTTCCAGCAGCGGGAGCGAGGCCGTGTCGCCGGGGGTCAGCTGCGTGATGATCTTGCCCTCGGCGTCGGCGAAATACAGGCTGCCGTCCATGCGCACCCAGAAGGACGGCTGGCGCTCGGTGACGGTGATGTAGAGCTTGTCCGGCAGCTGGCGGCGCACGGTGACGAACTCCACCCAGGGGTTCTGGGTCAGCGCGGCCTCCACGCGGGTCACGTTGACGCCCAGGCTGTTCTGGCCCAGGCGCAGGCCAGCGGCCTCCAGCACCTGTCCGTAGGTCAGGCGCTGGTTGCCCGTGACGCTGATCTCGGTGAGCGCCAGGGCGCTGGTGGTGGTGACGAAGCGGTAGCCGAAGATGAGCAGGCCGCCCAAGAGCGCCAGCACGAACATGGCGCCCAGGAACATGCCCGCGTTCTTCACCGCCGCGGCGGTGTCCATGCTGAAGCCCTCGCCGGGTTCCCTGCGGGAGCGGTTCACCCGGACCGGCGCCTTGCGCTGCTGGTCGCGGTTTCTGCGGGGCACGCCGTACAGGCTCATGAGAGCACCACCACTTCGGTTTCCAGTTCCACACCCGCGCGCTCAAGCACGGCCGCGCGGCCCAGCTCCAGCAGCTCCAGGGCCTGGGCGGCGCTGCCGCCGCCCTCGTTGACCAGGAAATTCGCGTGCAGGCCGGAGAAGGCCATGCCGCCCAGGCGGCGGCCCTTCATGCCCGCCTCGTCCAGCAGCTTCCCGGCGCTCCGGCCAGCCGGGTTCTTGAACACGCAGCCAGCGCTGTGCGCCGTCACGGGCTGGGTGGCCTTCTTCTTGGAGTAGACCTCTTCCATGCGCGCGCGGATGGCCGCCGGGTCGCCGGGGCGAAGCAGCAGCTCCACCTCCCACACCAGGGTGAAGGCGGAACCGGTTGCGGCGTCGAAGTGCCGGTAGCCGAAGGAGCATTCGCCAGCGGCGCGCCAGAACAGGCCGCGCTCCGGGGTCCACAGGCGCACGCGGCTCACCAGGGAACCCAGCTCCACGCCGTAGGAGCCCGCGTTCATGGCCACGGCCCCGCCCAGGCGGCCGGGCACACCGGTGAGGCCCTCCAGCCCGGCCAGGCCCGCCTTCTGGCACAGGCCCAGCAGCCGGGGCAGGCCGAAGCCCGCGCCCGCGCGCACCAGTGTGCTGCCGTCAGGTTGGGGCAGAAGCTCCGGCGCGGCGTCGTTTCCGGCCCGCACCAGCACCAGCCCGGCCTCGCCGCCGGCGGCCAGCAGGTTGCTGCCGAAGCCCAGCGCGAAAGGCCTGCCGCCGAGCCTGGGAAGCTCGCGGCCCAGCTCGTCCAGCCCGGCGGCGTCGCGCACCACGGCCAGGGCCAGGGCGGGGCCGCCCAGGCGCAGGGTGGTGTGCTCGCTCAGGAGCGGGTGCGGGGTCAGGGCCAGCGTCATGGTCGTTTCCTAGGCCTGGGTGTCCAGTTTGGGTTCGCTCTGCGCGTTCAGCCAGTTTTCGCCCACCTGCCAGATGCTCCCGGCCCCCAGGGTCAGGAACAGGTCGCCGGGTTTCAAAATCTCTTTGAGCTGCCGCTCCAGGCCGCCGAAGTCCGGGAAGAAGCGCACCCGGGTCTTGCTCACCTGCTTGATGCCCTGGGCCAGCGACATTCCGTTCACGCCCGGGATGGGCGCCTCGCTGGCCGGGTAGATCTCGGTCAAGAGCAGCAGGTCCGCCTGGGAGAACACGGTGCAGAACTCGCCGAACAGCGCCTGGGTGCGGCTGAAGCGGTGCGGCTGGAAGGCCACCACCAGGCGGCGGTCGGGGTAGCAGGCCTTGGCGGTTTCCAGCGTGGCCTTGATCTCGGCGGGGTGGTGCCCGTAGTCGTCCACCACCAGCACGCCGCCCCTCTCGCCCTTGCGCTCGAACCTGCGGCCCACGCCGCCGAAATTGGCCAGGCCCTGGAGGATGGCGTCCTTGGGCAGCCCGGCCTCGATGGCCACGCCGATGGCGCCCAGGGAGTTGAGCACGTTGTGCATGCCCGGATGGGCCAGGGTCACCTGGCCCCAGCTCTCGCCGTCCAGGGTCACGTCGAAGATGCTGCGCAGGGCGCTGGCCACGATCTGGCCGCGCAGGCGGTTTTTCGGGCCCAGGCCGTAGGTCAGGCAGGGCCGCTTGATCTGCGGCAACAGGCGCTGCACCCCGGGGTCGTCGCCGCAGACCACGTTCACCCCGTAGAAGGGGATGGAGTTCATGAAGGTGGTGAAGCTTTTGTCGATGGCGGCCATGTCCGCGTAGAAATCCATGTGGTCCTTGTCCACGTTGGTCACCACGGTCATGATGGGAGAGAGGCAGAGGAAGCTGCCGTCGCTCTCGTCGGCCTCGGCGATGAGGAACTCGCCCTCGCCCAGGCGCGCGTTGGAGCCGTAGGTGTTCAGCCTGCCGCCGATGATCACCGTGGGGTCGAGCCCCGCCTCGGTGAAGATGGTGGCCAGAAGCGAGGTGGTGGTGGTCTTGCCGTGGGTTCCGGCCACGGCGATGCCGGTGCGCATGCGCATGAGCTCGGCCAGCATCTCCGCGCGGGGGATGATGGGGATGGAGAGCTCGCGGGCGCGCACCAGCTCGGGGTTGGCGTCCTGGATGGCCGTGGACTTGACCACCACGTCGGCCTTGCCCACGTTGGCGGCCCCGTGGCCGATGAACACCTGCGCGCCCAGCTGCTTCAGGCGGCGCACGGCGCTGCCCGCGGCCATGTCCGAGCCGGTGACGGTGAAGCCCATGTTCAGGAGCACCTCGGCGATGCCGCTCATGCCCGCGCCGCCGATGCCCACCATGTGCACGGTGCCCACGCGGCTGTACATGGCGGGGCTGGCGCTGCGGCCGGGGACGGGGATTCTGGTGTCGGTGGTCATGTGTCTACTCCTTTGCCCCGGCGCGGCAGAGGTCTGTGAGCGCGTCGGCGATGCGCCCCGCGGCGTCGGGCATGGCGAAGGACCGGGCCGCGCGGCCCATGGCCTCCAGGCGGGCGGTGTCGCCCAGCAGGGTCAGGACATGGTCGGACAGCACCTCCGGGGTCAGGCTGGCCTGCTCGGCCAGCTGCGCCGCGCCCAGGTCGGCCAGGTCCCTGGCGTTGACGTGCTGGTGGTTGTGGGCGGCGAAGGGGAAGGGCACCAGGATTGCCGGGGTGCCCGTGGCCGCCAGCTCGAAAATGGTGGACGCGCCCGCCCGGCACAGGGCCAGGTCGGCCCAGGCGTAGGCCCCGGCCATGTCGTCCATGAAGCCGCGCACGCAGTCCGGGTCGGCCCCGGCCAGGGCGTAGGCGGCCTTGACGCGCTCCTCGTCGGCACGGCCCGCCTGGTGCAGGATGTTCACCCTCCCGGTCAGGAGCCTGGGCAGGGCGGCGATGACCGCGTCGTTCACGGCCTTGGCCCCCTGGCTGCCGCCCAGGATGAGCAGGTTGCGGCCCGGGCCGGAAATCTTCTGCGCCTGCGCGATCTCGGCGCGCACCGGGTTGCCCGTGCGCAGCACCTTGGCCGCAGGGAACAGGCCCAGGCGGTCCTGGAAGGACACGAACACCCGGCGGACGAAGCGGGCCAGGATGCGGTTGGTCACCCCGGGCACGGAGTTCTGTTCGTGCACGGCGCAGGGAATGCCCAGCAGGGCTGCGGCCAGCACCGGGCAGAAGCCCGCGTACCCGCCGAAGCCGATGACGACCTGGGGGGAGAACTGGCGCAGCGCGCGCATGGCCAGGGCCACGCCGCGCACCACCCACACGGAGCCCAGCAGGGCCTTCAGCCCCATGCCCAGAACCCCGCTGGCGGGCAGGGCCTGGAAGTCGAGCCCGGCGCGCCGTGCCAGGTCGCCTTCCGGCCCTGCTCCGCCCAGGAACAGGACCTTGGCCTCGGGGTTGCGGCGGAGGACTTCCGCAGCCACTGCCAAGGCGGGGAAGATGTGTCCCCCGGTGCCACCGGTGGTGACAACAAGGCGGTTGATGACTGCGCAGGCGCTCATGACCGGTTCCTCGACAGGTTGAGGAGCACGCCCACGCAGATGAAGGACACGATGAGGCTGGAGCCGCCGTAGCTGATGAAGGGCATGGGCACGCCCTTGGGCGGCACGGTGCCCAGCACCACGGCCAGGTTCAGGCAGCAGCCCAGGGCCAGGATGACGCTCATGCCGAAGGCGGTGAATCGGTCCATGAGGTCCTCCTGCAGGAAGGCCACGCGGAAGGCCCGCAGGAGCAGGAAGCCCACCAGCAGGAAGATGAGCGAGATGCCCAGGAAGCCCAGCTCCTCTCCCACCACGGCCATGATGAAGTCGTTGTGCGCCTCGGGCAGGAAGAAGAGCTTCTGCTTGCCCGCGCCTATGCCCGCGCCGAAGAACTTGCCCGAACCGAAGGCGTAGAGCGACTGCACCAGTTGGTAGCCCTCGGCCTTGGCGCTCTTGAAGGGGTCGAGGAAGGCCGTCCAGCGCTTGTAGCGGTAGGGCGAGCTCGTGATGAGCAGCCAGCCCGCCCAGCCCAGCACGCCGCCCGCGCCCACCAGGTAGATGACGCGGGTGCCGCCCACCAGGCACATGAAGAAGAGCAGGAAGGCCAGGAACATGGCCCCGCCGAAGTCCGGCTGGAGCAGCAGCAGCAGGCTCATGACGCCCGTCACCGCGAAGGGCGGGATGACGCCCACGGTGAAGGTGCGGGTCTGCATGATGTCCTGTTTTTTTGCGAAGAAATAGGCCAGGTACAGCACCAGGGCGGGCTTGGCGAACTCCAGGGGCTGCAGGGAGAGCGGGCCCAGGTGGATCCAGCGCTTGGCGCCGCCTGCCGCGGTGCCGATGACCAGCACCAGGCCCAACAGCGCGAAGGCGATGAACACCCAGACGTAGGTCAGGTCGTAGAAGAAGGCCCGCTTCACGCGCGCGCAGAAGATCATGACCACGGTGCCCACCAGGGCGAACAAGGCCTGCTTCTTGAAGAACAGGTACTTGTCGCCGTAGTAGCGCTCGGCCATGATGCCCGAGGACGAGAAGACCATGATGAGCCCCACCCCCGCCAGCAAGAGCGCGGCGAAGAGCAGCCAGTAGTCCATGGGATAGTACTGGGAGGTCTTGCGCTGGTTCATGCGCCCTCCCCGTTTTCTTGCGCGATGGCGGCGGCCACGCGGGCGAAGTCGGCCCCGCGCGCGGTGTAGCCGGTGTAGGCGTCGAAGCTGGCCGTGGCGGGCGAGAGCAGGATGGCGTCGCCGGGCTTGGCCAGGGCGAACTGGCGGCGCGTGGCCGCCTCCAGGGTCTGGTCCCAGGCCACGGGGAAGTGCGGGGAGAGCGCGGGCTCGAAAACCTCGCGCGATGCGCCGAACAGGCCCACGCTGACCACCCGGCCCCGGAGCGCGGGCAGGATGTCCTCCACCACGCCGCCCTTGAACACCCCGCCCATGAGCAGGCGCACCGGGCGGTCCAGGCTCTTCACCGCGGCCACCACGCTGTCCAGGGTGGTGGCCTTGGAGTCGTTGATGAAGGCCACGCCCCGGGCCTGGCCCACGGGCTGGATGCGGTGGGGCAGGGCGGTGAAGGCGGCGATGGCCGCGCGGGCCTGGTCCTGGGTGACGCCGAAGTGGCGGACCATGCGCCAGGCCGCGGCGATGTTCTCGCGGTTGTGCGCCCCGGGCAGGCCGGGGCAGGGGAAGTCCGCGTCCTCGCCGAAGTACTCGCGGCGGGCCTTGGTGAAGTCGCGGGCCTCCAGCTCGCCCCGCATGGCCTCGGGGGCGATGGCCAGGCAGCCGTGGTCCTGGTTGGCGAAGAGGTTCAGCTTGGCCTGGAGGTACTCCTCCATGTCCGCGTGGTAGTCCAGGTGGTTGGCCGAGAAGTTGAGCAGGGCGGCCACGCGCGGGGCAAAGGTGCGGCAGTTCTGCAGCTGGAAGCTGGAGATCTCGATGACCAGCACGTCCGCCGGGGTTTCCTGCATCAGGTAGTCGCACAGCGGGGTGCCGATGTTGCCGCCCACGAAGGTGGACAGGCCGGCGTGCTCCAGGATGTGCCCCACCAGGGTGGTGGTCGTCGTCTTGCCGTTGGTGCCGGTGATGGCGATGACCGGCTCCTTGAGGAACCAGGAGGCGAACTCCATCTCGGCCACCACGCGCCAGGGCTCCACGTTCGCCAGCACGCCCGCGAGCTTCTTCACGGGCACGCCCGGGGAGAGCACGATGAGGTCCGCGTCCTCGAACTGGCGGGGCTGGTGGGGCCCGGCCTCCAGGGTCAACCCCGCGTCGGCGGGGTTCTCCGCCACCTTCAGCAGCACGTCCTGGCCCAGGTCGGCCTTGGCGTCCACCAGGCGCACGCGCGCGCCCAGGGAGAGCAGGAAGCGGCAGGCGGCAAGCCCGGAGACCCCCGCGCCCACCACCACCGCGAGTTTGTTCTCGAAAATCTTTAGACTTTGAATTGTGCGCACTGTCCTCTCCATGCCGACCCCCCTAGCGAAGCTTCAGCGTGCTCAAGGCCATGAGGGCCATGAGGATGGAGAGTATCCAGAAGCGGATGATGATCTTGGACTCGGGTACGCCCTTGAGCTCGAAGTGGTGGTGCAGCGGGGCCATGCGGAAGATGCGCTTGCCGCCGCTCATCTTGAAGTAGCCCACCTGCAGGATCACCGACAGGGTCTCGAACACGAACACGCCGCCCACCAGGGCCAGCACCAGCTCCTGCTTGGCCAAGACGGCGATGAAGCCCAGCGTGCCGCCCAGGGCAAGGGAGCCCACGTCGCCCATGAACACCTGGGCCGGGTAGGCGTTGAACCAGAGGAAGCCCAGGCCAGCGCCCACCAGTGCGCCGCAGAGCACCGTCACCTCGCCCACGCCGGGAACGGGGGTCAGGTTCAGGTAGGAGGCGATGGTGGCGTGGCCCGCGGCGTAGATGAACAGGGCGAAGCAGGCCGCGGCCACCACCGTGGGGCCGATGGCCAGGCCGTCCAGGCCGTCGGTGAGGTTCACGGCGTTGGAAGCGCCCACCAGCACCAGCACGGCGAAGGGCAGGTAGAACAGGCCCAGGTCCGGGTGCACGTTCTTGAAGAAGGGCACCGAGAGCACCGTGGAGTACGCGGGCTGGAAGATCAAGAGCGCGATGGCCGACCCGGCCACCAGGATCTGTCCGGCCAGCTTGGCCCGGGGGCTGATGCCCTTGTTCTGCTTCTTCACCACCTTGGTGTAGTCGTCCCACAGGCCCACGGCCCCGAAGCCGCAGAAGACCAGCAGCGTGAGCCAGATGTACACGTTGGTCAGGTCGCCCCAGAGCAGCACGCTGGAGACGAAGGACACGGCGATGAGCAGGCCGCCCATGGTGGGCGTGCCTTCCTTGGCCTGGTGGCAGGTCACCTCCTCCAGGATGTGCTGGCGGCAGCGCAGGTCCTTGAGCCACTGGATGAGCCGGGGGCCCAGCACGATGGAGATGATCAGCGCCGTCAGCAGCGCGTAGACGCTGCGGAAGGTGATGTAGCGGAAGACGTTGAACAGCGAGATCTTGGCCGCCAGGGGCACCAGCAGATGATAGATCATGCCGCGCCTCCTTCCTGGACGCTGTCGGCACCCAGTTCGCAGAGGATGGCCTGGGCGAAGAGCTCCATGCGCAGGGAGCGCGAGCCCTTGACCAGCACCACCCCGTGCCCGGCGTTCAGGGCCGGGAGCTGCGCCAGCACCTCGGCGGGGTCCTGGACCCTGCGCACGGCCAGGCCCTTGCCCGCGCCGCGCGCCACGTCGTCGGCGTGGTCGCCCTTGAAGAACACCGCCTCCGGGGCCACGGTGGGCAGCAGGGCGCCCAGCTCCTCGTGGGCCTGGGCCGCGCCGGTTCCCAACTCGCGCATCTCGCCCAGCACCAGCACCAGGGGCTTGTCCCCGGCCATGAGCCGGGCGGCCTCGATGCTGCGGGCCATGGACAGGGGGTTGGCGTTGTAGGTGTCGTCCACCACGCACCAGCCGCCGCGCATGGAGCAGCAGAAGCGCTGCTCGGGCAGCACGCAGCCGTCCAGGCCGGCGGCGATGTCCGCCGCGCTGTGGCCCAGGGTGTGGCACACGGCGGCGACGGCGGCGGCGTTCTCGGCGAAATGCGATCCGCAGGCGGGCAGGATGGCCTGCACGCGCTCCCCGGCCACGGAGAGCTCGAAGCGGCCGCGGCCGTCCTCCAGGGCTTCAACGAAGCGAGCGAAGTAGCGGGCGCTTTCGTCCCTGGCCGAGAAGCCGACCACGTCGGGCCGCTGGGCCCGGGCCGTGGTCCACAGCTCGGGGTAGTCCATGCTGCACAGGGCCGTGCCGGACTCGTCCACGTGGCGCAGCAGCGAGGCCTTGGCCTGGGCCACACCGGCCAGGCTGCCCAGCCCCTCCAGGTGCGCCGGGCCCACGTTGAGCACCAGGGCCACGTCCGGTGCCACCACCACGCCCAGCTCGTCCATGTCGTGGGGCTTGCTGATGCCCACTTCCATGACCCAGGCGTCCTCGGTTCCGGTGGCGGCCAGGATGGACAGGGGCAGGCCCACCTGGTTGTTGAAATTCTTGTGGTTCTTGGCCACGCGCTGGGTCTTCTTCCCGTGCTTGGCGGCCAGGATGTTCTCCAGGGCCTGGGCGATGAGCTCCTTCACCGTGGTCTTGCCGGCGGTGCCGGTGACGGCCACCACCTTGCCCCCGGTGCGGGCGAAGCGGTCGCGCCAGCAGCGGCCCAGGCGGCCCAGTCCGGCCAGGGTGTCGGGCACCTGGATCAGCGGGCAGCCCAGGTCTCCGGACAGGCCGGAGGGCGTGCGGCTCACCACCACGGCGGCGGCGCCCAGGCGCGCGGCCTGCGCGGCGAAGTCGTGGCCGTCGTGGCGCTCGCCCACCAAGCACACGAACAGGTCGCCGGGCTCCAGGGTCCGGCTGTCCGTGCGCACGGCGCCTATGCCCCGGGTCCCCTCGGGCCCGTGGAGCTGGCTGCCGGTGAGGCAGGCGGCGGCTTCGCCCACGGTGTACCTCACGACAGCACCTCCCTGATGGCGCGGCCCACGGCCTCCACGTCGGAGAAGGGGTGCTTCACGTCGCCCACCTGCTGGTAGGCCTCGTGGCCCTTGCCCGCCACCAGCAGCACGTCGCCCTGGCGCATGAGGCCCACGGCCTTGCACAGCGCCTGGTAGCGGTCCGGCTCCTCGATGACCGTGAGGCGCGCCGGGCCGTCGGCCAGGCCGGGGCGCACGTCGGCCATGATCTGCAAAGGATCCTCGTGGCGTGGGTTGTCGCTGGTGAGCACGGCCACGTCGGAGAGCTGGGCCACGGCCCGGCCCATGAGCGGGCGCTTGGCGCGGTCGCGGTCGCCGCCGCAGCCGAACACGGTGACGACCCGGCCGAAATCCAGGGCGCGCAGGGCCTGCAGCACGTTCACCAGGGCGTCCGGGGTGTGGGCGTAGTCCACGAAGATGTCCAGACCCTTGGCGTTGGGCACGCGCTCCAGCCTGCCGGGCACGCCGGTGAAGGGCGCCAGGGCCTGCATCTCGGCCCCGGTGAGGCCCAGGCCCAGCCCGATGGCCTGGGCGGCCAGCAGGTTGGAGGCGTTGTGCGCGCCCACCAGGCCGCTCTCCAGGGTCCAGGCCTTGCCCTCAAACTCCATGTCCAGGGTCAGGCCCTTGCCGGTGCTCTTGCGGATGAGGCCGCGCAGCAGGCGGTTGCCGGGGACAACCGCGCCAGCCAGGGTGAAGCCCATGGCGTCGGGCAGCTCGGAGAGCAGGCGCAGGCCGTAGGGGTCGTCGGCGTTGGCGGCCTTGAACTTGTCCGGCAGCGGGTAGCCGCTGAACAGAAGCTTCTTGGCCTGGTAGTAGTCTTCGAAATTTCCGTGGTAGTCCAGGTGGTCCTGGGTCAGGTTGGTCATGACGGCGGCGTGGAAGTCCAGCCCGGCCACGCGCTTCTGGTGCAGGGCGTGGGAGCTGGCCTCCATGACCACGGTGTCCACCCCGGCGGCGGACATCTTGGCGAAGAGCTCGTGCAGCTTCCAGCAGCCGGGGGTGGTCAGGCTGGCGTCGATGCTTTCGCCGGGCCAGCGGTAGGCCACGGTGCCCAGCACGCCCACCTTGCGCCCGGCGGCCTTGAGCAGGCCCTCCAGCAGGTAGGTGACGGTGGTCTTGCCGTTGGTGCCGGTGACGCCGATGACCTGCAGGGTGTGCTCGCGGGTGCGGAAGTGCGCGGTGGCGAGCAGGCCCAGGGCGTCGCGGGTGTCGTCCACGCTCACCAGGGTCGCGCCCGCGCTTACCGGGCCCTTGGGCAACTCCACGCCCGGCCCGGCCACGATCCAGGCCGCGCCGCGCCCCAGGGCGTCTGCGAGGAAGTCCTGCCCGGCCACGCCCGAGGCCGAGGCCGCGGGCATGACGGCGAAGGCCTCGCCGGGACGCACCTCGCGGGAGTCGGTGCGCACGGCCAGGCCGCGTCCCACCAGGGCCAGAAGTTGATTCCACGCCTTCTTCTTCATGATCCTCGTCCTATCTGCTTCCCTGGCCGAGCCAGAGGATGAAGCCTTCTTCCGTGCCGGAGCTCTGCACCTCGGGCCAGGCCTCGCCGGGGGCGGGCCGCTGGGCCGAGACCACCATGCCGCTGCCCTTCAAGCTGGGCACTATGCCGCGCTGGCCCAGCACCTCCAGGGCCCTGCGCACGGGCAGGCCCACAAGGTTGGGCACCACCGCCCCGGCCTGGGCCGTGGGCGCGCGGGTGGCCTTCTCCTGGATGGAGAACTCCGGCTCCTCTCCCGTGGGGGCGCCTTTGCCCTCCGGCAGGCGGCCATAGTACGAGAGCGTCTTGATGGCAATATCGCGCACGGCGGGTGCGCAGACGATGCCTCCGTAGGTCACGGGCGAGGGCTCGTCCACGGAGACGAAAATGACGAATTCCGGCTTCTCGCCGGGCACCAGGCCCACGAAGCTGGCCACGTTGCCCGCGCCGTAGCTGCCGCCGGAGGCCTTCTGGGCCGTGCCGGTCTTGGCGGCCATGGTCACGCCCGGGATGCGCGCGGCCTTGCCCGTGCCGTCCTCCTCCACCACCTCGCGCATCATGGAGAGCACGATCTTGGCCGTGGCCTCGCTGAACACGCGCTCGCCCGCGCCGCTGGTCTCCTGGGCCGGGTCGAGCACCAGCTTGAGCGGCTTGGTGACGCCGAAGTTGGCCAGGGTCAGGTAGGCCTTGGCCAGCTGCAGGCCGGTGACGCCGATGCCCTGGCCGAAGGAGATGGTGGCGGTGTCGAACTCGCCCCATTCCTTGGGCTGGCGGAGCATGCCCGGAGACTCGCTGGGGATCTCCAGCCCCGGGCGCTCGCCGAAGCCGAGCTTGCGCAGGGTGGTGTACATGGGCTGGGCGCCCAGGGCCAGGCCGATCTTGGCCGTGCCGATGTTGCTGGAGTAGCGCAGCACCCGGTTGGCCGAGAGCCAGCGGTACGGGTGGGTGTCGCGGATGACCTTGCCGCGCAGGTTCCACTTGCCGCCCTCGCAGTCGATGACCTTGTTCTGGTCGATGATCTTGGACTCCAGGGCCGCCGCGAACACGAAGGGCTTCATGGTGGAGCCGGGCTCGAAGATGTCCAGGGCGGCGCGGTTGCGGCGCTGGGCGGGCTTGGACTCGCTGTAGGTGTTGGAGTTGAAGAACGGGAAGTGGGCCAGGGCCAGCACCTCGCCGGTGTCCACCTTGACCACGATGGCCATGCCGGAGCGGCCGTTGAACCTGGTCACCGCCTCGGACAGGGCCAGCTCGGCGGCGTCCTGCACCACGGTGTCCAGGGTCAGGCGGATGTCCATGCCGCGGATGTCCATCTCGCGGCCCTGGGCGTCCAGGTACAGCCTGCGGCCCGAGGCGTCGCGCTGGACCACGAACTGGGCCTGGCCACCGGCCATGCGCTCCTCGAACTGGCTCTCCACGCCCTCCAGGCCCTTGCCGTCCACGCCCACGAAGCCCAGCACCTGCCCGGCGCTGTGGCGGTTTGGGTACATGCGGCGAAATTCGCTGGTCAGGTGCACGCCGGGCATCTTGGCCTCGGCGATCTCCTGGGCCTCGCGGTCGGCCACCTGGCGTTTGATCCACACGAAGCCCTTCTTGCTGGCCAGGTCGCGCTCCACCTGCTTGAGCGGCAGGCCCAGGATCTGGGACAGGCGCTGGGCGGTCTTGGCCGCGCCCTCCACCTCGATGGGCGAGACATAGACGCTCTTGGTCTCCACGCTGGTGGCCAAAAGCGCCCCGTTGCGCGCGTAGATGCGTCCGCGCTCGCCCAGCTCGAACTCCGCGGCCAGGTTCTGCTTGCTGGCCATGCGCTCCAGCTTGGGGCCCTGGAACAGCTGCACGTAGCCCGCGCGCGTCCACAAGAGCACCCAGATCACGGCGAAAAAGATCACCACGCCCGCAAGCTTGAGCTTGCCGGTGTCGGTCTTGGGCCGGGTGGGGCTGCCGACCTTGAACCTGGGTGTTCTCTTTGTCTCGCGCATGTCCTTCGCCGTCCGCATGTCCTTGTGGTTGTCGCTACTTCGTCTGTTCGCCGGCGGGGCCGCCGGTTCCGGGCAGGCCCGTCATCATGCGCATCTGCCCCGGACCCACGGGCTGCAGCCCGTACATGGAGGCCAGGCGCTTGAGCCGGTAGGGCGAGAGCAGGTTGTTGCGCTCCAGCTCCAGCTTGGTGGCCAGGGAGGTGCGCCCGGCCAGCTCCTTTTCCAGCTTGTTGATGTCGTAGGCCAGGTCCATGCGCTCGATGTTCAGCCACACCGAGGACAGGCCCAGCGCCAGCGCCGCGCCGATGACCCAGAGGAAAGACAGCACCCAGCCCTTGATCCCGAAGCTCATGCGGCCTCCTTGATCGTGGCGTCCAGGCGCTCGGCCACGCGCAGCTTGGCGCTGCGGCTGCGCGGGTTGCGCGCCACCTCCGCCTCGGTGGGCGGCTGGGGCTTCTTGGTCAGCACGCGCAGGATGGGCGTGCGCTCGCAGGTGCAGACCTGCTGCTCCTGCGGGCAGCGGCAGCCCTTGGACCAATACCTGAACGCCTCCTTGACCTCGCGGTCCTCGGCGGAGTGGAACGAAATGATGGCCACGCGGCCCCCGGGCTTCAGGCGGTGCACGATGCGCTCAAGGAAGTGGCGCACCTCCTCCAGCTCCTGGTTCACGGCCATGCGCAGGCCCATGAAGGTGCGGGTGGCCGGGTGGTTGCGGGCCTGGCGGCGGCGGTCGGGCGGGTAGGCGCGGCTCACGATCTCGGCCAGGCGGGAGGTGGTGGTGATCTCCTCCTCCTCGCGCGCGCGTATGATGGCCCGGGCGATCTTGCCCCCAAGCGGCTCCTCGCCCAGGTCGCGGATGATGCGGCGGAGCTCCTCGTAGTGCTCGCGGTTCACCAGCACCCGCGCCGGGGGCATGCCGCCGGAGGGGTCCATGCGCATGTCCAGGGGGCCGTCGGCCATGAAGCTGAAGCCCCGGGAGGCCTCGTCCAGCTGCAGGGAGGACACGCCCAGGTCCAGCACGGCGCCGTCCACCGCGTCCCACCCGGCCTCGTCCAGGGCGGCCTCGAAGCCGCTGAAGGCGGTGTGGAAGGTCCTGGCGCGGCCCGGAAATTCCTTCAGGCGCTCGCGCGCCAGGGCCAGGGCCTGCTCGTCGCGGTCCAGGCAGACCAGCTCGGCCTGCCCGCCGCTGGCGCGCAACAGCCCCAGGCTGTGCCCGGCCAGGCCCAGGGTGCCGTCCAGATAGCGCCCCCCCGCCCTGGGTGCCAGGTATTCCACAACCTCGTCCAGCATCACCGGGATGTGCGGGACATCCGGCGCGCCCTGGCCGCCCTGGTCGGGCGCCGGCTGGCTTTGGCTGGGGTTCTCGGCTTGGGCGGACATGGTGTCTCTCCGGCTCCGGCTAGAAGGGCAGGGTCACGCTGGCCTTGGCCAGCTCTTCGGAAACATCGGCGTGGCTCTGCTCCAGCAGGGCCTCGAAGCGGTCCTTGTCCCAGATCTCGAAGCGCTTGCCCACGCCCGCCAGCACGATGTCGCGGTCGATGCGGCCGCTCTTGCGCAGGTGGGTGGGCAGCTGGATGCGGCCCTGCTTGTCCAGGACCACCTCGGTGTAGCCCGCGTAGGCCACGCGACGCATGTCCTGCAGGGTGCTGGAGGGGGCGGAGAGCTTGGTCTCAAGCTGCTCCACGAAGGTCTCCCACTGGGCGGGCGTGATGCCGATGATCTGGCCCTGGAACAGGGTCAGCACCACCCGTCCGTCCGGCGATTCCGCCAGCAGCTGGTCGCGGAACTCCGGAGACAGCATGAGCCGTCCCTTGGGGTCCAGACTGCGGTGCGCGTGTCCCAGTAACCTCACGAATTCCCCCTAGCCAACCACTATTTCCCACGAATTACCACTTCGCCCCACCTTTTTATGATTTGCAACGGAAAGTCAACACAAAAAAGATTTGCATCACAAGAAAATGAGGGTACAGGTCGGCTCTAGGGCGCCAACGGTTTTTGGACCGCCCGGAACAGTGAGCGATGATGCGGGGTTGCGTGGGGGGCTCGGGGCCGGTTTTCCTTCGGCGCCGGGGCGGAAAAAGTACGTAGGCAGGGGCGGCCAAACAGGCCCGGGACAGCACACGGCGCAGAGCCAAGGCAGGCGAGAAGGACCGGATGGCAGTCGACAAGAAGAAATCGAACATCCCGGATGCGTTGAACGAGGAATTCTACCAGATCAACCTGGACATCCTCGAGAGCTTCAGCAAGTACCGCCCGCCACTGGATCTTTTCCGCTTCAAGGAGGACGTGGCACGCATCCTGCCCTACTGCAAGGGCGGGGAGCGGCTGTCCAACGAGCAGGTGGAGGAGCTGGCCCGCCTAGTGGAGGAGGGGCTCATCTTCGTCTCCCGCGCAGACCACCCCATCTACGTAAAGCACATCAGCTACCAGCTGGACCTGGTGCTGGTGGACAAGAACCTGAACGAGACCGAGATCGCGGACATCTTCACCCAGGCGCTGACGAGGCGGCTGGGAGAGTTCTTCGACCAGCCCGTGCCCCTGGTTCTCGCCAAGCTCTGGACCGACCTCATGGTGCTCACCGAGTACCTGTACCACGACATCCACCGCGTGCGCGCGCTCATCCGCCGCCTGCACCCGCAGCACACCCTGGCCAACCACTCCTTCAACAGCGGCATCATGGGCCTGGCGCTCTACGGCAGGCTCAACGCCCAGCGCTTCGAGGCCGGGGACATCAAGCGCAAGAGCTTCGACCACCTCACCGCGGGCCTGTTTCTGCACGACCTGGGCATGACCAAGGTGCCCGCCTTCATCCGCGACAAGGACAAGCAGCTCTTGCCCGACGAGCGCAGCAAGCTGCAGCGCCACCCGCAGATCGGCTACGAGATGCTCTCCAAGCTCGACCTGCGTTTCGCCGAGGTGGAGGAGTGCGTCACCGACCACCACGAGCGCGTCACGGGCAGCGGCTACCCGCAGAAGAAGGTGGGCGGGGGCATCGGCGAGTACGCCCGGCTCTGCGCCGTGGTGGACGCCTACTGCGCCATGACCAGCAAGCGCGTGTACGCCGAGGCCATGGAGCCCATGAAGGCCACCGCCGCCCTGGCCCAGGACCCCGGCTTCGACCAGGAGATGTCGCGCCAGCTCCAGGCCCTGGTGCTCACCCAGCAGAAGCCGAAATAGGGCACCCGGGCGGGGGTTCCCCCGGGCCCTAACGTCTGCTAGAGACCAACCCATGGAAGCAGGCAGCGCAAAGACCTACAAGATCGGGCAGGCGGCCAAGCTGTTGGACGTCAAGCCCTTCGTGCTGCGCTTCTGGGAGGGCGAGTTCCGCGAGGTGCTGGTGCCCGTGCGCACGCCCTCGGGCCAGCGCGCCTACACCGAGGGCAACCTGGACACCGTGCGGCGCATCAAGCGCCTGCTGTACGAGGAAGGCCTGACCATCGAGGGCGCCAAGAAGCGCCTGCTGGGCGCCCCGGAACAGGGGCCCGCGCCCGCGCAGGCCGCCGCCCCCGCAGCAGTTGGCCAGGGCGCTGGCCAGGCCCCGCTGCTCCCGGCGGCCCCGGCCGCCCGCCCGGACCAGTCCCTGCTGCGCGACATCGCGCTGGAGCTTTCCGCCCTGCGCGACCTGCTGCGCTGAACCCCACCGCCAGCCCCAGGGAGGCGACATGCGCTTTTTCCTCATCCTCGCCGGTGCCGTGGCCTCGGTCTTCGTCCTGGCCGCCGTGCTGCTCACGCTGATGGTGGACCCCAACAAGTACACCGGCGACATCTCCGCCCTGGTGAAGGAGAAGACGGGCCGCGAGCTGGCCTTCGAGGGCGGGGTGAAGCTGACGTTCTTCCCCTGGCTGGGGCTGGAGACCGGGGGTGTGACCCTGGGCCAGTCCCCGCTGTTCCCCGATGCCGAGGGCAGGCCCTTCGCCCGGGTGCGGGGCGCCACGGTGCGCGTCCGGCTCCTGCCGCTTTTGGGCCGCCGGGTGGAGATCGGCAAGGTGGCGCTGGACGGCCTGGAGTTGAACCTGGGCCGCGACGAGCAGGGCCGGGCCAACTGGTCGGACTTCACCGGGCCCGAGACGCCGCAGGAAGGGAAGAAGCCCGAGGAGGGCAAGCCCCTGGACCCCGGCGCCGACCTGATGGCCGCCCTGGCCGACCTGGCCCTGGACGGGGTGCGCGTGCAGGACGCCGCCGTCACCTGGACCGACCGCCAGCTGGGCCGCCGCTATGCCCTGACCCAGGCCGACCTGACCCTGCCCGCGGTGCGCGCTGGCAAGGCCTTCGACTTCAGCGCGGCCTTCTCCATGGTCTCCAATGATCCCGAGGTGCGGGCCCGGGCCGAGGTCACCGGCCAGGCCACCCTGAACCTCTCCGGCGGGCGGCACCTGTTCTCCGGACTCTCGGTGAAGGTGGCGGCCCAGGGCAAGGGCGTGCCCGGCGGCCGGGGCGAGTACGCCCTGGGCCTGGCCGAGCTGAAGCTGGACAACGCCCAGCGCACGGCCCAGGCTTCGGGCCTGGCCTTCTCGGCCTACGGGGCCAGGGTCAACGGGCAGTTCCAGGCCACGGGCCTGGGCGCGCCCGGCGGCGCGGAGTACAAGGGCCGCCTCGACGTGCCGGACTTCAACGGGCGCGAGCTCTCCGCCGCGCTGACGGGCAAGGCCCCGGACACAACGGACGCCGCCGCCTACCAGCACATCACCGGCTCGGTGGAGTTCAAGGCCGGGCGGGGCTACCTGGAGATTCCCAATTTTTCGGCCAAGCTGGACGACGCCGTGGTGGAGGGCCGCTTCCGCGCAAGCGGCATCGAGCAGAAGTCTTACAGCTTCAACGTGCGCATCTCCGGCCTGGACGCCGACCGCTTCCTGCCGCCGGCCAAGAAGGACGGCGACAGCGCGGCCCAGGGGAGGGAGGCCGCCGGGCCCGACCCCAAAAAGGACGAGCTCTTTCCCCTGGAGACCCTGCGCACCATGCGCCTGGACGGCCAGGTGACGGCGGAGCGCATGAAGGTGCGCGGCCTGCGCCTGCAGAGCCTGAGGCTGCCCATGAGCGCCCAGAACGGCGTGCTGGACATCGGGCAGATCGACGCCAGGCTGTACGACGGCACCCTGCACGGCAGCCTGCGCGTGGATGCCTCGCCCCTGGCGGCGGGGGCGGGGGGGCAGCCCCAGCTCACCCTGAACCTCACGGCCTCGGGCATCCAGGGCCGCCCGCTGGCCAGCGACCTCAAGGGCCAGGAGAGCGAGTTCGCCGGCACCATCGCCCTGGACACCCCCCAGGCCCTGACGGCCCAGGGCAACACGGCGATGGCGCTCAAGCGCAGCCTGAACGGGCGGGTGCGCTTCGCCCTGCGCGACGGCGTTTTTCCGGGCGTGAACCTGACCAGCGTGGTGCACGAGGGCGCGCGCAAGGCCAAGAAGGCCCTGGGCGAGGCCCAGCCCTCGGGGGAGAGGTCCACGAGGTTCGGCTCCATCGACGGCACGGCGGTGGTCACGCAGGGCGTGGCCGCCATCAACGACCTGGACCTCAAGGCGCCCTTCCTGCGGGGCGAGGGCAAGGGCACGGTGAACATCCCCACCAAGCAGGTGGACTACACCCTGCGCGTGCGCGTGGTGCCCAATGCCGACGGCCAGGGCGGCGGCGGGGCGCTGGACATGCTGGGGCTGGTGGTGCCCCTGCGCGTCACCGGGCCCTACGACAACCCCAGCTACGGCACGGACTACATCGCCGAGATAGGCCGCACGGCTGTGGACACGGCCAAGGCCGCCGGGCGGGTGGTCGGCAAGGGCGTGAGCAAGGCTGTGGACGTGGTCAAGGGCATCGGCAGCGCGCTCACCGGCGGCAAACGCTAGCTGCCCAGGTCCTGGCAGGGCTTGCAGCAGTCCAGCAGGGCCTGGCGCAGGTCCTCCGCCTGCACGGGCTTGGTCAGGTAGCCGTCCAGGCCAAGGGCAAGGAAGCGCTCGCGATCGCCGGGCATGGCGTAGGCCGTGAGGGCCACGATGGGCGTGCGCGCCCGCCCTGCCAGGTCCTCCATCTCGTGGATGGCGCGGGTGGCCTGCACCCCGTCCATCTCCGGCATCTGGATGTCCATGAACACCAGGTCGAAGCCGCCGCCGCGCATGGCCTCCACGGCGAGCAGGCCGTTCTGCGCGTCTACCACCTCGTGGCCCAGCCGCGCAAGCATCATGCCAGTGGACAGCCTGCTGATCTCCTCGTCCTCGGCCAGCAGGATGCGCAGGCTCCTCGGCCGCTCGCCCCTGGCGTCCTCCCCGGTGGCGGCGCCAGCGCCCTTGGCGTCCCGCGGGGGCAGGGCCAGGGGAACCTGCAGGAAGAAGCAGGAGCCCTTGTCGGGCTCGCTCTGCACCGTCAGCGTCCCGTCCATGAGCTCCACGATGCGCTTGGCCAGGGCCAGGCCCAGACCGGCGCCCTGGTACTGCCGCGTGAACGAGCCGTCCACCTGGGTGAAGCCCTCGAAGATGTGCTCGAGCTTGTCGTCGGGGATGCCGATGCCGGTGTCGTTGATGACGACGTACAGCCGGACGCTGTTGGGCCGCGCGCCGTGCGGCGTGGCCCAGGCGTCCAGGGTGACGGTGCCTGTGGGCGTGAACTTCACGGCGTTGGCCAGCAGGTTGAAGAGCAGCTGGCGCAGGCGCGCCTCGTCGCCCACCAGGGTCTCGGGCAGGCCGGGATCCAGGCGCAGGGTCATCTCCAGGCCGTGCCTGGCGCACACGGCGCGGAACACGTCCGCCGTGTTCCTGAGCAGGGTGGCCGTGTTGAAGTTCTCGCAGCACAGCCGGAGCTGCCCGGCCTCGGACTTGGAGAAGTCCAGGATGTCGCAGAGCAGGACGAGCAGGCGCTGGCCGGACTCGTAGGCCATCTTCACGTATTCGGCCTGCTCCTCGGGCGAGGCGTTGTCCAGGATCTGGAGCATGCCCATCATGCCGTTCAAGGGGGTGCGGATCTCGTGGCTCATGTTGGCCAGGAACTCGCCCTTGGCCTGGCTTGCGGCCTCCGCGGCCAGGCGGGCCTCGCGCTCCCTGGCCATGCTCCTCTGCAGCCTGCGGCCGCCGCCCACGATGCCCGTGAGGCCGATGGCCCAGACCAGCCCCATCCCGGCGGCGGTGTGTGTGGCCTGGTCGCGGAATTCCTTCAGGTGGCCGGAGAGCGGCACCGAAACGCTGATGCCGCCTCGGATCTCGCCCTTCTTGTACCCCTGCTTGCCGTGGCAGCGCAGGCAGTCGCCCTCGACGCGCAGCGGGCGCATGATGCGCAGGTAGGGCTTCCCCTCCAGCGTCTCGCGGGAGAACACTTCCGGCGCGCCGACCTGGAACTGTCCCAGGGCCTCCCGCTCCCAGGGGTCGGCGCTGTTGTCCGGGCTGAGGGGGTTCAGGCTGGTGATGTGGCCCTGGACCTCTGCCGACTGCTTCTGGATCTCGTACATCTGGCGGGACATGTAGGCCGGATTGATCAGGGTGAGCATGTGCCCGTCCACGGTCTTCAGGTCCCGGTCCGGCACGGCGAGGTGCGGGTTGGGGCGGTTCTGCTTGTTGACCGTGACGTAGACCCCGCCGCGGGTCATGTTCCAGGTGCGGAAGGCCAGGTCCTTCTCGAAGGCCACGCGCGCGGCCACGCGGGCCTGCTCCATGGTGCTCTCGTAGCTTGCGTTCACCGAAATGGCCGCCGCCGCGGCCACCAGCAGGGTCCAGGCCAGGCAGGCCAGGACGATGGGGGATTTGAGGGGTGCCATCCCGTAGAACCTCGGACTTGTGGTGCCCTGGCCGGACTGTTCCGACCGGTATTGTTCAAGGTATATACAAAAAATGCCCCTCCTGTACAGAGGGGAATGAAAAAAGGCCGGGATCCTTTCGGACCCCGGCCTTGATGATTCCGGAAGCTGGACTGGGGGGCTAGTACATGCCGCCCATGCCGCCCATGCCACCCATGCCGCCCATGCCGCCGGGCATGGCCGGAGCGGAGCCCTTGGGCTCGGGCTTCTCGGCGATGGCGCACTCGGTGGTGAGGAGCAGGCCCGCCACGGAGGAGGCGTTCTGCAGGGCGATGCGGGTCACCTTCTTGGGGTCGATGACGCCGGCCTTGATCAGGTCCTCGTACTCGCCGGTGCCGGCGTTGAAGCCGAAGCCTTCCTTGCCGCCCTTGACCTTCTCCACCACGATGGAGCCCTCGAACCCGGCGTTGGCCGCGATGGAGCGCAGGGGCACCTCGATGGCGCGGCGGATGATGTCCACGCCGGCCAGTTCGTCGTCGTCGATGGTCTTGACCTTGTCGAGCACCTTCTGGGTGCGCACCAGGGCCACGCCGCCGCCGGGCACGATGCCTTCCTCGACAGCCGCGCGGGTGGCGTTGAGCGCGTCCTCGACGCGGGCCTTCTTCTCCTTCATCTCGGTCTCGGTGGCGGCGCCCACGTGGATGACGGCCACGCCGCCCACGATCTTGGCCAGGCGCTCCTGCAGCTTCTCACGGTCGTAGTCGCTGCTGGTCTCGTTGATCTCGGCGCGGATCTGCTTCACGCGGGCGGAGATGTCGGCCTTCTTGCCCTTGCCGTCCACGATGGTGGTGTTGTCCTTGTCGATGACGATGCGCTTGGCCTGGCCCAGGTCGTTGACGGTGATGGACTCGAGCCGGATGCCCATGTCCTCGGACACGCAGGTGCCGCCGGTGAGGATGGCGATGTCCTGGAGCATGGCCTTGCGGCGGTCGCCGAAGCCCGGGGCCTTCACGGCGGAGACGTTCAGGGTGCCGCGCAGCTTGTTCACCACCAGGGTGGCCAGGGCCTCGCCCTCGATGTCCTCGGCGATGATCAGCAGCGGCTTGCTCATCTTGGCCACCTGTTCCAGCACGGGCAGCATGTCCTTCATGGAGGAGATCTTCTTCTCCACGATGAGGATCAGCGGGTCCTGCATCTCGCAGGTCATCTTCTCCGGGTTGGTGACGAAGTAGGGGGAGAGGTAGCCGCGGTCGAACTGCATGCCCTCGACCACGTCCAGGGCGGTCTCCAGGCCCTTGGCCTCCTCAACGGTGATGACGCCTTCCTTGCCGACCTTGTTCATGGCCTCGGCGATGATGGTGCCGATTGTGGCGTCGTTGTTGGCGGAGATGGTGCCGACCTGGGCGATCTCCTTCTGGTCGCGGGTGGGCTTGGCCAGCTTGGCCAGCTCCTCGGTGATGGCGGCCACGGCCTTGTCCATGCCGCGCTTGATGGCCATGGGGTTGCGGCCCGCGGCCACGAGCTTCACGCCCTCGGAGAAGATGCCCTGGGCCAGGATGGTGGCGGTGGTGGTGCCGTCGCCGGCCACGTCGGAGGTCTTGGAGGCGACCTCTTTCACCATCTGGGCGCCCATGTTCTCGAACTTGTCCTCCAGGTCGATCTCCTTGGCGACGGTGACGCCGTCCTTGGTGATCAGCGGGGAGCCGAAGCTGCGGTCGATGACCACGTTGCGGCCCTTGGGGCCCAGGGTCACCTTCACGGCGTTGGCGAGCTTGTCCACGCCGTTCTTCAGCTTCTCACGGGCCTTGGCGTCGAAGAGAATCTCTTTGGCCATTCTTGTGCTCCTTAAAATTTGCGCCTTGCGGCTTTTTGTTGGGAACCACCGGCGGGGCTTCAGGCCCGCTACCGGAGAAGGCGCCTGAGGGGGCGCCCCAGCGCCTTATTTCTCGACGATGGCGAGGATGTCGTCCTCGCGCAGAACGAGGTGCTCCTCGCCGTCGATCTTGATCTCGGTGCCCGCGTACTTGGTGAACAGCACCATGTCGCCGGCCTTCACGGCCATCTTCACCAGCTTGCCGGACTCGTCCAGCTTGCCGGGGCCCGCGGCCACGACCTTGCCCTTCTGGGGCTTTTCCTTGGCGCTGTCGGGGATGATGATGCCGCCGGCGGTCTTCTCCTCGCCTTCCAGGCGTTTCACCAGAACACGGTCATTGAGGGGCTTCAACTTCATCTCTCTCGTCCTCCACATGTGTATTTTGTGATGTGCGGCGGCCCGCCCGGACGCCGTGGCGTCCCTGTCGCGAGACCCCGCCGGTTGGCGCGCACAAAGGGTCCGCATGGGTGCGGACCCGGAAAAGCATGGGGAAAGTAAGCATGGTTGCCCGGCTGTCAACACGCCGGGCGCGAAAAAAACGCCCCGGCCCCTGGCCGGGCGCTACTCCGCCAGGTCGATCTCCGAGAGCAGCTCGTCCTCGGCCACGGGGGTGCGGCCATACAGCTCGCACAGGCCGCGCAGGCGCTCGGCCAGGCCCCGGTCCACCCCGCCGCCCTCGGCCCGAGTGGAAAGCAGCCGTCCCTGCGGCAGCCGCCAGCCCCAGTTGCCCTTGGCCACCCCGGGGGTGTTCATGCGGTGGCTCCCGTCCAGGTCCAGCAGGTCCTGGGCCGGGAACATGGCGCAGTCCGCCGGGCTGGAAAGGGCCACGCGCACCAGCTCGCGGGTGATGGTGTCCACGCCCACGGCGCGGCCCAGGTAGCGGGCCAGCAGGCGCCGCAGCTCCGGCCCGGCCTCGGCGGCGAACCAGCCGCGCGTGGTGTTGTTGTCGTGGGTGCCGGTGTACACCACGCAGTTCTTCTCGTGGTTGTGCGGCGAGTCCGGGCTGGTGGGCGTGTGCGGGCCGAAGGCGAACTGCAGGATCTTCATGCCCGGCAGGCCGAAGCGCTCCTTCAACTCCCGCACGTCGTCGGTGATGATGCCCAGGTCCTCGGCGAGGATGGGCAGGGAGCCGTGGGCCGCGCGCAGGGCCTCAAGAAGCTGTTCGCCGGGCGCGGGCACCCAGGAGCCCTTCACGGCGGTCTTCTCCCTGGCCGGGATCTCCCAGTAGGCGGCGAAACCCCGGAAGTGGTCCAGGCGTACCTGGTCGTACAAACCGAAGTTGTGGCGCATGCGGCTTATCCACCAGCCGAAGCCCGTGTCCGCGTGGGCCTGCCAGCGGAACACCGGGTTGCCCCAGCGCTGGCCGGTGGCGCTGAAATAGTCCGGCGGCACCCCGGCCACCTCTGTGGGCTGGCCCGCCCGGTCCAGCTTGAACAGGTCCTGGTTGGCCCAGACATCGGCGGAGTCGTGGGTGACGTAGATGGGCACATCGCCCACCATCTGCACGTCCAGCTGGGAAAGCTGCCACTTGAGCCGCCCCCACTGGCGGAAGAACAGCCACTGGCAGAACTGCTGGAACACGATCTCGCGGTGGAGCTCCTGGCCCCACCGGCGCAGGGCCTCCTCGCGGCGCTCGCGCAGGTCCGCGGGCCACTCGGTCCAGGCCGCCCCGCCGAAGCGGTCCTTCAAGGCCATGAACAGGGCGTAGTCCGGCAGCCAGGAGGCGTTGTCGCCCCGGAAGGCGGCAAAGCCGGGGTCGTCCTCCAGGCCGCCTGGCCTCCCTGGCCCGCCCGGCATGAGCCGGTCGAAGATGCGGCGCAGCATGGCGGGCTTCACGCGCTCCACGGCGGCGAAGTCCACGCGCTTCCTGGCGGGCAGGGCCAGGCCGTCCAGCTCGTCCGGGGAGAGCAGGCCGTCTTCGCACAGCCCCTCGGGGCTGATCAGAAGCGGGTTGCCCGCAAAGGCCGAGAAGCTGGAGTAGGGCGAGTTGCCCAGGCTCGTCGCCGTGGGCGTCAGGGGCAGCACCTGCCAGCGCGACTGCCCGGCCTGGACCAGGAATTCGCCGAAGGCCAGGGCCGTGGGACCGAGGTCGCCGATGCCGAAGCGCGTGGGCAGGGAGGTGATGTGCAGCAGCACGCCGCTTTGCCGCGTCATGGGGGCCTCCGGTAAACGATGCGTGTCGAGGATCTTGGCCTTCTTCTACACTGTTGCACGCCGTTTAGGAAGTGTGGAATTGGCCTTTCCTTCAGTGTGGCACGCATGATGCATCTCTATTGAACGAGGTCAGAACCTTCAAGGAGGTTGCCCATGCGCCGCACCGCAAGCCTTCTGCCCTGGCAGAGCCCGGCCCGCCACGCCGCCCGCCAGCGCGTCATGGACGCCCTGGACCACGGCCGCGAGACCCTGCACGAGATGGACTACGAGGACGTGGCCCTCACGGACTCCGGCCTGCGCCTGGTGCGCCAGGCCGCCACCGCCGTGATGCGGCAACTGGTGGGCCTCTCCGAGGGCGAGCTGCCGCCCTCGCGCGCGTTGGCGCTGTTTCTGGACCATGTGTTCTGGGACGAGAGGAGCGGGGGGCTCATCCTCTGCGCGGAGCTGCCGGACCGCAGCATCTGCCTGCCCATCCCCAGGGAATGCTGGACCATGCGTCCGCGCGCCGGACATTTGCACTAGGGCCTGCCTCTCAAGGCGCCTTTTGCCCCCTTAAGCTTTGTCGCGAGGCGACGCGGGGCCAGGGCTGTACCGCAAGAGTACTCTCCCCGGCCCCGCGCCGCCTCGTTCCTTGTCAGGGAACACAATCCATCCTTGAGAAACAGGCCCTGGGCCTGGGGTCCAGCCTTTGCCCCCCGGTTCCTCCGGGCGCGGCCCCGGGTCGGGCTCCCGGCGCGGCCGCTACAGCGCGGCAACGGAGTTGTCGGACTCCGCGAAGGAATTGTACACGTAGCAGTCGGCCTCGGTGTCGTTGAGCCACAGGCCCTGGTCCGTGACGTAGCGGTACTGGTGCTGGCGCCCTGCGGGCAGGTCCAGGCTGGCCGTGAACCGGCCCCCGGCCTTGCGCATGGCCAGGGCCGTGGGGTTCCAGCCGTTGAAATCCCCGGCCAGGAAGAGCTTGCGCGGGTCCCCGGCGGCCTCGGCGGTCATGCTGAAGGTGACCCTGCAGGTGGCCTTGTCCTTGGCGTACTTCTTTGCAAGCGGCATGGCGTCCTCCTTTCTCGGATTCCGGCCCTCCCTGCGGAAGCGGCCTTTGAGGTGCCCGGCCCGGGGGCGACGGGCGGAATGGTTGAACCGGATGCTTCCTGGCCTACACCCTGGCGCCCAGGGAGCGGTACAGCTCGATGTACCTGGCGGCGGACTTCTCCCAGCTGAAGTCCTGGGCCATGGCGCGCTCCACCATGCCCCGCCAGTAGGCCTTGCGCTCCTTCCACAGGGTCACGGCCTCCAGGATGGTCTCGTAGAACTTCTCCGGGGTCCGCTCCTCGAAGATGAACCCCGTGGCCTGGGGGTGGGGGTAGGGCACGATGGTGTCGCGCAGGCCGCCCACGGCGGTGGCCACCGGCGGGGTGCCGAAGCGCAGGGCGTACATCTGCGTCAGGCCGCAGGGCTCGTAGCTGGAGGGCATGAGGAAGATGTCCGAACCGGCCTGGATGCGGTGGGCAAGGTCCTCGGAGTAGCCCACGATGACCGAGAGCCGGTCGTGATACTGCTCGGCCAGCTCCTGCAGCCGGGCCTCGTGGTCCAGCTTGCCCTCGCCCAGCACGATGAGCCCCAGCTCGTGCTCCATGAGCCTGGGGATGATGTCGATCAAGAGGTCGATGCCCTTCTGCCCCCGGTAGCGGCCGATGAAGCTTAAGACCGGCTTGTCCTCCAGCTGGTCGGGCAGGCACATCTCCTTCAGGAGCGCGCTCTTGCACTCCTGCTTCCCCTCCGGGCTGCCGGAGCGGTAGATGCAGGGCAAAAACTTGTCGTCGCGCGGGTCCCACACGGAGTAGTCGGCCCCGTTCAATATGCCGCGCAGCGCGCCCCGGCGGCGGCGCAGCATGCCCTCCAGCCCGCAGCCGAACTCCGGGGAGAGGATCTCCTCGGCGTAGGAGGGGCTCACCGTGGTCACCGCGTCGGCGTAGGCGATGCCGGTCTTGAGCAGGTTGAAGTCGCCGAAGAATTCCGCCCCGTCCATGTTCCAGGCCTCGGCCGGCAGGCCGGACTCGAAGAACAGGCGCGAGGCGAAACGGCCCTGGAAGGCCAGGTTGTGGATGGTCAGCACCGTGCGCGTGTCCTTCCAGTAGGGGTCCGTCCTGCGCCAGAAGTGCAGGTAGGCGGGCACCAGGGCGCTCTGCCAGTCGTGGGCGTGGATCACCGCCGGGGCCCAGTCCAGCCTGCGGGCCCACTCCAGGGTGGCGCGGCAGAAGAAGTTGAACCGCTCGCAGTTGTCGAAGTAGTCGCCCGCATGGGTGTTGTACAGCTGGCGGCGGTCGAAGTACTCGCCCCGGCCCACGAAGTACACGGGCATGCCGTAGTAGTCGGCCTGGTAGATCTCCGCCGTGATGGGCGCCCAGGGGTAGCCCACGGGGCAGCGCTCGGTCAAAAGGCGCAGGTTGAACCCGCTGGTGGCGATGCGCCCGTACAGTGGCGTGACCACGGCGGTGTTCACGCCCATGCGGTACAGGGTCAGCGGCAACGCGCCCAGCACGTCCGCCAGGCCCCCGGTCTTGGAGAAGGGGTACATCTCCGAGGTCATGAACAGAACCAGGGGCTTGTTGCTGGGCATGGGCTTCCTCTCGTGCGAGCCGCTCATGGCGCGTTCCGGCCCGAACCGCAGGCCGGGTTCAGGCGGGCGAGCTGGCGGATGAAGTCGTCCAGGATGCGGGCGTGGTCGAAGGCCAGGGGCGGCAGGGCGTCCAGGGCGAAGAACCGGGCCTGGGCCGCGTCGTCGCCCGCGCTCAGCGCGGAAAGGTCGCGGGCCTGGCCGGTGTACACCACGCTCAGGGTGTGGTGGCGCGGGTCGCGGGCGGGGTCGGAGTACACGCCCAGGAGCCCGGTGAGCACCACGTCCAGGCCGGTCTCCTCGCGCGCCTCGCGCACGGCGGCGGCCTCGCAGGTCTCGCCGTAGTCCACGAAGCCCCCGGGCAGGGCCCAGCCCGGGGGCGGGTTCTTGCGCTCCACAAGCACGACCCCCCGGCCCGGCAGGTGGATGAGCACATCCACGGTGGGCAGCGGGTTGCGGTGCGTGCTGGCGTCGGCCATGGCGGAACTCCCTGGCGGTTTGCGGGTGGCGCATAGGTCAGGGTGACGTTCCCTGAATGTATTATCTATAGGTCGGCAGGCATAAGAATTCAAGCATATTCCACCGGCGGGGCAAGGAAATATGCCGGGGGCCGGGGGGCTTTGCAGGGGGGCGGGAATGTTCCGGAGGCTGAAACGAAATCGGCTTCCCGTGGGACCACCCCAGGGAAGCCGGTTTCAGCAAAAGAAGGAAGGATGCACGGAGTAGAGCAAGGGCCGTGCCAAACTTCGGGCATGGCGAGGCTAAAAAAATAAGTCGTTGAATTTTAGCATGTTGCGTTGAAGTGACTGGGAGGCCTGCCGAGGCGAGGGCCTGAAAACCCCAAAAAACAGTATAAAAAATTTAACTTCGCAGGGGCCGCCGGAGGGGCCCTGGGCCCGGATGTTCAAGGTTTTTAACTGGGGGTCCCGGAGGCCGGGCTCAGGCCGGGGCGAGTTCGAAGCAGGCGGCCAGGGCCTGGCGGGAGACGGCGCCCGGGCGCAGCACCTCGGCCCGGCCCGCGCCTAGCAGGCGCAGCAGGGTGGAGGGCTCGCCGCCGCCGGGCAGGGGCGGGCAGAGCAGGGCCAGGTCGGCCCCGCTAAGCAGTTCCGGGTCCAGCCGGTCGGGCAGGGCCGTGGCGGGCTGGCCGCTTTTGTTGGCGCTGGTGGCCACCAGCGGGCCGCCGCGCGGCCCGGGCAGGGTGGCGCACAGGGTTTGCACCGTGGGGTGCGGGCTGACGCGCACCGAGGAGAAGCCCGAGGCGTCGCGCACCAGGGCGGGGTGGTCCGGCGGGGTGGGGAGCCGCGCCGGGAGCGGGGCGGGGCAGGCGGCCAGGGCCAGGCGCTCCAGGGCGGCCTGGAGGGAGGCGGGCAGCGGCGCGCAGAGGTCGTCCAGCTGGTCCGTCGAGCCCAGCACCAGGGGGAAGGGCTTGCTCTGGGGCCGGGCCTTGAGCGCGGCCACCCGGGCGCAGGCCGCGGCGTTGCGGGCGTCGCAGCCCAGGGCGTAGAGGGTCTCGGTGGGATAGACGAGCACCCCGCCGCCCGCGAGCAGGCGCGCGGCTTCCGCCAGGGCTGCTGCGGTTTCGTCTGCGGCGGTCGTGGGTTGCATGGGCCGGGCTCCTTGGCGTAGGGTGCGGGGCAGACCTGCAAGGAGACGCGCATGAGCACGCCCCGCCTGCTCCCGCCGGGTGTACCGGCCCCTTCCATAGCCTCGGCGGCCCTGGCTGACAAGCTCCGGGCGGCCCTGCCCCTGTGGTGCCTGGGGCTGGAGGAGCCCGGCCTGGCACGGCACCTGGCGGCCAGGGCAGTGCTCTCCGGCGACGCGGACCTTGCGGCCTGCGGCCTGGGCCTGGCCTTGTGGGGCTGGCAGCGCGCGCCCCTGGACCGGGACCGGGCGGCCTTCCTGGCCGAGCTGCTTCCGGAGGCCGCGCCCCTCAAGGCCTGGCTGCGCGGCCTGCTGGCGCGGCTGGACGCGCCCCTGGAGGGCGGTGCGGACCGCGAGGCCCTGGCCGCGGAGGTGGCCGCCCTGGTCTCCTCCGCCGCCGACGGGGGCGATACGCGCCCGGTGGTGCGCGCGCTTCTGCCGCGCCTGCGCGACGCGGCCACGGGCCTGGCCTGGCTCTCCCTGGCCTGGGAGGGCCTGCTGCGCCTGGGCAGCCTGGACCTGTGCCGGGCGGCGCTGGCCGCCTGCCCCTGGCCGGAGGGTTTTTCCGAACTGCGCGCCCGCCTGGACTTGGAGGCCGCCTTTTTCCTGGCTCCTGTCGATCCGCCCCTGCCCGTTTCCCCTGAAGCCCCAGAGGGGGGTACAAAATTTTTCATTGCCTGGGAGCGCTACGTAGCGGCGGAAACGCAGCTGCGCCGGGGCGCGGCGGACCAGGCGCGCGAGATCCTGTCCGGGCTGTTCGCCGAGCTGCCCTGGCACGTCCACCTGGGCCAGAAGCTGCACGCGTTGCTGTCGCCCCCGCCCGTTGCCCCGCGGGCCTCCACGGCGGGCGCGGCCATCCTGGTGTACTCCTGGAACAAGGCCGCCCTGACCCGGCAGACTTTGGAGAGCCTGGCGCGCACGGACTACGGCGAGGCCCGGATCTTCTGCCTGGACAACGGATCGACTGACGGCACGGGGGAGGCCATGGCGGCCTGTGCCGCGCTGTTCCCGGCGGGGGCGCTGTCCGTCACCCGGCTGCCGGTGAACGTGGGCGCCCCGGCGGCGCGCAACTGGCTGCTCTCCCTGCCCGAGGTGCGGCAGCGGGAGTGGGCCGTGTTCCTGGACGACGACGTGATCCTGCCCCAGGCCTGGCTCCGGCGGCTGTTGGGCGCGGGCGAGGCCGCCCCGGACTGCGGGGCCGCAGGCTGCCGCATCGTCTCGGCCACGCCCCCGGCCTGCCTGCAGTCGGCGGACTACCAGCTCTTCATCCCCGATGGCCAGCCGCGCACCTTCCGCGATCTGCCGGAGAACGTCGTGGTCTTCGACAACTGCGCGGGCCAGCTGGACCTGGGCCTGTTCAGCTACGCCCGCCCGGCCACGCACGTGTCCGGCTGCTGCCACGCCCTGCGCACCAGCGTGCTGGCGGAGCTTGGCGGCTTCGACATCCGCTTCAGCCCCACGCAGTTCGACGACCTGGACCGCGACCTGCGCTCCGCCGTGGCCGGGCGCCCGGCCACCTATGCCGGGGACCTTGCCGTGGCCCACGTGCAGCACTCCAGCCTGGCCAAGGCCAAGGGCCCGGCGGCCATGGGCCAGGTCTTCGGCAACAAGATCAAGCTGGAGGGCAAGTTCACGCGGGAGCAGGTGGACGGCGTTGCCCGTCGCGGCCTGGACGCCCTGTGGGCCGATGTGGCGGCCAAGTGGCCGGGGCTTGCGGCCCGGCGCTGATCTTTCGGCAAAGGGCGGCGCAGCGCCGCCGGGGCATTTGCAATGCTCCACGGATATGCTAAACGGGAGTCATGGAAAAGGATTGTCTACGCTTCCGGGCGGCGCCCGTCCTCATCGCCTTGGCGCTTGCTGCGTTGCTGGCCGCCTGCGCGGCCCCGCCCATGAGCGTGGGGCACCTGAAGCGCGACGCCTGGTCCCTGGACGAGGCGAGATCCCTGCAGATGAATTTCATGCGCTTCGACTACCAGGTGCAGCCCGTGGACGACGTGGCGGGCATCAAGGGCTGGGCCTACCTGGACACGTCCAAAGCACCGGAGTGGGCCAGGTGGGTGGAGTCCCTGGGGCTCACCGCCTACATCTGCGAGGCCGACGGCCGCGTGGTGGCCATGGATGCGCGCACCTTCCTGCCCCGCGAGGCCAGGGGCGACGTGGGGGTGGCCTTCGAGTTCGCCCTCCGGCCCGAGGTCTGGGGCGACAAGCCCCTGTTCATCACCTTCGGCTACCGGCTGGTGCTCACCGAGGGGCGCGGGCTCAAGGGCCGGGACCCGTTTTTCGCCAGCGAAGACGCCGCAACGAGGTAATCGCCTATGCCACTGCCCGGAGGACGTGACGGCTCCATCGTCATGAAGCGCGTGAGCCACGGCTCGTTCCTGCAGCGCACCGTGCTCAAGCACAACGTCATCTTCACCGAGGGCAGCAAGGGCGACGAGGCCTACCTGCTCGTGGAGGGCAAGGTGGAGATCTCCGGCTCCGTGGACGGTCGCAAGAAGGTCTTCGCCGTGCTCCAGCCGGTGTCCATCTTCGGGGAGATGGCCCTGTTCCTGGAGGACCAGGGCCGCACGGCCACGGCCATCGCCCTGGAGGACTCCAAGGTGGTGGTCCTGAACCGCGACGACCTGGAGGGCTACATCAACGACGCGCCCCCGGCCATTTCCGCCATGCTGAACGTCATGGTCACCCGGCTGAAGGCCACCACCAAGAAGGCCCTGCGCGCGCCCAACGTGCCCCTGGGCATCGTGCGCATCCTGGACCTGTTCTCCCTGAACGGCAAGAACGACCTGCTCTACGACTCCGCCGTGCGGCACATGTCGGATATCTTCGTCTGCTCGGCGTCGACCATCGAGGGCTACCTGCAGGGCCTGGCCGGGCAGGGGCACATCTCCATCGCCACGGCGGAGAAGGAGGGCCTGGCCCAGAGCGGGCGGCGCGTCATCAAGGTGCTCACCCCGCACCTGCTCCAGGCCGTGATCCACGCGCCCAAGCATACGGAGGGTTCCTGAGGCACATGGGCGCGGGCTCGGAGCGCCGGTCCATCCTGGCCGGCTTCGCGCTGTTCATGGTCACCCTGTGGGCCGTGTGCGGCCTGTGGGCCTGGACCGAGCGCGAACTGACCCTGCGCGCGGCCGAGCGGCACCTCTCCGAGGTCACCACGGCGGTGGGCGAGCAGACCCTGGGCAGCATGCGGCTGGTGCGGATGTCCCTGTCCGTGGCGGACCAGTGGATCCGTGAGCACCCCGGCCAGGACCCGGCTTCTTCCCCCGGCTTTCAGGCCCTGGCCAAGGCCACGCACGACATCACCCAGGGCCTGGTGGACCTGCGCATGGTCACCCGTGAGGGAGGTCTGCGCTACGTGGGCGACAAGCCGGGCACGGTGCGCGCCGACGTGTCCGACCGGGAGTACTTCCAGGTCCAGCAGGACCCGGCGCTGCGCGGGTTCCACCTGGGCCGGCCGGTGAAGAGCCGGGTCACGGGCAGGTGGGGCATCCCGGTGTCCTATCCCGTGGGCGACGAGCGCTCAAGCATCGCCGTGCTGCTCGGGGCCCTGGAGCTCGACCGCCTCTCCGAGCTGCACGAGAAGGAGCGGCACAAGCCCGGCGGAAGCATCTCGCTCATCCGCGCTGACGGGGTGTTCCTCTCCCGCGTGCCCTTTGACGAGGAATTCATGGGCAGGAACCTGTCCGGGTCGCCCCTGTTCCGCAACCGCGTCCTGGTGGAGGACCACGGGGTGTTCGTGTCCGACGGGGCCAGGCTCGACGGCGTCGAGCGGCTGGTGGGCTTCCACCGGCTGGCCGAGTACTCCCTGGTCGTGGTGGTGGCGGCCAGAACCTCGGACCTCCTGGCTGCCTGGAACAAGCGGGTGCTTTTCGTCGCCGGCATCGCGGTGGCGGCCACGGCCTTGGCCGCGCTGGTGCTGCGCCGACTGCTCGGGGCCCTGCGCATGAGCGAGCAGGCCCAGGCCGTTCTGGCGCGCCAGGCCAACACCGACGGCCTCACCGGCCTTTTGAACCGCAGGGCCTTCCTGGAAGCCTCCCGCCGCGAGTTGGAGCGCGTCTGGCGCACCGGCCGGGGGTTCTCCCTGCTCATGCTCGACCTGGACCACTTCAAGGAGGTCAACGACTCCCTGGGGCACGCCGCGGGCGACGTGGCCCTGCGGCTGCTGGGGCAGGTGCTCTCCCGTTTGCTGCGCGGGGGCGACCTGGCCGGACGGGTGGGCGGGGAGGAGTTCTGCGTGCTGCTGCCCGAGGCCACCGCTGGCCGGGGGGCGGAGGTAGCCGAGCGCCTGCGCGGGGAGTTCGCCCAGGCCACGGAACGGGCCGAGGGGCTGGCCCGCCGGGTGACGCTCAGCGTCGGCGTGGCGGAATACGGCCCCCAGGACATGGGCCTGGAGGACATCCTGCTGCGGGCCGACCAGGCCCTGTACCGTGCCAAGAACGCCGGGCGCGACCGCGTGGAGCGGGCCTAGTCCAGGGCCACCAGCTCCATCTTCCCCCACACCGCCAGCCTGCCGCCGGCCTGGGCGAACACGCCCTCCACGCCCAGGGGGGCCATGGCCTTGGCCCGGCGCGTCACCAACTCCAGGTCCCCCGCGTCGTCGATGAGGTTGGCCAGGGCCGTGGCCGCAGCGTCGGCCAGGGCGCCGCTTTTGGAGCGCACCACCACCAGCTCGCCCTGGCCCAGCGAGAGGGAAGGCCCGATGGTGGCCGAGGAGCCGCACAGGCTCACCGGAAATTCGCCCCGGGGGATGCGCAGGCCCAGGCGCGCGCCCTTGTCGGGGTCGGCGGGGTCGGCCAGCAGGGCCACGATGCGCTCCCGCGTGGAGTGCATGGTGATGTCCCCGCCGTTTTCTATGATCAGGTTGGGGCTCACCCCGGCGAAGCGCTCGGCCACCAGGTGGGCGAAGGTTCCGGCCACGGCGGCGAAGGGCCCCACGCCCACGGCCTCGGCGGCCTGGGCCATCATGCGGGCCACCAGCGGGGCGCTCTCCGACGTGGGGAAGGGCACCAGGCTCTCGCGGAAGCCGGGGTTGAGCAGCATGTGCGTCTTGAGCTCGCCGCGCAGCTGGCGCACGTAGTCCAGCATGGGCGCGGAGAGGTCGGCCTCGGCGGTGACGAAGAGATCCGTGTGCTCCAGCACCACCTGGAAGCTCACCTCGCCCCGCTGGGTGATGATGGCCTCGCGGTAGGCCCGGTGGGCGGAAAGGAATGCTTGCTTGCGCATGGCAAAGAGGGTACCAGAATGCTGGCGCCGAGCAAAGGGGCCGGGAAGGTCGCGTTGTGCTTGACGGCGATCCTCTTCCCGGCTATATGGCGTGGTTCCGCACTGACGGAAGACATTCACTCCCAGGAGAACATATATGAGCAAGCGTAGTTACCAGCCCAGCAAGATTCGGCGCAAGCGCACCCACGGCTTCCTCGTCCGCTCCCGCACCAAGAACGGCCAGGCCGTCCTGCGCCGCCGCCGCCAGAAGGGGCGCAAGAGATTAGCCGTCTAACGTGGCCCAGAAGCCGCCGCCTGCTCGAGAGCGCACGCTTCGGCGAGTGCTATGAGCAGGGCCGAAAGGTCTATACCCGGCATTTCGTCCTTTTCGTCCTGGTCCGGGGCGGAGCCGAAGAAGGCTTCCGCCTCGGGCTCACGGTGAGCAGGAAGGTCGGGCGGGCGGCGCGGCGCAACCGCATCCGGCGCGTGTTGCGTGAATTTTTCCGGCTCAACCAGGCGGCCATCGGCCATCCCCTAGACATCGTCGTCGTCCCCAAGCGCAATCTGGACCCGAGGATCGTCGACCTGGCCCTGGTGGAGCAGGAATTCTCCCCCGTCCTCTCCCGCCTAGCGCGGGAGGCCGTGGCGGGAGGTGCCCGACGTGAGGCCTGAATGCGCAGACTGCCCGGCAGACTGATGCGCTCCGTATTGCTGGCGTCCATCTGGGCCTACCAGCGCCTACTCTCCCCCGTCTTCGCGGGTTCCTGCCGCTTTGAGCCCTCCTGTTCGGAATACGCCCGGCAGGCCGTGACCCTGCATGGTCCGGCCCTTGGCAGCCTGCTGACGCTCTGGCGTCTGGCCCGCTGCCATCCCCTGTGCCGCGGGGGGTACGATCCCGTGCCCCTGCGCTGGCCCACCACCGACACCCACGCGAGCCAAAAAACATGGACACCAAACGCCTGATCGTTGCCCTGGCCCTGTCCCTTGTGGTCCTCTTCGGCTGGAGCTACCTGTTCCCGCCCGATGAGCCCAAGACCCCGCCCCCGGCCCCCGCCGCCGCCACCGACACCAAGATCGAGCCCGGCAAGGCCGCCCCGCCCGCTGAAGGCGCCGCCGCCGCGCCCGCCATCGCCCAGGCCCAGGGCAGGCCCGTCACGGTCAAGACCCCGCTGTACACCGCGGTGTTCAACACCCAGGGCGGCGTGCTGGAGAGCATGACCCTGTCGAAGTTCCGCGAGTCCATCGCCAAGGACTCCGCGCTGATCAACATCATCGGCGACAAGGCCAAGGGCCGCGCGGCCCTGGGCGTGATGCTGCTGCCCACCGGCGGCGAGGTGCACACCTGGAACAGCGCTGGCTGGACCTACGAGGGCGGCGACGAGGTCACCGTGGCCGCCGGAGGCAAGCAGACCCTGGTGTTCAGCGGCGAGGCCGCGGGCCTGAAGCTCACCCGCAGGCTCACCCTCCACGCCGACAGCTACCTCATCTCCGAGGAGCTCACCGTGGCCAACCCGGGCACGGCCCCGGTGACGGGCAAGGTGGCCTTCACCGCAGCAAGCTCCGGCCTGGCACCCAAGGGCGACCAGTACAACACCACCCGCATCGCCTTCGGCAAGATCAAGGGCGGCTTCGACGAGGTGACCAGCCAGGACGACCTGGAGAAGGTCGGCCTGGGGCTGAAGGACGAGAAGGTCCGCTGGGCGGCCATCGAGAGCAACTACTTCCTGTTCGTGGTGCAGCCCGAGGGCGAGGGCGTGCAGGCCGAGGGCCGCTACAAGGGCGAGGCGTACAACCTGGCGCTCACCGTGCCCGCCACCTTCGAGCCCGGCCAGTCCAAGACCCTGACCTGCAACTACTTCGCCGGTCCGGCGGACCGCACCATGCTGGCTTCCATGCCCGGCAAGATGGCCGACGCCGTGGACTACGGCTGGTTCCACATCATCGCCATGCCGCTGCTTGAGCTTCTGAACTGGTTCTACAAGTACGTGCACAACTACGGCATCGCCATCATCCTGCTCACCGTGCTCATCAAGCTCATCTTCTGGCCCCTGTCGCAGAAGAGCTACAAGTCCATGGAGCAGATGAAGAAGCTGCAGCCCATGTTGCAGAAGCTGCGCGAGAAGTACGCCGACGACAAGGAGCGCATGAACACCGAGATCATGCAGCTCTACAAGACCTACAAGGTCAACCCGGCGGGCGGCTGCGTGCCCATGCTGGTGCAGATTCCGGTGTTCTTCGGCCTGTACAAGGCGCTTCTGGGCAGCATCGAGCTGCGCCACGCCTCCTTCATCGACCACGTGCCCTTCACCGACCTGGTCTGGCTGGCCGACCTGTCCATGAAGGACCCCTACTACGTCACCCCCCTGGTCATGGGGGCCACCATGTTCATCCAGCAGAAGATGACCCCCTCCGGCGGCGACCCCATGCAGGCCAAGATCATGCTGATCATGCCCGTGGTGTTCACCTTCATGTTCCTGAACTTCCCCTCCGGACTGGTGGTGTACTGGCTGGTGAACAACGTCCTCTCCATCGCCCAGCAGTGGTGGATGATGCGCAAGGCGTAGGACGACGGCCGCCAACAGACCACGAGCGAGGATACAATGAGCGATACCAAAGAGTTCCAGGGAAAGAACCTGGATGAAGCCATCGAATCGGCCTGCAAGCACTACGACCTGAAGCGCGACAAGCTGGAGATCGAGATCGTCAGCGGCGGCAGCTCGGGCATCTTCGGCCTGGTGGGCGTCAAGCCCGCCGTGGTCCGCGCCAAGCCGCGCGGCAGCTTCAAGCTCACCGAGGAGCACGAGGAGCGCAAGCCCGCCCGCGCCGACAAGGCCGAGGGCCACCACGAGCACCATCACGAACACAGGCGCGAGCGCCACCACGAGGGCCACGACAGGCCCGAGCGCGAGGACAGGCCGGAGCGCAAGCCCGCCCGCGAGAGCGCACCGGTGGAGGCCGTGGAGGCTTCCGCCCCGGTGGACGCCGTGGCCGCCCCCGAGGGGGGCGAGGCCCAGGGCGAGCGCGGCGAGGGCCGCTCCCGCCGCGAGCGTGGCCGCCGTGGCCGCGGGCGCGGGCGCGGGGAGGGCCGGAGCGAGGGCTCCGGCGAGGCCCAGCCCGGAAGCCAGCCTGAACGGCAGTCAGACGCCAGATCCGCCGAGGGCCGTTCCGAGAATCGTTCCGAGGGCCGCAGCGAAGGCCGGGGCGAGGGCCGTGGACGTGGCCGCAATTCCGAGCGCAATTCCGAACGTGGTTCCGAACGCGGCTCTGAGCGCCAGGGCGAGCGCGGGGGCCGTGGCCGGGGCGGACGCTCCGGTGGCGAGCAGCGTGTGCGCGAACCCCGCCGCGAGGCCGCCGGGGAGGGCTTCGGCGAGGAGGAGAACGGCGCGCCGCAGGGCATCGGGCACCTGGATCAGGCCCTGCTGGAGCAGGTGGCCCTGGAAGTGACCACCAAAATCCTGGCCCCGCTCTCCGAGGAGGCCAAGATCTCCGTGCAGCTCCTGCACGACCGCGTGCTCGTGCGCATCGACGACCCCGACAATTCCGGCCTGCTCATCGGGCGCGAGGGCCAGACCCTGGCCAGCATCCAGTACCTGGTGAACCGCCTGGTCTCCAAGCGCATGGACGCCTCGGTGCGCGTGCAGATCGACACCGGCGACTACCGCGAGAACCAGGACGAGAAGCTCCGGCAGATCGCCCGGCACCTGGCGGACAAGGCCACGGCCAGCGGCCGCACCCAGAGCACCCGGCCCATGAGCTCGTACCACCGCCGCGTGGTGCACCTGACCCTGCAGGAGGACGAGTTCGTGTTCACCCGCAGCAAGGGCGAGGGCGCCATGAAGCGCGTGCTCATCGTGCCCAAGCGGCCCGGTGGCGGCGAGGAGATCCTGGAAGACGCCCCCGAGGCCGAAGGCCAGGTGGAAGGCGCCGAGACCCGCCCGGAGACCGCCGCGGAATAGCCCCGCCGCCCAACGATTCCTGCCCGCCGCCGGGGCCCGCGCCCGCACCGGGCCCGGCTCCGGCGGCTTGCTTTTGGAGGACCGCGTGACAGACACCGCCAGCCATACCGCCACCGGCACGGACACCATCGCCGCCATCGCCACCGCGCCAGGCGCCGGGGCCGTGGGCATCGTGCGCCTGAGCGGACCCCGGGCCCTGCCCCTGGCCCAGGCGCTGTTCCGCTCCTCCAGTCCCGGCTTCGCGGGCCTCAAGCCGCGCCGCCTGCACCACGGCAGCCTGGTGGACGGCCAGGGCCGCGCGCTGGACGAGGTGCTGGCCGCCGGCATGCCCGGCCCGGCGTCGTTCACCGGCGAGGACGTGGTGGAGCTTTACTGCCACGGGGGTCCGGCGGTGCTGCGCGCCGTGCTGGAGGAGTGCCTGGCCCGGGGCGCGCGCCTGGCCCGGCCCGGCGAGTTCAGCCTGCGGGCCTTCCTGAACGGCAAGCTGGATCTGACCCAGGCCGAGGCCATTGCCGAGAGCATCGCCGCACCCACGCGCGCCGCCCTGCACTTGGCGCAGCTCAAGCTCTCCGGGGCCCTGGGCGGACGCATCGGGGCCATGCGGGCCCGGCTGGAGGGCCTGCGCGCCCAGCTCTGCCTGGCCGTGGATTTTCCGGACGAGGACGTGGAGTGCCTGCCCAGGCCCGAGCTGGCGGGCGCAGCGCGCGAGGCCGCCACGGACGCCGCCGGGCTGCTGGCCTCTGTGGAGCGGGCCAGGGCCTGGCGCGAGGGCGTGCTGGCCGTGCTGGCCGGGCCGGTGAACGCGGGCAAGTCCAGCCTGATGAACGCCCTGGTGGGGCGCGGGCGGGCGCTTGTCTCCGAGGCGCCGGGCACCACGCGGGACTACCTGGAGGAGCCCCTGGACTTGGGCGGCCTCGTGGCGCGCCTGGTGGACACGGCGGGCCTGCGCGCAGCCGCGCCGGACGTGGGCCAGGTGGAGGCCCAGGGCCAGGCGCTCTCCCGGGACTTCATGGCCCGTGCCGAGGCCGTGCTCTACGTGCTGGACGCGGCGAACCCGGTGCCGCCAGGCACCCTGGACGAACTCTTCGCCCTTCCCCCGGCGCGCACCCTGGCTGTGTTGAACAAGGCCGACCTGCCGGAGCGCGACCCCGACCTGGCCGGGGCCATAGCCGCCAGGGGTTACGCCGTGGCCCGTGTCTCGGCGCGTTGCGGCCAGGGGGTGGAGGAATTGGCCGGGACCTTGCGCGCGCTGCTGCTGTCCTCCTCCGGCGGGGCGGAGCCGGACCCGGACGAGGTGGCGCCCAACGCCCGCCAGGCCGCGCTGCTGGCCCGGGCCCGCGAGGAACTGCTGGCCCTGGCCGAAGAAGCGGAATCCGGCCTGCCTTACGACATCCTGGGCGTGCGCCTGGAGGCGGCCTGCCGCCTGCTGGCGGAGATCACCGGCGACATCGCCCCCCAGGACGTGCTGGACACGATCTTCAGCAGATTCTGCATCGGAAAGTAGCTCCGGGGCGCAGTCAGTCCTTGACCGCAGGGCCCTGAAAGGATAGGAGCTTCCGTTCGCGAGCGCCATCTCCCGGCGCTCTCCCGCGCGCGCAAGGCGACGCCCACGTAGCTCAGTCGGTAGAGCACTTCCTTGGTAAGGAAGAGGTCAACGGTTCAATTCCGTTCGTGGGCTCCAGCACCCCTCCCCGAAACCCGGCTCCCCTCAGCTCGCCAGCCCCTCGTCCACCCGCTTTTCCTTGTAGAAATCCAGCAGGTTCCACTTGAAGATGAAGCCGCTCAGGTGCGTGACCTCGTTGGCCTTGAGCGGGGTCCAGACCAGCCGCCTGTTCTTGTTCAGCCCGCCCTCGGCCATGAATTCCAGGCCCAGGGCGGTCTCGCCGGATTGAGGGTCGTTGAAGGCGTTGCGGATGGTCGCGTTGACCAGGAAGGCCTTCTCGGCGATCTCCTGGCCTTCCAGGGCCTTGAAGTAGAAGCACAGGCTCTCGCCCACCTGGGGCTTCAGGCCCAGTTCGGAAAGCAGGGCGTTCTGCGCCACCAGGCGCAGGCCGCAGCCGGAGATGTTCTCCACGCGCAGTCGGCCCTGGGTCTGGGGCCCGCTCTGCGCCAGCGGGGGCGTGGCGGCCACGTCCGCCCCGGCGGGCAGCTCTCGCCAGAGCATGAACACGGGCATCCGGCGCTGGTCCACGGAAACGCGCACGCTGCGGCGCTGCTGGGCGTGGGCCACGGTCCGGGGCGTGGTGAGCCGGAAGTGCACCAGCCCGTTGGGCGCCGTGCCCACGGCCTCGATGGCGGAGTCGAAGGTGTAGAAGCGCGTCAGCCCGGCCCGCTCGCGGTCGCGCACGCGGAAGTAGCAGGACACCGGCGTGCCGACCCAGGACTGCGAGCCGCTCTTGAGCGAGGAGACCTCCACGTCGAGCCCCTGGGGGCCGAAGGAGGCCAGGCTGCCGGAGAGCTCCCGCAGGCTGGTGACCTGGGAGGGGAAGGTGAGCCTGAGCTTGGCCCGCTGCTCCAAGACCTCGGCCAAGAGGGCCTGGGTGAGCTGGCGGTTGCGCGCGGCGGCCATGGCCTCCGGCTTGGTCCTGTTCCAAAGGGCACACATGCGGAATACCTCGAAAAAATGGGTCTTGTGAGAAGCATGGTCCCGTGGTCAGCCAGAACCGAGCCGCGCTTGTAGCAATGGCTCTCGATAAGCGCAAGGGTTTGGGGTCCCGCCTTCCCGGCTGGCGGCTACGCAATCGAAGGCCCCGCCGGGACTCCGTAGTCCTGGGGCGGGGCCGCCGTTGTCCGCGTCCTGTGCGGGTGGCTCAGCCGAGCAGGCGCACCTCGCGCTGGGGGAAGGGGATGCCGATGCCGTGGGCGCGGAAGGCGCCCAGCAGGGCCTGGTTGATCTCGCTTGCAGCCACGCCGTAGTCCGGCACGGCCACCCAGGGGGAGACCCGGATGGTCACGGCGCTGTCGGCCAGCTGGGCCACGCCCACAACGGGGGCAGGGTCCCGGAGCACGCGGGGGTTGGCCAGCAGGATCTCGTCCACCAGGGCCAGGGCCGCGGCCAGGTCCGTGGCGTAGGAGACGCCCACCGTCAGTTGGAGCTGGCGTATCTGGCCGTGGTTGTGCAGGATCTCGCCCACGATCTTGCGGTTGGGGATGACCACCTTGGAGCGGTCCAGGTGGCCCAGGGTTGTGCTGAACAGGCTGATGTCCAGGATTTCGCCCTCCTCGCCCACGATGGAGATGTAGTCGCCCACGTGGAAGGGCCGGGTGAAGATGATGGTGAGCCCGGCGGCCAGGTTGCCCAGGATGCCCTGCATGGCCAGGGCTGCGCCCGCGCCGGCCACGCCCAGCCCGGCGATGAGGGGCAGCAGCTCGATGCCGAGGTTCTGCAGGGCCATCATGGCGAAGAAGCCCAGCACCAAAAGCCGTGCCACGCGCACCAGCAGCGAGCGCACGGGCAGGTCCAGGTTCAGCCGCTCCAGCAGGTGCTCCAGGATGCGGCCCATCCAGCGCCCCACCACGTATCCGGCGGCCAGGATGAGCAGGGCGACGAAGAGCTTGGGGCCGAAGCGCACGGCCATGTCCAGGGCCGAGGCCCGCACTTGGGCCAGGGTTTGGAGCGAATCATCCATGGGGAACCTCCAGGCAGACGTGTTCCAGCCCTGCGCGCGGGCGCGGGCGGTGTCCTATTCTTGCGTTAGCCCGTGTTCCCGCCGCGCGCAAGGGGGATGCGCCGCGCCCCAGGTCCGCCCTTCCGTCCCTTTCTCCCCCGCCCGTTGACGCCACCGGGAACTCCCGGCATGCTGGCCGGCATCCGACGACACGTGGCGCCGCCAGCGCGCCACAATCCAGGGGGGGAAGGCATGGAGGCGCAGACCGCATTCGTCCTGTTCGTGGCCGTGGTGGCCGTGGCCATCCTGCTCTCGCGCCTGCGCCCCGCGCCCAAGGGCGGCGACCAGGCCATCACCTCGGCCATCAACGAGGCCCTGCGCAAGGAGTTCGTCTTCGCCAACATCCAGGTGGACGTGAAGACCTTCGACGGCGCGGTGATCCTGGGCGGGTTCGTGCGCGAGTACGAGCAGGCCAAGCGCGTGGTGGAGATCGCCAGCGCCACGCCGGGGGTGAAGTCCGTGGAGAGCCGGATCTCCGTGACGCCGGGGGGATAGGCCAGCCCGGTCATCCCCCCCTCTGGCACACCAAAAAGCCCCGCGGCGAATTCTTTCATTCGCCAGCGGGGCCTTGTGTTTCCTTGGTGCCCAGGGTCGGAATCGAACCGACATATCCCGGAGGATGAGGGATTTTAAGTCCCTTGCGTCTACCAGTTTCGCCACCCGGGCAGCCGGGGAAAGTCCTACATGCTCCGGGGCGGGCGCGTCAATGAAACGGGCCTAGAGTTCCCCGAACTGCCGCAGGTAGTTGGCGTAGAGCCTGGGGGAGAGGCGCGAGAAACGGTCGAAGTCCGACACCCATTCCAGCCCCGGCACCACGGCGCGCACGGCCGGTATGCCCAGGTCCGCGCGCGTCAGGTCCACGTAGCTGGGCGGGTAGCCATTGGCGATGAGCACCTCCTCCAGCACCATGAGGTCGCCCGCGGCGCTGCCGGTGGAGTGGTCGGGCAGATCCTCCAGCACGCGCACGGGCAGGCCCTCGGGCACGGGCCGGGTGGCCGGGCCGGGGAAGGGGTAGGGGATCTCCGTCATGGCCGACACCGCCGCGCGGGGCCCGGAGAGGTGCGCGCCCATGCCCTTGTTCACGTCGCCGTGGCGGCCCACCGCGATGGCCTTGTAGCAGGGCACCCCGAACTCCGGGGTGCAGTCCATGAACCAGACGTTGAGGTTCGCCTCCTCGTAGTCCGCCAGCAGGCGCGCCACGGTCTCGTCGCGCGCGGAGAGGCGGAAGCAGCGCGAAAGATCGAACGGGGTCACGGCCTCGGCGTCGCGCTCCAGCACCTCGCCCAGGGCGTGCACCCGGGCCTCGTCCATGTCGTTGCCCGAGGCCAGGCCCGTGGAGCCCAGGGCGCTGAACAGGCTCTGCTCCTCCATGTTGCAGAACAGGTACACGAACTGCGCGGGCACCAGGGTGGGGCGGATTCCTCCCTCGTAGCGCTCCTCGCCGGGCATCCAGTAGAGCTTCTGGCCCTCGTAGGGCACCTCCAGGCGCACGCGGGAGGGGTCCATGGCGTGAGCTGTGGCGCTCACTTCCTCGTAGCTGCCGTGCACGAGCGGGCAGGGTTTTGCCAGGCCCATGACCCCGCGCCTGCCGATGCTGGCATAGGAACTCACGCGCTCGGCCACTTCCATCAGGTAGGAGGCGCGCGCCCCCTCCATGGCCAGGCCCCGGCCGTAGCTGGTCTGGATGCCCTTCAGGCTGTACTGCATCTCGCCGCTCTTCACCGTGATGTCCACCAGCCACATGCGCAAGAGCGCGATGGGCGAAAGCGAGGCCTTGTGGCGCATCTCCTGGCCCACGAAGACGTTCTTCTCCGTCAGCCGGGCCAGGGCGTTGTCGATGGTCTCCTGGGCCGGGCGGCGGGGCTTGGGCGGGGGCAGCATGCCCGCCAGGGCCTTGCGGGCGGCCTCGGCGGTGAGCCGGGCCGGTCCGGGCAGGGCCTCCCGGGCGTAGGGGGGCTCCAGGCCCATGGCGGCGGGGGCGGCCAGGGGCTCGTGGGCCACGATGTTCATCTGCATGCGCATGACCCAGGCGTTGTGCAGGGCCTGGTCGGGCAGCAGGAAGGAGCGGATGTGCACCGCCGGGGTGTGGCGGGAAATCTCGCGCAGGTCGAGCCCCTGCAGGCGCGGCAGGAGGTGCGCGTAGCGCTCGTGCCCCAGGCAGGACTCGATGAGCAGGGCCGCCAGCACGGGATCGGTGCACCTGCCGCCCTCCTGCACCTCCTCGATGAGCTTTTCGAACTTGCGCGTGCGGTGCTCGCCCATCTTGAAGAGCATGTGCTGGTGCATGAAGTCGTCCAGCGGGTGCGCGCGCAGGTGGTCGAGCATCTCGGAGTAGGACAGGTTGGGGCCGGGGTGGGCGGCGAAGCAGCCGACGCCGGAGAGGGTGTCCATGAGGCGGAGTTCATAGCGCATGGAGGCTCCTGCAGGCCGGACGCGGGGATTCATACCGAATTGGGCGGATGCGCGCCGGGCGCTGGCGGACTCTAGGCCAATTGCCGGGGGAGTTCAAGGAAGGGGCGGGGAAAAACTCAGGGCGCGTAGGCGGGCTCCTCGGGCAGGGGCCAGGTCTCCACGCGGTTGCGGCCGCTCTGTTTGGCCCGGTACAGGGCCTTGTCGGCCTTCTCGATCATGTCCTCCAGCACGTTGGCGCCGAAGTCCGGCTCCTCGGCGTACTCGGCCACGCCGATGCTCACCGTGACGGCGATGCGCGCGTGCCCCACGCCGATGGACGAGCCCGCGATGGCCGTGCGGATGCGTTCGGCCAGGATCACGGCCTCGTTCTTGGAGGCGTTGGGCGCAAGCACCACGAACTCCTCCCCGCCGAAGCGCGCGCTCATGTCCGAATCGCGGATGCTGGCCACGATGATCCCGGCCACGTGGATGAGCACGCGGTCGCCCACGGGGTGGCCGTAGGTGTCGTTGACGTTCTTGAAGTGGTCGATGTCCACCATGAGGCAGGCGCAGGGCGTGCCCGCGCGGATGGCCACGCCCAGGATGCGGTAGCCCTCGGAGAGCAGGTGGCGGCGGTTGCACATGCCCGTGAGCTGGTCCGTGCGCGAGGTGGCCTGGATGGTCTCCACGTTGCGCCGGACCGTGCGCGACATGCTGTTGAAGGTGCGCACCAGCTGGAGCATCTCCGTGGGCGCCAGGCGGAAGCGCTCCTCGTCGATGGAGAAGCCGTACTCCCCGGTCTGGATGCGCTCGGCCCCGTCGGCCAGCTCGCGCAGGTAGCCGCTGATGCGCCGGGCCAGGGCATGGCCGATGGGCGCGGAGATGAGCGCGGGCAGGCCCACGCAGCCCAGCAGCAGCAGTTCCAGGCGGTTCTGGAAGTATTCCAGGCCGCCGGCCAGGAAGAACAGGGCCAGGCTGGCCAGGGGCAGGGCCAAGAGCATGAGGCTGTACAGGCGCAAAAGCTCCACCACCCCGGGGGGCTTGGAGCGTTGGAGCAGCGCGGTGATCAGGCGCATCATGCTGGCCCCCGTGGGGTGGCGGTGCGTCGCAGGGCGGAACAGGGCCAGGGCAAAGCTTGGCCGGGCGGCCCGGAAGGGCCCGACCGGTGCCGCTACGCATAGCAGTGCGCAACGATTCAGGCAATACCCGGCGCGGCGATGGATGAGACGGGCTAAGATGTGGCCTGGGGCGCGCCCTGGCGGGCCTTGTACTCGCGCACCCTGCGGCGCAGCATCTCCACGGCCTCGGCGGCCTTGGGCCCCTGGCCGGTGTAGGAAACGTCCGCCCCCGCGGCCAGCTTCATGGTCACCGCGCTGCCGGAGAGCTCCACCGAGGCGATGTCGTTGTAGTACACGTCGCGGGTGCCCGCGTCCTCGATGTGGAAGGCCGGCTTCAGGTAGGCCTTGAGCGGAAAGATGCGCCCCTTGCGCTGGGCGATGACCACGAACTGGTCCTTGGGGGCCATCATGGTGTAGGCCACCTCGGTCTTCTGGTCCTTCAGGCTCCAGTGGTCCAGGCTGCCGCCGATCTCGTGGAAGGGGTAGTGGGGCGCGGCCTTGTCGATGCCGCAGGCCGCCAGGCAGGCCGCCTCCAGTTGGAAGAGCACGTCCTCCTGGAAGGCGGGCAGGTTCTCCTTGATGATCCAGGCCCCGTAGGCGTCCACGGCCAGGGGCAGGGCCAGCCACAGCAGGCCCGGCAGGCCGGCCGAGCCGAGGGTCACGGCCAGCAGCACCAGCACGTAGGCGCAGGCCTTGAGCGCGGGGGTCGAGCTGTAGGTCATGAGCAGGGCGTCGCGCCAGTCCATTCGCCAGTCCATTCGCGGGTCCATGCCCCGGTGGTAGGCAAAGCGTGGGAAAAAAGCAAGGCCGGTCGCCGCTTGGAGCGCATTGACGGCCGCGCGGCAGGGGTTTAGGGGGGGCGGGAGCCAATCGCTCAGGAGGTCCCCATGTCCCAGGAAACCGAAGTGACCCTGCTGGCCGCCCTGGCCTTTGCCGAGCCCGTGGACGCGCCCGTGCTGGCCGCCCTGGAGGCCGTGGTGGCCGAGACGCGGCGCGAGCCCGGCTGCCTGGACTACGCCGCCCACGTGCACGCGGAGGACCCGCGCCGCGTGCTGTTCTACGAGCGCTGGGCCGACCAGGGCGCCCTGGACCGGCACTGGGCCTCGGAGCACCTGGCGGTCTTCCGCGAGTTTGCGGCGCCCAGGCTCTCCGTCCCTACGGAACTGGGCTTCTGGCGGCGGCTGCCCTAGACCAGCCGGGGGCCTAGGCCTTCAGCGCCTGGATGACCTCGCGCAGGTGCTGGGCCTGGCGGGCCAGCTCGTGCACGGCCTGGGCGGACTGGCTCATGGCCTGTGCCGTCTCCGAGGCGATGCGGCTGACCTCCTCCACGCTCCTGTTGATCTCCTCGCTGGCGGCGGACTGCTGCTCGCTGGCCGTGGCGATGCTGCGCACCTGGTCCGAGGTGCTGTCCACCAGGCGGACGATGCCGCCCAGGGACTGCCCGGACTGCCCGGCGAGCTGCGTGGCCTGGCCGATGGCCGCCACGGCGGACTCCACCCCGCCGATGCTGGTGCGCGCGCCGCCCTGGATGCCGCCCACGGCCTGGCCCACCTGCCCGGTGGCCTGCATGGTCTTCTCGGCCAGCTTGCGCACCTCGTCGGCCACCACGGCAAAGCCGCGCCCGGCGTCGCCCGCGCGGGCGGCCTCGATGGCGGCGTTCAATGCAAGCAGGTTGGTCTGGTCGGCGATGTCGCTGATGACGTTCAAAATCTGCCCGATGTCCTGGGCCTGGCGGCCCAGGTCGCCCATGTTCTCCTTCAGGCTCAGGGCCTGGGCCTCCACCTCGGCGATGGCCCGCACCACCTGGTCCACCACCTGGGCGCCCTCCTGGGCCATGCGGCGGGCCCCGTCGGCGCCGTCGGCGGCGCTGCCCGCGTTCCGGGCCACCTCCAGCACGGTGGAGTTCATCTCCTCCATGGCCGTTGCCGTGTCCGTCACGCGCTGGGCCTGGATCTCCATGCCCTTGCTGGCCTGCTCCACCTGGGCGGAGAGCTCCTCCGAGGCGCTGGTGAGCCGTTCCACGATGGCCTCCAGCTGTTCGGCTGCGGCCAGCCTGCCTTCGCGCACGGCGGCCTCGGCCCTGCGCTTCAGTTCGTTGGCCTCGGTGATGTCCTGGGCCACTTCCACCCGTCCGGTGATCTCGCCGCGCAGGTTCTTCACGTCCGCGCCCGCCACCTGGAAGTCGCGGCCGTTCGAGGTCGTCTGGCGCAGGGCCTGGTCGCGGTTGCCGACCTGGAAGAAGATGCAGGCCTCGCGCCCGGTGTTGCAGCTCTGGCCCACCAGCTCGGCGCGCTTGCGCTGCACCAGGGCCTCGGAGGCGGCGTTGAGGAAGGTCCAGCGGTCCTGGGTGTCCACGGCGGAGATGGGGTAGGGCACGGAGTCGAGCAGGCCCTCGTACCAGAACACCTGCTCGGCCACCTGTCCGAAGGCCTTGTTCAGGTCCCCGGCCAGCTGGCCCAGTTCGTCCTTCTGGTCCAGGTCGAAGCGCGCGCGGAAGTCGCCCGCGGCCACCTTGCCCGTGAACTCCAAGCCCTTGCGCACCGGGCGCAGGATGAGCCCGGCGATGTAGAGCGCGATGCCCAGGCTGACGACCAGCACCAGGGCGGCGGCCACGTAGGAGGCCAGCACGGTCTTGTCGGCCAGGGTGTCGAAGGCCGTGTCCGCGTCGTCGCGCTCCTTCTTGTGCATCCCGATGAGCGTGGCCAGGGGCTTCAGGGCCAGGTCGCGGGCCTTGTCCACGGCGTCGTCGTACTGGCGGATGGTCGCCATGTCGGCCTTGGCCTCCAGGGCGGGCAGCATCTTCTTCTCGAAGAGGTCCAGGTAGGCGGTGACGCCAGCGCCGAACTCGGCGGTGAGACGCTTGTCCTCGGCCGTGGCGGCGTGCTTCTCGATGCCTGCCAGGTCGCTGGCCATTTGGGCGCGCAGCTCGGCCAGCTCCTTCCTGGTCTTGGCCAGGTCGCCGTTGATCACCGCGTCGGCGATGAGGGTGTACACGCCCACCACGCGCAGCTGGATGTCCTGCAGGTCGGAGCTGTCGCGGACGATCTCCATGCCTTCCTGCTGGTTGTGGTTCATGGCCCGCACCTGGACAGTGATGTACCCGAAGGCCGCCAGGGCGACGAGGATGACGGCGGAGAAGCCGCCGAGGAGCTTGCTGCGAACGCTCAGGTCATGGATGCGCATGGGGAGCCTCCGTTGGAATGAATGCGGACTATTCTGGTATCCTATAGGAACGGGCAGGGTGAAAGGCAAGAAAAATACGCAGCCCCTGTCACCGTTGGGCGTCGTCGTGGTGCCGGTTTCGCGCCGGAGGCGGACTATGCTCAAAAATGATTTTGAATGTCAATATCAACAATAGGCCGGATTCTTCGTGCCATCTGGTCGCCGCCCGGGGCTCAGGGCAGCAGGGGCAGCAGCAGGGGGGCCAGGGCCTGGGCCAGCAGGCGGGTGCCCAGGGCGCTGGGGTGCACGGCGTCGGCCTGGAAGTGGCGGGCGTCTTCGCCCAGGGGGGCGAGGATGTGCGGGGTGAACGGCAGGCCGTGCTTTTCCGCCAGCTCGGCGTGCATGGCGTTGAAGGCGCGCACGTAGGCGGCGTTGAAGGCGGGCGGAGCCAGCGGCAGCAGGCCGGCCAGGTCGGGGTCGTCCTCGTAGCGGCTGAACAGGTCCTCGGTGGTGCGCCAGCCCGCCAGCAGCACCTTCGTCCCGGCGGCCTTGAGCCCCGCGATCATGGCCTCAAGCGCCGCGCGGGTCTCTTCCACGGGCACGCCCTGGTAGCAGTCGTTGGCGCCGAACTCCAGCAGCGCGGCCACGGGCCTGGCCGCCAGCACCTCTTCCAGGCGCTCCAGGCCCTCGGGGGCCGTCTCGCCGGAGACGCCGAAGTTGAGCACGCGCACGCTCTTGCCCAGGCGCGCCAGCTCGGCCTCCAACTGCGCGGGCAGGGCCTCGGCCTCGCTGGCCAGGCCCCAGCCCTCCACCAGGCTGTCGCCGTAGGCGGCCACGACCGGGCGGGTGTCGGTTGCGGGGGCGGGCTTCACGGCGCTAGCCCTTGGTGATCCAGACGCGCACGGTCTCGGCCTCGTCGCGCCACTTGGAGGAGAGGCGCACGGCCAAAAACTCGGCGTACACGCCGTCCAGCAGGTCCAGGCACTGCTCGATGAGGAAGAGCTTCTCCAGCACGCGGGCGTCGGGGTCGTCGTCCTCGCGGTCCTTGGTCTCGATCTTGGGGGTCTTGAGGCCGGAGAGGGCGAAGTCCGAGTCCTTCACCGTCACCTGCCAGGCCTCGGGGTCGCGCTCGAAGCGCAGCTGCGCGCGGCTGACCTTCTTGCCCGTGCGCAGGCCGCTCCGGGCCTCGGTGAGCTCGCCGCTGGGGCTCTTGACCGAGGCCGACTCCATGCCCTCCCCGTCGCCGCCCTGGACGCTCAGGCGCTCCTCCATGCGCAAGTGGAATTCCCGGCCGTCGCGGTCCTTGAAGACGCCGCCCCGGGCCTCGGTGACGTGCCAGAGCCAGGTGAGGAAGTCCTGGCCCAGGATGGTGTTTTCACGTTCGGCGAGTGCGAGATCCATGGTGTGCTCCGGAAAAGAGTTAGACGAAGGCTGTGGGTTCGACCGCTTCCAGGCGCGGGATGGCCGCCTCGCCGCCCAGCATGTCCATGGCCAGGAAGAAGGGCGTCAGCGGTTCCAGGGTGAGCTGGAAGGAGAGCTGGAAGTGGTCCTCGAACAGGGTCTTGGCCTTGGAGTTGGTGGAGAAGAACAGCACCCGCCCGGTCTGGGTGTTCCAGGCGGCGTCGAACACCGCCGGAATGGGCAGGCTGCGGGCGCGCAGCCGCAGCATCACCTGCTCGCGGATCTCCCTGCGGCGGTCCTTGGAGATGAAGGCCTTGCCCTCGGCCTTGACCTTCTGCAGCTCCTCGGCCAGGGCGATCATGGTGTGCTTCTTGATGACCGCGGGGGGAATGCGCCGGGTGTCCAGCCGCAGAGTGAAGGTCAGGTAGTGGGCCTTCTCCGGCGGGCTCTCGGCCCACTCAAGGTCGAGCATGTTGTCGGCGTTGCACCAGCCCCAGGAGCGCTCGTCCAGGGTGCCGTCGATGTCCTTGAAGGCGTTGTCCTTCAGGCGCTTGGGGATCTCGGCCCAGAGGGTGGAGGGAACCTGCTCCACGATGCGGTAGCGGGTGATTCCCAGGCTTGCGGAGAGTATGGGCACGTGTGCCTCCTTGGTGCTTCGGCGCTGCTTCGGCTTGGCCCCGGCCGCCTTTTGGGCAGGGGCACGGATGCGATGGGTACCGGGATTCCGGCCCGGTGTAAAGCGCCCTGACCCGGGCCGTCCGGGCCTGCCCGGGAGTGGCCCGGCGCCCGGAATTGCCGCCGGCTGGGGTCTTGCATTGTCTTGCGAAGCGGAGTACTGTGCGCCACCTTTCAAGAGCCAGCAATCCCCATCGGCCTGTGGCCGCAGGAGAAACTGGCGCAAACAGGAGACTGCATGTCCAAAGAAGAAGCCATTGAGGTCGAGGGCGTCATCCAGGAAGCCCTGCCCAACGCCATGTTCCGCGTGGAACTGCAGAACGGGCACAACATCCTGGGCCACATCTCCGGCAAGATGCGCAAGCACTACATCCGCATCCTGCCCGGCGACAAGGTCAAGGTGGAGCTCTCCCCCTACGACCTGACGCGCGGCCGCATCACCTTCCGCCTGCGCTAAAACCCCGGTCCATACGCACGCCACCCAAGGCCCGCCCCGAACGCACGGGGCGGGCTTTTTGCGTGGTCCGCGCCCGGCCCGGGCATCTGGCCCGGCCCATTGCCAGCCCCGGCGCATCTGGGCTATGCTGGCCCCACGTTCCAGAACCGGCACGGAGACTCGCATGGGCAGAAAGACGGGCGTGGTGAGCTACTTCAACGAGCGCAAGGGGTTCGGCTTCCTCACCGACGAGGCCGGGCGCGACGTGTTCGTGCACTACGCCGAGATCCAGCGCGAGGGCTTCCAGACCCTGGCTCCGGGCGAGCGCGTCAGCTTCGACCTGGCCGACGAGGGCCAGGCCCTGCGCGCCGTGAACGTCACCGTGGACAGCGCCGCCGCACGCCTCAAGTAGCCGGTTTTCCCTGCCTTCCCCTCATTTGAACACCCTGTGGACAACCCGGGGGCCTAGCCGATCCTGGGCAGCTCGTCCCAACTGGTGGTGTAGCGCGGCGAGCGCCGCTCCTGGCGCATGTGCCAGGGCCGGTCCGGGGCGCTGGCCAGGGCGTAGCGCAGCGTTCCGCGCCCGAAGCGCCGGTTCACCCCGTCCAGGGCGGCCATGAGCGCGCGCTGGCGCTGGCGTTCCGCCGGGTCCAGGTCCAGCAGCGAGGCCTGGCGCCCGGTGGCCGGGGTCAGGCCCAGCAGCAGCACCCCGGCCTTCTGGTAGCCGAAGCCCGGCTTCCAGGCCTGCTCCAGGCCGCGCAGGGCCGCGTCCACGATGTCCGGGGTGTGCGCCGTGGGGCCGGGCAGGCTGGTCACGGCCTGGCCCTGGTGCTGCGGCACCTCGCGGTGGCGCGGGGTCATGAGGAAGGTCTGCACCGCCGCTGCCTCCAGCCCTTCGCGCCGCAGCTTTTCCGCAGCGCGGGCGGCATAGGCGCACACGGCCTCGCGCAGGGGCTCCAGCTCGCCAACCAGGGTGGCGAAGGAGCGCGAGCAGAGCACCGAGCGCCGGGCCGCCGGGGCCCGCTCCAGGTCCAGGCAGGAAATCCCCTGCAGCTCCAGCTGCGTGGCCAGGCCCACCACGCTCATCTCCTTTTTCACCCAGCCGCGCGGCAGCCGGGCGAAGTCCAGGGCCGTGCGCACCCCGCGCGTCCACAGGCGCTTGGCGTGCCGGGGGCCGATGCCCCAGACGTCGCCCGCCTCCATGTCCGCCAGCAGCGTCTCGGGGTCTCCTTCCGCCGCGTGGTCGAACACTCCGCCGCTGGCCGCGTCCTTCTTGGCCCGGCGGTTGGCGGCCTTGGCCAGGGTCTTGGTCCGGGCGATGCCGATGGACACCGGCAGGCCCGTCCACCGCAGCACGCGGGCCCGGATCTCCCGGCTCAAGGCCACGGGGTCGGCCACGCCGGAAAGGTCCAGGAAGGCCTCGTCGATGGAGTACACCTCCACCGCCGGGGCCATGTCCGCCAGGATGGACATGACCCGCGCGGAGAGGTCGCCGTAGAGGGCGTAGTTGGAGGAGAACACGGCCACGCCGTTCCTCTTGAATTCGCGCTCCCACTGGTAGGCCGGGGCGGCCATGGGGATGCCCAGGGCCTTGGCCTCGGCGGAGCGCGCGATGACGCAGCCGTCGTTGTTGGAGAGCACCACCACCGGCCTGTTCTTCAACTCCGGCCGGAACAGGCGCTCGCAGGAGGCGTAGAAGTTGTTGCAGTCCACCAGGCCGAACAGGGGCATCCCGCTCCCCCCTACAGCTTGTGGATGACGTGGGTGACCACGCCCCAGACCTCGAAGCCCTCGCCCTTCTCCTGGGCCTCGGTCACGTCCAGGGACGGGTAGTCCGGGTTGGCGGGCGCGAGCAGCAGGCGCTCGCCCCGGCGCTCCAGGCGCTTCACCGTGAGTTCGCCGTGCACGGCGGCGATGACCACGCGCCCGGCCTGGGCCTCCACGGCGCGGTCCACGATGAGCAGGTCGCCGTCGTGGATGCCCGCGCCGAGCATGGAGCTGCCCGCCGCGCGCACGAAGAAGGTGGCCGCCGGGTGCGGGATGAGGTGCTCGTTTAAGTCCAGGCGCTTGTCGATGAAGTCGTCCGCCGGGGAGGGGAAGCCCGCCTGCACCCCGGCCAGGAACAGGGGCAGCTTCAGGCGGGCGGCGGTTTCGAGGTCGGCGGGGCCCAGGATTTCCAGGCCGCCAAGCTTGAGCGGTGCGGTCATGGCGCGAGGATAGGGGGCGGGTGGCCAATCGTCAACAGCAGGCCCCTTCAGCAACACGCAAAGGCATGCTTGAGCATCACCCCGGTGCGGTAGGCGTCGTCGAAGGCGAAGCGGCGGCAGAACTGCTCCACGCGCTCCGCCCTGGCCGAGAGCGGGAAGGCCTTCTGCATCTGCGCCCCGTGCAGGTCGGTGAAGGGTTCGCCGTCCTTGAACACCAGCACGCGCAGGTATCTGGGGTCGGCCTCATCCGGCGCGGCCTCGAAGCGGTATCCGGCGAACTCATAGCTCCGCGTCATGGAGCCTCCTCCTTTCCTGGCATGGCCGGGGCACGGCCTGGACAATGCCGGAAAGATAACCATATCCCGGCATGGGGCAAGGCCAAGGGCATTGCCCACGGCGGGCGGCTTTGCTATGTATCCGCCGTCGCGGGGGGGAATTGCCCCCGGAGAGTGACCGCACACGCCCAGGAGGACCGACACGTGGCCCAGTTCACCATCCATCCCATCGTCATGGGCACCAAGATCTTCGACCACGGCATGATGACCTACCAGCACTCCTACGGGAAGCCCTACACCATTCCCATCTACTGCTGGTACCTGGAGGGCGGGGACAAGAAGATCCTGGTGGACACCGGCGAGATGCAGCCCATCAAGAGCGCCGAGCGCGAGGCCGCCATCGGCGGGAAGATATACACCTTCGAGGAGGGCCTGGCGCTCTACGGCCTGGCCCCGGAGGACATCGACATCGTCATCCACACCCACCTGCACAACGACCACTGCGAGAACGACTACAAGTGCGCGAACGCGAGGATCTACGTGCACGAGAAGGAGCTTGAGCACATCCACGACCCGCACCCGCTGGACTACCGCTACCTGGAGGACTACATCCTGGACGTGGAGGAGAACGGGCAGCTCGAGGTGCTCACGGGCGACGCCGAGATCGTGCCCGGCGTGCGCGTGATGCATACCCCGGCCCACACCGAGGGCGGCATGACCGTGCTGGTGGACACGGCAAAGGGCGTGGCCGCCATCACCGGGTTCTGCGTCATCATGGAGAACCTGCTGCCGCCCAAGGAGATCACCGCCCGCGAGATGGAGGTCATCCCCTGCGGCACGGTGGTCAACGCCTACCAGGCCTACGACAGCATGGTGAAGGTCAAGGCCGCGGCGGACATCCTGCTGCCCCTGCACGAGCCGCGCTTCGCCGCCACGCCCGCCATCCCGGAGTAGGCGCCCGGGACCCACGGACCCGCACCGCCAGCCCGCCGGGCCCGGAGTTCCGCACGGGGCTTCGGGCCCGCGCGCTTTTGGCCGCGTTGACGGACCCGAGGGCCGTGCTTATGTCTCTTTCAGCATAATAAATGCCGGGCCCGTCCGCGTGTCCGGCCAAGGCCAAGGAGGCCCCCCATGAAGACCCCCGATTTCGCCGGCATACAGGAACTGCTCATGCGCGAGCTGCGCCTCATGCACTATCCCGTGGCCATCAAGTACTTCTTCGACCAGGCCGAACTGGACGCCTTCCGCACGAACCACCCGCACTACTCCCCCGTGAAGCCGCTGACCTTCTGCCAGGCCGAGATCGGCGCGCGCATGGAGGGAATCACCGTGCTTGTGGACAAGGCCAAGCTGGGCTGCACCAATGCCCAGTACGTGTTCGGCTGGAAGGGCCTGGACGAGGGCGAGGTGAAGAGCCACCTGAAGTACTGCGCCGACGAGGCCCAGGCCAGGCGCGTGGTGGAGGCCAAGCCCCGGCTCAAGGAGGACGCGCTGCTGGCCGTGGCCGTGGGCCCCCTGGCTAGCGCAGTGGGCACCCCGGACGTGGTGCACTTCTACTGCGACACCATGCAGGCCTACCACATGCTGGGCGACTGGATGGCCACCCGCGGGGTGGACTGCTTCAGGCCGTCCATGAGCGTGAACTCCGCCGCCTGCGCGGGCAACGTGTTCACCTACAACACCGGCCAGGCCAACCTGTTCCTGGCCTGCAGCGGCAGTTACAACTCCGGCAAGACCGAGCGCGGGGAGGTCAACGTGGCCATCCCGGGCGCGCACATGCAGGACCTTGCCGACCGCCTGGCCGCGCGCGTGCGCGACAAGGGCGGGGCGTCCATCACCCGCCTGGGCGAGCCCTTCCCCGGGGCGGACATCTGCAAGAACTGCCCGCTCATCGTGTTCAAGAAGGAGGGCGAGGCCGCCAAGGCCTAGCCGCCGCAGCCCATGTGCCCCGCAGGGCCGGGCCTCCCGCGTGGGGGCCCGGCCTTTTCTATTTGTGCGGGCCGGGGCCGCTGCCGTGGCTGGGGCTGTAGCCGCCGCCCCGGCTGGGGCTGGGGCTGTTGTCGCCGGAGTCGCGGCCGTCGCTGTGCGGGTGGGTGATTTCCGCGCGAGGGGCCGTGGCGTTGTCCGCGCCCGGGGGGGCCAGGCTGTGCATGGCCGGGTTCGGGGCGCAGGCGGCCAGGGTGAGCGAAAGGGCGCACAGGAGCAGGGCGGGGAGCAGAAGCGCGCGTGGCATGGGCGTGTTCCTCCGTGGGCGGTGTGCGGTGGGGTAGGAGTTTTGGAGCCTAGCCCGAGGCCCGCTCCGGCGTCAATGCCGCCGCCGGATTCCGGGCCCGGGCGGCGGGTCCGGACCACGGCGCAAGCCCAGCCCGCCTTGACGCGCGGGGCGAAAGCGGACATGGGGTCGGAAAGAACCAGGAGGGCCGGGCATGCCGTTCCGCAGGAAGAAGATCTCCGTCATCGGCGCGGGCCAGGTGGGAGCCACCTGCGCGCTCATGCTGGCCCAGCGCGGCGTGGGCGACGTGGTGCTGCTGGACCGCCACCCCGCGGCGGCCCAGGGCAAGGCCCTGGACATCCTGCAGACCAGCGCGGTGGAACTCTTCGATTCCCAGCTTGTGGGCACGGCGGACTACGCCGACACGGCGGGCAGCGACGTGGTGGTGCTCACCGCCGGCTCGCCCCGCAGGCCGGGGCTTACGCGCGACGACCTGCTGGCCATCAACGCCGGGGTGGTGTCCTCCTGCTGCCGCGAGATCGCCCGCACCTCGCCGGGGGCTGTGCTCATCGTGGTCACCAACCCCCTGGACGCCATGACCTTCGTGGCCATGCGCGAGACCGGGTTCCCCCGGGAGCGCGTGCTGGGCATGGCCGGGGTGCTCGACAGCGCCCGGTTCCGCACCTTCGTGGCCCGGGAGCTTGGGGTGAGCGTGCGCGACGTGCAGGCCCTGGTCATGGGCGGCCACGGCGACAGCATGGTGCCCATGCCCCGGCACTGCTTCGTGGGCGGAGTGCCCCTGGCCGAGCTCCTGCCCCCGGAGCGCATCGACGCGCTGGTGGAGCGCGCCCGGCGCGGCGGCGACGAGATCGTGAAGCTTTTGGAGACCGGCTCGGCCTTCTACGCCCCGGCGGCCAGCATCGTGCAGATGGCCGAGGCCATCCTGCGCGACCAGCGCCGCGTGCTGCCCTGCGCGGCCCTGCTCGAGGGCGAGTACGGGGTCTCGGGCCTGTTCGTGGGCGTGCCCTGCGTGCTGGGCGGCGCCGGGCTGGAGCGGGTCTGCGAGATCGACCTGGACGAGGCCGAGCGCGCCGGGTTCGAAAACTCCGTGACCCGGGTGCGCCAGCTGCTGGCCGACCTGGACCGCCTGGGGCTGTAGGGGAGGGCTGCGTGGCGCGTCTGTTGCGGATTCTCGCCCTGCTGGGCCTGCTGCTTGGTCTGGCCGTGGCTCTGTGCGGCCCGGCCCAGGCCCAGAACTTCCGCAAGAACGTGCTGTTCCTCAATTCCTACCACAACGGCTACGCCTGGAGCGACGACATCCTCCAGGGCGCGCGCTCCTTCTTCGCCGAGTCCGGGTACATCGTGGACCTGCAGATCGAGTACCTGGACACCAAGCGCTTCGCCTCGCCGGAGCGCTCCCGCGCGCTGTTGGAGTTCTACCGCGAGAAATTCCGCGACGCCAAGTACGACGTGGTCATCGCCAGCGACGACTACGCCTACAACTTTTTGCTGGACCACCAGGACAGGCTGTTGCCGGGAGTGCCCGTGGTGTTCTGCGGCGTCAACGACTTCCGGCCAGAGCGCCTGGTCGGGCGCGGCAACATCACCGGCGTGGTGGAGAACGTGGACTTCGAGGGCACCTTCCGCCTGGCCGCGCGCCTGCACCCGGAAAAGACCCGCATGGTGGTGGTGGGCGACCAGTCCGTCACGGGCATGGCCATCCAGCGCCAGGTGCGCGAGGTGGCGCCCAGGGTCTCGGGCCTGCTGGACTTCGAGTACTGGGACGACCTGAGCCTGGCGGAGATCCTGGACCGGCTGCGCACCCTGCCCAAGGACGCCATGGTCTTCGTCATCCCCGTGTACCTGGAGCACGAGGGCAAGATGTACTCCGCCGACGAGGTGCTCTCCCTGGCCTCGGAGACGGTGTCCCTGCCGGTGTACAGCTGCTGGCGCTTCCTGCTGGGCAGCGGCTGCGTGGGCGGGCGGCTGCACAGCGGCGTGGACCACGGGCGCATGGCCGCCAAGCTGGCGGTGCGCATCCTCTCCGGAGAGAAGCCCAGCCGCATCCCCGTGGTGGACCGCTTCGACGACCCCTACGCCTTCGACTACAACGTGCTGCGCAAGCTGGGCGTGCCCCTGTCCGATCTGCCCCCGGGCAGCGAGCTCATCAACGAACCCTACGCCTTCTACACCATCAACAAGGGCCTGTTTTGGACCATCATCGGCTCCCTGGCCATCCTGGTGTTCATCCTGGTGCTGCTCATCACCAGCATCAGCCAGCGCAGGCGCATCCAGGAGCAGATCAACGACCAGCTCTCGTTCCTCAAGATCCTCATGGACGCCATTCCCCTGCCCATCTACTCGCTCAACCGCAGCGGGGTGTTCCAGGACTGCAACCTGGCCTTCGAGAAGCTCTTCGGCGTCACCCGCGAGTCCGTGGCCGGCAGCGCGCCCGAGGCCCTGCCCGCCTTCGCCCCCTGCGCCTGCCGCGACGGCCTGGAGGCCGGCGGGGGGCTGTGCGATGGCGTGGACCGCGAGCTCTTGGCCAGCCCCGGCGCCCGCGTGTACGAGTGCGCCCTGGCCAGCCCCGGCGATGGCCAGCCCAGGGCCATGATCGCCAGCAAGGCCACCTACCTGGGGGCCAAGGGCGAGATCCTGGGCCTGGTGGGCGTGCTCTCCGATGTCTCGGGCCTGAAGCGCGCCGAGGAGGAGCTGCGCCAGGCCGAGGAGAAGTACCGCGGCATCTTCGAGAACTCGGTGCTGGGCATCTTCCGCGCCACGCCCCAGGGCGCCATCCTGGACGCCAACCACGCCCTGGTGGAGATGCTGGGCTACCCGGACCTCGCCGCGCTCCTGGCCAGCGGCCCGGACTTCCTGCGCGGCGAGGGCGACGGCGCGGCGCACTGGCTCTCCGCGGCGCCCGGCCCCGGCGGGCACGCGGCCTTCCGCCGCAAGCTCCTGCGCCACGGCGGCCAGCCCATGACCGTGTTCCTGCACATCCGCGCCGTGGCCGGGCAGGGTGGCGGGCTCATCGCCTACGAGGGCATAGTGGAGGACGTGACCCAGCGCGAGTACGCCGAGCGCGCCCTGCACGAGAGCCAGCGCATGCTCCAGCTCGTGCTCGACACCATCCCCCAGCTCGTCTCCTGGAAGGACCGCGACCTGCGCGACCTGGGCGTGAACCGTTCGTTCCTGTCCTTCTTCGGCCTGGAGGACAGCACCCAGGCCCTGGGCCGCACCGATGCCGAGCTCTTCGGCGGGGCGGACTACGTCAGGCCCGCGCTGGAGGCCGACCGCCAGGTGGTGGAGACCAACCAGGCCCAGTTCCGCGCCGGGTGGCTGGCCGAGGACGGCCAGGGCCGCGCGGTGATCCTGGAGGTGAACCGCGTGCCCCTGCACGACGGCAAGGGCCGCGTGGTGGGCCTTTTGTGCGCGGCGGAGGACGTCACCGAGAAGCTCAACCTGGAGCGGCAGCTGTTGCAGTCGCAGAAGATGGAGGCCATCGGCACGCTGGCCGGCGGCATCGCGCACGACTTCAACAACATCCTCACCAGCATCATCAACTCCGCCGAGCTGGCGCTCATGGACGCCGACGAGGGCACGGAGATGGCCGGGGACCTCCTGCGCGTGCTCAAGGCCGGGCAGCGCGGCAGCCAGCTGGTGCGGCAGATTTTGGCCTTCAGCCGCCCCTCCCAGGCCGGGTTCCAGGCCGTGAACGTGGCCGAGGTGGTGCGCGAGACCCTCTCGCTTCTCTCGGCCTCGCTGCCGCGCAACATCAGCGTGCGCGAGGACATCCGCATGGACCCGGCCCTGGCCCTGGCCGACCCCATCCAGCTGCACCAGGTATTCTTGAACCTGTGCACCAACGCCTTCCAGGCCATGCGCGAGGTGGGCGGCGACCTGCTGCTGACCCTGCACGCCGAGACCCTGGACCCCCAGGCCGCCGAGAGCCTGAACCTGCCCCCGGGCCGGTTCCTGCGGCTCACCATCAGCGACAACGGGCCCGGCATCGAGCAGGACATCCTGGACAAGATCTTCGACCCCTTCTTCACCACCAAGGGCAAGGGCGAGGGCACGGGCCTGGGCCTGGCCGTGGTGCTGGGCATCATCAAGGCGCACAAGGGCGCGGTGGCGGTGTCGAGCATCCCGTGGGAGCGCACCAGCTTCGACATCTACCTGCCGCTTCTGGAGCGCGGCGGCGACGCCGAGGACGGCGAGGCCGAGCAGGTGCGCCGGGGCCGGGGCCGCGTGCTGTTCGTGGAGGACGACCAGGACCAGCTGGCCACCATTCCGCGCGTGCTGGGCAAGCTGGGCTACCAGGTCACCGGGCGGTCCAGCGCGGCGGAGGCCCTGCGCGAGCTGGAGAGCGCGGACGAGTCCGGCCTGGCCTCGACGTGGTGCTCACGGACTTCGACATGCCCGGGGTGAACGGGGTGGAGTTCGCGCGCAGGCTCTTGGCCACGCGGCCCGGCCTGCCCGTGCTGCTGGTCTCCGGCCGGCTGCACACCGGCGAGATCCCGCAGGACATGCCCCCGAACATCCTCAAGGTGCTGGCCAAGCCGTACAGCCAGGGCGCGCTTTCCGAGGCTTTGCGTGAAATCTTGGGTGGGGCCTAGGGCTCTACCGCGCGGTCATGCCGATGCGGTCCAGGCGCAGCTCGCCCTCGTCGCTGATGGACAGGATGACGTAGAGCGGTGTGGCCAGCATGCGCGCGCGCGGCACGGGGCCGAAGCTGCGGGAGTCGAAGGAGGCGTGGCGGTTGTCGCCCATGACGTAGTACTCGCCCGGGTCCAGGCGGGTGGGCGGCATGTCCAGGCTCTTCTCCCCGCCCTTCAAAAAGGCGTAGTAGCCCTCGTCGATGGGGTCGCCGTTGACGTAGACGTGGCCGTTCTCCACCTCCACCACCTCGCCGGGCAGGCCCACCACGCGCTTCACAAAGGTCAGCGAGTGGTCTGGCGGGTACTCGAAGACCACCAGCTGCCCGCGCCGGATCACGTCGCGCGGGGCCAGGGCCTTGCAGCGCAGGCGGTCGCCGCTGCGCAGGGTGGGGCGCATGCTGGTCTGCCGCACCTCGTACACGGGAAAGGCCCAGCGCTCCGCGCTCTGCGCTATGACGCCGGAGAGCGTGAACACGGCGACGGCGACGAGGTAGACGCGCATGCTGTTGCGCGGGCCGGGGCGGAAGTGCGCCAGCCGCCGGGCCGTGCGCCAGGCGTCGATGGCCGCCAGCAGGCTCACCGCGCCCGTGGCCGCCATGCTCATCCACCACCAGCGGAAGAATTCCACCGCGCCGATGCCCAGAAGCTGCCACAGCGAGGCCACGGCGAGGATGGCCACGCCCTTGCGGAACTGCCCGTTGTACAGCTGGCCCAGGCCGGGCCACACGCCGGAGAGCGTGGCCGCCAGCCAGGGTTTGCGCGGCTGCGCGGGCGGCAGCTCCAGCTCCTTGGGCGGGGTCCAGTGGGGGAAATGTTTGGGCGGCACGTTCACGTGCATGGGTCACGCTCGTCTGCGGGGCGTCTTGCGTACTCTGCGGGCGGCTGATATCGTTGTGCCAATCGGTCCGCGCAAGCCCGCGCGGGCTGGCCTTCCGCCCGGCCTCGCGGTTTATAGCAGAGGGCGGGGCGGGTGGCAAATGGGGGGAAGGATTTATGTAGAATTGTTGCAATGGGCCCACTAGGCTTGTTCCATATACCAGAAGTTGTGTCCGGCATAATGCAATCCGACCGTTTTGGTATGAAGCCGGGGTGTTGACGCCAACTGCCGGATTGCCATAAGGGTGTGCATGTGGCAATTGTCTGATATGTGACAACGCTCAACTCGATTCTGGGGATATCATGCGCAAAATATTCGTCTTGGTAATTCTGATGGTGACGCTTAGCGGTTGTGGTGGAGTTACTCTTACGCTTCCGTATCAGCCTGTGACAACTGCCGAGGTTAAGGGAAATGTTGAAGTTGAAACATTCAAATACTATCCCAAAGATGGTTTTGCGCAGAACCAAGTCCGAAACACTGCCCTTGGAAAGCTTTATTTAACAGAGAATGTAGACGATTTCATTACAAACGCTGTCAGGCGTGAATTACGGCAAGCCACGCTCTCTCTCAAGCAGGGTGCAAAGTGTAAGCTCCAGGGAGAGATTAATGATTTTGCTCTCGACGATCTTGGATATAGCGTAACATACATCAGTAACATACACTACACGCTCTCTGACAATTCAGGCACAGCCCTTTATGATAATATTGTTGATGTTAATTTCAAGACATCAAAGTTTCTGGTTGCCCAAGCTGTATTTGCAAATGTCAACAAGGCAATATCTGACAACGTTGACAAGTTCATAAATGACCCTGTTCTGCAAAAGGCAATTGCCGATAAGTGTCAGTAGGGATTGACAAAAATGAAGCAGTTACACATCGCCTTTTTATTGTTTGCAGTTGCCACACTGTTCGGTTGCGGAACATACCAATCTGCCTCATCGTATAGCCGTGATCAGCTTGGCAGAGCCGCAACTGTCATGCCTGGAGTGATAATTTCCATACGAGAGGTCGATGTTCAGGGCTCATCATCTGGCGTAGGTGCCGGGGCTGGTGCCATTGCTGGAGGAACGGCAGGCTCAAAAGTTGGTGGTGACGTCAGAACAAACATTATTGGCGCGGTTGGTGGCGCTGTCGTTGGCGGTATTGCCGGATCTGCGATTGAAGGCGCCGCTACTCAAGGGAAGGCTATTGAGTTTATTATCAAGCAAGACAATGGACAAACTCTTGCGGTCGTACAATCCAATGAGGAAAGCCTTAAGGCTGGCGACAGGGTATTAGTTTTGAGATCAGACAAAGTGAGACTGATTCGAGACACTTCAAAATAAATGTACCTGTTGCACGGGGCCGTGGTGCAGGATGGGCTGTTTCCAGTTTGCTGGTATGCCCTTCTGCTGCATTGAACTGCTGTAAATGTTCGCGCATTGACTGCTGTGGCAAGGGGAGGCTACGAAGCACAGTTCCGGCGATACGGCCACAGGATTAGCGAATAGATTCTCCCCTTCGGCTCGCACCGGAGGGGAGTTCTCTGCCTACCCCACCACCATAAACCCTTCCCCCATCTTCCACCCCCGGCCCTCCAGCCACGCCCGAATCTCCTCGCGCGCGCCGCGGCTGCCCACATTGATGAGCACGAAGGGCGCGTCGGGGGAGTCCGGGGCGGACAGGGCATCGCGGCTGAGCACCGGAACCCCGTGCACGCGCTGGCCGATCTTGCGGGCGTCGATGTCGACGTAGGCGGAAATTTCCAGGCCCAGCTCCACCAGCGGGGCCAGCCGCTGGCGGCTGACGCGCCCCGCGCCCCAGACGTGCGCCGCCGGGTGCGCCGGGTTGTGCCAAGCCAGCCAGCGCCACAGGTACTGCGCGCGGATGCCCGCAAAGGCCGCGTCCGAGTAGTCCGCGTGGGTGCGGGTCAGCCGCGTGGGCGGGTCGTTCCAGACGAGGATCTCCTCGTCCACCTTGCCCACCCGCGCGCCGCGCTCCAGCCAGCGCAGCCACAGCTCGTAGTCCTCCGGAAAGGGCCGGGCCCCGTGGCTGGCCCGCGTCCCGCCGTAGCGCTCCCAGCTCTCCCGCCGGAACATCACCGAGGGGTTGCACAGCGGCGACTCCACGAACCGGGAAAACGCCACGTCGTCGTGGGTGGCGAGGCTGTTCAGCCAGTCCACGTGCAGGGCGTAGCCCTCGCTGCGGCCCCGGTCCCCGCCGAAGCGCACCCGGCCCGAAACCACATCCAGCTCCGGGTCGGCGTCCAGCAGTTCGGCCTGGGCCTCAAGCCTGCGCGGCAGGCAGAGGTCGTCGGCGTCCATGCGGGCCACGTAGGGCGCGCGGCTGGCCTCCACGGCGGCGCCCATGGCCAGGGCCACGCCGGTGTGCGGCTGCCGGAGGGGCCGGACGCGCGCATCGCGCCGGGCGCAGTCCTGCAGCACGTCCCAGGTATTGTCCGTGCTGCCGTCGTCCACGGCGATGATCTCGAAGTCCGCCAGCGTCTGCCCCAGCAGGCTTTCCAGCGCGGCGGGCAGCGTGGCCGCCGCGTTGCGGCAGGGCAGGGCGACGCTCACGCGGGGGCTGACCCTGGGCGCTGGCCGGGGCATGGAACTACTGCCTCTCGGGGTCGGCGGCGCGGCGCTCCGTCACGGCGATCTTGAGGCGGCACACCCCGCAGATGCCCGTGCTGGTGGGCGACTTGCAGCTTTCGCAGGGGATGACCGCCTGGCCCGTCTCCTTCTCGAGTTGGGCAAAGGCCGGGCGCCCGCGCTTCAAAAACCCGTCGTAGAAGGCGATCTTGGAGCCCGGGCTCTGGTATTCCAGGTCGGACCAGAGCTTCTTGTGGCCGGTGAAGCTGGCCCCGCCGCTGTACGGGCAGGGCGCGGTGTGGATCTCGATGCCGTTGATGAAGGCGTAGTTGGCGGTCTCGAACTCCGTGAGCCGGTACAGGGGCTTGATCTTGCGGGCGAAGCCGCTCTCCGCCTCCAGGCAGGGGCCCTGGTCCGAGAGGTAGCCCGCGTCCCAGCGCAGGGTGTTGGCGAACAGGCGCGCCACCTCGTCGTCCAGGTTGTGGCCCGTGGCCAGCACGTTGTACCCGCCCTCCAGGGCCACGCGGTTGAACCAGTGGCGCTTGATCTTGCCGCAGGCCGAGCACACCGGGCGGTTGATGTAGCGCTTCACGTCCGGGATGGGGATGCCCTCCTTCTCCAGCTCGATGACGATGAGCTTGAGCCCGTGCAGGGCGCAGAAGCCCTCCACCTTGGCCCGCGCGGCGGCGGAGGAGACGGGGATGCCCAGGTCCACGTGCAGGCCCGTCACGTCGTGCCCCAGGCGCGAGAGCTCGAGCATGATGCCCAGGGAGTCCTTGCCGCCGGAGAGGGCCACCAGCACCCTCTCGCCGGGCAGGATGAGCCTGTGCCTGCGGATGGCCTTCTCCACCTGGCCGGTGAAGTAGGCGGAGAAGCACTCGCGGCAGAAGGCGGTGTTGTGGCTGGGCAGGGAGACTTCGGCCGGGGCCTTGCATTTGCGGCATTTCATGGCGTTTTCCTCTGGCCGGATGGGCTAGCCCGTGGACACGACTTTGCGGATGCGGATGTGGTCCCCGTCGTTCAGCTGCCGGTCCGGGGTCAGCAGCTCCGTGCCGCGTATGACCAGGGCGTCGTTGACGCGCAGGCCCAGGCGCTTCTGGAGCATGAGCACGGTGTTGAGCTTGGGGTAGGTCAGGGTCTGGTTGTCCGGCTCGATGAACACGGTGATCATCCGGGTCTCCTTGCATGCATTTGGTGGGGCAGAGGTGCGGCATCCTGGCGGTCTTGTCAAGGCGCGCGCCGTGGCGCGGCGTGCGGGCGCCCGCTCGCCTGGGGGGCGGCGGGAATCCTACAATTCTGTTGACCCCCTGGAAAAAGAGGATATACAGTTCAAAATAAGAACGGTCCTTCTCCCCAGAAGGAGGGTGCACACCATGAGCGCCAACAAGATCCTCGTTGTGGACGACGAGAAGCACATCCGGATGCTGTACCAGGAGGAACTGGAGGCCGAGGGCTACGCCGTGGCCACCTCCGACGGGGAGGAGCCCATTTTGGCCGTTCTGGACCGCGAGGAGCCGGACGTGGTCATCCTGGACATCAAGCTCGGGCCGCGCAAGTCCGGGCTGGACCTGCTGCAGGAGATCCGCGGGCGCGACACACACGTGCCGGTGATCCTTTCCACGGCCTACGACAGCTTCCAGCACGACCTGAAGAGCATCGCGGCGGACCACTACGTGGTCAAGAGCGTGGACCTCTCCGAGCTCAAGGACAAGGTCCGCCAGGTCCTGGTGGGCGCCAAGTAGGGCGCGCTTTTCCCCGCCCGGCCCTCCCGGGGCCTCCGCCGCGCCCGGGCTCTTTCTCCTTGCCCGCGCTGGCGCTTCGTGCTAGCCGCCTAGCGATGTCCGACCTTGCCCAATACATACGCGAACTCACGGTGCTTGTGGTGCCGCTTCTGTTCACCATCACCTGCCACGAGGCCGCCCACGGCCTGGTCGCCAGCCTGCTGGGCGACCCCACGGCCAAGCTGGCCGGGCGGCTGACCCTGAACCCGGTCCGGCACATCGACCCCCTGGGGCTGATGATCATGCTCATCCCGCCGCACATCGGCTGGGCCAGGCCCGTGCCCGTGGACCCGAGCTACTTCAAGGACCCGCGCACGGGCATGCTGCTGGTGGCCCTGGCCGGGCCCGCGGCCAACGTGGCCGTGGCGGGGCTGTGCGCGGCCATCTTCCACGCCATTGCGAACATGCCTGTGGAGAACCCCGGGGGCCTGGCCGTGAGCGTGCTGCTGCCCGTGGCCACCATGGCCCACGCCGGGGTCTACGTCAGCCTGCTCATCGCGGCCTTCAACCTGCTGCCCATCCCCCCGCTGGACGGCAGCAGCATCCTGGCGCGCCTGCTGCCCGAGCGCCTGGCGGAGAGCTACCTGAGCCTGGGCCGCTACGGCATCCTGCTGGTCATCGGCCTGCTCTTTTTGGGCAACATGGTCGGCGTCAGCATCCTGGGCACGCTGCTCTTCCCCCTGGTGGAGCGCGGCGCCTGGCTCCTGGGCATGAGCCCGGATTTCTAACCCTCCAACCAAAGACACACCATGAGCGCCAAACAAGAACGCATCGTCTCCGGAATGCGGCCCACGGGCCCGCTGCACCTCGGCCACCACTTCGGCGTTCTGGCCAACTGGCTGGAACTGCAAGATAAGCACGACTGCCTGTTCTTCGTGGCCGACTGGCACGCGCTCACCACGGAATACGCCGAGCCCGGGCGCATCAAGGGCTTCGTGCCCGGCCTGGTGCTGGACTGGATCGCCGCGGGCCTGGACCCGGAAAAGTGCATCATTTTCCAGCAGTCCCAGGTCAAGGAGCACGCCGAGCTGCACCTGCTCCTGTCCATGCTCACGCCCATCAGCTGGCTGGAGCGCAACCCCACCTACAAGGAGGTGGCCCAGGAGCTCTCCGGCCAGAAGGACCTGGCCACCTACGGCTTCCTCGGCTACCCGGTGCTCATGTGCTCGGACATCATCCTGTACCGGGCCACTGCGGTGCCCGTGGGCCAGGACCAGCTGCCGCACCTGGAGCTCACCCGCGAGATCGCCCGGCGCTTCAACTTCCTGCACTGCCCGGAGAACGCGCCCTTCTTCCCCGAGCCCAAGGCCCTGCTGACCGAGGAGGCCAAGCTGCCCGGGCTGGACGGCCGCAAGATGAGCAAGAGCTACGGCAATGCCATCGCCCTGGGCGAGCCGCTGGAGGAAATCCAGCCCAAGATCAAGGGCATGCTCACGGACAAGAACCGCCTGCGCAAGACCGACCCCGGCGATCCGGCGGTGTGCAACCTGTACCCCTACCACAAGCTCCTCACCGACCCCGAGAAGTGCGCGGAGATCTGCCAGGGCTGCACCACGGCCACCTGGGGCTGCGTTGACTGCAAGCGCGTGCTCATGGAGTCGCTGACGCGCTTCCTGGAGCCGGTGCACGCCCGCCGCAAGGCCCTGGAGGCCGATCCCGACCGGCTCTGGCACATATTGGAGCAGGGCAACGAGCGCGCCCGCGCCAAGGCCCGGGAGAGCATGGAAGCCATCCGCAAGGCGCTCAATTTCAACTTCTAGAACCAGTGCGCGGGCCGGGGGCGGGGGCATCTCCGCTTCCGGCCCGCTTTCTTTTGCCGGAGGGAGACAGGCCATGGGCGAGAATGTCTGCGTATCGAAGCGCGCCGGGGGCGTGACCCCGTTCCTGGTCATGGACGTGCTGGAGGCCGCGCACAAGCTGGAGGCCGCCGGGCACGAGGTCATCCACCTGGAGATCGGCGAGCCGGACTTCGACACGCCCGAGTGCGTCAAGCAGGCCGCCAAGAAGGCCCTGGACGCCGGCGAGACCCACTACACGCACAGCCTGGGCCTTCTGCCCCTGCGCGAGGCCATCTGCGAGGACTACCGGGCCCGCTACGGCGTCAGCGTCGATCCCGGCCAGGTCATCGTGACCCAGGGCACCAGCCCGGCCATGCTGCTGCTCTTTTCCACCCTGCTGGAGGAGGGCGACGGGGTCATCCTCTCCGACCCGGCCTACGCCTGCTACGACAACTTCGTCCGCTTCGCCGGGGCCTGCCCGCAACGGGTTTTGGTGACGGAGGAGGACAGCTTCCAGTACCGGCCCGAGGCCATCGCAGAGGCCATGAACGCCTCCACCCGGGCCATCCTGCTCAACTCCCCGGCCAACCCCACGGGCACGCTGCTTTCAGCCGACCGCATGGAGGCCATCGCCAGGATGTCCGACGAGCGCGGCACGTACCTGGTCTCCGACGAGATCTACCACGGCCTGGTGTACGAGGGCAAAGAGCACAGCGCGCTGGAGTTCACGGACCGCTGCTTCGTCCTGAACGGCTTCTCCAAGCTGTACGCCATGACCGGCTGGCGCCTGGGCTACCTCATCGCGCCCCGGGAGTTCGTCCGGCCCATGCAGAAGCTCTGCCAGAACTTCTTCATCTCCGCCAACTCCGTGGCCCAGCGGGCGGGCATCGCCGCGCTGACCCAGGCGGCGGACGACGTGGCGCGCATGAAGGCCGTGTACGACGAGCGCCGCCGGTACATGCTCGGGCGCATCAAGGCCATGGGCCTGTATGTGGCCCACGACCCCACGGGCGCGTTCTACATCCTGGCCAACGCCCGCCCCTGGGCCGAGCGCTTCGGGGGCAGCTCGCTCAAGCTGGCCTTCGACATCCTGGAGAAGGCCCACGTGGGCGTGACGCCGGGCATCGACTTCGGCCAGGGGGCCGAGGGCTTCCTGCGCTTCTCCTACGCAAATTCCCTGGAAAACATCGAACGGGCCATGGACAGGCTTGAAAAGTACTTCCGCGGGGTATAGGTTGTGAAGGTGCGGGTCTTCCGCACCCGTTGACCTGTTGCCAAGCCCACGGAAGGACGCCATGCGCAGCCCGGCCCCCCTCGCGCTTTGCCTGCTCCTGCTCCTCGCCGCGTTGCCCGTGGCGGGGGCTCTGGGCCAGTCCGCCAGTCAGCCCGCCCGCCAGCCAGCCGCCCAGCCCACGGGCAAGGCCACGGGGCAGGGCCACGCCCAGGCGGCCAGGCCCGCCAAACCTGCTTCCAAGCCCGCCGCCAGGCTTTTGGCCAAACCGGCACCCGGGCCCGTCAGCCGCCAGGACCTGCTCTCGCCTTACAGCTCCATGCAGCGCGGGCTCATGGGCCCCCCGCGCGAGCTGGCCGGGGAGCAGCAGCCCGAGGGCGAGAGCGTGCAATCCAACGCCACGAGCTGGAAGCTCGACCCCTCCCTGACGCCCAGGTCCAAGGACGACGACTCGCCCGTGCGCTTCCAGTTCGGCAAGGAGAAGGTCGTGGACCCCATCACCGGCAAGGAGCTCACGGGCAAGTCCGACCCGGCGGGCGCGGCCAACAGGCTGAAGGACCTGGACGTGAAGGGCGCGGCGGACAAGCTGGGGGGCAAGGCCGGGGTCAACGTGGACGTGCTGAAGTTCTAAGGTTGCGCCAGGGCGGGGGTGTATCGCGTGTCGGTGAGACTGCTTGATTTTCTCGCCGGGCTCTCCGGGGCCCTGGACCTGGTGAGCCCGGAGGTGGTGGGCCACCACAAGCGCGTGGCCTACGCCTCCGTGCGCCTGGCCCAGCGCCTGGAGCTCTCCCGCGCGGAGCGCACGGACCTGTTCATGGCCGGGCTGTTGCACGACGTGGGCGGCTTCACCCTGCACAGCCGCCTGGCGGCCCTGCAGTTCGAGGCCGACGGCGCGCGTCACGCCGAGATCGGCCACCGCCTGCTGCTCCAGAACCCGCTGCTGCAGGGCGTGGCCCGGCTGGTGCGCCACCACCACACCCCCTGCGCGCGGTTCGGCGCCCTGGACGAGGCCCCGCGCGCCCTGTTCCTGTCCAACATCCTGAACCTCATGGACCGGGTGGACGTGCTGCACATGCGCTACGGCATGGCCGACACGGACGAGATCTTCGCCCGCCTGGCCCAGCGCGCGGGCAGGCAGTTCCTGCCGGAACTGGTGCGCGCCCTGGGCGATCTGGTGGCCGATCCCTCCTTCTGGCTGGGACTGACAAGCCCCGACCCCGCCGCCGCCCTGTGCGCCGAGGCCGGGCTGTTCGCGGACAGGGGCATTTCGCGCGGGGAACTGCTGCCGGCGGCGCGCTCCTTCTCCCAGGTCATCGACTTCCGCTCCCGCTTCACGGCCACCCATTCCTGCGGCGTGGCCGAGACCGCCTGCCTGCTGGGCCGCCTGGCCGGGCTGCCCGAGGCCGACGTCGAGGCCCTGCGCCTGGCGGGCGACCTGCACGACCTGGGCAAGCTGGCCGTGCCCGGAGAGATCCTGGACAAGCCCGGCCCCCTGGACGAGGCCGAGCGCGCGGTGATGCGCCGCCACCCGGAGCTCACGGCGTCCATCCTGGGCTCCGTTCCGGGGCTGGAGGAGGTGTGCGCCTGGGCAAGCCAGCACCATGAGCAGCTCACCGGGGCGGGCTACCCCTGGGCCCTGGACGCCGGGGTTCTGTCCCTGGGCTCGCGCATCCTGGCCGTGGCCGACGTGTTCACCGCCGTGCGCGAGGACCGGCCCTACCGCGCCGGGATCAGCAGCGCGGACAGCGTGCGCCTGCTGCGCAGGCTGGGGGCCGAAGGCCACCTGGACCGCGACCTGGTGGAACTGGTGGCCGGGCACCAGCGGGCCATCAACGCCCGCCGCCGCGACGTGCAGACCCGCGCCGCCGCCGAGTTCCGCGAGTTCTACGCCGGATTGCCCCAGTAGCCCAGCGCTGCCGTCCCCCAATCAAGCCGCGAGGGTTGCCAAGTGGGCCCCGCTGGTCTAGACCACCCGGAGAACCATCGGCTCTCCAGCATGTTACGGGGCGACCAATGACGCACTTCGCGGCGGACCTGCACATCCACTCGCGCCACTCCCGCGCCACCAGCAAGGGGCTGACCATCCGCAACCTGGCCGCCTGGGCCGAGGTGAAGGGTCTGGCCGTGCTGGGCACGGGCGACTGCACCCACCCCGGTTGGCTTGGCGAGATCGAGCGCGAGCTGGTGGACGACGGCAGCGGGCTCCTCCGGCTGCGCCAGCCCGGCGGCCTGGAGGCCGAAATCCCGGGCATGCCCCTGAAGTTCTCCGGCGGAACGCGCTTCCTGCTCCAGGGCGAGATCAGCTCCATCTACAAGCGCGGCGGCAAGGTGCGAAAGGTGCACAACCTGGTGTACCTGCCCACCATCGAGGCCGCGAAATCCCTCAACGCCAGGCTGGCCCAGGTGGGCAACCTCGCCAGCGACGGTCGGCCCATCCTGGGCCTGGACAGCCGCAACCTGCTCGAAATGGTGCTTGAGACCCACCCCGAGGCCTTCCTCATCCCCGCGCACATCTGGACGCCCTGGTTCTCGCTCTTCGGCTCCATGAGCGGCTTCGACAGCGTGGAGGAGTGCTTCGGCGACCTCACGCCCGAGATCTTCGCCATGGAGACGGGCCTGTCCTCCGACCCCGGCATGAACTGGACCCTCAGCGCCCTGGACCGCTACCGCATGGTCTCCAACTCCGACGCGCACAGCGGCGAGAAGCTGGGCCGCGAGGCCAACCTGTTCCGGGGCCAGCCCTCGTTTTCGGGCATCAGGGCTGCTCTGAAGTTCCATGAAACCCCCGAAGGGGGCGAAGGGGTCGAATTTCTGGGCACGGTGGAGTTCTTCCCCGAGGAGGGCAAGTACCACCTGGACGGCCACCGCAAGTGCGCCTGGAGCATGGAGCCCGCCGAGACCCACGCCCACAAGGGCCTGTGCCCGGTGTGCGGCAGGCCCGCCACCCTGGGCGTGCTGCACCGCGTGCTGGCCCTGGCGGACCGGGGCGAGTCCGTGCAGCCGGAGGACCAGCCCGGCTACGATTCGCTCATCCCCCTGCGCGAGGTGCTCTCGGAGATTTTGGACAGCGGCCCGGCCACCAAGACCGTCACGGCGGAGTACCACCGCCTGCTGGAGCGCCTGGGCCCGGAGCTGGAGATCCTGCGCAGCGTGCCCACCGAGGACGTGCGCCGTCTCTCCCCCGTGCTGGCCGAGGCCCTGGAGCGCATGCGCGCGGGGAAGGTGCTGCGCAAGTCCGGCTATGACGGCGAGTACGGGGTCATCACGGTGTTCTCGCCCGAGGAGCGCGCCGAGATGCTCCGGGGCGGCAGGCTCGTCCCCGCCGCGCCCAAGAGGGGTCGGCGCCGGGCCGAACCGGGCCAGAGCCAGGCCCGCGAGGGCGAGAGCGACCCCGACCAGGGTCGGGCCTCCGAGGCCCCTGAGCTGCTGCGCCCGGTGCCGCCCCCGGCGCCCGGGGGGCTCAACCCGGAGCAAGACACCGCCGCCGAGGCCGGGCCGGGTCCGGTGCTGGTGCTGGCCGGGCCGGGCACGGGCAAGACCCACACCCTCATGGAGCGCGTGCTGCGCCTGCTGGACGCCGGGCTGCCCGCCCGTGACCTGGCCGTGGTGACCTTCACCCGGCGCGCCGCCGGGGAGCTGCGCGAGCGCATGCAGGCCCGGTTGGCCGGAAAGGGCCAGGAGCCCCCCCTGGCCGATACCCTGCACGCCCTGGCCCTGGCCCTGTGGACCCTGCGGCGCGGCAAGGCCCCGGTGCTGCTGGCCGAGGACGCCGTGCGCAAGCTCTTCGTGGAGGGCCTGCCCGTGGACATCTCCGGGAAGAGGACCGCCCGCGAGGCCCGCGCCCTGTACGAGCGCTGGAGCCTGGCCCGGGAGGCCATGACCCCCCTGGAGACCCTGCCCGGCGGGGCGGACATGGCCGTGGCCGCCCGGCACGTGGCCGAGGCCAAGGCCGTGCGCAACCTGGCGGACTTCACGGACCTGCTGGAGTTCCTGCTGGCCGAGGTGGCCGCGCCGGACTTTTCCCCGCCCTTCAAGCACCTGCTGGTGGACGAGGTCCAGGACCTCTCCGCGCTGCAGCTGGCGGCCGTCATGGGCCTTGCGGGCAGGACGGGCGAGGGCTTCTTCGCCATCGGCGACCCGGACCAGAGCATCTACGGCTTCCGCGGGGCCGTGGGCGACGTGCCGCAGCGCCTGAGCGCGCGCTGGCCGCGCCTGGAGGTGGTGGGCCTGCGCCGCAGCTACCGCAGCGGCCAGGGCATCCTGGACGCCGCCGCCTCGGTGCTGCCGCCCCGCGCGCAGGCCGGGCCGAGGCTTTCCGCCAGGCCGGGCGCGCCCTGGGACATCGAGCTCTTGCAGGCCCCGGACGCCGCCCACGAGGCCCGGCGCCTGGCCGACCGGGCCCGCGCCCTGCTGGGCGGCGCCAGCCTGACCTTCCAGCGTTCCGAGGACGGTCAGGGCATGGGGGCCCTGGCCCCGGGCGACATGGCCGTGCTGGTGCGCACCCGCGCCCTGATTCCGCCACTCAAGGCCGCGCTGGAGCAGGCCGGGCTGCCCGTGTGCGCGCCCGAGGCCGAGGCCTTCTGGGAGGACGCCCGGGTGGCGGCCATCCTGCGCGCGGCGGAGAAGCTCTTCGGGCTTCCTGCCCCGACTGGCGGGGGCAACGGCTCAGGCGAGGGCGTGGGCGAGGGCACGGGGGAGGGCCCGGCCCTGGCCGAGCTGCCCGAGTTCCTGCTGGTGCAGGGCCCGCGCGTGCTGCCCGGCGCCCTGCGCGAGAGCCCGCCCTTCGACCGCTTCTTCTGGGAGGGCCTGGCCTTCCGCGAGTTGTGCCACGCCTACGACGAGCAGGGCGGCTGGGTGGGCCTCATCGACTGGCTGCGGCTGGAGCAGGGGCTTGCGCGCATCCGCCAGTCGGCGCAGAAGATGCCCATCCTGACCCTGCACGCGGCCAAGGGCCTGGAGTTCGAGGTGGTGTTCCTGCCCGCCCTGGAGGAGGGCCTGCTGCCGCTGATCCGGGAGGGCGAGGGGTGCGATTTCGAGGAGGAGGCCCGGCTGTTCTACGTGGGCATGACCCGGGCCCGGCGGCTGCTGGTCATGAGCCACGCCGGGCGGCGCACCCTGTACGGCCGGGAGCTGGAGCAGGCGCCCTCGCGTTTTCTGGCGCGGCTGCCCGGGGAGCTGGTGCGGCGAACGGCGCTCACCCCGCGCACCCTGGTGCGCCAGACCCAGGGCTCGCTCCTGGGCTAGCGGAGCCGGAGAGTCCGGGCCTGTTGCCCAAAAACGGATTTTGCCTCCTGGCGAAGCCGGGGCACAAGGCGCTCTGGGTGACAGGCCCTAGGCCGACTCCACGCGGTTGCGCCCGGCCTCCTTGGCCTTGTACAGGGCCTCGTCGGCGCGCAGCACCAGGGTCTGCGGGCTGTCCTCGGACTGGTAGCAGGTGACGCCGAAGCTCACCGTGACCTGGCCCACCTCCGGGAAGGTGTGGGCCTCGAAGTTCTGGCGCAGTCGCTCGGCCAGGGCCGCGCCCACGCCCAGGCTGGTCTCCGGGCAGAGCAGCAGGAACTCCTCCCCACCCCAGCGGCCCACCACGTCGGTCTCGCGCGCGCCCCGGGCGAGCATCCCGGCCACCTCGGCCAGCACGGTGTCGCCCACCTGGTGGCCGAAGATGTCGTTCACGGCCTTGAAGCGGTCCACGTCGGCCATGATCACCGAGAAGGGCTTGCCGTAGCGGCGGGCGCGCAGCACCTCGGCCTGGAGTGACTCCTCCAGCCTGCGGCGGTTGCCGATGCCCGTGAGCCTGTCCGTGCGGGAGAGCACCTCCAGGGTCTGGTTCTTCTCGTCCAGGGCGGCCACGGCGGCCTGCAGCTCGTCGCGGGCGGCGCTGAGCTCCGCCGTGCGCGTGCTGACGTTGGCCTCCAGGTTGGCCACCAGGTCCTTGATGCGCGCGGCCATGTCGTTGAAGGTGGCGGCCAGCTCGCCGATCTCATCTCCGCCGCCCGCCTGCACGCGCGCGTCCAGGTCTCCCTGGCGCAGGGCCTCGGCGGACCCGGTCAGGGCCACGATGCGCCGGGTGATGCTGGAGTGGATGAGCCTGGCGATGACCAGGGCGAAGGCCAGCACCGTGAGGGTCATGCCCGCGAAGGTCACGTCGGCCACGATGCCCGCCCGCTTGATGCGCGAGCGCGAGCGCTCCACGTCCGCCGTGGCCAGGCTCTTCAGGTCCTCGGAGATGGGGTCCACGGCCTTGGCCTGCAGGGCCAGGTCGTTGAGCTTGCCCCGGATGGCCACGTCCAGGTCCAGGATGCGCATGGCCGTCTCGCCGTACTCGGCCAGCAGCTCGCGGGCCGCGGCCTTCTGCGCCGGGGGCAGGGCGGGGTCGGCCTCCAGGGCCTTGCCCAGCTGGAAGCCCACGTTCAGCGCCGACTGCATGGCCGGGCGCTGGCGGGAGAGCCAGTACTCGTGCTCAAAGAGGGTCATCTCGCGGTGCAGGGTCCTGGCTTCGCGGTTCTCCGCCGCCAGGGCCCCCAGGGCGGCCTGCTGGGCCTTGAGCTGGCTCTGCAGGCCCGTGCCCGGAGCGGCCAGGGAGGTCACCAGCCGCACCAGCTCCTCGAAGATGGCGGGGAAGCGCCGCGCCGTGGACAGGTATAGGTTGATGTCCGTGTTGCGCTGGCGCAGGGTCTCGCTGGTGCCCGGCTCGGCCACCAGGGTGCGCAGCTTGTCGCTCAGGGCCACCACCTGGCCGATGGTCTGCTGGGCCGGGGCGAAGTAGAGGGCCTCGGCCTTGCTGAAGCCGATCTCCGGATAGTGCAGGAAGAAGTCGCGCTGCAGGCGGCGGGCCTTCTCGCGCAGCCCGTCCATCTCGAAGACCAGCTGGCGGATCTCCAGCCGGGCGCGGATGTCCGCCCCGGCGGAGCGCACGGACTGCATGGCCGTGTAGCTGATCACCGCCTCGGTGAGCAGCAGGGCCAGAAGCAGGGAGAAGGCCAAGCCGAACTTGGCCGTGATGCCCTGGCTGCGCCAGAGGCTCTTCAAGGAGCGGGGCGTGCTCATTTCTCAGGGGGCGTAGGTGAAGATGACGTTGGCCTTCAGCCCTTCCACGCCGGCGGCGGGGTCGTCCAGGCGCAGCACGTTGAAGCGCTGCACCGCGCAGTCGCCAAAGGGAGTGCAGGTCATGGTCCCGGCCACGCCCGCGTGCCCGCTGGTGGCGTAGAGGGCGTCGCGCAGGGCCTGGCGGCCCAGGCGCAGGCCGCCGCCCGGGGTCTTTTGCGCGGCCTTTTCCACGGCCGCGAAGAGGATGTTGGCCGCATCGAAGGCGTTGACCCAGTAATAGGTGGGCGGCTCGGTGTTGTACCTGGCCTTGTACTCGGCCACCAGCTTCTCCAGCTCCGGGGTCTTCTGCGGCGGGGTGGGGCCCACGAAGTACATGCCAACGGCTGCCGGGCCCACGGCGGAGATGAACGAGGCGTCGATGAGCGAGCCGTCGCTCATGAGGGTGATCTTCTCGAAGCCGGGGGTCTTGCGCGCCTGGAGCAGCACGTGGTTGCCCTCGGGCTGGAACAGGGGGAAGAACAGGAGCTGGGCCTGGGCGTTCTTCACCGCCGTGAGCACGGGGCCCATGTTCGTGTCGTTCTTGTTCACCGCGCTGTCCAGCACGATGGTGCCGCCCAGGCGCTTGAACTCCTGGATGAATCCGTCGGTGAGGCCCTTGGTGTAGATGTCGCCGTCGTTGATGGTGGCGGCCTTGCGCACGCCGAGCTTCTCGTAGGCGAAGCGCGCCGCCGCCGGGCCGGCGGATTCCTCGTTGGGCGCTGTGCGCAGGTAGCCGGGCTGCCACTTGGGCGCCTTCTGCCCGCCGATGGAGGTGAGGAAGGGCGCGCTGTTGTTGCCGGAGATCATGGCCAGGCCGGCCTTGCTCATGATCTCGGCCGCGGTGGCGGCGTCGCCGGAGCAGGTGGTGCCGAACAGGGCCACCACCTTGGGGTCGGCGATGATCTTGAGCGCCGCGTTGGACCCGCCCTCCGGGGCGCAGCCGGTGTCCTCGGTGACAAGCTTCACCACATGCCCGGCCACCTTGCCGCCGCGCCGGGCCAGCGCCAGCTCCAGGCCGCGCACCTGCTCATGGCCCAGGGTGGCCACCTTGCCGGACAGGGACTGGATGACCCCGATGGTCAGGGCCTCGTCGGGCCCCAGGTCCACGCAGCCGATGGCGTCGGCGCAGGGCTGGGCCTTGCCGCCCTCCGGGGCGGAGCCGCAGGCGGAGAGGGTGAGGATGAGGGTGGCCAGGGCGGCCAGCAGGACCAAGGGGAAGGGGCGGCGTGTGTTCATGTGCTCCTCGCAAGGGGTCTGATACATTTCATACCCTGGCGGCGGGAGCGAGTAAAGCGGGAACAGGAAATAGCGTATGTCGAAAACGGCCGTAGATGCCCATGTCTTGCGATTCCGGGCGCATGCGCCGCAGCGGGCCGGGCTGGCCGCCGCGTGCAGTACGCATGTTCATACGTAACGCGTAGGCGCGACAGGGTACACGGCAAGGGCGGCTGCCGACGCGAGGAAAAGGCCGCCTTGCCCCCACGCGCCGGGCCTGCCTGGAAAGCGGCCGTGCGTTGCATCCGGCGGCAAGCTGGCTTACGATTGAATATCTGTATGCAAACTTCCAACAGGCCAACGGAGGGTTCGGATGGATAGGCGCGACTTTCTCAAGGCGGCTGTGTTTTCCTCCATCGGGCTTGGGCTGGCCTGCAGCGGTGCGCCTGCCCTGGCCCGGGGCATCCCGTCCAGGGTGTTTCCCGACGGCGGGCCCGGGCGCTGCTTCGAACTGCCCAGCAACCAGGTCACCGTGCCGCTGGTGGACCTGTTCAAGGTCGGCCCCGGGCCGTCCAGCTCGCACACCCTGGCCCCCCTGCGCATGGCCAGCGACTTCCGCAACTCCGTCTCCGCGCTGCCCAAGGCCACGCTCGCCAAGGCCGCCCGTTTCGAGGCGCACCTCTACGGCAGCCTGAGCGCCACCGGGCGCGGCCACCGGACCGACCGCGCCGTGCTGGCGGGGCTGCTGGGCCAGAAGCCCGAAACCTGCGACGCCAAGGTGATGGACGCCCTGGCCGACGAGAAGGCCGTGTTCCCCACGGTCATCGGCGGCAGGGAGTTCCGCATCTCCCACTCCGTGCTCGTCTGGGGAGCGGTGGAGCACTCCTTCCCCTTCAGCAACACGATGGTCATGCGCCTGGTGGACGCCAACGGAAAGGCGCTGCTCGAGCGCGAGTACTACTCGCCCGGCGGCGGCTTCTTCTCCTGGAAGGGCGAGCCCCCGGCCAGGCGCGGCAAGCCCAGGCACGTCTTCGGCAACATGGCGGAGTTCCGCAAGCTGGCCAAGGACACGGGCAAGCCCCTGCACCGGCTCATGCTGGAGAACGAGACGGCCATCCTGGGCGTGGGCGAGGCGGAGGTCTACAGGCACCTGGACATGGTCATCAGGACCATGGCCGACGGCGTGGAGCTCGGCCTCTCCGAGACCGGGCTTCTGCCCGGGCCCTTCGAGATGCACCGCAAGGCCAAGGTGCTCTTCGACAAGGCCAAGGCCATGAGCGAGGGCGACGGCTTCATGCAGCGGGTGAGCAGCTACGCCATTGCCGTGAGCGAGGGCAACGCGGCGGGCCGCCTTGCGGTCACCGCGCCCACCCTGGGCTCGGCTGGCACCATGCCGGCGCTGGTGTTCGTCATGCGCAACGAGCTGAAGCTTTCGCAGGACGCCATGCGCAGGGGGATGCTGGCGGCCGGGCTGGTGGGGCTTCTGTGCAAGACCAACGCCAGCGTGGCCGGGGCCGAGGTGGGCTGCCAGGGCGAGATCGGCGTGGCCTCGGCCATGGCCGCGGCCATGATGGCCTACGCCACCGGGGCCGACCTGGCCGCCACCGAGCTTGCCGCCACCATTGCCCTGGAGCACCACCTGGGCATGAGCTGCGACCCCGTGGGCGGCTTTGTGCTCATCCCCTGCATCGAGCGCAACGCCTTCGGAGCGCTCAAGGCATACAACGCCGCGCTCATGGCCAAGAGCGAGGTCGTCGAGCAGCACTGGGAGGATCTGGACCGGGTCATCGCCGCCATGCTGGAGACGGGCAAGGCCCTGCCCAAGCAGTTCCGCGAGATGGGCACCGGCGGCCTCGGCGTGACCATGGTGGACTGCTAGGGGCGCTGCGCCCCGGGCGGACATGGGGAGGGCTTCGGCCCTCCCCTTTTTTCGGCCCCGACCGCCCGCCGGCGTGAAGGGGGCGGTTCGCGGTTCACGGCCCGGGTGGCGCAGGCGCTGGGACCGAACATGGACCGACTGGCCGGATTCGGGCCGCTGGCAGGGGAGGCGAGGGCGTCCGGGCGGGCGGGTCGCGCCAATGAAAAAGGCCGCCTTCCTTTCGGAGGGCGGCCCGTTTCTTTTGGTGCCGGAGGGGAGGCGAAACGTGCGAATTCTTGATACTGCCAACGCACTGCAATTGTGCAAGAAGTCCTGTGGCCCGTGTGCGGAGTGGACGTGAACTCTGCAGCTCTCCGCAGTATTGCCAGGGTGTTACCGCCCCTTGCCGCCTCCACCCTTTCCGCCACCGCCTCCGCTGCCACCGCCTCCGCCGCCGGAGCTACCTGCGCCGCCCCCAACGGAAGCGGCAGTCTGGGTTTGAGTCCGTTCCTGAGTCCGTATCCTGTTCTGCTCCTGGGTCGCCTCCTTGGTTTGCGTGGCGTCCTGGGTCTGCTGCTGGAGTTTGTCCTGGGTACGGGTTCTTTGTTGGTTCTGAGTCTGGGTTTGGGTCTGGGTTTGGGCGGATGCGAGCGTGGACAGCAACACCAACGACGAGGCGAACACAAGAGACTTGAGCGCTCTACGGTGCATAACCTTCTCCTTTGCTTGTGAAGGGGGGCCTATTCAAAATTACACGTTACCAGCTGTGATGGCAAGGACACGGCAATCTTTTTTGGCGAGATGGTGCCCCTGACGTCCCTGAACCCCGCTGCGGCTACTCCAACTCAAGCAGCGCGGGTACTTGTGGCCGAATTCAGGAGGAGCCCCATGGCGAAACCCGTCGCAGAGGGCATCGGAGTAGCTCCGACCTGGCTTGGCGCTCAACCGCTTTTCCTCGTGTGGCCATGGAGCATGCAGGGGCTGGTGAGGAATGAAAAAGGCCGCCTTCCTTTCGGAGGGCGGCCCGTTTCTTTTGGTGCCGAAGGGGAGACTCGAACTCCCATGGCCTTGCGACCACTAGACCCTGAACCTAGCGTGTCTACCAATTCCACCACTTCGGCTCGTCGTTGCGGAGGCAATGTCTAGCGATATCCCGCCCGCTTGGCAAGCGTTTTTTTCCGGGCCGAGCGTTTTTTTTCGCCAGGGGCCGAAAAAAGACGGATTCCGGGCCCCTAGCGCTCATCCATGGGGATGTAGTCGCGCAGGATCTGCCCGGTGTACACCTGCCGGGGCCGGTGGATCTTGCTGCCGTGCTGCTGGTGCTCCTCGTACCAGTGGGCGATCCAGCCGGGCATGCGCCCGATGGCGAACATCACCGGGAACATCTGCACCGGAATGTTCAGCGCGCGCAGGATGATGCCGGAGTAGAAGTCCACGTTGGGGTAGAGCTTGCGCTCCACGAAGTACGGGTCGGCCAGGGCCAGGCTTTCCAGCTCCATGGCGATGTCCATGAGCCGGTCCAGCTTGCCCAGCTTGAGCAGGAGCTCGTGGGCGGCCTTCTTCAGGATCACCGCGCGCGGGTCGTAGCTCTTGTAGATGCGGTGGCCGAAGCCCATGAGCCGGAACTTCTTGGCCTTGGCCGCCTCCAGGATCTCCTTGGGCGAGCGCTTGCCGTCGCTGATGGCCTCCAGCATCTCCACCACGCCCGCGTTGGCGCCGCCGTGCAGGCGGCCCCACAGGGCGCAGATGCCCGCGGACACAGAGGCGAACAGGTTGGCCTGGCTCGAGCCCACCATGCGCACGGTGCTGGTGGAGCAGTTCTGCTCGTGGTCCGCGTGCAGGGTGAGGAAGAGCGACAGCGCGCGCACGGCCTCCGGGCTCGGGTCATAGTGCCGGTGCGGGATGGAGAACATCATGTGCAGGAAGTTGCGGCAGTAGGAGAGGGCCGGATCCGGGTACATGAAGGGCAGGCCCATGCTCTTGCGGTAGCTGAAGGCGGCGATGGTGCGCACCTTGCTGATGATCTTGGAGGCCGCCAGGTAGAACTCGCCCCGGCTCTCGATCTCCAGCAGGTCCGGGTGGTAGCAGCCCAGGGAGTTGACGATGGCCGAGAGCATGGCCATGGGGTGCCCGCCGGGCGGGAAGCCCTCGAAGTGGTGCTTCACGTCCTCGTGCAGCAGTTCCTCCGCGCACAGGCCGGCGGAAAAGCGGGAGAGCTGCTCGCGGGTGGGCAGCTCGCCGAAGATGAGCAGCCAGGCCGTCTCCGTGAAGGAGCCGCGCGCGGCGATCTGGTCGATGGGATAGCCACGGTAGCGCAGCACGCCTTTCTCGCCGTCCACGAAGGTGATGGCGCTTTTGCACGGCCCGGTGTTCACGTAGCCCGGGTCGTAGGTGATGCACCCGGTCTCGGCCCGCAGCCGGGTGATGTCCAGGCCGCGGTCGCCGTGGCTGCCCTCGATGATCGGCAGCTCCAGGGTCTTTCCGTCGATGATGAGTTTGGCGGTCTTGGTCATTGGTCGTTTCTGATCCTCGTGCCCGGTGGCGGCGAATAATGTTCTGCGCGGCGGCTCCGAAGGGCCGGGAAGCACCCGAGATGCTTACAGGCAAAGCCCCCGGCTGTCCAGCGGCAATTCCAGGGGCGTGACATTAATGTAAAATCGCCGGGGCTGGACAAAGTGGCGGTTCTTGGACATTGTCCGCCGCCGCACAAGGCTTGCCGCTCCGGGGAAAAGGATTATAGTTCCCGCGACGGCCCGTTTCCCCCTCACTTAGGATGTTGCCCATGACCGCACGACGCGCAAAGACTCCGAACCTGTCCCGCAGGCGCTTTCTGGCCTCGCTGGGCCTTTCCGGCCTGGGGCTGCTGCTGCCGGGCGCGGCCGGGGCCGGGCAGGCCGCCAGGAACGGCAAGGCCAGCCCGGAGCTGGCCACCCTGCACGACCTGTCCAAGTGCGTGGGCTGCGGGGCCTGCGTGGAGGCCTGCCGCGAGGCGGGCGCCGCCAAGTTTCCCGCGCCCGTGAAGCCGTTTCCGCAGATGATCCCGGCCACCAGCAAGGCCGAGGACTGGTCCGAGAAACGCGGCGAGACCGGGCGGCTCACCCCGTACAACTGGCTGTACATCCAGACCGCGCGCGGCCAGTACCAGGGCCAGCGCTTCGAGATCCACATCCCCCGGCGCTGCATGCATTGCCAGAACCCGCCCTGCGCCAACCTCTGCCCCTGGGGCGCGGCCGCGCGGGAGGACAACGGCGTGGTGCTCATCGACCCGGACATCTGCCTGGGCGGGGCCAAGTGCAAGGCCGTGTGCCCGTGGGAGATCCCCATGCGCCAGTCCGGCGTGGGGCTGTACCTGCGCATCCTGCCCCGGCTGGCGGGCAACGGCGTGATGTACAAGTGCGACCGCTGCGCCGACCGCCTGGCCAAGGGCGGCACCCCGGCCTGCATCGAGGCCTGCCCCTACGGCGTGCAGGAGATCGGCCCCCGGCCGGACATGGTGGCCAAGGCACACGCCCTGGCCCGCAAGATGAATGGCTTCATCTACGGCGAGACCGAGAACGGCGGCACCAATTCCCTGTACGTCTCGCCCGTTCCCTTCGACACCCTGGACGCCGCCGTGACCACCGGTCCGGGCAAGCCGCCCCTGACCCACATGCGCGACATGATGGCCGACGAGACCCGCATGGCCTATGCGGCGCTGCTGGCCCCGGTGGCCGGGGTCATCGCCGGGGCCCTGCGCATCGGCTCGCGCCTGGGCAGGGGGCCGGACTCCGACCCATCCGCCCGGCAGGACAAGGGGGGCGCGCAATGAGCACCCCCGCCACCCGCCGCGTGGCCTGGGCCTACGGCCTCTCCGTGGCCCTGCTGGGCCTCACGGGCACCACGCAGATGCCCATCGCCAAGCGCTACCGCATCGCCGAGATTCCCGGCCTGGCCTGGCTGGGCGACTTCTGGCTCACGCACAGGCTGCATTACCTGGCCGCCGCCGTGCTGCTGTTCGTGGCCACTTACGCCCTCACCCGCTGGGTGCTGGAGTGGCGGCAGGACTGGGAGCTGACGGCCCTGGGCCGGGCCCGGGCGCTGGTGCTTGCGGCCCTGGTGGCCACGGGCGCGGTGCGCGTGCTCAAGAACCTGCCCGAGGTCAGCTTTTCGCCCACGCCCATCATGCTGGTGGACTGGGCGCACCTGGGCCTGGCCTTCGCCCTGGGGCTCATCGCCCTGGCGCGGGTTTCGCTGCGCGGAGCCTACGCCCGCAGGGTCGCCGGGAGGTAGCGCTACTTCGGCCCCAGCTGGGAGAGCGGCGGGCGCACGTGGTCCATGACCTTCTTGTGCGCGGCCTCGTACTCCGGCGAGCAGAATTGCGCCAACTCGGCGCGCGTCACCAGATGCATGGCCCCGCAGGGGCACATCTCCACGCAGGCGGGCAGCTCGCCCACGGCGCGGCGGCGCAGGCACAGGTCGCACTTGGCCACGGCCTCGTCCAGCCCGGTGCAGAAGATGCCGCCGTACGGGCAGGCCTGCACGCAGTTCTTGGTCTCGCATCCGGCGCAGAGCACCGGGGTGAGCAGGATGGCGCCGTCTTTGGCTGGCAGCAGGGCCCCCCGGGTGCAGGCGCGCGCGCAGGCCGGGCTCTCGCAGTGGCGACAGTACACCGGGGCCATGATGCCCCCGGCGGTGCGCGTCATGTTGATCCTGGGCTGGCCGTGGACGAACTTGCACACGGCCTCGCAGGTCTCGCAGCCGATGCACCGGGAATAGTCGATGAAGAGGATGAGGTCCGAATCCGCCATGGCCGGACCCTAGCCCAAAGCCCCCCGGAGGGCAAATGCCGGGGCGGCCCGGCCTCCGCGCGCCCGCGCTTTGCCTTTTGCCGCGCCATGATATAGAGCGGGGCCATGACCAATGCCACAGGCACCATCCTGCTCATCGAGGACGACGAGGCCTTCCGGCGCATGCTGCTGGAGGCCCTGGAGAGCCTGGGGCACACCGTGGCCTGGGCGGGCAGCGCGGAGCAGGGCGTGGCCCTGGCCCGCGACGGCGCCTTCGACCTCATCCTCACCGACGTGCGCCTGCCCGGCATGACCGGGGTGGAGTCCATACCGCTGCTGCGCGAGGCCAGCCCCGGCACGGACATCATCGTCATGACCGCCTACTCCGACCACGCCACGGCCCTGGACGCCATCCGCCACGGGGCCTACGACTTCTTCTCCAAGCCCTTCCGCCTGGGCGAGATGCAGACCGTGGTGGGCCGCGCCCTGGAGAAGCGGGGGCTCAAGCGCGAGATCGGCTACCTGCGCGAGGCCCTGAGGAGCAGCCGCCCGCCGCGCCGCGCAGTGGGCGAAAGCCCGGCCATGCGCTCCGTGTTCGCCTTTGTGGAGCGTGTGGCCCCGCTGGACACCACGGTGCTCATCCTGGGCGAGAGCGGCACGGGCAAGGAAGTGGTGGCCGACCTGCTGCACGAGTCCGGCCCGCGCGCGGCCGGACCCTTCATCAAGGTAAACTGCGCGTCCATCCCGGAAAATCTGCTGGAGAGCGAGCTCTTCGGCCACGAGAAGGGCGCCTTCACCGGGGCCTTCACCGCCCGGCCGGGCAAGTTCGAGCTGGCCCAGGGCGGCACGCTGCTTCTGGACGAGATCGGCGACATGCCCCTGCACCTGCAGCCCAAGCTGCTGCGCGCCGTGGAGCAGAAGCAGGCCGAGCGCGTGGGCGGGGCGCGGCCCATCAAGTATGATGTGCGCATCGTGGCCGCCACCAACGTGGACCTGGCCCAGCGCGTGGCGGACAAGACCTTCCGCGAGGACCTGTACTACCGCCTGAACGTGGCCACGGTGCACCTGCCGCCCCTGCGGGAGCGCAAGGAGGACATCGAGCCGCTCACCGCCCACTTTCTGCGCCAGTTCAACGAGCGCACCGGGGCGGACATCCCCCCGCCGGGCCGCTCCGCGCTGGAACGCCTGGCGGCCCACCACTGGCCGGGCAACGTGCGCCAGCTGGCCAACGTGGTGGAGCGCGCGGCCATCTTCAGCCGCTCCGGGGTGCTCACCGCGGCGGATGTGGAGCTGGCCCTGGGCGAGGGCGCGCAGGCCCAGGCCCCGGAGGCCGGGCCGGGCGGCAGCCCGCTGCCCCTGCGCCAGGCCCTGCGGGAGGTGGAGAAGAGCCTGATCCTGGCCGCCCTGCGCCGGGCCGGGGGGGTGCAGACCCGTGCGGCCAGGGCCCTGGGCATCACCCCCACCAACCTCTGGAACAAGCTCAAGAAGCACGGCATCGCCCCCGGCTTAGCCAGCACCATCCCTTCCGGCGATTCATAATTAATGAATTTGTAGTTTGCTCGGGGTGCCAGCGATACACTATTCGTGTACTGTGTCGTTGTACTTTGAAATAGTACACTATTTGCCGATCGCTTTGCCCCCTTCGCTTCTCCCTCTCCTCCCCGCTGCCGTTCCTCGTTTGTGCCCATGCCATTAAAATAGTAATATTTTAATGATGATTTCGGCACGCCCGGCGCATCCATTAATCGTGGAGCACCTCTCGGGACGCGTGCCGAGACATAGTTGTGTGCGGCGCCATTGCTGGTAGCGCTATCTACCCGATATTATGCGTTTAAAATAAAATATTCCGACAAAATCCGTCCGGGTTGTCAGGCTGGCACACGGGTTGCTCTAGGAGGGGCATGGAACGGCCCATGTGGGCCAAGGCACACAAACCACCTGGAGGATCATATGTTGACCAGACTGATGCAGCTCATCCGCGACGACGAAGGCGCCACCGCTCTGGAATACGGCCTCATCGCCGCCCTCATCGCCGCCGTCATCGTCGGTGCCGTTGGCACCCTCGGCAGCAAGGTCTCCTCGACCTTCACCACCATCGCCGGCGCCATGCCCTAAGCGCGGAAACAGCCGGCATGGCCATGACGCCGCGAGGCGAACACATGCAGGCAGTCCGCAGGAGCCGGGCGGGGAGCGGCGCCACCCCCGCCGCAGAACCGCCCGGCCCCTGAAGTTCGCAGCCCACGGGCAGCCGGAAGAGGAGAACGCCATGGACCCCGTCATCTTCATCAGCGTGAGCCTCGCCCTGGCCGCCGCCACCGCCACCGACCTCCGCTCCCAGCGCATCCCCAATGCCCTGACCCTGCCCACCGCCGCGCTGGCCCTGGCCTACCACGGCCTGGCCGGGGGCCTGGGCGGCTTCTGGTTCGGCCTGACCGGCCTGGGCCTGGGCCTGGCGCTCATGCTCGCGCCCTTCCTCTTCGGCGTCATGGGCGGCGGCGACGCCAAGCTCATGGCCGCCGTGGGCGCCTGGATCGGCCCGGAACTGGTCCTGGCCGCCTTCGTGCTCACCAGTCTGGCTGGCGGCGGTTACGCCCTGTTCGTGCTGGCCCGCAGGCCCCAGATCCTGCGCGCGGTGTTCCAGCGCTTCCGGGTGGCCCTGTTCGCCACCGCCGCCACCGGACATTTCGACTACGCCCCGGCCACCGCCGGCGTGCGCCTGCCGAGGCTGTGCTACGGCGTGGCCATCGCCCTGGGCACCTTCGCCGCCATGGCCCACTCGGCCCTGATCCACGGCTGGCAGAGCCCGGGCCTGTAGGAGCAGAGCATGAACCTCTCCCTCAAGACCGCCTCGCAACTGGGCCTGGCCCTGCTCCTGGCCGTGGTGGCCGGGATTCTGGCGTTCCAGTGGATGCGCGCGGCGGGCGCCCAGAACCGGCCCCAGGCCGTGCGCACCCAGCCCCTGGTTGTCGCCTCCCGCGACCTGCCCGCCGGAACGCGCCTGGAGCCCGCCATGCTCAAGGTGGCCGAATTTCCGCAGAACCTCGTGCCCGCCCAGAGCTACGCCACGACCCAGGAGCTCTCCGGCCGCATGATCGTCACCGCCGTGAGCGCGGGCGAGCCCCTGACCCCCTCGCGCCTCTCCGGCGAGGCCGCCGCCGGGGGCATCAGCGCCGTCATCACCCCGGGCAAGCGGGCCATGGCCGTGCGCGGCAACAAGGTCATGGGCCTGGCAGGGTTCATCCGCCCCGGCAACATGGTGGACGTGCTGGTGACCCTGCCCGTGGACAACAACGCCTCCAAGACCACCACCAAGCTGGTGCTGGAGAACGTGCCTGTGCTGGCCGCCGGGGCGCAGATGACCGCGGAGAAGGACGAGGCGCCCTCCCAGGCCGACGTGTACACCCTGGAGCTGACCCCCCACGAGAGCGAGAAGCTGGCCCTGGCCTCCACCCAGGGCACCCTGCACTTCGCCCTGCGCAACGCCTCGGACTCCGAGCCCGTGCTCACCGAGGGCGCGGACACCAAGACCACCCTGGCCTCGCTGCGCGCCAGGCCCGCTGGCCGGGCCGCACGGGCTGTGAACACCGTTGAGATCATCACCGGCTCGCAGAAGAGCCAGGTGAGCTTCTAAGGCAGGAACCCCATGTACGCCCGCCCCCATGCCCTGAACCCCCTGGCCGCCGCCGTTGCCGCGCTGCTGGCCCTGGCCGCCACGCTGCTGGCCGTCCTTCCGGCCCCCGCCCAGCCGCCCCGGGCCCGCCAGGCCCAGGTCCAGGCGGGTCCGGCCCCCTCGGTGAACGTCACCGTGTCCGGCGCGCCCAACGCGCTCGAACTTTCCGTGGGCAAGTCCCTGGTGGTCACCAGCGACCGCGACATCCGCCGCGTGTCCCTGGCCTCTCCGGACCCCGCCGGGGTGGTGCTGCTCTCGCCCCGCCAACTCTACGTCACGGGCAAGGCCCCCGGCGCCACCAACCTCACCCTCTGGGGCCAGGACGACGCGGTGATGGCCGTGTTCGACGTGGACGTGGCCCCGGACGCCGGGCAGCTCAAGCGCCTTATCTCCCAGGCCCTGCCCAACGAGCGCGGCATCCGCGCCATGGTCAGCGGCAAGAACGTGCTCTTGACCGGCAGCGTGTCCAGCGCCCCGGCCCTGGCAACGGCCCTGGCCATCGCCGAGGGCGTGGCCCCGGGCAAGGTGCAGAACACCCTTTCCGTGGGCGGCGTGCAGCAGGTGATGCTGGAGGTGCGCGTGGCCGAGATGAACCGCAGCGTGCTCCAGCGCCTGGGTATCAATTTCAGCCTGCTTTCCAGCGGCACGGCCATCTACTCCATGCTCGGCACGCTGACCAAGTACAGCTCGGGCACTCTCCTCCCCCAGGACAACGTCAACGCCATCGTCTCGCCCAACCTGGGTGGCGGCACAACCCTCACGGGCTTCATCGACGCGCTGAAGGACGACGGCCTGGTGAAGGTGCTGGCCGAACCCAACCTCATCTGCCTCTCGGGCAAGAGCGCCAACTTCCTGGCCGGCGGCGAGATCCCCATCCCCATCCCGCAGGCCCTGGGCACCGTGGCCATCGAGTTCAAGCCCTTCGGCGTGGGCCTCAACTTCACTCCCACGGTGCTCGACTCCGGGCGCATCAGCGTCCTGGTGAACCCCGAGGTGAGCGAGCTGGACTACGACCTGGGCGTGACCATCAACAGCTGGAAGATCCCCGGGCTGACCACCCGCCGGGCCACCACCACGGTGGAGCTGGGCAACGGGCAGAGCTTCGCCATCGCCGGGCTCATCAAGGATTCCACCCGCGAGAGCATCAAGAAGTTCCCCGGCCTGGGCGACGTGCCCATCCTGGGCGCGCTGTTCCGCAGCAGCGAGTTCCGCAAGAGCGAGACCGAGCTTGTGATCATCGTCACCCCGCACCTGGTGAAGCCCCTGGACATGGCCAGGCAGACCCTGCCCACGGACGGCTTCCGCGAGCCCACCCCGTACGAGTTCTTCCTGGGCGGCAAGCTGGAGGGCGCCAAGAACGCCCCGGCCAAGAACGGCGAGCGCGCCGAGGCCGACATCCCGCGCAAGGCCCCGGCTCCCGCCCAGGGGCAGGGCCAACAGTCCCCGCAGTCCGGTCGGGCCGCTGGCCAGGCCGGGGCCGGTTTCGACGGCCGCTTCGGCCAGGGCCTGCCGCCCGAGGAATAGGAGGAGAGCATGAACGCCCGCATCCGCATCACCCTGGCCCTGCTGGCCATGTCACTGGGCGCCGCCGCCTGCGCCGGCTCCAGCCAGCCGCCCCTGGCCGAGACCTGGGGCATGAGCGTGCGCATGGCCATCGAGAACCAGAAGCTCGACCCCACGCCCAAGGGCGACCGGCCCGTCACCGGCCTGGACGGCGTGTTCGCCAAGAACGCCATGGACTCCTACCGCAAGAGCGCGGAGCCCGACGGCACGGGCGGCCAGGACAAGCTGCCCGAGGCCATCATCCTGACCAAGAAGGGGGCCAAGTGATGAACACCAATACCCGCACGAGCGCCCGCCGCCAGCGTGGCGGCATCTCCGTGGAGGCGGCCATGCTGCTGCCCCTGCTCATGCTCCTGGTGCTGGCCTGCATCGATTTCGGCCGGCTGCTCTGGACCCAGACCGTGGTGAGCTCCGCCGCGGCCGAGGCCGCGCGCATGGCCGTGCTGAACGAGCCCACGGACAGCGCCGTGGCCGACGTGGCCACCGTGCGCGTGCTCAATGGCGGCATCACCGTGCCGCCCTCGGTGAGCATCGGCGCGCGCCAGCAGGGCCAGCCCGTGAGCGTCACGGTGAGCGTGGGCTTCGACTTCCTGACCCTGTCGCAGCTCGATGCGAGCATCGGCAGCCACAGGATCGTGAGCGCCACCAGCGTCATGATCCACCAGCCGTAGGGAGGGACGCCATGAACGCACGCACAAGAAGCAATCGCGGCTCAGCGACCCTGGAGTTCGCCCTGGGCGTGGCCCTGGTGCTCACGCCGCTGCTGCTCGGCATGGTGGATTTCAGCCGCTACTTAAGCGTCTCGCACACAGTGTCGCGCGCGGCGCACGAGGGCGCGTTCCAGGCGGCCAAGGGCTCCGACCCCGGCCAGGCCGTGCGCACCCACGTCAGCTCCGCCGGGCTGGATCCGGCCAAGGTGACGGTGCTGGTGAGCCCGGCGCTCGCCGACTCCGCCCGGGGCACGGCCATGAAGGTCACGGTGAAGTACGATCTGGCCAACTACGCGCTGGCAAGCTGGGGCGGCCTGTTTCCGCAGGGCGTGACCATGGCTGCCACGGCGCGGCACGAGTAGCAGGGGAGGACCCCATGAATACCCCGATGAAGACGAGCATCCTTTCGAGATTCATCCGCGACGAGCGCGGCGCGGCGGGAGTCATCATGGCCCTGGTGCTGGTGGTCCTGGCGGGCATGGCGGCCCTGGCCGTGGACCTGGCGGCCATGCACGTGCGCCGCAGCAGCCTGCAGACCAGCGCCGACGCCGCCGCCCTGGCCGGAGCCAACGCGCTCATCTCCCACGGCAGCGACCTGGCCAAGGTGCGCACCATCGTGCTGGACTACGGCCGGGCCAACCTGGACAGCCAGGACCAGCCCTCGGTGGCCATCCAGGACTCGGACATCGCGTTCTACAAGAACGGCGTGCCCGACACCATCGCCCCCAACCAGGTGGAGGTGACGGTGCGCCGCGCCCAGAACCGCGCAAACGCCGTGAGCCTGTTCTTCGGCGGCGTGGTGGGCAAGGATGAGGCCGACCTCTCGGCCAAGGCACGCGCCGGCGTGGTCAACGCCGCCTCCAGCAAGTGCCTCAAGCCCTGGAGCGTGGCCACCAAGTTCACCTGGAACGACTTCGCCGAGAGCGCGCCCAGCTCGTACCGGGGCAACGGCATGCTCGACGTGGACAGCGCCAAGGAGATGGCCACGGTGCAGGTGCAGGGCTACGGCGCCGCCGACGTGGGCGCCACGGTGGTGCTCAAGGTGGGCGACCCCCAGGACACCATCGTGCCCAGCCAGTACAACGCCATCGACTACCCGCCCTTGAACAAGGGGGTGCCAGTCCCTGGCGCCTGAGCTTACAACTACAACATCGCCGGGTGCGATGGATCAAACGTGGCGGTTGTGGAGCCGGGCGACAAGCTGCAGACCGAGCCGGGCAACAAGGTGGGCCCCACCAGGCAGGGCGTGCTGGAGCTGATCTCCGAGGATCCGGGCGCGTACTGGGATTCGGGCAGCAAGTCCATCAAGGGCAGCGCGTACAAGGACCCCCTGCTGAGCCCCCGCGTGGCGCTCATTCCCTTCTTCGACCCGCTGCAGCCCCCCTACTCGGGCAGGAACTACGTGGTGGTGCACCAGCTGGGCGCGGTGTTCGTCCAGGGCATCGACGGCAGGGGCAACATCACCGGCCGGTTCATCAGGGCCGTGCCCTACAAGCCCAAGGACAGCGGCGGCGGCAACGGCATGCTGGCCGTGGCCAGGCTCATCCAGGACTCCAGCCGCGGCGCGGCCCAGTAACGGAACAGAGGCAAGGAGCACAGCCATGACGGCCAACAGAGCGAGCATCGCCATCCTGGCGGCGGACGAAGGCCGCAGGCGCGGCCTGGAGGCCGCCCTGGCCGGGACGGACCTGGACCTGCTGCCCCAGGCCTGGAGCGCGCGGGCCGAGGCCGTGCTCCTGGCCCTGGACGCCGCCCCCGGCTCCGCCGAGGCCTCCGTGGCCCTGGCCCGGCAGCTCATGGACCAGGGCCGGGCGCGGGCTGTGATCCTCTGCGGGCCCGTTCCGGAGCCCCAGGTGCTGCTGGCGGCCATGCGTGCGGGCATCGGCGAATACCTGCCCGAGCCGCTGAACCCGGCGGACCTGTTCGCGGCGCTGGAACGGCTTCGCGGCCGCAGGGCCGAGCCCGCCGGGCAGCCCCAGCCGCAGGGCGGGCGCGTCATTCTGGTGCTGGGGGCCAAGGGCGGGGTGGGGGCCACCACCGTGGCCGTGAACCTGGCCCACGGCCTGTCCTCCCTGGCTTCCACGGCCCTGCTGGACCTGGCCGCGCCCCAGGGCGAGACGCCCATCTTCCTGGACCTGGAGCACGCCTACACCTGGGCCGATGTGGCCGCCAACCTCTCCCGCCTCGACGCCACCTACCTGGAGAGCGTCATGACCCGTCACGCCTCGGGCCTGGCCGTGCTGCCCGCACCGGACTTCGGCGGCGACGCCGGACTCGACCCGGCGGCCCTGCGCCAGCTTCTGGGCCTGATGCGCCAGGTGTACGCCCAGGTGGTGGTGGACGCGGGCACCGGCCAGGACGAGGCCGCCCTGGACGCCCTGGAGCTTGCTGACGACATCCTGCTTGTGCTGGACCTCTCCCTGCCTTGCCTGGCGCGGGCCAAGCGCTTCCTGGAGGCCGTGCGCGCCGCCCAGCCGCACCTGGCGGCCAAGATCCGCCTGGTGGCCAACCGCAAGACCAGCCAGTCGGACATCGGCACCGCCGAGGCCGAGGGCATCCTGCGGCAGAAGCTTTCCTGGTCCATCCTGAACGACTATCCGGCCGCCCTGGCGGCCATCAACCAGGGCAAGCCCCTGGCCGAGAGCGACCCCAAGGGCGCCCTGGCGCGCGCCTACGCGGCCATGGCCCGCGACTTGGCCCGCGTTCCCCAGGCCGCCTGCGGCGAGAGCCCCAGCAAGGCCGGAGCGCTCTGGGCCCGGCTCAGGGCCGTGGCCCCGGGCCTTGCCCCGGCCCGGCATTCGGCGTGAGGTGACGCATGGATCTCGCAACACGGCTTTCCCGCGGCACCGCCGTCGCCCGCACCCTGGCGGCGGCGGTGAGCCCGGCTTCTCCTGAGCCCGCCCCGGCCACGCCCCCCAAGGCCGCCCCGGCCGAGTCCGCGCGCGGCCAGGCCCGCGCCCATGCCCGCGTGGAGAACAAGAGCGACGACTACCACGAGATCAAGAAGCGCATCCACGACCGGCTCATCGACGTGCTGGACCTCTCGCTGCTGGACGCCCTTGCGCCCGAGGAGATGCGCGTGGAGATCGCCCGGGTGGTGGAGCGCATCCTGTGGGAGGACTTCGCCCAGGCGCCGCTGAACGCCACGGAGCGCAAGGCCCTGCTGGGCGAGATCCAGGACGAGGTGCTGGGCCTGGGCCCCCTGGAGCCCTTCATCAAGGATCCCACGGTGAACGACATCCTGGTCAACGGCGCGCGCACCATATATGTGGAAAGAAAGGGCGTGCTGGAGTTCACCGGGGCGCGCTTCCGCGACGACACGCACCTGCGCAAGATCATCGACCGCATCGTCTCCCGCGTGGGCAGGCGCGTGGACGAGTCCTCGCCCATGGTGGACGCCCGCCTGGCCGACGGCTCGCGCGTCAACGCCATCATCCCGCCGCTGGCCATCGACGGGCCCTCGCTGTCCATCCGCAAGTTCTCCAAGGATCCCCTGGAGCTGGAGGACCTCATCGGCTTCGGCGCGCTGCCCCCGCAGATCGGCGAGGTGCTGAAGGGCATCGTGCACTGCAGCCTCAACGTGCTCATCTCCGGCGGCACCGGCAGCGGCAAGACCACCATGCTCAACGTGCTCTCGCGCTTCATCCCCGAGGAGGAGCGCATCGTCACCATCGAGGACGCCGCCGAACTGCAGCTCAAGCAGCGCCACGTGGTGCGCCTTGAGACCCGCCCCATGAACATCGAGGGCCGGGGCGAGGTGACCCAGCGCGACCTGGTGAAGAACTGCCTGCGCATGCGGCCCGACCGCATCATCATCGGCGAGGTGCGCGGGGCCGAGGCCCTGGACATGCTCCAGGCCATGAACACCGGCCACGACGGCTCGCTGGCCACCATCCACGCCAACACCCCGCGCGACGCGCTCATGCGCCTGGAGACCATGGTGGCCATGGCGGGGCTGAACATCTCCGACATCTCGCTCAAGCGCTTCATCAGCTCGGCCATCGACGTCATCATCCAGATCTCCCGGCTCATGGACGGCTCCCGCAAGCTCATCAGCTTCCAGGAGGTCACGGGCATGGAGGGCGAGATGATCACCATGCAGGAGATCTTCGCCTTCGAGCAGACCGGCGTGGATGGAAACGGCAAGGTGCAGGGCCGCTTCGTCAGCCGGGGCATCCGGCCCAAGTTCTCCGAGCGCCTGGCCGCCAGCGGCGTGAACCTGGAGCAGAGCCTGTTCGCCCCCATGGGCGCCTAGGAGGAACGCCATGCCGCTTCTCATCGCCGTCCTCGCCGCCCTGTCGGTGCTGCTGCTTGCGCTGTTCGCGGTGAACGTGGCCACCTCGGGCGCGCGCCAGCGCAAGGAGCGCGTGGATGCCCGCCTGGGCGCCCTGGCCCTGGCCGGGCCTGAGGTGAGCGCCCAGGACCTGGTGCGCCGCGTGCGCTACAGCGAGGTGCCCTGGCTGCACCGCTTCCTGGCCGGGCTGCACTGGATGCGCAATTTCGACCGCGTGCTGCGCCAGGCCGGGGAGAAGGGCACCGCCGGGGTGTACGTGCTGGCCGCCGCGCTCATCGGCTTTGCCACCCTGGCCCTGGCCGTGCTGTTCACCGATTCGGCGCTCGTCGGCATCGCCGCTGGCGCGGCCCTGGCCCCGCTGCCCATCCTGCGGGTGTACTCCCGGCGCGGCAAGCGCATGCGGGCCTTCGGCCGCCAGCTGCCCGACGCCCTGGACCTCATCGCCCGGGCGCTCAAGGCGGGCAACACCTTCGGCGGCGGCATGCGCATGGTGGCCGACGAGTTTCCCGACCCCCTGGGCCCGGAGTTCGGCATCACCCTGGACGAGATCAACTTCGGCGTGGACACGCAGAAGGCCCTGCAGAACCTGCTGGACCGCGTGGACTGCCCGGACCTGCGGTTCTTCGTGGTCAGCGTGAACATCCAGCGCGAGACCGGCGGCAACCTCTCGGAGATCGTGGGCAACACGGCCAGCCTCATCCGCGAGCGCTTCAAGCTTTTTGGCCGCATCCGCATCCTCTCCGCCGAGGGCAGGCTGTCGGCCATCGTCCTGCTGGCCATGCCCTTCGCCATCGCTGGAATCATCTTCCTCATCAATCCCGGCTACATGAGCCTGCTGTTCACCGAGGACCTGGGCCACATGCTCATCGGCTCGAACCTGACCATGATGACCCTGGGCGCGCTGATCATCCGCAAGATGGTCAACTTCAAGGTGTAGGGGGCGGCCATGGAAGCGAACCTCCTTGTTCCCCTGCTGGCCTCGGTCCTGGCCTTCGGGTCGGTTCTGCTCCTGTTCCTGGGCATCCTGGGCTCGCGGCGCGAGGCCGAGCGCGCCGCCCAGCTCTCGGGCAAGATCGCGCGCGCCACCGGAGTGCTGCTGAACGCCGGGGAGGAGCCGCTCTTCGCCCGCCTGGCCGGGCGAGTGGCCGGACTGTTCCGGGGCCTGGGCCAGCTGGCCGGGCCCAGGGAGAAGGACGACCAGGACCAGACCCGCCTGGCGCTCATCCGCGCGGGTCTGCGCGGGCCCGGCGCAGCGTCTACTTTCCACGGAGCCAAGGCCGCCCTGGCCATCCTGCCGCCCTGCCTGTTCCTGGGCGTGGCCCTGCTGCTTCCCAAGACGCCCTCAGTCAACGTCCTGGTCATCGGCGCGCTCTCCCTGGCCCTGGCCGGGTGCTATGCGCCCAACGCCTGGCTGCGCGGCAAGGTGAACGACCGCCGCATCCAGCTCTTGTGCGAGCTGCCCGACGCCCTGGACCTGCTGGTGGTCTGCGTGGAGTCGGGCATGGGCCTGGACCAGGCCATCCACCGTGTCAGCGAGGAGCTTTCCGCCTCGGCCCCGGGCATCAGCGGCGAGCTGCGCACCATGACCCTGGAGATGCGCGCGGGCAGGCAGCGCCAGCAGGCCCTGAAGGACCTGGCCGAGCGCACGGGCCTGGAGGACGTGCAGAGCCTGGTGACCCTGCTCATCCAGGCCGACCTCTTCGGCATCAGCGTGGCGCGCACCCTGCGCGTGTACTCCGACACCCTGCGCACGGGCCGGTTCCAAAGGGCGGAGGAGCGCGCCGCCAAGCTGCCCACCAAGCTTCTTTTCCCGCTCATCCTGTGCATCTTTCCGGCGCTGTTCGCGGTCATCATGGGCCCGGCCGCCATTCAGCTCATGCGCGTCTTCGCCCGCGTGGGCCAGTAAGCAAACCAAGGAGCACGCCATGCGCGCCGCCACCTCCAGACTCGCCGTCCTTCTCCTTGCCGTGCTGGCCCTCTCGGCCTGCGCCGGCGCGGACACCACCGCCAGCCTGAACCCCGGGATCGCCGGGCCCCAGGAGCTGCTGGCCGACGCCCAGCTGCGCTCCGGCCGCGCCGATCTGGCCCTCATGGGCTACGAGCGCGGGCTCAAGTTCAGCCCCGGCCAGCCCGGGCTGATGCTCAAGCGCTCCCGCGCGCTGCTGCGCCTGGGCCGGGCCGAGGAGGCGCTCGCGGGCTTCGAGCAGGTCCAGGCCAGGCTGGCCGCGGATTCGCCCGACCAGGCCGTGGTCCTCCAGGGCCGGGGCGAGGCCCTGTACGCTCTGGAACGCCTGGACGAGGCCCGCGAGGCCCTGTCCCGGGCCGTGGCCCTGGCCCCGGATTCCTGGCGCGCCCGCGGCGTGCTGGGCATGGTACTCCAGGCCCAGGGCCAGCCCGCCCAGGCGGCGGAGCAGTACCGCACGGCCCTGGGCTCGCCGCGCATTTCCCAGTTGCCCGAGGCGACCCGCAAGGCCGTGCGCGAGGAGCTGGCCAACAGCCTGGGCGTGGCCCTGGTGCTGGCGGGCGACCTTCAGGGCGGCGAGATCATCTTCCGCAAGGCCATGAGCCGGGGCCTGGGCTCGGAGCGCGTGTGCAACAACCTGGGCCTGCTTTTGGTGCGCCTGGGCCGCCCGGTGGAGGCCCTGGAGGCCTTCCGCGCCGCCGGTGACGAGGCCAGGGCCCTGAACAACCTGGGCTACGCCCTGCTGCTCAAGGGCGAGAACGCCAAGGCCCGGGCCATGTTCGAAAAGGCCATCGAGACCGCTCCGGCCTACTACGAGACCGCGGGCGAGAACCTGCGCCGCACCATGCTGGCGGGCAGCCTGGAGCGCCCCGCGCGCGAGGCGTTTCCCGGCGTGGCGGGCATCAGCCTGAGCGTGCCCGGACGGGAAGCGGCGAAGGCCGTGGCCGTGGCGGAGGGCGCGCGCGAGGTGCGCCTCACCGTGCCCGGGCGTGACCTCGGCGTCACGCTCCTGGGCCAGGCCGAGCAGCGTCCCGCCACCCAGACACGTTGAGCAAATGTGGTGCAATAGATTGTTGCAGGCGTAGTCAGCGTGTTGTATTGTTTCGTCTGATGTGAAGCCTTGGCGCCTGGCCTGCCGACCTCAGGGGGGGCGGGTCGTGGCGCAAAACATTGAGGAGGATGCCGTCATGAGCGAGAGATTCTTTGTCGCGTTGAAGCGCCTGGCCTGTGCGGGCCTGATGCTGGCGCTGCTGAGCGGCGCAGCCCTGGCCCAGGATGCGGGCACGGGCGGCACCACGGGCGGCACGACCGGGGGCACGACTGACGGGACCACCGGCGGGACGACTGACGGCGGCACCACGGGCGGCACGACCGACGGGACGACTGGCGGAACCACCGGGGAGACCGCCCCCACGAGCATGACCGAGGCCCAGCGCACGGCGAACATCGCCGCGGCGGCGGGCGTGTCTGAGAGCGAGGTTTCCGGCATGCGTTCCGAGGGCCTGGGCTGGGGCCAGATCGCCCGGAACCTGGGCCTGCATCCCAGCGTGGCGGGCATGGGCACCACCAACAAGAGCGAGCGGGCCATGGCCAACGCCGCCGACAAGAGCGACAAGAGCGCGGGCGCCAATTCCAACTCCGGCGGCAATTCCGGAGGCAACTCCGGTGGCAATTCCGGAGGCGGCAAGGGAGGCGGTGGCGGCGGCGGCGGTGGCGGTGGCAAGGGCGGCGGTGGCGGCAAGAAGTAGCCCCGTCCTGCCTCCATACAGGCGTGATCCGCCGCCGGAAACGGTCCAGGCCGCTTCCGGCGGCGTTGCCGTACAACAACACGGGAGGATGACCATGTTCGCCAAGTGGACCAAACGCGCGATGCTTCCGGCCCTGGCCCTGTCGGCGCTGCTTCTTGCGGCCCCGGCCCTGGCCCAGACCACCACCGGGTCGACTGGTTCGGGCTCCACCACGAGTGGGGCCACAGAGCCCAGGCCCTTCCGCAACCTCACGGAGCAGCAGCGCGTGGAGCGCATCGTGGCCGCCAGCGCCACGGCCAACCCCAACACCAGCCCCAAGGCCGAGGACATCCAGGCCATGCGCGCCGAGGGCCTGGGCTGGGGCCAGATAGCCCAGAAGCTGGGCCTGCACCCCAGCGTGGTGGGCATGGGCACCGCCAAGGCCAAGGGCGCGGCCCAAGCCAAGTCCGCCAGCAAGAGCGCCAAGGCCTCCAAGTCCGAGAAGGGGCTGACCTCCGGCAAGACCAGGGGCCCCGGCGAGGGCGACGGCGATAGCGGCCTGGGCGCTGGCGGCGGCAAGGGTGGCGGCAAGGGCGGCAAGGGCGGCGGTGGCGGCGGTGGCGGCGGCAAGAAGTAGCCCGCCGCTTCGGACATGTCCCAGCCGCGCTCCCTCGGGCTCAAGGCCGTTGACGGCCCGGGCGCCTGTTGCGTAAGCCTGGACCCAAGACAGCCCAGCAGGAAGCGCCCCATGCAGAATCCCAAGCAGGGCAGGCCCCAGGCCCCCCGGCCCGCGCAACGGCCCGCGCTCCGTCTGGAGCGGGCCCTCGCGGCCTGTTCCGGCCAGCTCCTGGCCGAAAAGCCCGTGCCCGTGGCCCGCGCCCTGCGGGCCATGGTCCATGGCGGCGGCCTTGGGCGCGCAGCGGTGTTCCTCAACGAGGAGGACCGGCACGGCGGGCTGTGCCTGCGCCTGGCCGCCGAGGCCGCCGCCCCCGGCGTCGAGCCCCTGGCCGCCCCCCTGCGCGAGGCCCATCCCTATCTCGACCTGGGCCTGGGCCGCTGGGCCCAGAAGCTGTTCCAGGGCTCGGCCCTGGCCGGGCCCGCCGCCTCCTTCCCCGAGCCCGAGCGCGCCTGGCTGGAAGCCTCGGGGCCGTGCTCCTGCGCCATCCTGCCCCTGCGCCGCCACGGCCGCTGGGCGGGCCTGCTGCGCGTGGACGCCCCGGACCCGGACCAGGCCTGGCCCCGCGAGGCCCTGGCCCTGCTGAAGGTGGCCGCAGGGCTCGTGGGCGCGCGGCTGGAGCGCGAATACTCCGGCGAGGCCCTGGGCGCAGGGGGCGAGGCGGGCGTGGGAACGCAGGCCGCGAGCCTGGGCAACCCGGCGCTTTTGGGCATCATGGACAACATCCCCCTTTTGGTGGCGGCCTTCGACGCCCAGGGGAACATCGCCTTCTGGAACCGCGAGTGCCAGCGCGTCTCGGGCTACGCCCCGCACGAGGTGGTGGGCAGCCGCGAGGCCGCGCGCAGGCTTTTTCCCGGCCAGTCCCTTCCTGCGCATGGCGGCAGGAACGGTCGCCGGGCCGCCCCGGCGCAGCCCGCCCGGCCCCCGGGCCTGGGCGGCAAGGACGCCCTGCTGCCCTGCAGGGACGGCAGCTCCCGCACCATCGCCTGGTCGGACATCTCCCGCCAGTTCCCCCTGCCGGGCTGGAAGGACTGGCGCATGGGCGTGGACATCAGCGAGCGCAGCCGCGTGGAGCAGGCCATCCTCCAGGCCAAGCAGGAGTGGGAGCGCACCTTCGACTCCGTGCCCGACTGCATCCTCATCCTGGACGAGGTGCTGCACGCCCGGCGGCTGAACATGACCCTGGCCGACCGCCTGGGCGTGCACCCGCGCGACCTGGTGGGCCGGCCCCTGAGCGAGGTGGTGGGCACCCAGGACGACGCCGCGCTGCGCATCCTGGCCCTGGCCTCCTGCACCACCTGCTCCTCGGAGGAACTCTCCATCCCAAAATGGGGCGGGCATTTCCTGGTCACGGCCAGCCCCTACGTTGACGCCAGGGACCAGCACGCGGGCACCATCGTGGTGGCCCACGACATCTCCCGCTGGAAGGAGCTGGAGCGCCAGCTGGAGCAGTCGCGCAAGCTGGAGGCCCTGGGCACCCTGGCCGGGGGCATCGCGCACGACTTCAACAACATCCTGGGCGTCATGCTGGGCTATGCGGAGATGGTCCTGCTCACCGCGGAGGGCGGCCCGCAGGAGCACCGCGTGCAGGAGATCCTGCGCGCCGGGGCCCGCGCCAAGGAGCTCATCGGGCAGATTTTGGCCTTCAGCCGCCAGGGCGAGGGCAGGCTCATCCCCCTCCGGCTCACCCCGCTCATCAAGGAGGTGCTCCAGCACCTCATGGTCACCATGCCCCCGGGCATCGCCGTGCGGCGCAACCTGGCCACCACCTCGGACACCGTGCTGGCCGACCCCTCCATGCTGCACCAGGTGATCCTGAATTTGTGCACCAACGCGGTGCAGGCCATGGGCGAGCCCACCGGCGAGAAGGGCGGCACCCTGGAGGTGCTCCTGGACGAGGTGGAGCTGGGCGAGACCCGCCCGGCGGACCTGGCCCAGCTGGCCCCCGGCCCCCACGTGCGCCTGCGCGTGCGCGACACCGGGCCGGGCATCCCGGCGGAGATTCTGACGCGCATCTTCGACCCCTTCTTCACCACCAAGCGCCCCGGCGAGGGCACGGGCATGGGCCTGGCCGTGGTCCACGGCATCATGCACCGCCTGGGCGGGGCCATCGGCGTGGAGAGCCGCCCCGGCGGCGGCACCACCATGAGCGTGTACCTGCCCAAGGCCGCCGAGGCCGGGGAGGCCGGGCCGGAGAACGGGCACGCCGCGCCCATGGGCCAGGGCCACGTGCTGCTGGTGGACGACGAGACGGCCCTGCTGGAGGTCTGGCGCGAGACCCTCACCGGCCTGGGCTACCGCGTCACCGCCGCGCGCAGCGCCGAGGAGGCCCTGGCCGCCTTCATGGAGGCCCCGCGCTCCTTCGACCTTCTGCTCACCGACCAGGTCATGCCGCGCATCTCCGGCACGGAGCTGGCCGGGCTGCTGCTGAACCTCCGGCCCGGGCTGCCCGTGGTGCTGTGCACCGGCAACAGCGACGGCGCGGTGCTCGACGCCGCCCGCAGGCTGGGCGTGGCCGAGGTGCTGGACAAGCCCGTGACGCGCCTGCGCATGGCCGAGGCGCTGCGACGGGCGCTGGGCCCGAGGAACGGCGGCCCGCAGCCCTAGCCGACGGCGATCCAGGCCCAAAAAAGACGGCCGCCAATCCCCGGGGATTGGCGGCCGTCTGGCTGCCTTGTGTGCTGGTGCCGGCCTAGTGGCCCGAGGTGTCGGCCAGGTCCGAGGGCGCGTTGGTCAGCCCCATGTTCTCCAGGATGCGGAACACCAGGGACAGGGCCATGCCCACCACCGTGGCCAGGGCCATGCCCTTGAGCTGCACGTTGCCCAGCTTGATGGCCGTGCCGCTGATGCCCACGATGAACACGATGGCCGTGAGGCACAGGTTCACGGGCTTGGAGTAGTCCACCTTGGCCTCCACCAGCATGCGGATGCCCGAGGCGGCGATGACGCCGAAGAGCAGGATGCAGATGCCGCCCATGACCGGCAGCGGGATGGACTGGATGAAGGCCGAGAGCTTGCCGATGAAGGCCAGGGCGATGGAGATGACCGCCGCCCCGCCGATGACCCACACCGAGTACACGCGGGTGATGGCCATGACGCCGATGTTCTCGCCGTAGGTGGTGGTGGGCACGGAGCCGAAGAAGCCGGACAGCGCGGTGCTGATGCCGTCGCCCATGAGGGAGCGGTGCAGGCCGGGGTCGCGGGTCAGGTCGCGGCCCACGATGTTGCCCGTGACCACCAGGTGCCCGATGTGCTCGCTGATGACCACCAGCGCCGCCGGGATGATGATGAGGATGGCATTGATGTCGAACTTGGGCAGGTACACCGTGGGCGCGGCCAGGATGGGCGCGGCCAGCACGGGGTCGAACTTGACCATGCCCAGGCCAAGCGAGGTGGCGTAGCCCACGCCGATGCCCACCAGCACCGGGATGATGGCGAAGAAGCCCCGGAACACCACGGAGCCGAAGGCCACGGTCAGAAGCGTCACCGAGGAGACCACGATGGCGTCCATGTTGAAGGCCCCGGTCTTGGCGTCGGGCATGATGCCCGCCATGCCCGTGGCCACGCCCGCCAGCTCAAGGCCGATGAGCGCCACGATGGGGCCCATGGTGGCCGGGGGCAGCACGTAGCTGATCCAGCCCGGGCCGAACTGCCAGATGATGAGCGCCACGGCGATGAAGATCAGGCCGGAGGCGATGAAGCCGCCCAGGGCGAAGGAGTAGTTGGCCCCGGCCAGGGTGGGGTCGGTGCCCAGCACCACGAACACCGGGGAGAGGAAGGCGAAGCTGGAGCCCAGGAAGGCCGGGGCCTTGCCCTTGCACAGGAAGAGATAGATGAGCGTGCCGATGCCGTTCATCAAGAGCACGATGGCCGGATCTATCTTGAACAGGGTGGGCACCAGCACGCTTGCGCCGAACATGGCGAAGAGGTGCTGGAAGCTTAGGGGGATGCCCTGGAGGAAGGGGACCTTCTCCTCGACCTGGATCACGCGTCTGCTCATCGTCTCTGCTCCTTATGCGTAGGGGGTTCTCGAGCCGCGCACCGGCTCCGTCGACCAACGTGAAAAGGGGGCGTCGCCGCCCCCCGTGCTTACTTGGTGCCGAAAATCTTGTCGCCCGCGTCGCCCAGGCCCGGCAGGATGTAGCCCTGCTCGTTGAGTCGGTCGTCCACCGAGGCGCAGTAGATGTCCACGTCCGGGTGTTTGGCCTGGATGCGCGCGATGCCCTCGGGCGCGGCCACCAGGAACAGGCCCCGGATGTGCGTGCAGCCCGCCTGCTTCAAAAGGTCGATGGTGGCGTCCAGGGTGCCGCCGGTGGCCAGCATGGGGTCCAGGATGAGCGCCATGCGCGCCTTGATGTCGCGCGCCAGCTTCACGTAGTACTTCACCGGCTGCAGCGTCTCCTCGTTGCGGTAGAAGCCCATGACGCTGACCTTGGCGCCGGGCACCATGTCCAGCACGCCGTCCATCATGCCCAGGCCCGCGCGCAGGATGGGCACTACGGTGATCTTCTTGCCCTTGATGCGCTTGATCTCCACCTCTCCGGCCCAGCCCTTGATGGTCTTGTTCTCCACCTCCAGGTCCTTGGTGGCCTCGTAGGTGAGAAGTCGCGCGATCTCCTTGGTCACGTCGCGGAACAGGCTGGTGGTGATGTCGTGCTTGCGCAAAAGGCCCAGCTTGTGCTGCACCAGGGGGTGGTTGACGACGTGGACGGCCATGGAAATCTCCTTTTTGGCGGGCTTGCGGGCGGCTGAAATCCCCCTCTTGTAAGAATGTGCCGCTTCCGGGTCAAGGGATTTGCGGGCGTACCTGGGGAGGGTGCTTTCCGCCGCCAAGCCGCCTGCCAGAGTGCCCGCCGCGTGCCCATCCGTGTTACCGGCCTTGCGCCCGCCGGGCATTGCTGGCAAGACCCGGCCCATGAGGGAACGCCGCAGCGTGATGCAGGTGGCCGGGCTGGCCGTGGAGGTGGTGCGCAAGCGCATGCGCACCATCCGGCTCACGGTTTCGCCCCCGGAGGGGAGCGTGCGCGTGAGCGCGCCCACACGGGCCACGGACGACGAGGTGCGCGGCATGGTGCTCTCCCGCCTGGAGTGGATCGCCAGGCACCGCGAGCGTTTTCTGGCCAGCCCCCGGCCCGCGCCCCGGCGCCTGGTGACGGGCGAAGTCCACGCCCACCTGGGCCGGGTCTGCCGCCTGCTGGTGCTGGAGCGCCCCGGCAGGCCCAAGGTGAGTCTGTGGGAGACTGACCAGGGCCCGGTGCTGGAGCTGGCCATGCCCCCCTGCTCCGACGGGGGTGAGGAGGCGGCCTGCGCCGCGCGCTGGCGGGCCCTGTGGCGCTGGCAGAAGGCCGAGCTGGAGGCGCTCGTCCCGTCGCTTTTGGAAAAATGGCAGCCCGTGCTGGGCGTGCGCGCCGCAAGCTGGGGCATACGCCGCATGAAGAGCCGCTGGGGCAGTTGCAGCCCGCGCGCCCGGCGCATCACCCTGGGCCTGGGGCTGGCGGCCTTTCCGCCGGAATGCCTGGAGTACGTGGTGGTGCACGAGCTGGCCCACCTCATCGAGCGCGGGCACAATGCGCGGTTCTACGGCGTGCTGGACCGGGCCCTGCCGGGCTGGCGGGAGCTGCGGCGCAGGCTCCGGGCCGATTCCCCGGCGGGAACCCCGGCCGAAGGCGGCGGGGCAGGGCCCCAAACCGGCGAAAGCTAGTCCCCGAAGTCCAGGATCAGCCGGTTGGCCCCGTCCTCGCGGCGGTAGCTGGCCCGGGCCAGGCTGCGGATGAGGAACAGGCCCATGCCGCCCGGGGCGCGGTGGTCCAGGTCGGCTTCCAGGTTGGCCTCCAGGCTTGCCTCCAGGCTCGCGTCCGGCATGTCCAGCGGGTCGAAGGGCGCCCCCCAGTCCGAGAGCACGAGGCGCAGACCTCCGCCCCCTCCCTCTCCGCCGGGCAGGGCCTCGCAGGAGAGCTCCACGTCCCCGGGGCCTTCCTCGCCCGGCGGGGCCTTGTAGGCGTGCCGGGCGATGTTCACCACGGCCTCCTCCAGCGCCAGGTCCACCTTGCCGATCCACTCCGGCCCCAGGCCCATGGCCGCCGCGGCCTCCAGGGCCAGTTCGCGCAGGCGCGGCAGGTTCTCCAGGCGGGCGGGCAGGCGCAGTCGGGTGGGCAGCGTGGCGTGCATGGCCGCCTCCTAGCTCCGGGCCAGGGCCTCTTCGCGGGTGGCCAGCACGGGCAAAAGCTTGGCGAAGCCGGAAACGGCGAAGACCTCGGCCACGATGCCCGAGAGGCAGCAGAAGGCCAGGTCGCCGCCCTGGGCCTTGAGCTTCTTGGCCGAGGCCAGGATGCTGCGCAGGCCGGCGCTGCTGATGTACTCAAGGCCCGCCATGTCGACCACGAGCCGCTTCTCCCCGGCCTCCATCTGCCTGGCGCACTCGGCCTCGAAGCGCGGGGCGGTGATGGCGTCCATGCGGCCGGTGGCCGCCAGAACCAGGAACTGGCCGTGCTTGGAACTGCTGAACTCCATGTATGCTCCTCGTTTTCCGGGCCTCGCGCCCCGGGTCTTGTCCGGTCCCTGTTCGCGCGGGTCCGGCATGGTGGTGTCGTCGCTCTGGCTCTTTCCGTCTCAGTCCTTGTCGCTGTCCGGCCCCTTGTAGCGCAGGGCCAGCATGGTGATGTCGTCGCTTTGCTCCTTCCCGTCTCAGGCCTTGTCGCTGTCCGGCCCCTTGTAGCGCAGGGCCAGCATGGTGATGTCGTCGCTTTGCTCCGCCCCTGCGGCAAAGGCGTGCACCGCCTCGTCCAGGCCCAGGCAGACGGCCTTGGCGTCCGCCTCGGCCAGTCCCTCCAGCTTCGCCAGCATGCGCTCCTCGCCGAAGATGGCGTCGCCCGGGTCCATGGCCTCGCTCACCCCGTCGGTGTACAGCAGCAGGCTCTCGCCCGGGGCCAGGCGCAGGGTGTCCGTGCCGTACTCCACGCCCTCCATGGCCCCGGCCACGGGGTCCTGGCGCGAGGGCAAAAGCTCCGGCGCCCGCCCGGGCCGCAGCAGCACGGGCGGGTTGTGCCCGGCGCTGGCGTAGCGAACCTCGCCCGTGCGCAGGTCCAGCACGGCGCAGAAGATGGTCACGAACATGCACGAGTCGTTGTCCCGGGCCAGCTCGTCGCTGGCGCGGGTCAGGATGCGCCCGGGGTCCGGGCCCCGGCCGTCCCCGCCGCCGTTATTGGCGCTGTCGGCCACGGCCTTGATGAGCGTCTTGGCCACGGCCATGTAGAAGGCCGCGGGAACGCCCTTGCCGGACACGTCGCCCACCAGGAAGCAGAAGTGGTCGCGCCCGCAGAGGAAGAAGTCGTAGAAGTCGCCGCCCACCTCGCGCGCGGGCTCCAGGCTGGCGAAGAGGTCGATCTCCGGGCGGTCCGGGAAGGGCGGGAAGAGCTTGGGCAGGATGCCCATCTGGATGTCCCGGGCGATGCGCAGCTCGCTCTCCATGCGCTCGCGGCTGGCCGTGGCCTCGGTGAGCTGCCGGATGTGGCCCTTGAGGGACTCCTGCATGTTGGCGAAGGCCTCGGCCAGGTCGCGCACCTCGTCACGGGCGCGCACCGCCGGGATGTCCGCGTCCAGGCCGCCCCGGGCCACCTCGCGGGCGGCCCCGGCCAGGCGGCGCAGGGGGTCGGTGATGTTCCGGCTGATGGCCGCCACCAGGGCCGCCAGAAGCAGGAAGCCAAGCCCGCCCAGGCCCGAGCTGACCAGGGCCAGGCGGCGCACGTCGGCCAAAAGCTCGTCCTTGGGGTAGAACACGCCCACGGACCAGCCCGTGGCGGGCAGCGGCGCGAAGACCAGGAAGCCGTCCTTGCCTGTGTGCAGGCTCCTGGACTCCACGAAGCGCGTGGCTCCGCGCACCATGTCCCGGCCGATGCGCCGCAGCTCCTCGTCGCCGTGCTCCTCGGCCCGGCTGAAGATGGTCTCGTGGAAGGCCACGCCGGGCGCGGGATGGGTGACGTAGGTGCCCGTGCCGGTGATGAGGTAGGCGTAGCCCGTCTCCAGAACGCTCACGGAGGCTACCAGGCGCTTGAGCCAGTCCAGGGACACGTCCGCCGTGACCACCCCGGCCAGTTCGCGCGTGCCACCTTTCAGGCTGTAGAAGGGCACGGAGCAGGTGGTCATGAGGGCGTTGCCCCCGCCCTCGTCGTAGTAGGGCTCGCTCCACACGGTTTTGCCCAGCACGGCGGGGATCTGGTACCAGTCCATGTGGTGGTAGCGGTAGGCCGGGCCGCCCAGGTTGGTGGCCTTGGGCCCCAGGGGCGTGCGGAAGGTGTACGGCGCGAAGTGCACCGTGCCCTTGTGGCGGCCATGGGGCTCGAAGGCCACGGCCATGCCGAAGATCTCGTCGTTGTCCGCCAGCACGCGCAGCTGGCGGCGCAGGATGTCCGCATCGGTGAGCGAGCCGTCCTCCAACTCGTAGGCCACGCCGCGCGGCACGCGGGGGATGGGCGCCAGGCGCGACTCGATGCGCTGCACCAGGGACTGGGCCAGGGAGCGCGCGCCCTCCTCGGCCTGCTCCAGCAGGATTTCGCTGGCGAGGTGATAGGTGGCGGCCACCACCAGGGCCAGCACCAGGGCCGTGGCCGTGAGCACCAGGGCGGAGAGCCGGAAGGCCAGCCCCGTGCGCGCCGGGCTCATGGCCGCACCCCCAGGGCCTGGCCCCGGGAAAAGGCCGCGAAATCCGGCCGGGCGCGGATGAGCCCCTGGGCGGCCAGGGCGTCGGCCACGCGGTCGAAGTCCGCGCGCTCAAGCCCGCCCATGGGCTGGCCGGGGGTGGCCATGACATCCTGCATGCGCGCGAGCATGAAGCGCTGGTGGGCGCGGCTGGTGGGCAGGTGGGCGGCCTTGCGGCGCTCCATGACGATGTCCACGGCCTCCTCGGGGTGGGCGAAGGCGTACTCCCAGCCGCGCAGGCTGGCCCTGGCCACGGCCCTGCACAGCTCGGGGTCGGCGGCGAGTGTCTTCTCCAGGGTGTACAGCCCGTCCTCGGGGAAGTTCAGGTCCAGGTCGCGGTAGAAGAACACGCGCAATTCGTCCGGGTTCAGGCCCGAGGCCAGCAGCGTGTGGTACTCGTTGTACCACATGGCCGAGGCGGCATCCACGCCGCCGCGCAAGAACAGGTTCAGCGTGCCGGACTGCGGAACGATGACCGGGGTGATGCCCAGGCGCTGGAACAGGGCCCTGGGCTGGAGCTGGAACTCGTTGTCCCACAGGCCCACGCGCCTGCCGTGCAGGTCCCTGGGCTCGCGGATGGGCGAGTCGGCGCGGGTCACCAGCATCAGCGCCGAGCGCTGGACGTACTGCGACAGGTGCGCCAGGGGCATGCCCCCGGCACGGCGCTCCACGCCCGTGGCCAGGAACATGGTGGCGAACTGGGCCCGGCCCTTGGCCATCTGCTCGCTGGCCACCACGTCCGGCCCGCCGGGGATGATCTCCATGTCCACCCCGGCCTCGGCGTAAAAGCCCTTGGCCTGGGCCACGTAGAAGCCCGCGAACTGGGCCTGGGGCTGCCACTGCAGGGCCAGGGCGGCGCGCTTGGGCCCGGCGGCCAGGGCCTGCCCGCCCAGGCAGGCCAGAAGCACGGCCATGAGTCCGGCGACAAGCAGAGCCCCGCGCCCCATGGCTGTTGGAGAGAACTTTGGCATTCCAAGCCTGTAGCCCGAAGGCCCGGGCCTGTCCAGAGGAAGGGGCCTCTCGCGGCAAGGCCTGCGCCGTTGACCCGCCGGGTTGTCACCGTTGACCCGCCGGGTCCGGCTCTGCTATCGTCCCCCGTACGCTCCCCGTTTCGCCTCCACCGGGGGCAGGGTGGGGAACACCCCGTTGCGCCAGGAGTTTTTTCATGCCCGATTCCGCCGCCGCAGAACTCTCCATCCAGGCAGCCCTGGCCCGCAACGCCGAGGCCAGCCCGGACAAGGCCGCCTTCCTCTGCGGCGACGACGTGCTTACCCACCGGGCCCTGGCGGCGGAGGCCCGGCGCTTCGCCAACCTGCTGCGCTCGCGCGGGGTGGGCCCGGGCCAGCGCGTGGTCATCGCCCTGCCGGACTCCCTGGCCCTGCCCAAGGCCCTGCTGGGGGCCATGCTCCTGGGCGCGGTGCCCGTGCCGGTGCACACCGCCCTGGAGGTCAAGGACCACGAATACATCCTGGCGGACTGCGCGGCCTCGGCCCTGGTGACCTGGGAGGGCTCCACGGCGGCGGAGGCGGCGCGCGGGGCCGAGGGCCTGGCTGCGGTGCTGCTCTGCGGCCTGGACGGCCCCTGGGGCCTGGCCGGGCAGTCCAGCGAGTTCGAGCCCGCCGCCCCGGCCCCGGAGGGCGCGCCCGGGTTCATGCTCTACAGCTCCGGCACAACGGGCCGGCCCAAGGGCGTGCCCCACGCGGCGGAGGACCTGCTGCGCCCGGCGGCCACCTGGGGGGCGGACATCCTGGGCTTCGGCCCCGGCGACGTGGCCTTCTCGGCCAGCAAGTGCTCCTTCGCCTACGGGCTCATGAGCAGCGTGAGCCTGTGCCTGCGCTTCGGCGCCACGGCGGTGCTCTTTCCGGGCCGCCCCGGACCCTACGAGATTCTGCAGACCATCGCCCGGCACCGGCCCACGGTGTTCTTCGGCGTGCCCACCCTGTACAACCTGCTGCTGCGCGCCTGGGAGCCGGGCCAGCCGGGCATGGACCTGTCCTCGCTCAGGCTGTGCTACTCCGCGGGCGAGGCCCTGCCGGCGGCCCTGTGCCGCCAGTGGCGGGAGAGCACCGGGGTGGAGGTCCTGGACGGCATCGGCTCCACAGAGGCCTTCAACCTGTTCCTGTCCAACCGCCCGGGCCGGGTGCGCTGCGGCACCAGCGGCGAGGCCGTGCCCGGCTTCGAGGTCCGGCTCCTGGACGAGTCCGGGGCCGAGGTGCCCGACGGCGCGCCCGGCAACCTGTACATCCGGGGCGCGGGCACGGCGCGGGAGTACTGGAACCGCCCGGACAAGACCGCCGAGACCATGCTGGAGCACGGCTGGCTGGCCACGGGCGACGTGTACGTGCGCCAGGACGGCTACTACACCCACCAGGGCCGCTGCGACGACATGCTGAAGGTCGGCGCGCACTGGGTCTCTCCGGTGCGCGTGGAGGAGGCCCTGCGCGCCCATGAGGCCGTGGCCGACTGCGCCGTGGCCTGCCTGAGCGTGGAGGGGCTTTTGCGCCCCTGCGCCCACGTGGTCCTCAAGCCCGGCCACGCGCCCGGGGCCGGCCTGGGCGCGCAGCTCATGCGCCACGCGCGGGAGCGCCTGCCCGTGTACATGTGCCCGGCGCGCGTCCGTTTCCACGATGATTTGCCCAAGACCCCCACGGGCAAGGTCCAGCGCTTCCGCCTGCGCGAAGCCTAGGCGGAGGACGCAACAATACAGGAGGGTGAAGACATGTCCGTGACCGGAAACGAACTCAAGGGACTTTTGGGCGAGATCGGCGTGCGGCCCGCCACGGCCCAGGCCGTGGACCCGGCCCAGCCGCTGCTGCGGCAGGGGCTGGACTCCGCGGACTGCCCGGCCTTCGCCGCGCTGCTCGAGGAGCGCTACGGGCTCGACCTGGAGGAGCAGGAGAGCCTCTCCCTGCGCACCCTCGACGACTACGCCGCGTACATCAACGCGAAGAAGAAGGGCGCATGAACAAGGCCGAGGCCCTGGCCGGAATCCGGGAGCGCATGACCCCGGTGGTCCCGGGGCAGAAGTACTCGGTCCGCCGCTTCGAGCCGCGCGACGCCTGGGGCGTGGCCCGGCTGTTCCTGGAGGTCTACGGCGAGGACTACCCCATCGAGGACGCCTACATCCCGGAGCGCATCGTCGCGGTCCACGCCGAGGGCACGCAGCGCACCGTGGTGGCCGAGGCCGCCGACGGGACCATCCTGGGCCAGGCGGCCTTCTTCCAAAGCTCCCCGCCCAACCCGGCCATGTTCGAGTACGGGCAGATCCTGGTGCTGCGCGAGTATCGCAACGCCATGCTGGCCGGGCGCCTGCACCAGTTCGCAACCAACGAGATGGCGGGCAAGGACGGCGTGGACGTGATGTTCGGCGAGGCCGTGTGCACCCATCTGGTGACGCAGAAGTTCTCGCGCTCCATGCGCTACGACGGCTGCGCCATGGAACTGGGCCTGCTGGGCGAGGAGACCCATGCCCACGAGGGCGCCGTGGGCCGGGTGAGCTGCCTGCTCATGACCCGCGTGGACGCGGATCGGCGCCAGCCAAGGTACGTGCCGGAGTGCTGGAGCGGGCTGTTGGACCTGGCCCTCAAGGACTTCGCCCGGCTGGAGCGCGACCTGGCCCCCTCGGGCCCGGAGCTCCCGGACTCCGGGCAGTCGCGCCTGGAGGACCGGCACTTCGGCTTCGCCGGGGTCACGCGGGTCAACGCCTTCAGCGTGGGGGCGGACTTCGCGGAGCGCCTGGCGGCCATCATGGCCGAGGCCGAGGCGCGCGGCGACGCCGTGGTGCAGTTCTGGCTGGCCCTGGGCTCGCCGCATTGCGGCGGCGCGGCCCAGGCCCTGCGCCGCGCGGGCTTCTTCTGCGGCGGGGCCGTGCCCTGCTGGTTCGCCCCCGGCGGGGGCGGCGACGCCCTGCTGGCCCAGCGCTTCCTCAAGCCCGTGAACCTGGCCAGGATCAACCTCTTCAACGAGGACGCCGAGGCCCTGTGCGCCGCCGTGCTGGCCGACATGGAACGCGCCGGGCGCGAGTTCGGCGCGCCCGTGGGCACGCTGCCCGCGCCCGACCCCGCCGGGGAGCGGGCGTGAACGGCCAGCCAGGAGGCATTCCCCGCGCGGACGCCCTGGCCAAGGCCACGGGCGCGGAGCGCTACGCCCTGGACCTGGCCCCGGCGGACTGCCTGTGGGCCGGAGCCTTCCGCCCCGGCGCGGTCCAGGGCCTGGCCCACGCCCGCGTGGTCCGCGTGGACGCCTCCGCCGCCCTGGCCGTGCCCGGCGTGCTCCGGGTGCTCACCGCAGCGGACGTGCCGGGGACCAACCGCCAGGGCATCGTGCACAAGGACCAGCCCGTGCTCTGCGAGACCATCCGCCACGCGGGCGACCCCGTGGCCCTGGTGCTGGCCGAGGACGCCGGGGCGCTGAAAAGGGGCCTGGCGGCCCTGCGCGTGGAGCTCGAACCCCTGCCCGCGGTGTTCGACCCCGAGGCGGCCCTGAAGAAGGGCGCGCCGGTTCTCCATGCCGAGCATAAGGACGGCAACCTGCTCATGCGCGCGCTCATCGACAAGGGCGATGCCAAATCCGCGCTGAAGACCGCGCCCGTGGTGCTCTCCGGCGAGTTTTCCACCCCGGTGCAGGAGCACGCCTTTCTGGAGACCCAGGGCGGCTTTGCCCAACGCCTGCCCGACGGCACCCTGGACATGACCGTGAGCACCCAGGCCCCGTTCCGGGACCGCTTCGAGATCGGCCACGCCCTGGGGCTGGACCCGCTGTCCATCCGCGTGCGCGCGCCGTACCTGGGCGGCGGGTTCGGCGGCAAGGACGGGGCCACGGTGCAGTGCCTGCTGGCCCTGGCCGCGCTCCACGCCGGGGGGCGCCCGGTGCGCCTGGGCTGGGACCGCGAGGAGTCCATCCTGGCCGGGTACAAGCGCCACGCCGTGCGCCTGTGCTACGAGCTGGGCGCCACGGAGGCGGGCGAGCTTCTGGCCGTCTCCTGCCGCCTGGTGTACGACACCGGGGCCTACGCCCACCTGGGCGGGGAGGTCATGGAGCTGGGCATGGAGCACGCCTGCGGGCCCTACCGCGTGCCGCATGCGCGGGTGGAGGGCCTGTGCGTGTACACCAACAACCCCGTCGCCGGGGCCTTCCGGGGCTTCGGCGTGGCCCAGGTGAGCCCGGCCTTCGAGGGCATGATGGACATGCTGGCGGCCCGGCTGTGCCTGGACCCGCTGGAACTGCGCCGCAAAAACGCCCTGGGCCCGGGCGACGAGAACTCCTGCGGTGTGACCCTGACCAGTTCCGCCCACCTGCCGCAGTGCCTGGACGCGCTGGCCGCCCATCCCCTGTGGACCGGGCGCGAGGCCTGGCGCGCAGCGGCCCCGAGGTTCACCCGCCGGGGTGTGGGCATGGCCGCCGTGTTCAACGGCATGGGCTACGGCCGGGGCCTGCCGGACATGGCCATCGCCAAGGTGGAGCTCACGGAGGCCGGGGAATTTCTCGTGTACAGCGCCGTGGCGGACATGGGCCAGGGCAACGCCTCGGCCTTCGCGCTCCTGGCCGCCACCGAGCTGAACCAGCCGTCCTCGGCCGTCGCACTGGTCCAGCCGGACACGGCGCGCTGCCACCCCTCGGGCTCGTCCAGCGCCGGGCGCACCACCTACACCTTCGGCAACGCGCTCCTGCTCGCCTGCGCGGCCATGCGCGCAAAGCTTTTGTCCCGCGCGGCCATGGCCCTGTACGTGGACGACCCCGCCGTCCTGGAGCTCGTCCCCGGCGCGGTGCGCCACGCGGCCACGGGCAAGAGCGCGCCCCTGGCCCTGCTGGCCCGCTTCCTGCCCCGCGACGACCGCGTCTGCGTCGCCGAGGCCCTCATGCCCGTGGCGCCCACACCTTCGGAGGGCGCCCGGGCCAAGAGCGAGGGCTTCCTCATCGGTTTTCCGCACCTGCTCTTCGCCTATGCCGCGCACCTGGCGCGCATCGAGGTGGACGAGCTCACGGGCCGGGTGCGCTTGTGCGACTACCTGGCCGTCACCGACGGCGGGCGGGTGCTCTCCCGCCAGGGCTTCGACCAGCAGGCCCAGGGCGGCGTGGCCCAGGGCATCGGCTACGCCCTCACCGAGGATTTCCAGCTGAAGGACGGACGCATCCTGACCCCGGACCTGACCACCTACCTGATCCCCACGGCCCTGGACGTGCCGGACACCGTGTCCCTGGCCGTGGAGGGCCGCGAGGAGTCGGGCCCGCGCGGGCTCAAGGGCGTGGGCGAGGTGGGGCTCAACGGACCCGGCCCGGCCCTCGCCTCGGCCCTGGAGGACGCCACGGGCGCCCGGCCCATGGAGCTGCCCTACACCCCGGAGCGCGTGCTGGGGCTGCTGGCCGGGAAGAACCGGAAGGCCCGGAGGCGCGCATGAAACTTTCCTTCACCCTGAACGGCCAGCCGGTGACGGTGCGGGCCGAGCCGGACGCCCGGGCCGTGGACCTGCTGCGGGGCCTGGATTCCCTGGAGGCGAAGGCGTGCCTGGACGTCAAGGAGGGCTGCGGCACCGGCGAGTGCGGGGCCTGCTCCGTGCTGGTGGACGGCGCGCACAGGCTCTCCTGCCTCATGCTGGCCGCCCAGCTCCAGGGGCGCGAGGTCACCACCGCCCGGGGCCTGGGCACTCCGGAGGCTCCGCACCCGGTGCAGAGGGCCTTTGCCGAGCACGGGGCCGTGCAGTGCGGCTACTGCACGCCGGGCATGAGCATCGCCGCCGCAGCGCTGCTGGACGCCAACCCCGCGCCCACGCGCCAGGAGATCCGGGTGGCGCTCTCCGGCAACCTCTGCCGCTGCACGGGCTACGCCATGATCCTGGACGCCGTGGAGGCCGCCGCCCGCGAACGGGCCGGGGACGAAGGCGAGGCCGGGAACGGTGAAGAAGGGGGCGCGTCGTGAACGTGCTTCTGCCGCGCACCCTGAAGGACGTGTTCGCCGCCCTGGAAAAGCCCGGCGCGCGCGTGCTGGCCGGGGGCACCGATCTCTTGGTGCGCCTGCGTCCCGGTCTGGACGGGGTCGGGCGCGAGGAGGCGCAGACGTTGGTGGGCCTGGAGCGCATCGAGGAACTGCGCGCCGTGCGCGAGGAGGGGGGCGTGGGCGTGGGCCGGGTGCTGCGCATCGGGGCCATGGCCAGCCACGCCGCGCTGCTGGAGCACGCCCTGGTCCGCGCCAAGTTGCCCGTGCTGGCCCAGGCCCTGGCCCACCTGGGCTCCCCGCCCATCCGCAACATGGGCACCATCGGCGGCAACCTGTGCACGGCCTCGCCCGCGGGCGACACCCTGCCGCCGCTCACGGTGCTGGGCGCGGAGGTGGAGCTGGCCAGCCGGAAGGGCTCGCGGCGGCTGCCCGTGGCGGAATTCCTGCGGGGACCGGGCAAGACGGCCCTGGCCCCGGGCGAGGTGCTCACGGCGGTGCGCGTGCCCATCCCCTGCGCGGGCCATGTGCAGCATTTCGAGAAGGTGGGCAGGCGCGCCGCCCTGGCCGTGGCCGTGGTGAGCCTGGCGGCCTGCATCCGCATCGGGCGGGGCGGGCTGGTGGCCCGGGCAAGCCTGGCCTGGGGCAGCGTGGCCCCGGGCATCTGGCGCTGCCCGGAGGCCGAGGCCGTGCTCACCGGCCGCAGGCTCACGCTCACGTCGTTGAGGGAAGCGGCCGCCATCGTCAGGCGCGAGGCGCGGCCCATCTCCGACGTGCGCGCCAGCGCGGACTACCGGCGCGAGGTGGCGGGCAACCTGCTGCTTCGGCTGGCGGCGCTGTAGAAGCCCCGGAAAGGCCCTAGGCCGCCTGGCGCAGGCGCCGGGCCACGGGCAGGGCGCACAGGCAGGCCGTGGCCATGAACGCGCCGCCCAGGCCGAACAATCCGGCGTGGGTCCAGCCAGCGGCCATGAGCAGCCCGCCCACCAGAGGCCCGGCGAAGAACCCCGCATCCACCGCCACCATGAGCAGGTTGGTGTTGAAGGCGCGCAGCCTGGGCGGCGAGACGCTGAACATGGCCGCGTTGATCAGCGGCATGGTCAGGGCCATGCCCGCGCCGTACAGCGGGGCCATGAGCAGCAGCGCCCAGGGCGCCCAGGCCAGGGAGAACATGGGCAGCAGCACCGCCAGACCCAGGAAGGCCCGGGCCAGGGTGCCGCCCTGGTCGATGCTGTTGAGCGCGCTGCTGAACACCAGGCGCACGCTGATGGTGGCGGCGTTGGCGCAGGTGAAGAACAGGCCGGGGTTGGCGGCGGCAAGCCCCAGGGCGAAGTCGCGCATGAAGAAGAACACGATGGAGTGCGCGGCCACCAGGGCCAGGTTGGCGCAGAGCAGCAGCAGGATGGAGGGGTCGCGCAGGCCCTGGAGCACCTCGCTCCAGGCCGGGTGCTCCAGGTGCGAGGGGTGCATGGCCGCGGCCAGGGCGCGGGTCTTGCGGCCCAGGGGGATGAGCAGCAGGAAGGCCGGGAGCATGAGCGGCGCGGCCACGGCGTACACCGCCCCGTGGCCGGGCAGGTGCGGCAGCAGGATCTCCACGAAGGGCGGCATGAGCGCGTGCGGCACCAGGATGGTGATGGAGAACAGACCGAAGCCCTGGGCGCTCTTGTCGCGCGGGAGAAAGGCCGTGAGGGTGCCCATGAGCCCGCCCACCAGGAAGACGAAGCCCCCGCCGTGCAGGATGCGCACCAGGGCCAGGGCCGGGATGGACGTGGTGAAGGGGTAGCAGAGCAGCGAGGCCGTGGCCAGCAGCAGGCCCGCGCGCATGAGCCGCACGCCGTTGCCCAGGGTCAGGAACCGGCCCAGGAACGGGCGCACCGTGAGGGCGGTGAGGGGCTCCAGGGCCAAAAGCGGCCCGCGCCAGGCCGGGGGTATGCCCAGCTCGGCCAGGTAGCCGTAGAAGCCGTAGAAGATGGCCAGGTTGCTGAAGGCCAGCACGCTGATGGCGCACAGGGCGACGAACTCGAAGCTCCACAGGCGGGGCCCGGGAGGCTGCAGGGCGGCATCCGCCTGGAGCGTTTCGGGGTTCACGCGTCCGGCCCTTGCTCCCTGGCCAGGGCCACCACCTCGCGGAAGGCGGCCAGGAAGTCCCGCATCACCGGCTCCTGCACCAGGCTCACGCGGACCCAGTTGGGAAAGCGGAAGCCGGTCATGGTGCGCACCATCACCCCCCGGCGCATGAGCTGCCGGTAGATGAAGGAGTCCGAGGCCGGGGTCTGGACCATGACGAAGTTGCCCGCGCCCGAGACGTGCTTGAGCCCCAGTTCGTCGAACACGGGCAGGAGCAGGTCCTTGGCGCGCGCCACCATGTCCCGCGTGGCGGCGATGTGCTCCGCGTCGTCGGCTATGGCCGCGGCGGCGGCGGGCTGGCCCATGATGTTCACCGAGTACACGATGTGCGTGCGCCGGATGTACTCGATGGCCTCGCGCTGGCCGCACACGTAGCCCACGCGCAGGCCGGCCAGGGCGTACATCTTGGAGAAGGTGCGGAACACCACCACGTTGGGGTGGCGCTCCATGAGCTCCATGCCGTCCGGAAAGGCCGGGTCGTCCACATACTCGCGGTAGGCCTCGTCCAGCACCACCATGGCCCGGCCGTCCACCGCGCGCAGGAAACGGTCCATGGTTTCGCGGTCCCACCAGGTGCCCGTGGGGTTGTTCGGGTTGCACACGAAGAGGATCTTGGTGCGCGCGTCCATGGCCGCGAGCATGCCCTCGGGGTCGAAGCCCCAGTCCTTGAGCGGGATGAGCTTGGCCTGGTAGCCGGAGAACTCGGCCACCCACTCGTACACGGCAAAGGTCTTGTCCGCGGTGATGATGTTGTCGCCCTGCTCGCAGAAGGCCTTGATGACGCTGGCGATGACCTCGCAGGAGCCGTTGCCCACCAGGAAGCGGTCCGGGTCCTTGCCGAACTTCTCGCCCAGGGCCTTGCGCAGGAAGAAACTGTCCCCGCTGGGATACACGGCGGAGCGCGGCGGCTCGAAGCCCTCGATGATCCTCTTGGCCGCGGGCGGCGGGCCCAGGGCGTTCTCGTTGTTGTTCAGGCGGTGCAGGCGGTCCACCCCGAACAGCCGCATCAGCTCCGGGTCCGGCTTGCTCGGGGTGTAGGCCTCGAAGCAGCGGACGTGCGCCGGGACGAGCTCAGCTATGGGCAGGGACATGCTGGCACACCAGGAGGTCGGAGGAGCCCGCGTGGGGCAGCACAAGCCGGGGGGCGAAGCCGCTGGCCGCCACCTGCGGGAACAGCGCGCCCTGCCAGGGCTCGGCCAGGTCCAGATGAAGCAGGATGTCGCACAGCCCGCGCTCGGTTAGGGCCTCCACATGGGCGCCGAGGTTGGCCGTGAAGTCCTTGCCGGGCAACAGCGGCCTCAGCACCGCCAGGCCCTTGCGCAGGTCCAGGGCCGTGGCCAGCAGGGAGTGCGCGGCCAGCCTGGGCCCGTTCTCGGGTTCCGCGCGCAGGATGTCGCGGGAGAAGGCCAGGCGGTCGTACTGCCTGCGCAGGAAGTCCATCAATTCCGGGTGGGCCCACACCGCTCCGCCCGCGTCCTCGCGCAGGTGGCGGTAGAACGAGGGCTGCTCCACGGGCTCGCGGCAGGCGGCCCCGTCCTGGGGCGCGGGGCCGAAGAAGCGCAGGCTGCCCAGGCGCTCGAACCAGCCCGGGGGCAGGTCCGCCGTGGGCCGCTCGCTGATGGCGCAGACCGTCTCGGTGCGGGCCACCAGGGAGAGGAAGCGCTCCGTGAGCAGGCGGGCGGTGTCCGCGCCCAGGGCCGGGTCGAAGACGTAGGGCCCGGAGAAGAGCACCGAGCGGCGGCCAGGGGCGCGCCAGCAGATGAGCCCGGCGGGTCGGCCCGTGGCGTCCGTGGCCAGCAGGGCCTTGTACTGCCCGGCGGCCACCATGTCCGCGAAGCGCGCGGGGCGGAAGAAGCTCACCGGGCAGAGGCGGGCGGGGTAGCGCCCGGCGGCCAGCATGGCCGCGTGCTGCAGCGGGCCCGGCGCCGGGGCCTCGGTGACGCTGACCGGCCCGGCCAGGCGCTGGGGCGTGGCGATGGGCTCGGCCTCGGGGTAGGTCCGGTCCACCTCGGCGGTGAGGTGGAACACGTCCGCACCGCCCAGTTCCAGGCTGCAGCGGTCCGTTGTGCGCGCGGCCAAGAGCAGGCCCAGGTCGTCGTGGCCCTCCCCGGCGTCCATGGCCTCGAGGTCCACGCTGGCGGCGAAGTTGAGCGCCCGCAGGCTCACCTCGCCCGCGCGGAAGCGGAAGTCTGCGCGCACGAAGGTGCCCCCGGGGGTCAGCGTCAGGCGGACGGGTTCCTCGCGCCCGGCGTGCTGGCAGAGGTAGGCGAAGAACTCCTCCACCGCCAGGGACAGGCGCAGGGCCTTGTCCTGGTCCAGGCCGTAGACCTGGGCGGCGTTTTCCGCCGCTGCGGCGGCCACGGGCAGGAAGGCCGCGTTGGGGGCAAGCTCGAGGACCAGGCGGTCCGTGGTGTGTGCGGGCACGGCAACCTCGCGGGCGGCGGCTGGAGCCGATTGCGGTTGGGGCGCGCCGGGGGGCGCAGCCCATCATTCCGGCAGGATAGCAGAGCCGGGCCCGCCGGGCAACCTCCTCCAGGGGCCCCGGGCGCGCATCCGCGCTTGACAACCCGGGAAACGGGATTTAAATGGCGTTTTCAAACGTTGTTCTAAATCGTATTTTTCGAGGTCCGCAGTGAAAATTCAGAAGGATGGCGACACGAAGCAGCGGCTGCTCCAGGCCGCGCGCAGGGTTTTCTCCGGGCAGGGGCTCCAGAGCGCCACCGTGCGCGAGATCTGCGATCTGGCCGAGGCCAACGTGGCGGCGGTGAGCTACCACTTCGGCGGCAAGGAGGAGCTCTACGTCGCCGTGCTCCACGACTACATCCAGGACATGGAGCGGCGCTACCCGCGCGATGCCGGGGTCACCGCGCAGAGCACCCCGGAGGAGCGCCTGCGCGCCTACCTGCGCAGCTTCCTGCAGCAGAGCCTGGGCGACGGCGACCCCGTGACCGAGGGGCTGGGACGGCTGGTGACCCGGGAGTTCGTGGAGCCCTCGCGGCACTTCCACGAGATTTTCGAGTGCCACTGCCGCCCGGCGCACAACCTGCTGCTGGACATCGTGCGCCGCTTCCTGCCGGGCGCGGATGAAACCACGGTGACCCGAGCGGCGTCCAGTATCATCGGGCAGGCCGTGCTCTTCGACTTCGCCAAGGACGCCATCCCGCTCATGACCCCGGAGCTGGAACTCAAGGCCGGGAACATCGAGGCCCTCACGGATTTCATCATGGAATTCTCGCTCGGCGGCCTGGAACGCCTGCGCGCTGGCCTGCGCGGCCAGCCCCGGCACGCCTAGCCCCTATTTCCCCCCAACCGCAACACAGATCAGGAACATCCATGACCCTCCAGAACCGTTCCGTTTCCGCCGCCGTCTCCGCGCTGCTGCTCTTCGCCATGACCCTGCTGGCCGCCTGCGGCCAGGGCCAGCAGGCCGCCCAGCCCCAGGCCCAGGAGCCCGAGGTCGCGGTGGCCACCATCGCCCCCAGGGCCGTGACCCTGACCACGGTGCTGCCCGGCCGCACCTCGGCCCACCTCACGAGCGAGGTGCGCCCCCAGGTGGGCGGCATCATCCAGAAGCGCCTGTTCCGCGAAGGCTCGGACGTGAAGGCTGGCGAGGCCCTGTACCAGATCGACCCGGCCACCTACCAGGCCGCCTTCGACACCGCCAGGGCCGCCCTGGCCAAGGCCGAGGCCAACGCCCTGCCCGCGCGCCTGAAGGCCGAGCGCTACGAGGGCCTGGTGAAGGTGCGCGGCGTGAGCCAGCAGGACAACGATGACGCCCAGGCCGCCCGCAGGCAGTCCGAGGCCGAGGTGCTGGCCGCCAAGGCCGCCCTGGACACCGCGCGCATCAACCTTTCCTACACCCGCGTGGCCGCGCCCATCTCCGGGCGCATCGGCAAGTCCAGCGTCACCCCCGGCGCGCTGGTCACGGCCAGCCAGGCCACGCCCCTGGCCACCATCCAGCAGGCCGACCCGGTGTACGTGGACGTGACCCAGTCCAGCGCCGAGGTCATGCGCCTGAAGCGCGAGCTGGCCAGCGGCGGGCTCAAGAAGTCCGGGGCCTCCGGCGCCAGGGTGAAGCTCATCTTCGACGACGGAACCACCTACGCCCACGAGGGCACCCTGCAGTTCTCGGACATCACCGTGGACCAGGGCACCGGCGTGGTGACCCTGCGCGCGGAGTTCCCCAATCCCCAGGGCGAGCTCCTGCCCGGCCTGTACGTGCGCGCCGTCATCGAGGAGGGCGTGCGCGAGGGGGCCATCCTGGTGCCCCAGGGCGCGGTGATGCGCGACAGCAAGGGCAACCCCATGGTCATGACCGTGAAGGCCGACGGCACCGTGGAGCCCCGGCCCATCCAGACCGACCGCGCCGTGGGCGACCAGTGGCTGGTGGGCCAGGGCCTGGCCGCTGGCGACCGGGTCATCGTGGACGGGCTCATGAAGGCCCGGCCAGGGGCCAAGGTCAAGGCCGTGGAGGCCGGGGCCGCGCCTGCCGCTGCGCCCGCCGCTGGCCAGGCCCCCCAGGCCAACGCCACGGCTGCGGCCCAGGCCGAGCCCGCCAAGGCCCCCGCTCCGGCCAAGGCCGAGGCCCCCAAGCCCGAGGCTCCCAAGGCCGAAGTCCCCAAGCCTGAGACTCCCAAGGCCGAAGCGCCCAAGGCGGAGAAGAAGGCCGAGGCTCCGAAGGCAGACGCCCCCAAGGCCGAGAAGCCCGCCAAGGCCCCCAGGGCGGAGGCCAGGCCCTCCAAGGGCGAGGCCTATTCCCCGCCCAGGGACCAGTGGCCCAATTCCGCCGACCCGGCCCCCGCGCCCGCCGTCCAGCCCAGCGCCCAGTCCGACGTTCAGTCCGGCTCCCAGCCCAGCGCTCAGTAGCCTCCAAGGAATCCCCCCATGGCAAAATTCTTCATCGACCGCCCGGTCTTCGCCTGGGTCATCGCCATCATCATCATGCTGGCGGGAGCCCTGTCCATCCTGCGCCTGCCCGTGGCCCAGTACCCCAGCATCGCGCCCACCGCCGTCAGCATCGCCGCCGTGTATCCCGGCGCCTCGCCCAAGACCCTGGAGGACACCGTCACCCAGGTCATTGAGCAGAAGATGAACGGCCTGGACCACCTGAGCTACATGTCCTCGACCAGCGACACCTCCGGCCAGGTGGTCATCACGCTCACCTTCGACGCGGGCACCGACCCGGACATCGCCCAGGTGCAGGTGCAGAACAAGCTGGCCCTGGCCACGCCGCTCTTGCCCCAGGAGGTCCAGCGCCAGGGCATCACCGTGGCCAAGAGCGCGCGGAACTTCCTCATGGTGCTGGGCTTCGTGTCCGAGGACGGCAGCATGAGCACCGGCGACCTGGCCGACTTCGCCTCGGCCTACGTGCTCGACCCCATCAGCCGCGTCAACGGCGTGGGCGAGGCCAGCATCTTCGGCTCGCAGTACGCCATGCGCGTGTGGCTCGACCCGGAGAAGCTCAACAGCTACGCGCTCACCCCGGCGGACGTGAAGGCCGCCATCCAGGCCCAGAACGCCCAGATCTCGGCTGGCCAGATCGGCGGCGCTCCCGCCGTGCCCGGCCAGCAGATGAACTTCACCATCCTGGCCCAGAGCCGCCTGGAGACCCCGGAGCAGTTCCGCAAGATCCTGCTCAAGGTGGGCCGCGACGGCTCCTCCGTGCGCCTGGGCGACGTGGCCCGCGTGGAGCTGGGCAACGAGAGCTACAACGCGGTGACCCGCTTCAACGGCAAGCCCGCCGCGGGCCTGGCCGTGAAGCTGGCCACAGGCGCCAACGCCCTGGACACCGTGAAGAACGTGGAAAAGGCCATGGAGCAGCTCTCCAGGACCTTCCCCCAGGGCATCAAGGTGGTCTTCCCCTACGACACCACGCCCTTCGTGCGCGCCTCGGTGGAGGAGGTGGTCAAGACCTTGGCCGAGGCCATCGTGCTGGTGTTCCTGGTCATGTACCTGTTCCTGCAGAACTTCCGCGCCACCATCATCCCCACCATCGCCGTGCCCGTGGTGCTTTTGGGCACCTTCGGGGTCATGGCTGCCTTCGGCTTCTCCATAAACACGCTCACCATGTTCGGCGTGGTTCTGGCCATCGGCCTCTTGGTGGACGACGCCATTGTCGTCGTCGAGAACGTGGAGCGCATCATGAGCGAGGAGGGCCTGCCGCCCAGGGAGGCCACGCGCAAGAGCATGGGCCAGATCACCGGCGCGCTGGTGGGCATCGCCCTGGTGCTCTCCGCCGTGTTCATCCCCATGGCCTTCATCAGCGGCTCCACCGGCGTCATCTACCGCCAGTTCTCGCTCACCATCGTCTCGGCCATGCTGCTCTCGGTGGTGGTGGCCATCGTGCTCACCCCGGCCCTGTGCGCCACCCTGCTCAAGCCCGTGAGCAAGGGCCACCACCAGACCTGCCAGCACGGCTTCTTCGGCGGGTTCAACCGGCTCTTCGACAAGACCTCGCGCGGCTACGTGGGCGGGGTTCGCGGCCTGGTGGGCCGCACGAAGCGCACCATGCTGGTGTACGGCCTGGTGGTGGCGGCCCTGGGCGCGCTGTTTATGCGCCTGCCCACCTCCTTCCTGCCGGAGGAGGACCAGGGCGTGCTCTACTCGCTGGTCCAGCTGCCCCCCGGCGCCACCCAGGAGCGCACCGTGGAGGTGCTGAAGCAGGTGGAGCACCAGTTCCTGGAGAACGAGAAGAACAACGTGAAGTCCATCTTCACCGTGGCGGGCTTCAGCTTCGCGGGAAACGGCCAGAACGCGGGCATCGCCTTCGTCATGCTCAAGGACTGGAGCGAGCGCGGGGGCGCGCAGAACAGCGTCCAGGCCATCGCCGGGCGGGCCATGATGGCCTTCTCCCAGATCAAGAGCGCCATGGTCTTCGCCTTCCCGCCCCCGGCGGTGACGGAGCTGGGCAACGCCGCGGGCTTCGACCTGTTTTTGCAGGACCGCGCGGGCCTGGGGCACGAGGCGCTGATGAACGCCCGCAACCAGCTCCTGGGCATGGCCGCCAAGGATCCCAACCTCATGGCCGTGCGCCCCAACGGCCAGGAGGACACGCCCCAGTACCAGATCGACGTGGACCACGCCAAGGCCGGGGCCTTCGGCCTGTCCATGGCCGAGGTCAACGACGCCATGACCACCATCCTGGGCGGCAGCTACGTCAACGACTTCATCGACCGGGGCCGCGTGAAGAAGGTCTTCGTGCAGGGCGACGCGCCCTACCGCATGATGCCCGAGGACATCGGCCGCTGGTTCGTGCGCAACAGGGAGGGGGGCATGGTGCCGTTCTCGGCCTTCGCCCAGGGGCGCTGGACCTACGGCTCCCCGCGCCTGGAGCGCTACAACGGCTTCCCGGCGGTGGAGGTCATGGGCATGCCCGCGCCGGGCAAGAGCTCCGGCCACGCCATGGGGGCCATCGAGGCCATCGCCGCCAAGCTGCCCCCGGGCATCGGCCTGGAGTGGACGGGCCTGTCCTACCAGGAACGCATGAGCGGAGCCCAGGCCCCGGCGCTGTACGCCATCTCCATCCTGGTGGTGTTCCTGTGCCTGGCCGCGCTGTACGAAAGCTGGAGCGTGCCCACGGCGGTCATCCTGGTGGTGCCGCTGGGCGTCGTCGGGGCGGTGCTGGCCACGCTTTTGCGCGGGCTCACCAACGACGTGTACTTCCAGGTGGGCCTTTTGACCACCATCGGCTTGGCGGCCAAGAACGCCATCCTCATCGTGGAGTTCGCCAAGGACCTGGTGGAGCGGGGCCAGGGGCTCATCGAGGCCACGGTGGAGGCCTGCCGCCTGCGCCTGCGGCCCATCCTCATGACCTCGCTGGCCTTCATCCTGGGCGTGCTGCCCCTGGCCGTGGCCACGGGGGCGGGCTCCGGCGGCCAGAAGGCCATCGGCACCGGCGTCATCGGCGGCATGGTCACGGCCACGGTGCTGGGCGTGTACTTCGTGCCGGTGTTCTTCGTGGTGATCTACCGCCTGGCCCGTCGCGAAAAACCCGGCAAGCCTGATCAACCCGCCGCGCCTGGAGCCGTTCCGGCCCTTGAGCCCTGCGCTGATTCCTCCCATTCCCCCGAGGTGAACTAATGTCCCGTTTCCTCAAGACCTCCGTAGCCCTGGCCCTCGTCGCGGCCCTGGCCGTCTCCCTTGCGGGCTGCTCCATGGCCCCCAAGTACGAGCGCCCCAGCCCCGAACTGCCCGGCGGCTGGACTGCCGGAGCCCAGATTTCGGCCTCCGTGGCCAACGCCACCCTGGCCGACTGGCGGCAGATCATCACCGACGAGCCCATGCGGCGGCTCATGGAGCTGGCCATCGCGAACAACCGCGACCTGCGCGTGGCCGCGCTGAAGATCGAGAAGGCCCAGGCCCAGTACCAGATCCAGCGCGCCGACCTGCTGCCCAAGATCAACGCCACCGCCGGGGCGGACATGAGCCGCACCCCCGGAAGCCTCACCAGCAGCGGCCAGGCCGTCACAAGCCGCACCTACAGCGTGGGCCTGGGCTTCGCGGCCTTCGAGCTGGACCTGTTCGGGCGCATCCAGAGCCTCAAGGACGCGGCCCTGGAGCAGTTCCTGGCCACGGAGGAGGCCAGGAAGAGCGTGGAGCTCTCGCTGGTGGCCGAGGTGGGCCAGGCCTACCTGACCCTGGCGGCGGACCGCGAGCAGCTCGCCCTGGCCGAAGAAATCCTGGCCACGGAGCGGGACTCCTACGAGATTGTGAAGCACCGCGCGGACTTCGGCACCGCAGGGGATCTGGACCTGAGCCGCGCCCAGACCACCGTGGACACCGCCCGGGTGCAGGCGGCCCGGTACCAGGCCAAGGTGACCGAGGACGAGAACCTGCTGGCCCTGCTGGTGGGCCTGCCCCTGGCCCCGGAGCTGACGCCCGCAAAAAGCCTGGCCGACATCGCCCCCCTGGCCGAGGTGCCCGCCGGGCTGCCCTCGGAGGTGCTCTTCCGCAGGCCCGACGTGCTGGCCGCAGAGCACCAGCTCAAGGCCGCCAACGCCAACATCGGCGCGGCCCGGGCCCGGCACTTCCCGTCCATCGGCATCACCGGCATGTTCGGCACGGCCAGCAACGAGGTCAACGGCCTGTTCACCAGCGGCTCGGGCCTGTGGAGCTTCGCCCCGCAGCTCACCCTGCCCATCTTCCACGCCGGGGCCATCAGCGCCGGGGTCAAGGGCGCGGAGGCCGACAAGTCCATCCTGGTGGCCCAGTACGAAAAGGCCGTGCAGACGGCCTTCCGCGAGGTCTCGGACACCCTGGCGCGCAGGGCCTCCCTGGCCCGCCAGGTGGAGGCCCAGGACTCCCTGGCCCAGGCCACGGGCCGGGCCTACGAGCTCTCCGGCCTGCGCTACGAGGCCGGGGTGGACGGCTACCTCTCCAAGCTCGACGCCCAGCGCTCCCACGCCACGGCGCGGCAGAACCGCATCGCCTCCAGGCTGGAGCAGGCGGCCAACACGCTCACCCTGTACAAGGTGCTGGGAGGCGGCTGGAGCGCGCCCGGGGATTCGGGCGGCAACGGCCAGGCCAGCGGCGAATCGGTCAGCGGCACCGTGGCCAGCGGCAAGTAGGCAGGGCGGGGAGCATCCCGCAGGGCGGGGCAGAGCGGGTTGACAGAAAGGACGCCCCTGGATATTGTTTGGCCATCAAAATATTTGAGGTGCAAACAATGTCCGCCGCCCACGCCCATGTCCACGACCACGACCACTGTTCCGGCCACGACCACTGCCAAGGGCACGACCACCGGCACCATGGCGAGCGCGGGGCCCGGCTGGTGTTCCTGCTGACCCTGGCCACCATGGGCGCGGAGATCCTGGCGGGCTGGCTTTACGGTTCCATGGCCCTCTTGGCCGACGGCTGGCACATGGCCAGCCACGCCGGGGCCCTGGGCATCGCCTGGTTCGCCTACGCCTTTGCCCGCCGCCACGCCCGAAACCCGGACTTCGTCTTCGGCACGGGCAAGGTCAACGCCCTGGCCGGGTTCGCCAGCGCCGTGGGCCTGCTCATCGTGGCCCTCTACATGGCCGTGGAGTCCTGCGCGCGCTTCTTCTCCCCGGTGCCCATCGCCTTCGGCCAGGCCACCCTGGTGGCCGCGCTGGGCCTGGCGGTGAACCTGGCCAGCGCCTGGCTGCTGCGGGACTCCCACGAGTCCCACGCCCACGACCACAACCTCAAGGCCGCGTACATGCACGTGCTGGCCGATGCGCTCACCTCCATCCTGGCCATCGCGGCGCTCCTGGGCGGGCGCTACCTGGGCCTGGTCTGGCTGGACCCGGTGATGGGCGTGGTGGGCGCGGTGGTCATCAGCCGCTGGGCCATCGGGCTGGTCAGGGAGACCGCGGCCATCCTGCTGGACCGCCTGGGAACGGGCGGCCCGGCGGCCAGCATCTGCCGCCTGGTGGAGGAGGACCCCCAGGTCCGCGTGGCGGACATCGCCGTGTGGCGCGTGGGCGCGCGCGACCTGGCCGCCTGCCTGGTCATCGAGGACGGGGCCGGGCGCGGGTCGGAGCACTTCCGCCAGCGCCTGGCCGGGGTGGCGGGCCTGGCCCGCCTCATCGTGGAGGTGCGCGGCGGCGACCGCTGCGCCGCCCCTTCGGCCTCGCAGGGAGGTGCGGCATGGAAGCCCTGAGCGCGCAGATCATCGAGTTCTACGAGCGGCTGTCCTCCTGGGAGCACGACGTGGTGCGGGAGAGCGGCCTGACCCTGCCGCAGATGCACACTCTGGAGGTGCTGGGCCAGGGCCCGCCGCTGCGCATGAAGGACCTGGCCGCCAAGATGGGCGTGACCACCGGCACCCTGACCATGACCGTGGACCGGCTGGAGCAGCGCGGGCTCATCGCGCGCGAGCCCCACGCCTCGGACCGCCGCTCCATCCTGGTACGCCTGACGGACCAGGGGCGGGTGCTCTTCGAGGAGCACCACGCCCTGCACCTTGGTCTCACGGCGGAGCTGGCCGCCACGCTCACCGAGGCGGAGACCGAGGCCCTGCGGACCATCCTGGCCAAGCTGAACCAGGGGTTCTAGGGCGCGAACCGCCCGCACCGTGCCCGGGCGGTTGCGCCCGCTGCCGGCGCCTTCCTCCGTGGTGCCGCCATGTAGGGCAAGCCGGGTCTGCCGGGGGGCACCGGGAGCAGCCAATGCCGAAAGTGTTTCTATCCGTGGCGGGCGGGCTGTGGGGTGGCGCCCCGAAGGCTTCTGGTCAAGAGGAAATCGGGAGAGGAGTCAATGGACCCTGAACCCCTCTGTCAGTGCGGCGCCTTTATCTTTCTTGAAGGCACCATCGCCTGTCACCATGGAATACATGTGTATCAACAGTGTCCTGGCGTCGTATGCGACAAACGCGTCATTGATGCGGATGCATGACTGCTTCGCAACTTTCGCGTCAACACGAGCAAAGAATTTGCAATATTTGGTGATGGTCTCTTTCGCGAGGCCTGAGGCGATGAACCTGTCAAGTTCGAGTGCGCACATTGATTCATCGACGCGAATGACATCGCCAGAAATTGCCACAAAAAAGGCATATGCCAGATCCTGGGCAATAGACTTGCGCTTCTTGGTCGCGGTCATGCACACGCCCATTGAGACATTGCATGCGAATATTGAGAACATGGCCTCAGGGATGCCGCGGCCATTCTTTTTCGCGGCGACAATGACCAGGCTGGACAGGAGACTGGAAAAGGCTTGCCCCAGCATGCGGCCTTCTTCAGGCGAATATGCTCCGGCGATGATCACTCGTGCAAGTTGCGCGTCATAAGCCATACATCGACCCCGAACTGTGCTGCGGCCGGCTCTGGACACGAGGATTACCCTGGTGTCGCCTCTGCCAGCCAGAATCCAATCGATCCTGCCTTCCCGCCGGCATCCTCGCGGAGGGAGTCGCAAGAACCACAACGCGTTTCCATGAGACCTGGGCCCTGGACCTCTCGCCAGCGCCCAGGCCTCATGGTCGTATTCGTCACGCAGCCTTGTGCCCCATGTCCGCGCCAGCGGCGGAGCGCGCGGCGGTCAACTCTTGGGCAGAGAACAGGCGGTCTATCTCCAGTACGATGACAAACTCGCCGTCCTGTTTTCCTATGCCGCGGATGTAGTCGGTGTTGATGGAGGTGCCCATGCGCGGTGGCTCCTCCATGGCGTCTGGCGGCAGTTCGAACACCTCGCGGACTGAGTCCACAAGCCCTCCCATCACAATGCGCTCCCCCTCAAAAGCCACCTCCACGATGATGATGCACGTGTCGACGGTGGTGGGGACCTGCGCCATGCCGAACTTCAGCCTCATGTCCATGACCGGGACCGCGTGGCCCCGCAGGTTGATGACGCCGCGCATGAAGTCCGGCGTTCGCGGGATCTTCGTGATCGGGGTCAGCTCCAGCACCTCCCTGACGCTGCTGATGTCCAGGGCAAAGACCTCCTTGCCGAGCGTGAAGGTGAGGTGCTGGCTGGTATCGATCCGTTTTTCTTCAGACATGTGCCCTCCTGTCTGGGCTGTGGTGCCAGCCGGGCTTAGAACTTCTCGAAGTCGCCGTCGTCGGAGTCCGGCGTCAGGTCAAGATCAACACCCCCCTTCTTTGTTACCGGACCGTGACCGGCAGGGGAGTGGGGCTTCGAGACGGCATGCGCCGAAGGTCCAGCGGGCAACGCCTTGGGCTTGCGAGGCTTGCGGAGCAGGGCGGAACCGCCCGCATCCACCTGGAAGAAGCCCATGGTCTGCTGCAGCTGCTGGGCCTGGCTGGAGAGCT
>CAZCYB010000002.1:0-5708 GCA_964502805.1 uncultured Desulfocurvus sp.
CCGTTAAATCGGGGGCGCGATGGTGACGAGCACGCGCATGTTGCTGGTGGCGCGCACGCCGTGGGGCGTGGCGATGGGGCAGATGAGGGTGTCTCCGGCCTTGGCGGGGCTGGCCCCGTCCTTGGACAGGAACTCGCCGGTGCCCTCGATGACGCAGAGCACGAGTTCGCCCTCGATATTGTGCGAGTGCAGGGGCAGTCCTTGTCCGGCCTGGAAGTTGAAGGACAGCACCTTCATGAACTCGGACTCGTGGATGACCATCATGCTCGGGCCCTTGTCCTTGAAGCCGTTGATTTCCTGGAGATTGAGGGTCTTCATGGCGTTGTTCTCCGAAGGGGTTCGGTGGCGTGTTGGGTTGCGCGGTTTACAGGGAGCCGAAGGCGCGCAGGCCGGGCGATCCAGGCTGCTGGCCCTGCGCCTGGATGGTGCCGGTGCGCTCGATGACCACGGTCTCGATGGGCACGCTCACCCCGGCGGCGTGGGCCGCGCGCTGGGCGATGGCGGTCATGCCGCTGCAGCAGGGCACTTCCATCTGGACCACGGTGATGTCCTGGATGTCGTTGACGCGCAGGATCTCGGCCAACTTCTCGATGTAGCTCTGGGCGTCGTCGAACTTGGGGCAGCCGAGCAGGAGGATGCGCCCGGCCAGGAAGCGGTCGTTGAAATTCGGGTAGGAGGGCGGCACGCAGTCCGCGGCCAAGAGCAGGCGCGCGTTCTTGAGGAAGGGCGCGGTGGGCGGCACCAGCCTGAGCTGGATGGGCCAGTGCGTGAGGTTGGACACGCCTGACTGGGCGGTGGGCACGTTGGCCTGCTGGCAGGGGCTGCCCTGACCGGCGGGGCCGGCGGGCCGGTTCAGGCTCATGGCCCGGCTGCCGGGGCAGCCGCCGCCGTGGGCACGGGGCGGGGCGAGGCGCAGGCTGGCGGGGTCGGGCATGTGGTCGGGCACTTCGCGGCCCTGGGCCTTCAGGTGCTGCTCCACGGCGGAGGGGTCGAAGTCCTCGGCTTCCACCTCGATGACCTTGAGGGCGCCGGTGGGGCATTCGCCCAGGCAGGCGCCCAGGCCGTCGCAGAAGACCTCGTTCACCAGCTTGGCCTTGCCGTCCACGATGGCCAGGGCGCCCTCGGCGCAGCCGGTGACGCAGTTGCCGCAGCCGTTGCAGAGGTCCTCGTTCACCGTGATGAGCTTTCTTGTGGCTCTCATATGCGTGTTTCCTTTCAAGGTCGGGCGCGGGGGTGTTCGTCGGCCCCCGCGCCCTGTGGAGTGTTGCTGGAGGTTGGAGCGGTTAGCCCAGGATGGCCTTCAGGTCCTCGTCCGGGGTGGTGATGGGCTTGATGCTGAAGTTCTCCACCAGGAAGGCCAGGACGTTCGGGGTGATGAACGCGGGCAGGCTGGGTCCGAGGCGGATGTTCTTGATGCCGAGCGAGAGCAGGGTGAGCAGGATGGCCACGGCCTTCTGCTCGTACCAGGAGAGGATGAGCGACAGCGGCAGGTCGTTGACCCCGCAGTTGAAGGCCCCGGCCAGGGCCACGGCGATCTGGATGGCCGAGTAGGCGTCGTTGCACTGGCCCACGTCGAGCAGGCGGGGAATGCCGCCGATGTCGCCCAGTTGCTTGTCGAAGAAGCGGAACTTGCCGCAGGCCAGGGTCAGGATGATGGTGTCCTTGGGGGCCTTTTCCACGAACTCGGTGTAGTAGTTGCGGCCGGGCTTGGCGCCGTCGCAGCCGCCCACCAGGAAGAAGTGGCGGATCTTGCCGGCCTTCACGGCCTCGATGACCGTGGGGGCCACGCTCATGACCGTGTTGCGGGCGAAGCCCACGTTGACGGTGCCGCGGTCGACATCGTCGGTGAAGCCGGGCAGCTCAAGCGCCTTCTTGATGACGGCGGAGAAGTCCTCGTTGCCCACGTGCACCGCGCCGGGCCAGCCCACCAGGCCGGTGGTGAAGATGTTGGCCAGGTAGCTCTGGGCGGGCTTCTGGATGCAGTTGGTGGTCATGAGCACGGCGCCGGGGAACTCGGCGAATTCCTTGATCTGGTTCTGCCAGGCGGTGCCGTAGTGGCCGTAGAAGTGCTTGTAGGCCTTGAGCTTGGGGTAGCTGTGGGTGGGCAGCATCTCGCCGTGGGTGTAGATGTCGATGCCCTTGCCCTCGGTCTGCTTCAAGAGGGTCTCCAGGTCCTTCAGGTCGTGGCCGGAGACGAGGATGCACTTGCCCTTGCGGTGGCCGATGGGCACGGCGGTGGGCGTGGGGTGGCCGTAGGTGCCGGTGTTGCCCGCGTCGAGCAGTTCCATGGCCTTCAGGTTGGCCTTGCCGCAGCGCATGGCCAGGTCCACCCAGGCGCCCAGGTCCAGGTCCGTGCGCAGCACGGCGGCGAAGGCCTCGTAGATGTAGGCGGCCACGCTGGGGTCGTACTGGCCCAGCAGGGCGGCGTGGTCGGCGTAGGCGGCAACGCCCTTGATGCCGTAGATCACGGTCTGCTTGAGCGAGGCGATGTCGGCGTTGGGGTCAAGGGCGGTGATGGGGTGCTCCTCGCCCTGCTTCACCAGCCCGGCCAGGTCGCCGGCGGGGGTGAACTTGAGGCAGGGGCAGTCGGAGATGGCGCCCAGGGCCCCGGCGCGGGCGATCATGCAGGTGCGCAGCTCCACGGCCTTGTTGATGAGAGCCGGGAACCGGCCGGCGTCGAAATTCACGTTGGTGAGGGTGCTGAACACGGCCTTGTAGAGGAAGAGGTCCGTCTCCTTGTCCTGGATGCCCTTCTTGGCGGCCTCGTGGGCGACCACGGAGAGGCCCTGGCAGGCGTAGATCAGCAGGTCCTGAAGGGCGGAGACGTCGGGCTGCTTGCCGCACACGCCAAGCTGGGTGCAGCCGGTGCCTTTGGCGGTCTGTTCACACTGATTGCAAAACATGGGGTTGTCCTCCTGTTTGGTGGATGGGTTTCTCGGTCACGCAAGTCCTGATTAGAACAACCCTTGCACCCTTTCTTTGACTTGTGTCAACGCCCGTACATTTTCTTCGATTTTTTCCGAAAAAAAGCCCCGCCCCCGGAACATGGGGCGGGGCCGTTGGCGCAAGCCATTGCAGCAACAGTTTTTTCGGAAGCCTAGGCCCCCGGCGCGGGGCCGAAACGGTTGGCTCCTGGCTGGGTGGGCAGCACCAGCCAGTACAGCAGGGGGAACAGTAGGCCGATGCCGGTGAGGCCCCAGAGCTGGTGCCAGCCGGAGTGGTCCCGGTCGTGCAGGCGGCGCGTGGTCACGGCCAGGGAGGGCAGCAGCAGGGCCAGGTTCACCAGGCTCCGCAGCGCCAGCGGCAGGGAAAAGAGCTGCTCGGCGATGCTGAGCAGCAGGCAGAACAGGGCGAAGTACCAGTACTCGGAGCGGGAGGCCCGGCCCTCGAACTCGGCGTACTTGCGAAAGCAGGTGGAAACAGCCTGGCCGAAGCCCATGGGGGCCGGGGCGGCCTCGCTGAACCGGAAGTCCTGGCCGGTGGCGTTCTGCCCGAACCGGCTGGCCCGGCCCGCCGGATTCGGCTGGCCCGCCGCCAGCTGCTCCTGGCCGCAGTGCGGGCAAAAACGCGCCTGGGCCTGGATCTCCCTGCCGCAGCGGCGGCAGAACACCATGGGCTCCTCCATCCTGTGGTTCTCCTCCAAGGTTCTAGCCGCCCAGGCAGAAGTCCAGCAGGGCCAGGGCGTGCAGGCGCGTGGTGTCGAACAGCGGCACGGGGCTGTCCTGCGGGCCCACCAGAAGCGAGATCTCGGTGCAGCCCAGGACGACGCCCTGGGCCCCGGCGTCCGCCAGCCGCGCCATGACGCCCCCGTAGGCCCGGCGGCTTTGCTCCAGCACGCGGCCCTGCACCAGCTCCTCGTAGATCACCCGGTGCACCAGGGCGCGGTCGCCCTCATCGGGGACAAGCACCTCCAGGCCGTGGGCGCGGGCCAGGCGGCCCTTGTAGAAGTCCTGCTCCATGGTGAAGCGCGTGCCCAGAAGCCCGATGCGCGTGAGCCCCGCGGCGCGGATGGCCTGGCCCGTGGCGTCGGCGATGTGCACGAGCGGCAGGCCCGAGGCGGCCTGCACCTCGTCGGCGAAGCGGTGCATGGTGTTGGTGAGGATGCCCAGCCCCCGGGCCCCGGCGGCGGCCAGGCCGCGCGCGGCCTGGGCCATGAGCGCGCCCAGCTCGTCCCAGCGGCCCTGGTGCTGCAGGGCTTCGACCTCGGCGAAGTCGAGGGAGTGCAGCAGAAGCGGGCAGGAGTGCGCCCCGCCCAGGCGGGCGCGGGCCTCCTCGTTCAGGATGCGGTAATAGACGGCGCTGGACTCCCAGCTCATGCCGCCGATGAGGCCGATGGTCCTGAGCCCCATCTACTCGACCTCGTACTCCTCTTCGGCCTCGTCGCTCTGCCGGGTCTCGTCCTCGGCCAGCAGGTCCTCGATCTCCCCGGCCAGGTCCTCCAGCCGGGGGCCGTATTCGTCGAAGTCGTCGCTGCCCTCGGTCTCCAGGTCGTCGTAGACCTCGCGCAGGTAGTTGGCGGCCTTTTCCAGTTTCTTGCGGTAGCTGCTTTTCATGCGGATGATCCTCGCCTGTGGCTATTTGTAGTAGATCTTGAGCTCGTTGGTGTGGGTGGCGGCCTGGCCGGGCGTGGGCTGCCCGGCGGTGATGACCACGGCCTGGCCGGGGGCGAAGAGCGTGCTCTGCTGCACGAACTTCTCCGCCCGGGCCACGTGGCTCTTCAGGCTCTGGTCGCCGATGTGGGCGGTGACGCCCCAGAAGAAGTTGAGCTGCTTCTGCACCGGCGCGTCGCAGGTCAGCGCGTGGATGGTCTGGGCCGGGCGGCGGCTGGACAAGAGGCGCGCCGTGGCCCCGCTGCAGGAGTGCGGCACCAGGCCGTTGGCCTCGGTGTTCTCGGCCAGCAGGCAGGCGGCGTAGGCCAGGTACTTGGCCGGGTTCTTCTCCGGCTTGGGGGCAAAGGGCCCCTTCATGCGCTCGATGTAGTACGGCTCGGCCTCAGCCGCGATCTCGCTGATGAACTTCACGGCCTCCACGGGGTAGCTGCCCATGGCCGTCTCCTCCGAGAGCATGACGCAGTCCGCCCCGTCGAGCATGGCGTTGGCCACGTCGGCGGCCTCGGCCCTGGTGGGCAGGGGGTTGTTGACCATGGACAGCAGCATCTGCGTGGCCACGATGACGGCCTTCTGCGCATGGCGGCAGGCGCGGATGATCTTCTTCTGGATCACGGGCACAGCGGAGAGCGGGCACTCCAGGCCCAGGTCGCCGCGGGCCACCATGATCACGTCGGCCAACTGGAGGATCTCCTCCAGGTTGTCCACGGCGTTCTGGCGCTCTATCTTGGCCACCACGGGAATCCAGCGGCCATGGCGCTCGATCTCGGCCTTGATGTCCCTCAGGTCGTCCACGGTCTGCACGAAGGACAGGGCCACGGCGTCCAGGCCGATGTCCAGGCCCTCGTGCAGGTCCTTGCGGTCCTTCTCCGTCAGCGCGGGCATGGGGTGGAACTTGCCGGGGAAGGCGATGCCCTTCTTGCTGGTCAAGACGCCGCTGTTCTTGGCCACCATCTCGAAGCACTTGTCCACCTTGAGCACGCCCGTGACGGTGAACTGGAGCATGCCGTCGGAGAGGGACACGGGCATGCCCACGTCGAGCCCCACCAGCAGCTCGGCCATGTCCAGGTCCACCACCCCGACTACCCCTCGACGCACCTC
>CAZCYB010000002.1:5718-75412 GCA_964502805.1 uncultured Desulfocurvus sp.
AGGGGCACGAAGACGTTCCCCCCCGCCTTCGAGGCCTGGTCGGGCAGGCCGAGGACGAGGGTGTCGCCGCGCTTCACCTGCACGGGGCTGCCCGCCACCTCGCCGATGCGGATCTTGGGCCCGCAGAGGTCGCCCATGACGGTGATGGGGATGCCCAGATCGGCCTCCACCTTGCGGATGAGCTCCACCGTGGGCTTGAAGGTGGCGGCGTCGGAGTGGGAGAAATTGAGCCGGAAGATCCGGGCCCCATACTCCACCATGGCCTTCATGGTGTCGTAGTTGTTGGAGGCCGGACCCAGTGTGGCGACGATCTTGGTGCGCATGCGTACGTCCTCTCGCGTGATGGGTTGTCGCGGTCCATGTCCTGCCTATGCCGCTTTTTTCGGGGCGGCAAGGGGAAAAAGGCTCAGGGCAGGTGCTGGCCGTGGTCCGCCGCCGGGGCTGGCGGCTTTTCCTGCCCGGGGGCCTCCCCCGGGCGCTCGAAGGTGTAGTTGCCCTTGAAGAACTCGTCCACGTACCAGCCGATCTGGCCGTCGTCGGAGAGCAGCATGTCCAGAAGGCGCACCGCCCCCAGCAGGCGGCCCACCATGTCCAGCTTCTGCTTCAGGTCGCTCTGGGAGTACTTCTTGATCTCCCCGCGCACCATGTCGCCCCGGGTCTCCACCTTGAAGCCCAGGCGCTTCAAGATCTGCGCGATGAGCGCCGCGCGCCGGGAGCGCCGGGCGATGTCCGCCGCGCCGCCCTTGAAGGAGAAGGCGATGTAGTTGTCGTTGATCTCGGGGCCGCAGAAGCTGTCGATGACCGCGAAGTGGTAGCCAAGGCGGGTGTTGAAGTTCAGGTAGCGGTCGCTGACCACGGCGTAGTTGGGCCCGCCCATGCTGCCGTCGGCGTTGGGGTCGGAGAGCAGGGACTCGGCCATGATGGTGGCGAAGCCCGACAGGCTGACCCCCACCCCGCCCAGCCAGCGGATGCGCGGGTCGGTCATGCCGTGCAGCAGGGCCTGGAAGGGCGCGCTCTTCACGTGCTCCAACTCCACCACGCCCCGGGGCGCCGTGGGCGTGAGCCCGCCGCCCAGGTCCACCACCAGGATGTTCAGCGGCAGGCCCGCGCGCAGGCGCACCGCGCCCTCGGCCTGCTCCATCTCGTCGCCCAGGCGGAACATCTCGCGCATGCTCATCTCGTGGGCGAAGCGGATGATGTCGTGCAGGCTGCGGCAGCCCTCGGGGGTGAAGTTCTCGGCCTTGGGGTCCACCAGGGTCAGCGGGGCCATGCGCTTCAGGGCCTCCTGCGCGGCCTTGTACACCGGGCTGCCCTTCATCAGGTTCACGCAGGGCTTGTCGCGGATGAGCTCCGGCACGATGCCCCGGTAGACGATGCGCCCGCCGGCGTCCACGGTGATCTCCTCGCCGTGCTGGATCTTGAGGGTGGCGTTCTCGGCGTCCACCAGGGTGGGCACGCCGAACTCCCGCGCCACGCTGGCCATGTGGCCGGTGACGCTGCCCACCTCCGTGACGATGGCCCGGATGCGGTCCATGACCGGCACGTAGGTGGGCGAGGTTTGCCGGGCCACCAGGATGGCCCCCTGGGGCACGGCGGGGAGGTTGTGGTCGCTCAAGAGGATGTACGCCTGGCCGGCGGCGCTGCCCGCCGCGGCCATGGCCCCGCCGCGCAGGATGACCTCGCGCCCGTGGATGGGCTCGGCGGACTCGCCGGGCTCGCGCTCCAGGGTGCAGCCCTCGCCGCCCTCCCCTTGCTCCACGCCCAGGGGCCGGGCCTGCAGGATGAACAGGCGGCCCTGCTGGTCCTGGGCCCATTCGATGTCCAGGGCCTGGCCGTAGTGCTCCTCCAGCTTCAGCCCATACTGGGCCAGTTGCGCCAGCCGGGCCTCGTCCAGGCAGGGGGCGGCCCGCTCGTCCATGGGCACGGGCTCCTCGAAGATGCCCTCGCGCCCGCTGGCCGCCGGGTTCAGGCGCAGGCGGCGCTCCTTCACGGCCACGTGCCGCTCCACCACGGCCCCGTCCTTGCGGCGGATGCGCGCGAAGTCCGTCTTGCCCGAGCCGTCCACCACGCTGACGCCCAGGCCCCAGGCCGAGCTGATGAAGATGTCGTCGCACTTGGGCTGGCTGGGGTCGTGGGTGTACATCACCCCGCTGGCCTTGGCGTCGATCATGGTGACGCAGAGCACGGCCATGATGACGTCGCGGTCGGAGTAGCCCTTGCTGCGGCGGTAGTACACCGCGCGCGGGCTGAAGGTGCTGGCCACCACCTCCTTCCAGGCCTGGGGCACGCTCTGCGCGCCCACGTTCAGCACCGTGGAGTGCTGCCCGGCAAAGGTGGCCTCGCCGTCCTCGCAGGTGGCGCTGGAGCGCACGGAGACGCGTACCTGGGGGCCGAAGAACGAAGCCAGCACGTCCATCTCCGCACCCATGCCGCGCACCAGGTCCTCGGGCACGTCTGCGGCCAGGATCATGGCCTGGATCTCCTCCGCCACGGCCACCAGGCGGTCGGTGTCCTTCACGTCGATGCCGCGCATGCGCGCGTCGATGCGCTCGGCCAGGCCGGTGGTGTTGAGGAAATGCTGGCAGGCGTAGGCCGAGACGGCGAAGCCCTGGGGCGTGGGCAGCCCGGCGCGGTTGGCCACCTCGCCCAGGTTGGCCGCCTTGCCGCCCACCTCGTCGGTGAGGGAGGCCGACAGGGACCTGAGCGGCAGCACCAGCTCGCTCTTCTTGAGCTTCTTGCGCCGCACCAGGTCCTTCAGGATGGTGACGCCCAGGCGCTCGGTGGCGTCGAACAGGCCGGGATAGCGCCCGCGCGAGAGCGCGTTCAGGTCCTCGGCGATGTCGTAGACCATGCTGATGAGGTCCTCGGACAGGGTGAGCACCTGGTCCAGGGTGAAGGGCTTGTTCTCGTAGAGCAGGTGCTCCAGCTCGGTGAGCAGTTCCAGGGAGCGGTTGTTCTTGATGAGCAGGCTCTTGAAGTACTCGTACTTCCGCTTGACCGCGTCCTCTTCCCTGGGGGTGCCGCTGTGCGGGCGGCTGCCCAGAAGCATGTTCAGGAACTTGAGCATGCGTGGCTCCGTGGGCTGGCAGTTGGCCGGGCCGGTGCCCGACCATTACGCAATACGCAAAGCCGGGGCGCGGCGCAAGGGCCCCCGCCGCGCGGCCCCTAGCCCTTGCGGAAACGCGGCTCCTCGGTCTCCCAGGACTGGGTGACCGGACCGCCCAGCTTGTAGCGGAAGTCGCACAGCGCGTCGCCCTGGCCGATGGTGTGCCTGCGGGTGAGGCCGGTGCCCTGGGCCCGGGACAGGGTGAAGTCGTTGAGGCAGAAGTAGGGGGCCACCTTCTCCACACCGTGGGCGCGGAAGAACAGCACCGCCCCGCACTGGCTGTAGTCGTAGCCCAGGTCGAAGTCCGCGCCGCCTGTCACGCCGCCTGCCGCGCCCGGGGCCCCGCCCCCTGCCACGCCGGGGGCCACGCCCTCCGCGCCGGGCGCCTCTGGGAACACGGCGGTGGCCACCCAGTCGCCGGGGTACTTGCGGGCCTGGGTGCGCCGGGCCCAGGCGGCCAGGCCCGCGCGGCCCGCCATGTTGAACATGGCCTTGCCCTTGGCCTTGAGTTCGGCCTCGGGGCGCCGGGCCATCTCCAGGGCGCAGAGGTCGTAGAACACCCGCCCGGCGTCGCGGTGGGTCAGGCCCGCGCCGGTCATGGCCTGGGTCAGCGCCGTGAGCCACACGGCCTCCAGCAGGCTCTCGGAGTTGCGGTTGCCCGGCCCGATCTCCGGAATGGCCGGGATGAGCGCGGCGAAGCGGGCCTGGGCATCGCGCCCCAGGGCCTCAGCCCTCTGCCCGCCGACGCGGGGTGCCAGCAGGGCCTGCGCGCCCTGGCACAGTGCCGCGAAGTCCGCCCGCATGCGCGCGGCCTGGGAGTCCGTGGGCGTGCGGGGGCCCTGCCTGCCGCGCGCCAGCCCGCCGGAGGAACTGCCCAGGAGCGTGGCCGGAAAGAAGCAGGAGCACCCGGCCAGAAGGCCGAGGGCGAGGAAGGCGCGGCGGGTGAGCAGGGGGCGGCCGGGGCCGGACAGGAACGGGGACATGAGGGGGGACATGAAGGACCTCGCGTTGGGGGTGATCGCAGCCGGATGCCGCTGAAATATGACCGTTTTTCCGGCAGGCCGCAAGGGCACAACACAAGGGCGGGCCGCACGCGCGGGCCCGCTCGTTGCGCGCGGACCCCAAACAGGCTACATGCCCCCTCGGAGGACGAGAGCATGTACAAGGGCAAGCGCATCCTGTGCACCATCAACGCCCGGGGCGGCAGCAAGGGCATACCGGGCAAGAACATCCGCGAGCTGGCCGGCCTGCCGCTCATCGCCTGGACCATCCGCGAGGCCCGGCGCTCGGCCTGCCTCGACCGGGTCATCGTGTCCAGCGACGACGAGGCCATCCTGGCCGTGGCCCGCGCCCACGGGGCGGAGACGCCCTTCGTGCGGCCCGCGGAGCTTGCGCGCGACGACACCCCCGGCGTGGACCCGGTGCTGCACGCCGTTGCGACCGTCCAGAGCCAGGGCGACAAGCCCTATGACTATATTGTGCTGCTGCAGCCCACCTCCCCCCTGCGCACCGTGGCCGACGTGGACGGGGCCATCGCCCGCTGCCTGGACAACGCCTGGCCCTGCCTCATCGGCGTCACCGAGGCCTCCATCAGCCCCTACTTCACCTTCACCAAGGCCGAGGACGGGCGCCTGGCCCCGGTGATCCCCCAGGACAGCTTCCACACCCGGCGGCAGACCCTGCCCAAGTGCTGGGAGCCCAACGGCGCGGTGTACGTGGCCGACTGCGCCTGGCTGGCGGGCACGCGCAGCTACCTGACCCCCGAGACGCGCGGCTACGAGATGCCCAGGGAACGCTCCTGGGACATCGACGAACTTCTGGACTTCGAAATCTGCGAGCTGTTGCTCAAGAAGGCGGGACGCATCGCATGAGCGTGAAGAACCTGCGCGCGGCTGTCATCGGCCTGGGCGGCATGGGCAGGCGGCACATCGCGGCCCTGGATCAAGTGTGCCAGACGGGCCAGGCGGGCATCCACCTTGCCGGGGTGTGCGACTTCCACCTCTCCGTGGCCCGGGAGCTGGCCGAGGCGCGGGCCGACGCGCGGGCCGGCAAGCCCCTGGCCACCAGCGACTGGCGCGAGCTGCTGGCCCTTCCCGGCGGGGGCATCGATTTGCTGTGCATCGCCACCAACGGCCCCAGCCACCACGAGATCGTGCTGGCCGCCGCCGAGGCGAGGATCCCCTACGTGCTCTGCGAAAAGCCCATGGCCACCAGCGGGGCCCACTGCCGCGAGATGGCCGAGGCCTGCGCCCCCTCCGATGGAAGGCCCGGGACGCGCCTGGCCGTGAACCTGTGCCGCCGCTTCCTGACGCGCTGCCTGCTCTTCCGCAAGGCCGTGCGCGACGACATGCTCGTGGGCCGGCCCCGGCGCTTCTGGGGCATCATCGGCGGCGGGGGCATCGGCTGCGTGGGCCTGCACTATTTCGACTACGCGGCCTGGCTCTTCGACGCGCGGCCCGTGTGGGTCAGCGCCGAGGTGGAGAAGTGCCCGGCGCCCAACGTGCGCGGCCCGCAGTTCTGCGACCCCGGCGGGCAGGTGAGCGTGGGCTTCGAGTGCGCGGACGGCCACACCTTCATCGGCGACTTCGAGCTCTCCGAGGACGTGCCCAGGGCCTCGCGCTGCCTGGTCATCGGCACCGAGGGCGTGGCCGAGTTCGACGACTTCACCCCCGGCCCGGTGGGCAGCGCCAGCGCCTACGCCCGCCCGGCGGACCAGCGCCAGACCGTGAAGACCCGGCTGGTGCAGCCCGAGAGCCTGGACATCGACCACGGCCCGGCCCTGGACATCGTGCAGGCCACGCGCGACTGCCTGCTGGACCTGGTTGGCCCGCACCGGCACCCCACGGCGCAGGCGGGCATAGAGAGCGTGGACGTGGTGCTGGCCGCGCACCTGTCTTCCGCCCGGGGCGGGGCGCGCGTGGCCCTGCCGCTTGCTGGCGAGGACCTCAAGCTCGACGTTCCCATCACCTAGCAGCCCAAGGACCGCCGCATGACCGCCGACCAGCACGCACCGCTCCGCCTGGGCCTCATCGGGGCCGGGAACATCGCCCGCCAGCACCTGGCCGCCGCCGCCCGCGTGGGCCGGTCGCTCGGGGTGGAAGTGGCGGGCATCGCCTCGCGCACGCGGGCCAAGGCCGAGGCCCTGGCAGCGGAATTCGGCGTGCCCCGGGTCTTCGACACTCCTGCGGAGCTGGTCGACTCCGCCAGGCCCCACGCCCTCATGGTGCTGGTGAGCGTGGACCAGATGGCGCCCATGGCCACGACCTGCCTGGACTTCGGCCTGCCGCTGTTTTTGGAGAAGCCCGTGGGCCTCTCCGCCGCCGAGGCCGAGGGGGTGTCCCAAGCCGCCGCCGCCAAGGGCGTGCCCAACATGGTGGGCTACAACCGCCGCCACTACTCCATCTTCGCGCGCGGGCTGGCCCGTGTGCTGGAGCGCGGACGGCTGCTGGCCGTGCACGTGGAGGGCAACGAGCGCATGGGCGTGGTGCGGGGGCTGGGCCGCTTTTCCGAGGAGGTGCTGCGCGGCTGGATCTTCGCCAACGCCACGCACACCATCGACCTGCTCAGGCACTTCGGCGGCGAGCCCAGCGAGGTGCACGCGGTGTGCGCCTCCCTGAGCGAGCCCCTGGGCGACCAGTTCGCGGCCTGCCTGCGCTTTCCCTGCGGGGCCCTGGGCACGTACACGGCCAACTGGTATTCCCCCGGGGGCTGGGGCGTGGTCCTGAAGGGCTGCGGCGTCACCGCCGAGTTCAAGCCCCTGGAGACCTGCCGCGTGACCTACGCCGACGGCACGGTGGAGACCCTGGAGCCCGACGCCGACGACGCGGCGGTGAAGCCGGGCTTCTGCGGGCAGCTTGGGGCCTTTGCCGGGCTTGTGCGCACCGGGCGGCTGGCCCCGCCCTCCCAGGATCTCTTCGGGGCCCTGGAGACCATGCGCCTGGCCGAGCGGCTTTGCGCCGCGCCTGCAAAATTGTAGGAAAACCGCGCCGCCCCCGCCTTTCCCGCCCGGCCCCCGTTGACACGCTGGGCCAACAGGAATAGCATATCTATCTGGAAAAGATTCTTCTTTCCGATTTCGTGTCCCTCACTCTCGCGCGTTCACCCATGCCGGACCCCTCCGGCCGGAGGACCATGCTGCCGCCCCTAGACCACGGCTCGCGCAAGCCGCGCATCCTGCTGGCCGATGACGAGGCCGTCATCGCCATGCAGATCGAGGACCTGGTGCAGGCCGAGGGCTACGAGGTGGCGGGCATTGCCGCAAACGCCGCCCAGGCCCTGGACATGGCCGTGCGCCTGAGGCCGGACCTCGTCATCATGGACATCGTCATGCCCGGCGACATGGACGGCATCGACGCCTGCGCCATCATCCAGCGCGAGCTGAACATCCCGGTGGTGCTGCTCTCCGCCCACGGGGAGGAGAAGTTCCTGCGCCGCGCCCGCGCCGCCCTGCCCAGCGCCTACCTGCTCAAGCCCTGCCAGAACACCCAGATCCGCGCGGCCATCGAGGTGGCCCTGGCCATGCGCGCGCACACCGACCCCCAGGCGGGGTTCCGCCTGCGCGAGGCGCACCACCGCATCAAGAACAGCTTCGCCCTGCTGCACGGCCTGCTGCGCATGCAGGAGGTGCAGGTGAGCGACCCCGTGGCCAAGGGCGCCCTGGCCGACGCCGGGGCCCGCGTGCTGGCCCTGGCCCGGGCGCACGAGGCCCTCTCCGCCACGGCGGAGGACCTGGCCAAGGGCACGGGGCCGTACATCGAGTCTTTGGCCAAGGGGCTTTTCGCGGCGCAGCGCCCGGCCGCGCGGGAGGGCCAGGGGGCCAGGCTGCGGCTGGAGGTGGTGGTGGACCGGGTGCGCCTGGATCCGGGCAGGCTCATCCCCTGCGGCATCTTCCTGGCCGAGGCCATGACCAACGCGCTCAAGTACGCCTTTCCCGAGGGCAAGAACGGCCGCGGCGAGGAAGGCGGGGTCATCCGCATCGAGCTGGCGCGGGAGCCCGCCGACGGAAAGACGGGCGAAAAGACGGGCGAGGAGACGGGGCTGGACGCGGGAGAGGGCTACGCCCGGCTCTGCGTCTCCGACGACGGCGTGGGCCTGCCCGGGAACCCCGACGAGCTGGGCCGCCATTCCTTCGGGCTGCAGTGCATGCAGGCTGCGGCGGTGCAGCTGGGCGGCATCCTGTCCATCCGCACCGCTCCCGGCGAGGGCTGCGCCATCAGCGCGCGCTTTCCGCTGGAGGACTAGGGGCTGCCTCTCTCCTGAAGAGTCCAGCCCCGACATTCCCTCACCCGGCCCCTTCGCCCTTCCGGCGGGGGCTGGCTCCAAGAAATGGATCGCACTCCCCGCAAAGCCTCGGCCCCCTCGCCTTTCCAGCGGGGGCTGGCTCCAAACGATGGATTTTGATTCCTGACGAGAAAGGGTTCGGTCGGGGGCCGGGGATAGTACGCTCATGGTACAGCCCCGGCCCCCGACCGAACCCTGACGACTTCAGGGGGCAAAAGACACGTTTCGAGCCAGCCCCCTAACCCCAGCCCCTACCAGAGCCTGTCGGCGTAGACAGTGGGCAGCCCGACCTCGACGATGCGAGCGGCGGTCTTGGCGATGTCGTAGGCCACGAAGCGCACCTCGACGCGCCAGCTCTCCGGCTCCCAGATGAGGTACTTGGCCTTGTTGTTGCCGTCGCGCGGCTGGCCCACGGCCCCGGCGCTGACGATGTGCCGGGCGGTGCGCTCCAGGCCGTGCGCGCCCCGGCCCAGGACCTTGCGCTCCAGGCAGGCGCCCGCCAGGCTCACGCGCTCCAGCTCGTGGGTGTGGCCGCAGAAGCACAGCGGGTGCGCGTACAGGGAAAAGGTCTCGCGCAGGGCCTCCAGGTCCAGCTCGTACAGGTACTTGCTCACCAGGCCCGGCGGGCAGCCATGCACGCACAGCGCCCCGGCCACCTCCAGGGTGCGCGGCAGGGTGCGGAAGTACATGAGCGAGTCGTCGGAAAGAAGCGCCCGGGTGCGGTCCAGGGCCTTGCGCGCCTGGGGGTTGAACCAGCCGCGCGCCTGGGCCTCCACAAGGCCGTGCTCGTGGTTGCCCAGCACGCTGGGGATGCCCCGCTCGCGCAGCAGGCGCACGCAGGCCTCGGGCTCCGGGCCGTAGCCCACCATGTCGCCCAGGTTCACCGCCTGGGAGACGTTCTGGCCGTCCATGTCCGCCAGCACGGAGACCAGGGCCTCGTGGTTGCCGTGGACGTCGCTTAAGACGGCGATGCGCGGGGCCGCGGAAGTACTCATGCGCACAGGCTACATCACGCGCCCCGGGCAGGCAAGCGCCACAGGCAAGCGGGCCAGGCGGGCGGGCGGCACGCTCCCGGGGGCCCCGCGCCCTTGCGCCCGGCCCGTTTTTGCGGCAAGAGGTCGGGAAGGCTCCCCTTTCGCCCGCAACACCGAGCTTCCAGGACACCCGACGCATGGCCAAGCTCAAGACCCTGCTGCTGCACCCGGACCCGCTGGTCCGGCGCGACCTGCGCAAGCTGCTGGACGGCGCAAGCCACCTGCAGGTGCTGGGCGAGGCGGTCTCGGCCTTCGAGGCCCTGGAGCTGCTGGAGGCCATCCCCTACGGGGCCATCTTCCTGGCCGTGGACCTGCCCGGGGGCGTCTCCGGCCTGGAGCTGGCCCAGATGCTGGCCGGGCGCAAGAACAAGCCCGCCCTGGTGTTCCTGGCCGGGGGCGAGGGCCAGGCGTACGCCGCCTTCGAGCTGGGCGCCACGGACTACCTCATCTGGCCCGCGGCGGACGACCGCGTGCAGAAGACCCTGCTCAAGCTCACGGAGTTCAAGGCCCGCTTCCGCGAGGTGCCCATGCCCGAGAAGTGGGCCGAGGCCCCGCCGCCCAGCCTCAGCGACCTGGACGAGGACGGCCCGGACCCCATGACCGGAATGGGCGAATTCGGCCCGGCCGACCACGAGCCCGGCGGGCGCACCGTCTCCCTGCCGCTGGAGGACGACGAGCAGGACCACTTCCTCTCCGCCCTCAAGCAGGCCTGGGACACCAACCGCGCGCGCCCGCCGGAGATCGAGAAGCTCGCCGTCAGCCAGGACGGGCGCATGTACCTGGTGCCCTACAGCCAGATCGTGTTCGTGGAGGCCTACGAGGACTACTCCTACGTGCACACGGCCACGCAGAAGTACCTGACCAGCTACCGGGTGAAGAACCTGGAGGAGCGCCTGGCCCCGCACCGCTTCTTCCGCGTGCACCGCAAGTACCTGGTGAACCTGGACATGGTGACGGAGATCGCCAGCCTGCCGGGCAGCAACTTCATGCTGCGCACGGCGGGACGCACGCGCATTGAGCTGCCCATCAGCCGCCGGAGGATCGCCAGCCTCAAGCAGGTGCTGGGCTTCTAAAGCATACCGGGCCCTCCGTTCGCCGCGCGGGGACCGCCGTATGCCGAATATTTCCGCCCGCGAAGCCGCGCCTGGTGCTACAGGGGGGCCAAGCGGGTCCGAGGCCGACCCGGATGACCCCACCGGCGGCCTGAGGAGGACGAACCACATGGACAACACCGGCACCCTGGAAAGCCTGGCGCAGGAACTGCGCGTCTTCCGGCCCCTGCCGCAGCTGGTCATAGAGGCCAACGTGAACCCGCAGGAGCTGGAGGCCTTCCGCCGCCAGGCCGCGCACGACCCCCTGGGCTACTGGGAGGAGGCCGCCGACGAGCTGGACTGGTACAAGAAGTGGGACCAGGTCCTGGACGAGTCCACCGCGCCCTTTCCGCGCTGGTTTCCCGGCGCGCGCTGCAACATCGTGTACAACGCCCTGGACCGCCACATCGAGACCGCCAACAAGAACAAGCTGGCGCTGATCTGGGAGGGCGAGGCCGGGGACAACCGCAAGTACACCTACTACGAGCTGTACCGCGAGGTGAACCGCTTCGCGGGCGCCCTGCGCAACCTGGGGCTGAAGAAGGGCGACCGCATGGTCATCTACATGCCGCCCCTGCCCGAGACGGTCATCGCCATGCTGGCCGCGGCCAAGATCGGCGCGGTGCACTCGCTGGTGTTCGCGGGGTTCTCGGCCAAGGCGCTGAGAAGCCGCATCCGGGACATCAAGGCCCGGGTGGTGGTCACCGCCGACGGCTTCTACCGCAACGGCCAGATCATCAAGCTCAAGCCCGTGGTGGACGAGGCCCTGGTGGACCTCTGCGTGGACTGCGTGGACTCGGTGGTGGTGGTGCACCGCGCCAAGGTGGACGTGGACATGCACGAGGGCCGGGACTTCCGCTACGACGAGCTCATCCGCCGCGAGCGGCCCGAATCGCCCACCGAGGTCATGGAGGCGGGCGACCCGCTGTTCCTTCTGCACACTTCCGGCGCCACCGGCACGCCAAAGGTGGTGGAGCACTGCCACGGCGGCTACATGGTGGGCGTGCACCGCACCCTCACCCACGTCTTCGACATCAAGCCCACGGACATCTTCTGGTGCACCGCCGATCCCGGCTGGGTGACGGGCCACAGCGCCGTGGTCTACGGGCCGCTTTTGGCCGGCACCACCACGCTGATCTACGAGGGCCACCCCAACTATCCCCAGGCCGACCGCATGTGGCACATCGTCTCCAAGTACGGCGTGACCATCTTCTACACCGCGCCCACCTTGATCCGCATGCTCATGCGCTTCGGCCCCCAGTACCCGCGCCAGCACGACCTCTCCACCCTGCGCCTTTTGGGCAGCGTGGGCGAGCCCATCGGCCCGGAGACCTGGCTGTGGTTCTACCGGCACATCGGGCGCGGGGAATGCCCGCTCATGGACACCTGGTGGCAGACCGAGACCGGCATGTTCATGATCAGCCCGCTGCCCATCTCGCTTTTGAAGCCCGGCAGCGTGTGCAAGGCCCTGCCCGGCGTCACCGTGGACATCGTGGACCGCGGCGGCAAGCCCGTGCCCCCCGGCGTGGGCGGCCTGCTGGTGGTCAAGGGCTCCTGGCCGGCCATGATGACCAACATTTACGGCGAGGAAGACCGCACCAAGACCGCGTTCACGCGCTTTCCCGGCTATTACGTGGCGGGCGACGTGGCCAAGCGCGACGAGGACGGCTACATCTGGATCCAGGGCCGCGCCGACGACGTGCTGAACATCGCGGGGCACCGCCTGGGCACCGCCGAGCTGGAGAACGCCTTCCGGGGCCACCCGGCGGTGGCCGAGGCCGCCGTCATCGGCGTTCCGGACAAGATCAAGGGCGAGGTGGCCAAGGCCTTCATCGTGCTCACCAAGGACATCGAGCCCTCGGACGAGCTCATCGTCATCCTGAAGAACCACATGCGCAAGGAGCTGGGGCCCGTGGCCGTGGTCAAGGGCATCGAGTTCCGCGACGGCCTGCCGCGCACCAAGAGCGGCAAGATCCTCAGGCGCGTGCTCAAGGCCGAGGAACTGGGCCAGGCGCCCGGCGACCTCTCCATGCTGGAGAGCGACGAGTAGGCGGGGAGGCTTCGCCTCAAGCCTGGCCCGGCGGCTGGGCGCACCCTGGCGCGGGCCGGGACAAAAAAGGGCGGGATGCATTCCCGCCCTTTTTTGCGTCCGCCGGTTCGCTCCGCTTGCCGCGCACGGCCCGGGCTGTCTCCCAAAAGATGAATTGTGTTCCCTGGCGAGAAGCACGCCGATTCGGGGCCGGGGAGAGTACTTTGGCGGTACAGCCCCGGACCAGAATCGACGTGCGACGACGTCCAGGGGGCGCAAGGCGCTTTGGGGAGGCAGCCCGGCTAGGGCACTTCCAGCCCCTGCTCCTTGTACTCGTTCAGCTTGTTGCGCAGGGTGCGCACGGAGATGCCGAGGAGCTGCGCGGCCAGGGTGCGGTTGCCGCTGGTCTCGTCCAGGCTTTTCAATATGAGCTGCTTCTCCATCTCATGCAGGGGCATGACGGAGAGCGCATCGCGCAGGTTGCCGGGCTGGCCCGCCGTGGGCGCTGGGTGCATGGGCTGGCCGGACACGGGCTGGGCGGAGTCCGGGGCGGCCTCGCCGGGGGCTGGCTCGTGGTGCTCCGGCACGTCGATGCCCCAGGCGTCCACGTCGAGCAGGAAGTGGCGCTGCTGTATGGGATTGCCCTGGGCCAGCAGCACGGCGCGCTCCATGAGGTTCTGCAGCTCGCGCACGTTGCCCGGCCAGTCGTAGGAGGCAAGCCAGGCCTTGGCGTCCTCGGCGAAGATCTGCGGGCCCATGCCGTAGGCCGCGGCGTATTTGCCCGCGAAGTAGTCGGCCAGCAGCAGCACGTCGTCGCCGCGCTCGGCCAGAGCGGGCAGGCGCAGGGGGATGACGTTCAGGCGGTAGAACAGGTCCTGGCGGAACTTGCCCTCGCGCACGGTCTGCTCGATGTCGCGGTTGGTGGTGGCCAGCACGCGGACATCGACGGAGATGGTCTCCACGCCGCCCACGCGGTCGATCTCGCCCTCCTGCAACACGCGCAAGAGCTTGGCCTGCAGGGCCAGGTCCATCTCGGTGATCTCGTCGAGCAGGATGGTGCCGCCCTGGGCCAGCTCGAACTTGCCCAGCTTGCGGTTGATGGCCCCGGTGAAGGCCCCTTTCTCGTGGCCGAAGAGCTCGCTCTCCAGGAGATGTTCGGGCAGGGCCGCGCAGTTGATGGCCACGAAGCTCTCGCGGGCGCGGTCGGAATTGTGGTGGATGAACCGGGCGAACATCTCCTTGCCGGTGCCGCTGGGGCCGCTGATGAGCACCGTGGCCTTGGAGCGCGCCACCTGGCGGGCCAGGGCCAGCACGCGCTGCACGGCGGGGTGCTTGCCGATGATCTGGAAGCGCCCGGCGGCGGAATCCGGCCCGGAGGAGGTCAGCGGCGCGGAGGCGTTGGAGGAAATGCCCGGCGCGGCGTTGGAAGCGGCCCGGCCCGCGCCGAGGCCCGCGTTGCTGGCCGCGCCAAGGCCCGCGTTGCTGGCGGCGTAGCCCGCCACGCTGGAAAGCGCGTGCATGGAGGCATTGGAGGAGGCGCGGCCGGAGGCCGGGGGCGGCACGGCCTTGCCCGGGCGCTGGGCCGGGGCCGGTTCCGGCGCGGCCGGGGCGGGCACCTGCTGCAGCACCAGGTGGACCTTCTCCCAGGAGAGCGGCTCCAGCCAGTAGTCGCGCGCGCCCAGCTCCAGGTATTTCTGCGCCTCCTCCGCGCTGCCGGAGCGCGAGAAGATGACCACCGGCGGGGTGTCGTCGCCCTTGGCGGCGATCTCGGCCAGGCGGGAGAGCAGCGCATCGGCGGCGTAGCCGGGCATGGCCGGGCGCGAGAAGACCATGGCCGTGGGCGAGCGCTTCAGGAAGGCCAGGGCGCTGGTGAGCCCGTCGGCCACGCCCGCCTGCACTCCGGCCTCGCGCAGGGCCGGAAAGATGCCCGTGACGGACTGCGGCTCGGCGATGAAGAGGATGGTGCGCTCTGACATGAAACAATGCACTAGCCTCATCCGGCCAGATTATCAAGAGACGCCGGGTGTTGTGCCGGTGACGATCCCGCGCGGCGCGCGCCGTCCGGCCGATGCCCCGGGGGGTCCGGCAGCCCGGCAGGCCGCCCTTGCCGGGCCCGCGCCCATCTGCTAGTCCGAACCGTGAGGAGAACGACGTGCCAGCAAGCATCCCGGTCCTGTGCTACCACGACGTGAGCCGCGCGGGCGGCCACACCCCGGAGGCCTTCGAGGAGCACCTCGCCGCCATCCGCGACATGGGCTTTTCCACCATTTCCGCCGCCGCGCTGGTGCGCCACCTGCGCGAGGGCGCCCCGGTGCCGGACAAGGCCTGCGTGCTCACCTTCGACGACTGCCACCTGTCCAACTGGACCCTGGTGGCCCCGCTGCTGGTCAAGTACGACATGACCGGCGTGTTCTTCTGCGTCACGGACTTCATCGGCCAGGGGCGCAAGCGCGGCCAGGCCGCCCCGGACTCCGAGACCGGCGAGGGCGGCCCGGAGCTTCTCTCCGCCCCGGAGAGCTTCCGCCTGGCGCTGGAGCGCGGCGACTGCTCGCAGTTCTTGAACGAGGCCGAGCTCAGGGCCCTGGTTCGCGACTACGGGTTCGAGGTCTACGCCCACAGCGCCCGGCACCAGGGCTGCTTCCGCAGCATGGTGCGCGCGGGCAGGCTGGAAGACCCCCACGCCCACTGGAGCAGTTGGGGCATCTATCCCCCGGAGCTCAGGCACGGGGAGGCCATGCTCTTCGCCGTGGGCAGCGCCTATGCCTACAACGGGTACTGGCCCCAGGCGTCGTCATCGTCCTCGCCGTCCCCCTTGCAGGCGGGAGGCACGCCCCACTACCGCCGCCGCAGCGACGAGGAGCGCCGGGCCTTCTGCCTGGAGGACTTCCGCCGCTGCCACGCGCGCATCCGGGAGATCAACCAGGCGCCCGGCGGCCAGGAGACGGAACAGCTCTTCTGCTGGCCCTGGGGGCACTTCGACGCCCTGGCCGAAGGCTGCCTGCGCGAGGCCGGGTTCACGGCGGCCTTCACCCTGGAGCGCAGCGCCAACGTGTTCGGCGCCGACCCCATGCGCATCCACCGCATCGGGGTGGGCAAGACCAAGAACGGGGCCTGGGTGCAGAGCCGCCTGGGCATGTACTCCAGCCCGCTCAAGGCCAGGGTGTTCTTCAAGTACCTGCGCAAGCGGCCAGAGGTGCAGAGCGTGCTGTACATGACCGACTCGGAGAAGCTCTCCGGCGGCAGCAGGCAGATGGTGAACAACGTGCTGGGCATGCGGGAGAGCGGCCTGCGCGTCACCGTGGTCATCCCCCCGGGGTCGGAGATCGCCCCGGCGCTGGCCCCCCTGGCCACGGGCGGGAACCCCGTGGAGGTGGTGGAGTACGGGGGCTTCCGGCAGTATGTGCGCGCGGCCTCCTTCGTGCGCGAGCTGGCGGACCGCGTGGGCGCCGACGTGGTGCACACCTTCCACGCCCGGGCGTACAAGAGCGCGGCCATCGCCAAGGCCCTGGGCGGAAAGTTCAAGTTGTTCATCAACCGGGGGGTGATCTTCCCGCCCAACGCCATCTTCGCCCTCTACTCCCTGGCGGCCGCCGGGGTCACCTGCAACTCCCTGAAGTGCGCCGAGGTGCTGCGGAAATACCAGGTGCCGAAGAACCGGCTCATGCTGGTGTACAATTCCTTCATCCCCGAATCGGGCCAGCTCCCGCCGGAGCGCCCGGCCCGCAAGAAGCGCGGCGCCCGCGTGCTGTACGTGGGCAACGAGGCCCCGGCCAAGGGCTTCGACGTCTTCCTGCGCATGGCGGCGGAGCTCATCCGGCGCGGGGTGCGCGACCTGGAGTTCGTGGCAGCGGGCATCCGCAACACCGAGCCCTTTGCCGGACTGCTGACCCCGGAGCTGAAAAACCGGCTGGCCCTGCCCGGCCACCTGCCCCACGCGGGCGTGCTGGCCGAGCTTGAGGCCGCGGACATCCTGGTGCTGCCCTCCCGGCAGGAGAGCCTGCCCAACGTGCTGCTGGAGGGCTTCGCCTGCTCCCTGCCCGCCGTGTGCACCCAGGTGGGCGGCATGCCCGAGCTGGTGCGCCACGGGGTCAACGGCCTGCTGGCCGCCGCGGAGGACCACGCCGCCCTGGCCGACCACGTGGCCCGGCTGGCCCAGGACCCGCCCCTGCGCCAGCGCATGGGGCGCATCAACCGCCTGCTGGTGGCCCGCCACCTGGACAACGCGGCCAAGGCCCTGACCCTGCTGCGCCTGTACTCCGGCGAGCGGCTGTTCGAGCCCCTGCCCATCGAGGAGCTGGCCCGGCAGGTGGAGGCCCAGTGCGCCCAGGCGGACAGCCGGGGCATCGCGGATTTGACCCCGGAACCGGCGGGCGGCGCCTGCCCGCGCCACGCCAGATGACCCCGCCACGCGCAAGTCTGGCCGCCTGGGACGCCCTGCCCGCGCCCGTGCGCGGCCGGCTGGCCCTGGCCAGCACCGGCTGGCGGCACCTGGCCCGTGCCGGGGCGGACTGCCTGCGCGCGGCCCGGGAAACCGACGACGCGGCCCTGCTGCGCACCGCCACGGACCTGCTGCTCTGGGCCTGGGGCGAGGCGCCCCTGCACGGCCCCCTGGCCGTGGAGATCCTCTCCGCCACCACCCACCCGGCGGGCCTGCCGCTGCCCGCCCCGGCCCGCGACGGGCTTGCCGCCGTGGCCGCGCTGTGGCGCGCGCCCGAGGCCGGGGACGGCGGCACGGCCTACTTCGAGCGCCTGGCCGCCCGGCGCGACACGGCCCGACTGGCCGAATTCCTGGCCGGGCAAATAGCCAAGGACGCCCAGGCCGGGGGCGCGGCGCTGTTCTGGCGCGAAAAGGCCCTGGCCCTGGCCCTGTTTTCGGGCGAGGGCGACATTTCGCGCGCGCTGCAGGCCGCCGCGCTGGAGGGCCTGGGGGACGGCCTGGAACGGACGCCCGGCCTGGCCCCGGTGGCCGCCAACCTGCGCGCCCAGGCGGCCTTCCTCAGCGGAGACACGGAGGCCTGCCTCGCCGCCCTGGCCGACATGGGCGAATGCTTCGGTTCCCCTTTCCCCCCGGCCCGCGCCGGGCTGGCGCTGCTGGCGGCGGGCGACGAGGCCCGCGCCCTGCCCCGACTTTTCGAGGCCCTGGCCGCCGCGCCCTGGCAGAGCGGCCTGGCCCTGGTGGCGGCGGATGCCCTCTCCGGCGCGCGGCGCGAGGTGGCGCCCCCGCCCGGGCCCGTGGCCATCCTGCTCTACTCCTGGAACAAGGCCGACGACCTGGACGCCACCCTGGCCAGCCTTTTCGCCTCGGAACTCCACGGGGCGCGGGTGGTGGCGCTGGACAACGGCGGCACGGACCACACCGCCCAGGTGCTGGACGCCTGGCAGGCCCGCGCCGGGGGGGCGCTTTCCCGAATCGACCTGCCCGTGAACATCGGGGCCGCCGCCGCGCGCAACTGGCTGGCCGGGCACCTGCGCCGCACGCCGGAATTCCAAGCCGTGCAGGCCCTGGTGTACCTGGATGACGACGTGGACCTGCCCCCCCGCGAGCAGGACGACTGGCTGGGCCGCCTGGGCGCGGCCATGCGCCGGATGCCCGATGCCGGGGTGTGGGGCTGCAAGGTGGCGGACCACGCCGCCCCGCGCCTGCTGCAAAATGTCGCGGGCATGCTGACGATCCCCCCGGAGGCCGCGCAGGGTGCCGACTGGCAGGGGATCGACTGGCAGGGCCTCTCGCCCAACCCCTTCCGCCTGCTGGACGCCCACCTGCAGGGCCCGGACTGGGGCCTGTTCGACTACCTGGCCCCCTGCTCGTCCGTGACGGGCTGCTGCCACGCCTTTGCGCGCAACTGGCTTGACCTGCCCCAGAAGGACGGCGGGGCGGCGGGCGGCGGCGGCTTCTCCCTCATGCTCATGCCCTCGCAGTACGACGACTTCGAGCGCGACCTGCGCATGCTGGACGGCGGCGGATACGCGGCGTACACCGGGCACCTGCGGGTGCGCCACCGCAAGCGCAGCGGCATAGCGGGCCAGGGGGCGGACGAGGCCGGGGCGGGCGCCGCGGGCAACCGCTACAAGATGCAGTGCATGCACGACCGGGCGAGCGTCGCCCGGCACATCGCGGCCCAGGGGACGAGGGCGGAGGCGCACCTGCGCGCGGCCCTGGCCCAGCTCGACCAGACCGGAGAACCCACGTGACCGACACCAGCCAGCAGTTCCTGGACGACCACCAGCAGCTTCAGCCCGGCGAGAGCTTCCGCTTCGCCTGCCACCCCGGCGTGCCCTGCTTCAACGCCTGCTGCTCCAACCTGAACCTCATGCTCACGCCCTACGACACCCTGCGCCTGCGCAAAAGCACGGGCCAGAGCTCGCGCGAGTTCGTGCGGCTGTTCGCCGAGCTTTCGGCCATGCCCGGGGTGGGCCTGCCCATGCTCAAGATGAAGATGCTGGAGAGCGCCGGGCGCAAGTGCCCGTTCCAGCGGCCCGAGGGCTGCGCCGTGTATCCGCACCGGCCCTCGGCCTGCCGCACCTACCCCCTGGGCCGGGCCACGCAGCCCGGGGAGGATGATACCATCGAGGAGCGCCTGTTCGTCATCCGCGAGCCGCACTGCCGGGGCTTCGAGGCCGGGACCGAGATGGACTTCTCCGCCTGGGTGGCGGACCAGGGCCTGGCGGAGTACAATGCGGCCAACGACCGCTACATGGGCCTGGCAGCTGGCCTGCGCGAGATGATCGGCCGGGGCATGCCGCCGCTTTCGCAGAAGCAGACCGGCATGGCAGGCCTGGCCCTGTACCAGCCCGACGAGTTCCGCATGTTCCTGGGCCAGTCCGGCCTTCTGGAGCGCCTGGACATCAGCGACGAGCGCAAGGCCGGGCTGCTCTCCGGCGACGAGGAGGCCTGCCTGGACTTCGGCTTCGACTGGCTGGAGCTGTCCATGCTGGGGCGGACCGAACGACTGAAGCCCAAAGGGTAGGAGAACCAATCCATGACCCTGGATAACCCCAAGATCCTGACCCTGGACGAATACGCGGCGGTGAAGAGCGCCCTGCCGAAGCAGTACCGGCTGGTGTTCACCAACGGCTGCTACGACATCCTGCACCCCGGCCACGTGGACCTGCTGCGCCGCGCCCGCGCCCTGGGCGACGGGCTCATGCTGGGGCTCAACTCCGATGCCAGCGTGCGGCGCATCAAAGGGGACGTGCCCGGCCCGGCACGCCCGCTGAACAGCCAGGACGAGCGGGCCTACGTGCTGGCGGCCCTGGAGTGCGTGGACTTCGTGGTCATCTTCGACGAGGACACGCCCCTGGAACTCATCCGGGCCGTGCGCCCCCAGGTGCTGGTCAAGGGCGGGGACTGGCCGGTGGAGAGGATCGTGGGCCGCGACGTGGTGGAGGCGGACGGCGGCACGGTGCTGAGCCTGCCGCTGTTGCCCGGGTACAGCACCACCGGGCTCATCGAGCGGATACTGAAGGGGTAGCGCCGCCGCTGGCGCCACGGCCCACCTTGACAGCCATGCGAATTCCCGCTACATGGCACTGCTCGGGCGGATTCGGGCCAATAGCTCAGTTGGTAGAGCCCCCGGCTCATAACCGGATGGTCCCAGGTTCGACCCCTGGTTGGCCCACCAACCGAGCAGAATGGTGGCCCACCAGCCGAGACGGGCTGAACGGACTCCGACGCCCCACCGTCCCCAACTGACAGGACGACCATTGACACGACTGACCGACGCGAAACACAAGTCCATCCCTGCCGCTTCCAAGATGCAGGCCACAGATGCTCCCTGGGGGAATCCCTACGGGAGCATCTGCGTTTTGAGGGGGGAAAATGCAGGCAGATAAAGCCCTGGCGGCCATCCGCGCCCTTGCCCCGGAGGCCTACCAGGCCGACTGGGACAACTCCCGGGTCCAGATTTCCGGCGAGCGCGCCGAGATCAAAAAAATCGCCGTCAGCCTCGACCCCGTCCCCGCCATCATGCACGACTGCCTCCACTGGGGCGCCGACCTCGTGCTCACCCACCACCCGCTCTACTTCAAGCCCATCGCCCCCGCCACTTCTGGCGGCCAGTACCAGGCCGTGCTGCGCCAGTTCATCAAGGCCGGGGCCTGGCTGTACACGGCCCACACCAGCCTGGACTGCCGCCCGGAAGGCCCGGCCTTCTGGCTCGGCCGCGCCCTGGGCCTGGCCGACTGCCGCACCGTCGAGACCGTGCGCAGCTTTCCCGCGCGGGAGGTCTTCTTCCAGGCGCCCGCGCGCATCACCGAGCGCGAGGCCCGGCCCCTGGCCGAGGCCCCCGGCGTGCTGGCCGTCAGCCAGTCCGCCACGGGCGAGGTGCGCGTCATGGCCGAGGAGCTGGCCTGGCCGGACATCGACGAGCGGCTCGTGGCCATCTTCGGCAAGCGGCCGGACTACTTCACCCGCCGCCTGGAGGAGCCCGCCCGCGCCACCGGGTACGGGCAGATCGGCGAGCTGCCCCTGGCCATGACCTACGAGGGCTTCGCCAAGCTCCTGGAAAAGACCCTGTTCAGCGTGCAGCAGCCCTTTGCCAGCACGGGTTCCCCCATCGCCTGGGCCGAGTGTGGGCCCAGGACCGACAGCATCTGCCGCGTGGCCTACACCACCGGCTCCGGGGCCTCGCTCATTCCCGCCGCCTTCGCCGCCGGGGCCGACGTGTTCATCTGCGGCGACGTGAAGCACCACGCCGCCCAGGAGACCCCCGGCCTGGTCTTCGACGTGGGCCACTTCATCCTGGAAGAAGAGATGATGCGGCTTTTCGCCGCCGAACTTTCCGAGGCGCTCCCCAAGGTGGAGGTGCGCTTCTTTGCCGGACGGAATCCGCTGCGCTTCCGGGCGCTGGCCTAGGCCGGCGTCCCGTCCTCCAGGGCGGGCGGTTTTCTCAATATATCCGGGCCGCAAGCCCGGAAAAACGAGGTGAGCATGTACCAGAAGCAGATCGAGCAGTTGGTGGTCCTGCAGACCGTGGACGATGAAATCCGCGTCCTTGAGGCCGAGGTGCGCCAGGCGCCCCTGGAGCTCTCCGACCTGGAGAACCGCCTGGGCGGCTACCGCGAGCGCCAGGGCCAGATCCAGGAGCGCCTGGACCTGCTGGGCGTCCAGCAGAAGCGCCTGGAAGGCGAGATCGAGGACGACGGCCACAAGATCAAGAAGAGCAAGAACAAGCTCATGGCCGTGGGCAACTCCAAGGAATACCACGCCATGATGCGCGAAATGGACTCCATGGAGAAGCTCAACCGCCTGCGCGAGGAAGAGCGCATCGCCGTGATGGAGGAGCTGGAGCGCCAGCAGGCCGCCATGGGCGAGCTCACCGCCGAGATGAGCGGCCTGGTGGAGGAGTACGACGCCAAGAAGGCCACCCTGGACGAGCGCGTGGCCAAGGCCCAGACCCGCCTGGACAGCCTGATGAAGCGCCGCAACAAGGCCGGAAAGGTCGTGCCGCCCCCCATCCTGGGCCGCTACGAGTTCATCCGCTCGCGCATCGACCAGCCGGTCATCGTGTCCGTCACCGACGGCGTGTGCGGCGGCTGCCACATCAAGATTCCGCCCCAGTCGTACAACGAGCTGCAGAAGGGCAAGCAGATCCTGGGTTGCCCCAACTGCCAGCGGATCATATATTGGGTGGAGCACACCCCGACCATCCAGGATTAAGGACGACACCGGAGTTGGGCGGACCGTCGCCGCGCCCAAAAGGCGGGGAGGAAAGTCCGGGCTCCACAGGGCAGGGTGCTGGGTAACACCCAGGGGGAGCGATCCCCGGCAAGCGCAACAGAAAGCAGACCGCCTCCCGTTCCCCCGGGAACGGGTGGTAAGGGTGAAACGGTGGGGTAAGAGCCCACCGGCGGGCGCGGCGACGCGCCCGGCCAGGCAAGCCCCGCTCGGAGCAAGACCAAATAGGGAGGCAGGCTGGCCCGGCTATTGCCTCCGGGTAGGTTGCTTGAGCTGTCCGGTAACGGCCAGCCTAGAGGAATGACGGTCACCGGACCCGCCCGCAAGGGCGGGACCGGGACAAAACCCGGCTTACAGCCCGACTCCGGCTTGTGAATGAATACTGGGGGAGGCTCCGCCTCCCCCAGACCCCCACCGCAAGGGGACGAGTCCCCTTGACCCCGTTGCGGCCCGGCTGGCGCGGCGAACGCCGCGCCAGCCGGGCCGGTGTGGGTTCCAAGGGGCCAGCCCCTTGGCGGGGTCCAGGGCCCTGTCACTTCGACAGGCGTCCCTGGCCGGGGAGCCCGAGGGGGCAGCGCCACCTCGGTTTCACCTCAGCACAGGGATGCCCATGCCCGAATCCATCCAAGACACCCAGGCCCCGGACGTGTGGGCCGTGCTGCTGGCCGCGGGCAGCGGCACGCGCATGGCCGCGGCCCTGGCTGACCGGGCTGGCCCGGCGCGCAAGCAGTACCTGGAATACGAGGGCGCGCCCCTGTTCTGGAAGAGCGCGCGGACCTTCGCCCGCGTGGCCTGCGTGCGCGGGCTGGTGCTGGTGTTCCCGCCCCAGGATCTGGAGCGCATGCGCCAGGTGGTGGCCGGGCTGGACGCCGCCGAGCCCCTGGGCCTGCCCTGGCGCGTGTGCGCCGGAGGGGCCAGGAGGCACGACAGCGTGCGCCATGGTCTATCCGGGCTGGCCGGGCTGCCCGGGGACTGCAAGGCGGTGCTGGTGCACGACACGGCCCGGCCCTTTGCCAGCGCGGGCCTGGTGCGCCGCGTGGCCCTGGCGCTGAACGAATTTCCCGCCGCCATCCCCGGCATCGCCGTCACGGACACCATCAAACGCGTGGACTCCAACAACCTTGTTGGAGACACCCCGGAACGCGCGGCCCTGCGCGCGGTGCAGACGCCCCAGGGCTTCCGCCTGGCCGAGCTGAGAAAAGCGCATGAAATCGCCGAGAAAGAGGGCTGGGACGTCACCGACGACGCCATGCTCATGGAGCGCTGCGGCCACGTTGTGGTGGTTGTGGACGGGGAGGAGCGCAACGTGAAGATCACCACGCCAGCCGACTTGGAGCTGCTGCGGGCCGACGGCGGTGCGCTGCGCCACCCCAGGACCGGCTGGGGCTACGACGTGCACCGTTACGTGGCCCAGGGCGAGGACGACCCCAGGGTGCTGGCCAAGGCCCGGCCCATGCTGCTGGGCGGGGTGGCCATCCCGGGGGCGCCGCGCGTGGTGGCCCACAGCGACGGCGACGTGCTGCTCCACGCCCTCACCGACGCCCTCCTGTCCATCGCCTGCGCGGGCGACATCGGCATGCTTTTCCCGGACACGGACCAGGCCTTCGACAACATGCCCAGCGCGGTGTTCGTGGCCGAGGCCCTGCGCCGCGCGCGCATGGCCGGGTACCGGCCCGTACATGTGGGGCTCACCGTGGTGGCCCAGGTGCCCAGGCTGGCCGCGCACAAGGCGCGCATGGCCGCCCAGGTGGCGCAGCTGTTGGAGCTGCCGGAGGCCTGCGTCAACGTGGCCGCCACCACCGAGGAGGGCCTGGGCTTCACCGGCGAGAAGCGCGGCATCAAGGCCGTGGCCGTGGTCACCGCCGTGCCTTCATAGCAGGGGCTGACTCCCGACAGACGCGTTTTGTTCCCTGGCGAAGATCTCGCCGCCCTGGGGGCAAAAGGCGCTGTTGCGAGGCAGCCCCACCCTACCAGGGAAGCTTGATCCCCAGGCTGTCCAGCACCCCGCCCGAGGCCGAGCCAGCGGTCGCCCCCGAAGTCGGGGCCGCCGGGGCCTTTCCGTTGCCCTGCGGCCCCTCCTGCACCACCAGGCGCCAGTGGAACTGCCCGCTGGTGGCCTTGTCCCTGGCCTGCACACCCGGCAGGGCGTACATGAGGTCCGGGGTGCAGATGCTCTCGCGCAGCAGCCCCGTGGCCAGGCGGTTGCAGCCCTCGGTGAGCGCGCAGCGCAGGTCCGTGAGCACGGCCCGGCTGTCGGCGATCCAGGAGTGGCCGAGCACGTCGGTCTTCACGTCGGTGACGTCGGCCACCAGCAGGCCGGGGATGCACAGCACGTTCTTGCCCAGGCGCTCGTAGTCGCCGCCCTGCACCGAGGCCGAGGCCGACAGCGCCAGGTCCGAGCGCGAGGTGTAGAGCGTCACCCGGGCGCCCAGGCTGGTGAGCCGGGCCGCGTACTGGTCCAGGAAGATCTCCCTGTCCATGTCCGGGGCGGCCAGCACGATGTTGCGCACCTTGCGGAGCTCCGGGGCCGTGGCCTGGCCCGGGCCCTGGGGCCCGGCGCACTCGCCCGCCAGCTCGCTGTAGGCGCGGATGAACACCTCGTTGCCCATGCTGTGCACCACCACGCTCACCCGGTCGATCCAGCGGGAGTTCGTGAGATCGGCCAGGAACTCCTTGAGCGAGTGCACGGCCCAGTAGGCGTTGTTGCGGTCGGCCATGTAGGCCGGGGCGCTGCCCGCGCTGGGCCAGCTGTACAGCACCATGGCCCCTGCCGCGCCCACGCCGTGGCCGATGCGCATGGCGGTCTTGGCCGCGTCCTCGAAGCTGTTGCCGTAGCCGTGGATGAACACCACCGCCTCGCGCCCCGGGGTGCGGGCGGCGGCGCGCTCCACCTCCTGCAGGAAGCGCTGGCGCGTGTACTTGGCCACGCGCTCCAGGCCCACCTTCACGTCCATGCGGTCGCCCGCGGCGGCACCGCTGCCGGTGAGCCGGGTGGAGATCTCGCCGTAGCTGGCCTCGCGGCTGCGCAGGCCGCCGTAGCGGGCGCTCTTCGTGTCCGTTCCGGCGTCCAGCACGTTGCGGCTGGTGGCGTAGTGCAGGGTGGGCCGGGCCCAGTTCTGGGCGGGCAGGGCCTGCGGCGGCACGGGGGCCAGCGGCGGCGGGGCGGGCTGGGGCGTGCCCGCGCAGGCGGAAAGGACCAGGGCCAGGGCCAGCAGGGCGAGGAGTCTGATGGGGGCGCTCATGGGCCCGGGGATACACCCGCCCACCCAAAGGGGCAAGGGGCGGGAGGGGGCCCAGGGGAGCGGGCCGGGAACCCGCCTTGCCTTCCTGTGCCAAGTGCGGGTATACGGGGCCAGCCTTGGCCGACACCCGCCCCCGGCGGGCCCGGGCCAGTCCACACGGGAGCTTTTTTTGAGCGAGAAAACCATCTCCGGCCTCCAGCAGTCCCTGCGCCTGTTCGCGCGCAGCCTGCGCTACTTCCTGCCCTACAAGGGCCGCATCGCCATGGGCATTCTGGGCATGGCCGTGGTGGCCCCCTGCGCCGCCGCCAGCGCCTGGCTCATCAAGCTGGCCGTGGACGACGTGCTCATCAAGAAGGACATGCTGGCCCTGCAGCTGGTCACCGTGGCCGTGGTCTCGCTCATGTGCCTCAAGGGCGTGTTCCGCTTCATCCAGGTCTACGCCATGAACACCGCCGGGCTCTACGCCATCAACGACGTGCGCAAGGAGCTGTACAACCGCATCCTCACCCTGCCCATGAGCTTCTTCAACGACACCCAGGTCGGCATGCTCATGAGCCGCATCTTGAACGATGTGGGCCTGGTGCGCGCCAGCCTGCCCTCGCTGGTCATGCTCGTGCGCGAGATCTGCACCGTCATCGGGCTCACGGGCTACATCTTCTACCTGGACTGGAAGCTGGCCCTCTGGGGCACGCTCATCATGCCCGCGGCCCTGTACCCGTTCATCAGCTTCAGCAAGCGCCTGCGCAAGCTCGCGCGCAAGACCCAGGCCTCCGTGTCCGATGTCAGCGTGTTCATCCAGGAGGGCCTGTCCGGCATCAAGGTCATCAAGGGCTTCGCCACCGAGGGGGCGGAGAGCCGCAACTTCAACGCCAAGGCCCAGGACAACGTGGAGATGAGCCGCAAGCAGATCCGCACCAGCGAGCAGAGCTCGCGGGTCATGGAGATCATCGGCTCCTTCGCCGCGGGCCTGGTGCTCTGGTACGGCGGCAGCCGCGTCATCTCCGGCGACCTGACCAGCGGCGCGCTACTCTCCTTCCTGGCCGCCCTGGCCATGCTCTACGAGCCCATCAAGCGCATCAACGCCGCCAACATCGACCTGCAGATGGCGCTCACCGGCGCAGAGCGCGTGTTCGAGATCATGGACATGGCCGCCCTGGTCAGCGAGAAGGGCGGCAAGGCGCCCCTGGACGAGCCCTTCCGCGAACTGGCCCTGGAGGGCGTGACCTTCACCTACGAGGGCGTGGGCCGCCCGGCCCTGGACAACCTGAGCCTCACCGTGCGCGCGGGCCAGCGCGTGGCCATCGTGGGCCCCAGCGGCTCGGGCAAGTCCACCCTGGCCAACCTGCTGCCGCGCTTCTTCGACCCGCAGTCCGGGCGCATCAGCCTGAACGGCCGGGCCCTGCAGGACTACGACCTGGCCAGCCTGCGCCGCTCCATGGGCCTGGTGGCCCAGGACACCTTCCTGTTCAACGCCACCGTGGCCGAGAACATCGCCTACGGCGCCACCCGCGAGTACACCCGAGCCGAGATCGAGGAGGCCGCGCGCGCCGCCTACGCCCACGAGTTCATCCTGGAACTGCCCGAGGGCTACGAGACCCTGGTGGGCGAGCGCGGGGTCAAGCTCTCCGGCGGGCAGAAGCAGCGCCTCACCATCGCCCGGGCCATTTTGAAGAACCCGCCCCTGCTCATCCTGGACGAGGCCACCAGCGCCCTGGACACCGAGAGCGAGCGCATCGTGCAGCTGGCCCTGGAGAACCTCATGCAGCGGCGCACCAGCGTGGTCATCGCCCACCGCCTGTCCACCATCCTCACGGCGGACGCCATAGTGGTCATGGAGGCCGGGCGCATCGTGGACCAGGGCAGGCACGAGGAACTTCTGGAGCGCTGCGAGATCTACCGCAGGCTGTACGAGATGCAGTACGGCTGCCTGACCCCGGACGACCGGCGGGACTAGCCCATGCCGCGCCCCACGGACTATCGCATCGGCGGGCTGGAGGGCCTGGACCCGCGCGCCATCCTCTGCTGCCAGCAGCGGCAGATCGGCGACGTGCTGCTGCTCACCCCGGCCATCCACATGCTGCGAAAGCGCTTCCCGGCGGCGCGCATCGACGTGTACACCGAGAAGAAATGCGCCCCGGTGCTCCTGAACAACCCCGAGGTGGGCCACGTCTGGACCATCGACCGCAAGCTGGGCTTCCTGGACGCCCTGGCCTTCTACCGCCGCGTGGGCAGGGGCCCGGACGGCAAGGGCTACGACCTGATCATCGACTTCCAGCAGCTGCCGCGCATCCGCTGGATGCTGCTCTTCGCCCGCTGCCCGGTGAAGCTTTCCTTCCCGCCGCCGTGGTACAACACGCCCTTCTACACCCACTGGGCCCCGGTCTCCGGCCCCTACGCGGCCAAGTGCAAGGCCGGGGTGCTCATGAACGCCCTGGGCCTGCCCTGGGAGAACGACCCGCCCCGCCTGTACCTGACTGAGGCCGAGCGGGCGCGGGCCTCGGAGCTGCTGGCGGGCTGGGGGATCGGGGAAGGCCAGATGCTGGTGACTGTGGACGCCACGCACCGCCGCCCCTCGCGCTGCTGGCCCGCCGGGCACTACGCCGAGCTCATGCGCAAGGTGGCCGCCGCGCGGCCCGAGGTGCGCTTCCTGCTGCTCTACGGCCCCGGCGAGCTGGACGTGGTGCGCCAGGTGCAGGCCCAGGCGGCGCTTGGCGAAACGACCATCGTGCCCGACGGCATGCTGACCCTGCGCGAGATGGCCGCCGTGCAGGAGCGCGCGGCGCTGCACCTGGGCAACTGCTCCTCGCCCCGGCACTTCGCCCTGGCCGTGGGCACGCCCACGCTGACCCTGCGCGGCTCCACCAGCGACGCCTGGACCTATCCCGGCCCGGGGCACGAGGACATCCACCTGGGCCTGCCCTGCCAGCCCTGCGACGAGTCCGGCTGCTCCCTGGACCTGAAGTGCCTGCGCGAGCTGACCCCGGACATGGCCCTGGGCCGCGTGCTGGCCATGCTGGACCGGGCCAGGGGCTAGGCGTCCGTCCCGGCCAGGGGCAGCCGCCCCGCTGCCAGCAGTTCGTCCATCTCCTCCGCCGGAACGGGCCTGCTGAAGTAGTAGCCCTGGAACTCCACGCAGCCGCCCGCCAGCAGGTAGTCCACCTGGGCGCGGGTCTCCACGCCCTCGGCCACCACGCGCAGCTCCAGGTCCTCGGCCATGGCCAGCACCGAGCGCACGATGGCCGTGTCGTTCTCGTCGTCCGGGATGCCGTCGATGAAGGACTGGTCGATCTTGATCACCGAGATGGGCAGCCGCTTGATGTAGCCCAGGGACGAGTACTCCTTGCCGAAGTCGTCCAGGGAGATGATGGCCCCCAGGCGGGTGAGCTCTTCCAGGGTGCGGGCCACGGCCTGGTGGTCGCTGGCCAGGGCGGTCTCGGTGATCTCCAGCTCCAGGGCCCGGGCGGGGCAGCCGGTCTCGCGCAGGATGGCGGCCACGCGGGCGGCCAGGCCGGGCTGGAAAAGCTGGCGCGCCGAGAGGTTCACGGCCACCACGAAGTCCGGGTCCACCGACTCCCGCCACTGGCGGGCCCGCTGGGCGGCGTCGCGCAGCACCACGTCGCTCACCGCGGTGATGAGGCCGGTCTCCTCGGCCACGGGGATGAACAGCGCCGGGGACACCAGCGTGCCGTCCTCCCGGCGCAGGCGGGCCAGCGCCTCCGCCCCGGCGATGCGCCCCTGTGGCCCGGCCACCTTGGGCTGGTAGTGCACCACAAGCCCGCCCGAGGCCAGGGCCCGGCGCAGCCAGGTCTGCACCTGCAGGCGCTGCACGGCCAGGTCGTTCAGGTGGGGGGTGTAGAAGGCGCTGGTGTTGCGGCCGTCCTCCTTGGCCCGGTACATGGCCAGGTCCGCGCTCTTCAGAAGCGATTCGGCGCTGCCGCCGTGGTCCGGGAACAGGGCCATGCCGATGGAGATGCCGATGTGCACCGGCCCGGAGGCCAGCTCGAAGGGCTCCTCCATGACGTTCAGGATGTGCCGGCCCACCAGGGACACGGCCTCCATGGTGGCCGGGCTGTCCACCACGATGACGAACTCGTCGCCGCCCAGGCGGGCCACGGTGTCCACCCGGCGCACGGAGTCGCGCAGGCGCGCGGCCACCAGGCGCAGCAGCTCGTCGCCCTGGGAGTGGCCCAGGGTGTCGTTCACGTCCTTGAAGCGGTCCAGGTCCATGAGCAGCACGCCCGCCTGCAGGCCGTCGCGCCGGGCGGACTCGAACACCCGCTCCATGCGGTCGAGCAGGAGCACCCGGTTGGGCAGGCCGGTGAGGGCGTCGTGGAAGGCCTGGTGCCGCAGCTGCTCCTCGGCCTTCTTGCGGCTGGTGATGTCCTCCAGGGCGGCCACGGAGGTGCCGGTGCCGGGCACCAGGGCCACGGTGAGCCAGACCACACGCTCCTTGCCGGAGCGGGTGCGGAAGGTGGCCTCGAAGTTGCGCGGCGCCAGCTCCGGCGACTCGCGCCGCTTCACGTGGTGGCGCAGCATCCACTCCACATCCGGCGGAGCGAAGAACTCCGTCCAGCTCATGCGGTTCTCCACCTCCGCCCGGGCGAAGCCGGAGAGCTTCTCGAACTCCTGGTTGGCCAGGGTGATGGTGGTGTCCTCGGCGATGAGCACCGTGGCGGTGCCGGTGTTCATGAACAGGGTGCGGTAGATCTCCTCGCTCCTGGCCAGGGCGGCCTGGGCCTGCACCAGGCTCTCCACCTCGGTGAAGGTCTCCAGCAGAAGTTCGCGCCCCCCTCGCACGATGCGCGACACGGTCTTGAGCACGGCGATGGACGTGCCGTCGGCCCGGAGCAGGCTGCGCACGGCCTGCTCCCCGGTGGAGCCCAGGTCCGTCACCGGGCACTTGCCCACCTGCGCCGGACAGAGAAGGCCATGGCACACCTGACCCTCGATCTCCTCGCGCGGGCGGCCCATGGCCTTGGCGGCGAAGTCGTTCGCGGCCACCACGCGGTGGGTGTCCGGCTCCACCAGCAGCACGCCCGCCTGGATGGAGTCCAGCAGCTGTTGCAGGTAGGCCTCCTGGTCGCGCTTTTCCTCCAGGCGGCGGGCCAGGTCCGCGCGGGAGGACTCAATCTCGGAGAGCATGGCGTTGATGCGCCCGGCCAGGGCGGAAAGCTCGTCGTTGCCGGGCATGTCCACCCGGCCCAGGGCCTGGCCCGAGGCCCCGATGGCGTCCACCTGCCCGCGCAGGCCCGCCATGCGCGAGAGCACCCGGCGCTCCAGGAACAGGGCCAGGATGACGGCGAAGGCCGTGCCGCACACGCCCAGGGCCAGGTTGTTCCAGGCCAGGGCGTCGGTGCCCAGGAGCACCAGGTCGCGCCCGGAGCGCACGGCGACGTGGAAGGCCGTCTCCCCGGCGAGCCCCTCCACGCCCGCGACGCTGACCACGGTCTCCGGGTTCACCGCGGTGGTCACGGTCTGCCCCGGGCGCAGGGCGGCCGCGCCGGCGAGCTCCAGCTCCGGGGGCAGGGGCGCGTCGGCCCGGTGCAGCAGCACGCGCAGGCGCAGGCGCTCGGAGATGGCCGCCACGTCCGCCTCGCCCAGGGCCCGGCACATGACGAGCGTGCCCGCCGCCGGGCCGCCGCCGTCGCTCCTCAGCACCGGGGAGGAGGCCAGCAGGAACACGCCCTGGGGCAGCAGCAGGAAGCCCTTGCGCCGGTCCTCGAAGGCCACCGGGGCCGTGAGGGGAGAGCCGGGCTCCAGCCAGGGGCGCAGGCCCTCGGGCAGGGGGGCCTTGGAGCCCTTGCCGGGATTGAACCCCTGGGCCCAGACCACGCTGCCGCGCGTATCCACGTAGGCGATGGCCGTGAGCTTGAGCGAGGCCACGGTGCGGTCGTTGAGGTTGGACTCCACGAACTCCTGCCGGGGCTTGCGCAGGAAGGCGTGGGAATCGTCCCACACGGCCCAGTCGGCCAGGATGGTGTCCAGCTTGTCCAGTTCGTCGGCCAGGGCGTTCTTGACGCGGAGCATGTCGCGCTGCCCGGCCTGCTGCTCCAGGGAGAGGAAGCTGGTGCCGATGATGTGGCGGCTGACGCCGTACAGGATGCCGAACACGGCCAGGGAGCTCAGGCAGGTGATCAGCAGGGTGGCCTTGCGCAGGGTCATGTGGAGGCGCGTTCCTTTGCCGTTGTCTGGTGGCCCAGCGCTCACGGGAAGAGTACGGGACGTAGACACCAATTAGCAGGTGCCGCTTCCGGATGGCAAGTGGTGTCCGACTTTTGGATGTCTGGTATTGGTCGATTTCGCGCGGGCAAACGCCCGCCTGACCATCCACCGACGCCCACCTACCGCCCGCCGACGCGCGCGGCCCCGGCCCTTTACGCGCGCCCCGGCGCGGTGCTAGGTGTGCAGGAGCATTGCCGAAGCCTTCGGCACGGGGGGACACACGCCTATGTATCTCGGCCCCATGTATCTGGGCATTGACGTCGGCGGGACGCACACGGACGCGGTGGCCCTCGCCGAGTCGGGCATCGTGGCCCAGGCCAAGGTGCGCACCGACCACAAGGACCTGCTGGCCTCGGTGAACCAGGCCCTGGGGCTCATCCTGGCCTCGGTGGACCCGGCCCAGGTGGGCCAGCTCAACCTCTCCACCACCCTGTCCACCAACGCCATCGTGGAGGGCACCACCGAGGACGTGGGCATGCTCGTCGTCCCCGGCCCGGGCATCAGCCTGGACGATGCCGTGCTCTGCCGCGACTTCCACCTGCTCGACGGCTCCATCGACCACCGGGGCAGCGAGGTGCGCCGGCTGGACCCCGGGCAGGCCCAGGCGGCCATCGACGCCTGCCGCGCCAAGGGCGTGCGGGTCTTCGGCGCGGTGGGCAAGTTCAGCACGCGCAACCCCCTGCACGAGAACACCCTGCGCCAGATGATCGGCCAGAACGCAGACTACGTGACCATGGGCCACGAGCTGGGCGGGCGGCTCAACTTTCCCCGGCGCATGGCCACGGCCTTCTTCAACTGCGCGGTGTGGCGTGTGTTTGGCGCCTTTGCCGACGCCGTGGAGAAGAGCCTGGCCGACCTGGGCCTGGGGCATGTCCGCGTGAACACGCTCAAGGCCGACGGCGGCACCTTTCCGCTCCAGCAGGCCCGGCGCATGCCGGTGCAGAGCATCTTCTCCGGCCCGGCGGCCAGCGTCATGGGCATCATCGCCCTGTGCGACATCACCCACGACTCCATCATCCTGGACATCGGCGGCACCACCACGGACATCGCCGTGTTCGTGGACGGCCAGCCCCTGGTGGAGAACGACGGCATCCACATCGGCAGCCACCCCACCCTGGTGCGCGCGCTCAAGGTGCGCTCCATCGGCATCGGCGGGGACTCGGCCCTCTCCGTGCTGGGCGAGGCCGTGCGCGTGGGCCCCAACCGCCTGGGCCCCTCCCTGGCGGATTCCATCCCGGCGGGCGCCCACCCCGGGGAGGACGCCCGGCCCACGCTCATCGACGCCCTGAACACCGCCGGGGCCTGCGCCCACGGCAACGTGGAGGCCTCGCGCCTGGGCATCGCCAGGTTCGCGGCCCAGCACTCCATCAGCCCGGAAATGCTGGCCCAGGCGGCGGTGGAGGCCGCGGCCGAGGCCATCCACAAGGCCACCCGCGAGCTTTTGGACGAGATCAACGACAAGCCGGTGTACACCATCCACGAGCTCCTGGAGGGCAGGCGCGTCATCCCCAAGCGCGTGTACCTCATGGGCGGCCCGGCCCAGGCCATGAGCATGGCCGTGCGCTCCCGCTTCGAGCTGTTCACCGTGGTGCCGGAGCACTTCGGCGTGGCCAACGCCATCGGCGCGGCGCTGACGCGCAACACCGCCAGCCTGGAGCTCTTCGCCGACACCGAGCGCGGCATGATGTTCATCCCGGCCCTGCGCCACAAGGAGAACGTGCCCCGCACCTACAACCTTGAGGACGCCAAGCGCGACGCGCTGAACCACATGCTGGCCCACCTCTCGCAAATGGGCGTGTTCGCCGACCGGGACAACGCCCAGGTCACGCAGGCCACCAGCTTCAACATGGTGGGCGAGGGCCGCACCACCGGGCGCAACATCCGCGTCAAGTGCCAGATCAAGCCGGGCGTGGCCTTCGCGCTGGCCCAGGGCTAGGGGGGAACAAGCCATGCAGAAAGCCAAGCACAGCCTGGGCATCGTGTTCTTCCCGGCCTTCGACTGGAGCATCTCGCCCACGCACCCGGAGCGCGAGGAGCGCCTGCTGTACACCCAGGACCAGCTCTCCGAGGAAGGCCTGTTCGACATCGAGGACATCGACGAGCACAAGCCGGGCATCGCCACGCGCGAGGACATCGAGCGCACGCACTTCTGCTTCCCCGAGGTGGAGAGCGTGTGCACGCACTCGCACCTGGTGGCCGCGGGCGGCACCATCACCGCCGCAGACCTGGTGATGACCGGGCGGCACAAGCGCGCCTTCGCCATGGTGCGCCCGCCGGGCCACCACGCCATGAAGGTGGTCCACGGCTCGCGCGGGTTCTGCAACATCAACATCGAAGCGGTGATGGTGGAGCATATCCGCGAGAAGCACGGCAAGCGCCGCATCGCCATCGTGGACACCGACTGCCACCACGGCGACGGCACCCAGGACATCTACTGGCACGACCCGGACGTGCTGTTCATCAGCCTGCACCAGGACGGCCGCACCCTGTACCCGGGCAGCGGCTTCCCGCAGGAGAGCGGCGGGCCCAGGGCCCTGGGCCGCACCATCAACATCCCCCTGCCGCCGGGCACCTCGGACGAGGGCTTCCTCATGGCCATGGAGCGCGTGGTCATGCCCATCCTGAAGGACTTCGCCCCGGAGGTGGTCATCAACTCCGCCGGGCAGGACAACCACTTCAGCGACCCCATCACCAACATGAACCTCTCGGCCCAGGGCTATGCCCGCCTAAGCGAGCTGCTGGCCCCGGACTTGGCCGTGCTGGAGGGCGGGTACTCCATCCAGGGCGCCCTGCCCTACGTGAACCTGGGCCTGTGCCTGGCCATGGCCGGGCTGGACTACTCCGGGGTGCGCGAGCCGGGCTTCGACTCCCTGCACACGCGCCAGCGCCCGCAGCTGGACGACTACATCGCCAAGCTCTGCGACACCCTGCCGGAGCTGTACTTCCATCCCCAGCAGGGCGCGGGCGACGGCCACATCGTCAAGCGGGAAGCCGACGAGTGGTACGTGCGGCACAAGAACATCTACTACGACACCGACGACATCACCGAGGCCCAGACCGAGGAGCTCCTGCTCTGCGACTCCTGCCGGGGCCTGCTCAAGGTCATCAGCCGAACCACCAAGAACCCGGCCTGCCTGGGGGTGGAGATTCCGCTGCACGCCTGCGACCGCTGCCGGAACATGGGCTACAGCATCTTCGAGGAGGCCCAGGTCAAGGAGGGCTTCCGCTACGCCCAGTTCATCAACCGCCGCGACCGGGAATACTCCCGGCACGGCTTCTGAAAGGGCAAGGCGAGACCGGTCCGGGCCTGACCGGACGGCCCAAACTCCCAAGGAGGAACACCATGAAGCTCACCAGACCCCTCGCCCTGGCACTGGCCTTGGCACTGCTGCCCTGCTCCGCCGCCCTGGCGGCCACGGCCACGGAGGCGGCCTCCAAGGTGGACGAGCACCTGGGGCGCATCGAGCGCATCCTGGGAGACGTGGACAAGGCCAAGGAGATACTCACCGGCAAGCCCGGCACCGGCGACGCCACCCGCGCCCAGGAGACCCTGCGCCGCAAGGAGGCCGAGCTGGAGAAGGCCAGGGTGGACGCCATGGCCGCGTCCTCCGGCGTCTCGCGCGACAAGGTTGCGGCCATGCGCGCCAGCGGCAGGGGCTGGGGCGACATCGCCCGCGAGCTGGGCGTGAGCCCGCGCATCGTTGGTGTGGGCGACGACGGCAAGGACTGGCGCGGCAATCCGGGCAAGGGCAAGGGCAAGAAGAAGGGCTGGAAGCACGGCATGCCCCCGGGCCAGGCCAAGAAGCACGGCTACGACGACTAGCCGCACCCCCGACAAACCGGCGCGGGCCGGGGCTCTCCATGTGGAGGGCCCCGGCCCTGCTTTTTCGCCCTCCTGGCACGCGGGTTGCTCACCTGACCGGCATCGGGCCGCCGCACACGGCATCTGCGCAGGTTTTGCACCCCACTGCGCAGAAGGGCGGCCAAAACCGCGCACAAGGAGCAAGAACATGCGCATTGGGAAAATGGCGGCCACGCTGGCCCTGCTGGCAGGGCTCTCCGGCCTGTGGGCCGCCCCGGCCCAGGCGGGCCGCAGCGACGCCGACGAGATCCTGGACCACATCGAGCGCATCCTCTTCGACGTGGAGCGGGCCCAGGCCATCCTGGGCGACCGGCCCCACCACCACCGCGACTACATCCACGCCCAGGAGACCCTGCGCCGCAAGGAGGCGGAACTGGAGCGGGCGCGCATCGAGGCCATGAGCGCGGCCACCGGGGTGCCGCGCGGGCGCATCGTGTCCATGCGCGCCCACGGCCGCAGCTGGGAGGGCATCGCCCTGGACCTGGGGGTGAGCCCGCGCGTGGTGGGCCTGCCCGCCTATGGCGACGGCCCCTGGGCCGGGCACCGGCACTACCGCCGCTGGCACGGCGATGTCATCGTCGTCCGGCAGGCCCCGCCGCCCAGGCACGACAAGCACTGGAAGCACGGCCTGCCCCCCGGCCAGGCCAAGAAGCATCACTGGAAGGACGCGTAACTCCACCGCCATGCCCCGGCCCGGCTCCCTCCCATGGGCGACCCATTGTCGCGCCCATTGACCAGGGGGCCGGGCCGGGGCACACTTGGCCCATCCGACCACCCCCAACCCCGACGGAGCCCCCCATGCCCCGCCCGATCATCATCCCGGCCCTCATCGCCCTGGCCCTGCTGTTGCCGACCCTGGCCCTGGCCCAGGCCCCGGCAAAAACCCCGCTCACCACCCTGTGCATCGGCCTGCCGGAGTGCGAGCCGGGGTACGCGCCGGGCCAGGCCAAGCCCGACCCGCTGGTTCCGGCAAACGCCGCATTGATGCGCGAGGACTGGGCCACGGCCCGCGCCCTGCTCGCGCCCCTGGCGGAATCCGGCAATGCCGAGGCCCAGTACAAGCTGGGCGACCTGTTCTACAAGGGCCGGGGCGGGCAGGTGGATTACCTGGCCGCGGGCAAGTGGTACGCCCGGGCCGCCGAGGCCCTGGGCACGGACTGGGCCCACGAGGCCCAGTACAACCTGGGGCTGATGCACGCCGCCGGGCAGGGCATGCCCAAGGACCCCCAGGGCGCGCTCATGTGGCTGGAGATCGCCACGGCCAGCGGCAGCGACCTGGCCCCGGACACGGCGGCCCTTTTGGCCGCGCGGCTTTCGCCCGAGCAGGCCGCCGCAGCGCGGGAGCAGGCGCGGGCCTGGCTGGCCGCGCGGGGCCGGTAGCCGGAAGTCGTGCCCCTAGCCCAGCTCGAAGCTGGTGACGCCGAACTCCCGGCCCAGATCGATTTCCGGCACCGGGCCCCGGTACATGCGCCCGGTCTCGAACACGGGGCGCATGCCGTGGCTCTCGGCCAGGCGCACGGCCCCGGCGTGGTTCATGGGCACATCGTAGAACACCGGCTGCCCCTTTCCCAAAGAGCCAGGCGCGCTGGCGCACAGCGCCCGGAACAGGGCCAGGGCCGCCGCGTCGTCCTCGGCGAAGAGCGGGCCGATCTTGCTGCCCACCCCGCAGGGCCGGATGACCCCGAATCCGGCCAGCCCGCCGCCGCGCTCCAGCCCCAGGGCCACGTGCCCCGGCAGGGTGATCCAGGCCCGCAGGAAGGCCTCGCGCGGGGCCGGAAAGCAGCGCCTGTCGTAGGCCAGCACCTCGGCGAAGGGGAACTCGGCCAGGGGCCGCACGCCTGGAGCAACCTCCATGGCCCCACCGCCGAACCGGCCCTCGTACCTGCTGCTGTGCCGGAACACCTCGAAGCCGTCCTTGCGGTAGGTGTCCAGCTGCGCCACCACGGAGTCCAGGGCGATGGTGGGGGCCGTGAGCCCCTCCAGGACGTGGTTCCACAGGCGCATGCCGTAGCCGCGCCCGCGCAGGCCCGGCACCACGATGTACAGGCCGATGAAGTCGAAGGCCGGGCGGCCGTTGTCCGCATAGCGCACGCCGGAGAGGGTGGCCGCGGGGCGCCCGTCCAGCAGGCCGATGTGGAAGCCCTCGGGGTCCGCCGCCCAGAAGGCCTCGGCGTCCTTGAGGCCTGGATTCCAGCCCTCTCCCGCCGCCATGCCCACCGCGAAGTCCAGCTCGGAGCGCTCCATGCGCCGCATCACGTACCCGTCCGCCATGCCCTCTCCTCCTTTGGGGGTGAAAATCCGTCCTATCACTTCACACCTGGGCCGAGGCCTGCACGATGTCCCTCAGTTCCCTTGCGGCCCGCCCGGGCTCCGGCGCGGAGCAGATGGCCGAGACCACGGCCAGGCCGTCGGCCCCGGCGCGCAGCACCGCCGCCGCATTGCCCGCGTGGATGCCGCCGATGGCGATGAGCGGCCTGCGCGAGCCCCGGGCCACCACGGCCCGGGCCAGGGCCAGGCCCTCCAGGCCCCAGCCGGGGCCCGCGTCGGTCTTGGTGGGCGTGACGAAGATGGGGCTTAAGCCATAGGCGTCCACCAGGCCCGGAGGCAGGGCCTCGGCGGCCCGGAGCTGGTCCAGGTCCTCCACGGAAAGCCCGATGTGCGCCCTGTGGCCCAGGATGCGCCGGGCGTCCTCCGGGGGCATGTCGGCCTGGCCCAGGTGCACGCCCGCGGCCCCCAGGGCCAGGGCCACGTCCACGCGGTCGTTGATGACCAGCGGCACGCCGTGGGGCGCCAGCAGGGTGAGCAGCGCCCGGCCCAGCTCCAGGAACTCGCGGGTGTCGGCCTCTTTCTCGCGCAGCTGCACCAGCGTGACGCCCCCGGCCACCGCCGCGCCCACCACGTCCAGCAGGCTGCGGCCCAGGCTCAGGGGCCGGTCGGTGACGAGATAGAGGCTGGGGTCCAGGGGGCTGCGCATACGGGGGGTGCCTTTAGCGCAGCACCTTCATGCGGCTGCGGATGTCGTCGGCGGTCATGGAGTACAGGGCGTCGTAGAAATGGAGCTGGAGCGTGCCCGGCCCCTGGGATTTTTCCGCCGCCAGCTCGCCCGCCACCTTCATGGCCACGCAGGCGCCCAGGGCGGCCTCGAAGGGGTTGCGGTTCACGGCGGCGAAGGCCCCGCACAGGGCCGAGGCCGTGCAGCCCAGGCCGGTGACGCGCGGCATGAGGGCGCTGCCGCCGCGCACCCGGGCCGACTGCCCGGCGGCGCAGACCAGGTCGGCCTCGCCGCTGACCACCACGGCCCCGCCGTGCTTGGCCGCCAGGGCCTGGGCCGCCGCCGTGGCCGCGTCGGTGCTGGCGGTGCTGTCCACGCCCTTGGCCCCGCCCTCGCCGCCGCCCAGGGTCACTATCTCCGAGGCGTTGCCCCGGATGATGAAGGGCCTGTGCCCAGCCAAGAGCGACAGGGGCGTCACCGTGCGCAGCATGCTGGCCCCGGCGCCCACGGGGTCCAGGATCACCGGCACCCCGGCGGCGTCCGCCGCGGCCCAGGCGGGCTCCATGGCCGCCAGGTACTCCGGGGCCACGGTGCCCAGGTTGATGACCAGGGCCCCGGAGATGGCCACCAGCTCGGCCATTTCCTCGGCGGCGTGGCTCATGATGGGCGAGGCCCCGATGGCCAAAAGCGCGTTGGCCGTGGTGTTGGTCACCACGTAGTTGGTGATGGAGAGCACCAGCGGGTTTCTGGCGCGGATGGCCTCAAGGTCGCGCAGGACGAGGTCGGCGTCGGTCATGGGTCGGCTCCTGAAGGGGGAAAAACGTATGCCGCATGCTTGTCCGCAGGGGCCGCGATTGTCAAGGTGGGCCAAGCCGGGGCCGGGGCATTGGCCCCGGATTTGCATCCAAAAATGCCCGGAGGCATTCATGGCGGAGCGCATTCTCGTCGTCGGCGGAGCGGGCTACATCGGCAGCCACGCGGCCCTGGCCCTGGCCCGGGCCGGGTACGAGCCCGTGACCCTGGACAACCTGGTCTACGGACACAGGCGGGCCGTACGCTTCGGGCCCTTCGAGCAGGGCGACATCGCCGACCGGGCCTGCCTGGACCGCGTGTTCCGCGCGCACAGGCCCGCCGCGGTCATGCACTTCGCGGCCTACACCTACGTGGGCGAGTCCGTGGCCGACCCCGGCAAATACTACCGCAACAACGTGGCCGGAACGTTGACGCTGCTGGAAGCCATGCGCGACCACGGCTGCGACCGGCTGGTGTTCTCCAGCTCCTGCGCCGTGTACGGCCAGCCGGAGCGGCTGCCGCTCACCGAGGACCACCCGGAGCGGCCCGTGAACCCCTACGGCTGGTCCAAGCTCATGAGCGAGCGCATGATGGCCGACTTTGGCGCGGCCCATGGCCTGCGGACCGTGGCCCTGAGGTACTTCAACGCCGCCGGGGCCTGCCCGGAGGAGGGCCTGGGCGAGGACCACGACCCGGAGACGCACCTGCTGCCCCTGGCCGTGGAGGCCGCCCTGGGCAGGCGCGGGCCCCTCAAGATCTTTGGCCGGGACTACCCGACCCCGGACGGCACCGCCGTGCGCGACTACGTGCATGTGCTGGACCTGGCCAAGGCCCACCTGCTGGCCCTGCGGCTCATGGACAGCGAGGCGGGCGCCGGGGGATTCCGGGCCTTCAACCTGGGCACGGGCGCGGGCCACAGCGTGGCCGAGGTGCTGGACACGGTGCGCCGGGTCTCCGGCCGCCCGGTGCCGCACGAGGACGCGCCCCGCCGCGCGGGCGACCCGCCCCTGCTGGTGGCGGGCGCGGACCTGGCCCGGCGCGAGCTGGGCTGGGAGCCGGAGCACGCCGACCTGGCCGCGACCGTGGACTCGGCCCTGCGCTGGCACGCGCGCTGAGTCCACCACCCCCGCCGGGCCCGCCCGGCTTGCCATCGCCACCCCTTGCGCCTACAGTCCTCCATCATCACACAGGAGGCCAGCAAGCCGTGCCCGAATTCGCCGAGCGCATGAGCGGCGCAAAACGCTCCTTCATCCGCGAGATCCTGAAAGTCACCGCCGATCCGCAGGTCATCTCCTTCGCCGGGGGGCTGCCCAACCCGGCCAGCTTCCCCGTGGCCGAGATCGCCCAGGCCGCCAAGGCGGTCATCGAGGAGAGCGGGGCCCGTGCCCTGCAGTACTCCACCACCGAGGGCTACCTGCCCCTGCGCCAGTGGATCGCCGCGCGCTACAAGACCCGCAAGGGCATGGACGTGGACCCCGCCGACATCCTCATCACCACCGGCTCGCAGCAGGCCCTGGACCTGGCGGCCAAGGTCATCGTCAACGCCGGCGACCCCGTGGTCATCGAGAAGCCCGGCTACCTGGGCGCCATCCAGGCCATGACGATCTTCCGCCCCGACTGGCGCAGCGTGACCCTGCACGAGGACGGCCCGGACCTGGAGCAGCTGGACAAGGCCCTGGAGGGCGCCAAGCTCTTCTACGCCGTGACGAGCTTCCAGAACCCCTCGGGCCTGTCGTACTCCGCGGCCAAGCGCGCCGAGGTGGCCCGCCTGCTCAAGAAGCACGGCGCGTTCTTCCTGGAGGACGACCCCTACGGCGAGCTCAGGTTCTCCGGCGAGGACCTGCCGCCGGTGTACGCCCAGCGCCCCGAGGACTCCATGCTGCTCGGCACCTTCTCCAAGATCGCGGCCCCGGGCTTCCGCCTGGGCTGGATCGTGGCCAAGGGCGAGATCATGGAGCGGCTGGTCATCGCCAAGCAGGCGGCGGACCTGCACACCGGGTCGCTGGACCAGATGGTGGTGCACCGCTTCCTGCAGGACAACGACTTCGAGGCCCACGTGGCGCGCATCCGCGTGCTCTACGGCGACCAGTGCCGGGCCATGCAGAAGGCCATCGAGCGGCACTTCCCCAAGAACATCCACGTCACCGCCCCGGAGGGCGGCATGTTCCTGTGGGCCACCCTGCCCGAGGGCATGTCCTCGCTGGAGCTGTTGCAGAAGGCCGTGGAGCGCAAGGTGGCCTTCGTGCCCGGCGAGGCCTTCCACGTGGACGGCACCGGGGGCAACACCTTCCGGCTCAACTATTCCAACGCCGACGAGGACGTGATCAACGAGGGCATCCGCCGCCTGGCCGAGTGCCTGGCCGAGACGGGCGGGGCCTGCAAGGCCTAGGAGGGGCAAAACCCCGTGCTCCCCGCCGCCACCCTGCGCCTGCTCTCCCGCCTGTGGGACATGGCCCTCACGGCGGTGTGGGCGTACAAGGTGCGCTCCTTCTTCGTCATCCTGGGCGTGGGCTTCGGGGTGGCCTCGCTCACGCTCATCGTCACGGCGGTGGACGGCGCCGAGCGCAAGGCCATGGAGATCGTGGAGTGGTTCGGGCCCGACGCGGTGCTCGTCTTCGGCGGCAACATCCAGAAGCGCGCCGTGGGCCAGCGCGTTTTGACCCTGACCCAGGACGACATGCGCGGGGTGCGCCAGGCCATACCGGGCGTCAGCATCGTGGTGCCCATGCGCTCCAAGAGCGAGATCCCCCTCAAGTACATGGACGCCGGCGTGCCCGGCACCCTGGTCATCGGCGCCACGGAGAACTACGCCAGCGCCTGGAACTGGCCGCTGGTGGAGGGCCGGGACCTGAGCGAGGAGGACGTGCGCCTGGGCGCGCGCGTGGCGCTCTTGGGCGACAAGCCCGCCCGCGAGCTCTTCGGTCAGGAGTCGCCCATCGGGCGCACCTTCCTGGTGGACAAGTTCCAGGTCCAGGTCATCGGGCGGCTGAAGTACCGGGGCGCCAGCGGCGGCGGCGGCGACGTGGACGACCGCATCGTCATCCCGCTGACCACGCTCACCAGCCGCTTCAACATGGACCGCAAGTACTTCCGGGCCATGCGCATCAAGTTCCTGGAGCCGGAGCGCATGGCCACGCACGTGGAGAACCTGCGCTCCTACCTGCGCATGAGCCATGGCCTGGCCGAGGGCCAGGACGACGACTTCAGCATCATCACCGCCGACGAGGTGCTCAAGTTCATGGCCGTGTTCAAGGGCGGGCTGGTGGCCTTTCTGGGCGTCACCGCCGCCGCGGCCATGACCGTGGGCGGGTTCGTGCTGGCCAACCTGTTCTCCATCAGCGTCAGCGAGCGCAGCCGCGAGATCGGGCTCAAGAAGGCCGTGGGCGCCACCAGCCGGGGCATCCTGCTGCAGTTCCTGTTCGAGGCGGCCATGCTCACGGCCGTGGGCGGGCTGGTGGGCCTGGGCCTGGGCCTGGGCCTGGGGCAGCTTCTTACCCGCCTGGGCATGCTGCAGATCCTGTTCTCCTGGAAGGTCTTCTTCCTCTCTCTGGCCAGCGCCGTGGCCATCGGGGTCATCTTCGGCCTCAAGCCCGCCAGGCAGGCGGCGGCGCTGGACCCCATCGCGGCCCTGCGGGGCGAGGGGTAGGGGCCCCTGGGCAACCGGCGGCCGGGCCGTTGACGCTTGTTCTGTTTTTTTGTACGAACTTCACCATGCTTACGCAGCTGTTCACCTCCAAGACGCGCATCAAGCTTCTCTTGAAGCTGTTTCTGAACCCTGAGGTTTCCTGCTACCTGCGCGAGCTTTCCAAGGAATTCGCCCTTTCGCCCAACGCGCTCAAAGAGGAACTCGACAACCTCAGCCAGGCCGGATATCTGGAGCGCAGCCAGAGCGGGCGCAGCGTCTACTTCCGGGCCAACACCAAGCACCCCTTCTTCCCCGAGATCAACTCCATCGTGCGCAAGAGCCTGGGCATCGACAAGCTCCTCGACGAGGTCATCGCGCACCTGGGCCGGGTGGAAGAGGTCTACATCCTGGACGACTATGCCCTGGGCAAGGACTCCGGACTCATCGACGTGCTGCTGGTGGGCGAGGTGGACCGCGAGAAGCTGGAGAACCTGCGGCGCATCTGCGAGGGCAAGATCAACCGCACTGTGCGAGTGCTGGCCGTGACCGGCGAGGACTACCGCAGGAACCAGGACATGTTCATGGCCAGACCCCACTGGCGGGTCGTGTAGGAGGAGGCGTGGAGACGGCGAACGGCAAGCGGTCCATCAATGTGGGGCTGGTGGGCTACGGCTACTGGGGCCCCAACCTGGCCCGGAACTTCTCGGCGCAGCCGGGGTGCAGGCTGTCGGCCATCTGCGAACTGGACCCGGACCGCGCAGCCCTGGCCGGGCGGATGTTTCCGGGGACCAGGATACTGGCCGACTACGAAGCCATGCTGGCCGACCCGGAGCTTGAGGCCGTTCTCGTGGCCACCCCCGTGGGCTCGCACTACGAGCTGGTGCGCCGGGCCCTGCTGGCGGGCAAGGATGTGCTGGTGGAGAAGCCCCTGACGCAGACCTCGGCCCAGGCGGCGGAACTGGTGGCCCTGGCCGAGGAGCGCGGGCGCGTGCTGGCCGTGGACCACACCTTTCTGTTCACCGGGGCCGTGCGCAAGATCAAGGAGCTCTCCGATGCCGGAGACCTGGGCGAGCTTTTGTATTTCGACTCCGTGCGCGTGAACCTGGGCCTGTTCCAGCAGGACGTGAACGTCGTCTTCGACCTGGCCCCCCACGACCTGGCCATCCTGCACCACCTGGTGGGGCGCTCCCCCAGCAACGTGCGCGCCGTGGGCCTGTGCCACGGCGGGGGCGTGCACGAGTGCGTGGCCTACCTGCACCTGGAGTACGAGGGCGGCTTCATGGCCCACTTCCACTTCAGCTGGCTTGCTCCGGTGAAGATCCGCAAGACCATCCTGGCCGGGACCAGGAAGATGGTCGTGTACGACGACATGGAGATCACCGAGAAGGTCAAGATCTACGACAAGGGCGTGGTGGTGAACCCCGACCGCGAGTCGCTGTACAAGATCCACGTGGACTACCGCACCGGGGACATGCTGGCTCCCAAGCTGGTCCACCGGGAGGCCCTGGCCGCCGAGGCGGCGCACTTCCTGGACTGCGTGCGCGACCGCTCCCTGCCCCTGGCCTCCGGCCGCGACGGCCTGGCCGTGGTGCGCATCCTGGAGGCCGCCGCCGAATCGCTGGCCCGTGGCGGCGACCGCGTGGAACTGGCACCGGAGGAATGCGCATGACCGGAGAAACGCACCAGCGCATCGCCGCGGACGTGGTCCTGGGCGAGGGCGTCCGCCTGGGGCCCTTCCTCAACCTGTACGGGTGCTCCATAGGCGACGGGACGATGCTCGGGGCCTTCGTGGAGGTCCAGAAGCAGGCCGTCATCGGCAAGCGGGTCAAGGTCTCCAGCCACAGCTTCATCTGTTCCGGGGTCACCCTCGAGGACGAGGTCTTCGTGGGCCACGGGGTCATGTTCGTCAACGACGCGATGCCGCGCGCCACCAACCCCGACGGCAGCAGCAAGGGCCCCGAGGACTGGACCTGCGTGCCCACCCGCGTGTGCCGCCGGGCCTCCATCGGCTCGGGGGCCACCATCCTCTGCGGCATCACCATCGGCGAGGGCGCGCTCGTCGGCGCGGGCAGCGTCGTCACCCGCGATGTGCCCCCCTACTCCGTTGTGGCGGGCAACCCTGCGAGATTTTTGCGTAACCTGCGCGAGGAGGAGCGGTGAGCCACGCTGCCGACATCCCCTTCCTGGACCTGCCCGCCCAGCACCAGGCCCTGCACGGGGAGCTCGTGGCGGCCTTCGAGCGCGCCCTGGCCACCGCCGGGTTCATCGGCGGGCCGGAGGTGGCCGGCTTCGAATCGGAGTTCGCGGCCTTCTGCGGCCCAGGCCTGACCTGCGCGGGCACCGGCAACGGCACCGACGCCCTGCGCCAGGCCCTGCAGGCCCTGGGCGTGGGCAGGGGCGACCTGGCCATGACCGTGCCCAACACCTTCATCGCCACCACCGAGGCCATCTCCCACGTTGGCGCGGACTTCGCCTTCGTGGACGTGGAGCCGGACACCGGGCCCATGGACATGGCCCTGCTGGAGCGCGAGCTGCTGCGCCGCAAGGCCGCGGGGGAACGCCTGCCCAGGGTGGTCGTGCCCGTGCACCTCTATGGCCAGATGGCCGACATGGCCACGCTCATGGCCCTGGCGGAGCGTTTTGGGTTCCTTGTGCTGGAGGACGCCGCCCAGGCCCACGGGGCCAGCCGCGATGGTCACCGGCCCGGACAGCTCGGCCACGCGGCGGCCTTCAGCTTCTATCCCGGCAAGAACCTGGGCGCCTGCGGCGAGGCCGGGGCCGTGGTCTCGCGCCTGGCCGAGGTCACGGACACCGTGCGCATCCTGCGCGACCACGGCCAGAAGGAAAAGTATCTGCACCGGCTGGAGGGCATGAACGGCAGGCTCGACGCCATCCAGGCGGCCTTCCTGCGCGTGAAGCTGCCCCTGCTGGAGGGCTGGAACCAGCGCCGCAGGGACATCGCCGCGCGCTACGACCAGGCCTTCGCCGGACTGCCCTGGCTTGCGCCCGTGGCCGTCCGGGCAGGCGCCGTGCCCTCGCGCCACCTCTACGTGGTCCACGCGGCCGATCGCCAGGCCCTGGCGGACTTCCTGCGAGCAGGAGGCGTGCATACGGGGCTGCACTACCCCATGCCCCTGCACCTGCAGGAGTGCTACGCGCACCGGGGACAGGGACCGGGCTCCCTGCCCGTGGCCGAGGGGTTGGCCAACCGGCTGCTGAGCCTGCCGATCTTCCCGGAAATGACCGACGACCAGGCCGGGCGCGTCATCTCCCGCGTGCTGGAATACGGCCAAACCGGCCCCGCACCGCTTGGGCCGCTGCAAGGACGGAAATGAAGACCATCGTCATCACCGGCGGGGGCGGGTTCATCGGCTCGCACCTGGCCGAGCGCCTGTGCGACAGCTGGCGCGTCGTCATCCTGGACAACTTCCTGCGCGACTCGCTGCGCTTCATTCCGGAGCTCTCCGGCCACCCCAACGTGCGGCTGGTCAAGGCGGACATCCTGGACGCAAGCGCGGTGCGCCAGGCTGTCGAGGGCGCGGACGTGGTGGTCCACGCCGCGGCCATCGCCGGGGTCTCCTCCTACTATTCCCAGCCCCTCACCACCCTGCAGGTGAACATCATGGGCGGGGCCAACGTGCTCGACGCCGTGGCCGCCTGCGGCGTGAAGCGCTACATCGGCTTCTCCACCAGCGAGGTCTACGGCCCGGACGCCTTCGACGCCCGCGAGGAGCAGGGCTTCCGGGTGGGCCCGGTCTCCGACAGCCGCTGGACCTACGCCGTGAGCAAGATCGCCTCGGAGAACCTGGCCCTGGCCAGCGCCCGCCAGCACGGCTTCACCGCCCACATGATCCGCCCCTTCAACATCTACGGGCCAAGGCAAACCGGCGAGGGCTGCATCGCCAACTTCCTTCGCGCGGCAGTGTCCGGCCAGGCCATGACCGTGCACGGCGACGGCTCCTCCATCCGCTCCTGGTGCCATGTGGACGACTGCGTGGACGCCCTCGTGACGCTCATCGGTCGCGAGGACATCCCGTCCGGCTCCTTCAACATCGGCAACCCGCGCGAGACATACTCCACCCTGGGCCTGGCCCGGCTGGTGCGCGACGTGGCCGGCAGCGCCTCGCCCATCGTGCACGAGCACATCGAGCGCACCGACGTGCGCGTGCGCGTTCCCAACATCGAAAGAGCCCGGACGGCCTTCGGCTTCGAGCCCAAGGTGGACCTGCCCACAGGCCTGGCCCAGAGCCTAGCCGCCTACAGGAAGGAGCTCCGCTGATGCGCCTTGTCGTGGTGGGACTGGGCAAGATGGGCCTGCCCCTGGCGGCCCAGGCGGCGCACCGGGGCCTGGAGGTCCTGGGCGTGGATGCCGACCCCCGCGCCGTGGACGGCGTGAACAGGGGGCAGTGCCACATCGACGAGCCCGGCGTGGACGCCCTGGTGGCCCAGGGCGCGGCGAGCGGCCTGCTGCGCGCCACCACGGACCTGCCCGCCGCCGCCGCCTGGGCCGAGGCGGTCATCGTCATCGTGCCCGTGAAGCTCACCGAGAACCACACGGCGGACCTCTCCATAATCCTCGACGTGACCCGGCGCATGGCCCCGGCGCTCACCCCGGGCGCCCTGGTCTGCTACGAGACCACCCTCCCCGTGGGCACCACGCGCCAGGCGCTGGCCCCGGTGCTGCAGTCCGCGGGGCTTGCGCTTGAGCGCGACCTGTTCCTGGCCTTCAGCCCGGAGCGGGTGAAGTCGCAGAAGGTCATGGCCCACCTGAACCAGAACCCCAAGATAGTGGGAGGCGCCGGGCCGGAATCGCTGGCGCGCGCCGCCGCCCTGTACGAGAGCTTCCTGGACGGGGGGACCATCCGCCTACCGAGCCTGGAGGAAGCCGAGATGGCCAAGCTGGCGGGCATGATCTACCGCGACGCCAACATCGCCCTGGCCAACGAGCTGGCCGCCTACTGCGAGGCCGAGGGCCTGGACAGCGGGCGCGTCTTCGCCGCGGCCAACACCGACGGCGAAAGCTTCCTGCTCTCCCCGGGCATCGGGGTGGGCGGCCACTGCACCCCTGTGTATCCCTATTTCCTGCTGGGCCGCGCCGCAGAACTCGGGCTGGAGCTGCCCCTGACAGCCCAGGCCCGCCGCACCAACGACGAACAGGCCGAACGGCAGGTGCGTCGCCTGGGCGAGGCCCTGGGCGGGCTGGCCGGGCGGCGCGTGCTGCTGCTGGGCCTGGCCTTCCGCCCCGGCGTGGCCGAGGACTACTGCTCCCCGGCCTACCTGCTGCGCCAGGCCCTGGCCCAGGCCGGGGCCGAGCCCCTGCTGCACGACCCGCTCTACACGCCGGAGGACATGGCCCTGCGCGGCTTCACCCCCTACGATCTGGAACAGGGCGGCCCCCTGGACGCGGCCATCCTCGTCACTGGGCACAGCCAGTACGCGGCCCTGGACTGGGCCGGACTGGCCCGCCGGGGCCTGCGCGCGCTGCTGGACGGCCGGGCCTTTGTCGAACCCGGAAAGCCCGAGGCCAGCGGCATCCGCGTGCTGCGCGTGGGCCGGGGGGAGGGCGCATGAAGAAGCTGGCCCTGGCCAAGCCCTGGCTGGGCGAGGAGGAGGCCCAGGCCGCCCGCGAGGCCATCCTCTCCGGCTGGGTGACGCAGGGGCCGCGCGTGGCCGCCTTCGAGGAGGCCTTCCGCGCCGTCACGGGCGCCCCCTTCGCCTGCGCCGTTTCCAGCGGCACCACGGCCCTGCACCTGGCCCTGCTGGCCGCCGGGGTGCGCCCCGGCGACGTGGTCGTCACCGTCAGCCACTCCTTCATCGCCACGGCCAACGCCGTGCGCCACTGCCAGGCCGAGCCCTGGTTCGTGGACATCGACCCGGCCACGCTGAACATGGACCCCACGGCCCTGGCCCGCGGCCTGGAGAAGGATTTCGAGCCCCGCGAAGGGGGGCTGTGGCTCCGCGCGGGCAACCTGGAACGCCTGGCCACCCTGCCGGAGAGCCCGCTTGGCTTCGTTCGCCCGCCACTGGGGCGGCTGGCGGCCCTCCTGGCCGTGCACCAGGTGGGCCTGCCCGCGGACATGGCCGCCATCCTGGACATCGCCCAGGCCCACGGCCTGCCCGTGGTGGAGGACGCCGCCTGCGCCATAGGCAGCGAGGTGAGCCTGGACGGCGGGCGGACCTTCGGGCCCGTCGGCAGGCCCCACGGCCAGACGGCCTGCTTCAGCTTCCACCCGCGCAAGGTGCTCACCACCGGCGATGGCGGGATGATCGCCACGCAAGACGCGGAAATCGACGCCCGGCTGCGCCTGCTGCGCCAGCACGGCATGAGCATGGACGCCCACGCGCGCCACGGCGCGGGCGTTGTGGCCGCCGAGAGCTACCTGACCACGGGCTACAACTACCGCATGACCGACATCCAGGCCGCCGTGGGCGCGCGCCAGCTGGCCCGGCTGCCGGAGCTGCTGCGCCAGCGCCGCGCCCTGGCCCAGGCCTATGCGGAGGAGCTTTCGGGCATCCCCGGGGTTCAGGCTCCGAGCGAGCCCGCCTACGCCCGCACAAACTGGCAGAGCTACGTGGCGCGCCTGGACGCCGGCCTGGACCGTGACCGGGCCATGGGGCGGCTCCTGGACGCGGGCGTCCCCACCCGCCGGGGCATCATGAACGCCCACCGCGAGCCGCCCTACGCGGCGGCCTGGCCGGAGGGCAGCCTGCCGCAGAGCGAGGCCGCCCAGGACCAGGGGCTCATCCTGCCCCTGCACCACGAGATGGACGCCAGCGACTGCGCCCGCGTGGCCCGGGCCCTGCGCGAGGCCCTGGCATGAGCGGCCTGCCGCACTTCCTCATCGGCGGGGCGCCGCGTTCCGGCACCACCTGGCTGCACCACGCCCTGTCGCGCCACCCGGACGTGTTCCTGACCACGCCCATCTTTCCGGAGCCCAAGTTCTTCCTGGTGGACGAGCTGTACGAGAAGGGCCTGGAGCACTACGCGCGGACCTGGTTCGCCGACGCCCCCCCCGGGGCGGTGCGCGGGGAAAAGTCCACCAACTACCTGGAGAGCCCCGTGGCCGCCCGGCGCATCCGCCAGCACCTGCCGGAGGCCCGGCTGGTCTTCATCCTGCGCGAGCCAGCAGACCGCGCCTTCAACAACTGGCTCTGGTCGCGCATGAACGGGGTTGAGACCGAGGATTTCGAGACCGCCCTGGACCTGGAGGAGGAGCGCGAGGCAACGGTGGAGCCGCGCCTGCGCTACGCCCGGCCCCATGCCCTGTTCTCGCGCGGGCTCTACGCCGACCTGCTGGCGCCCTGGCTTGCGCTCTTCGCGCGGGAGCAGATCCTCTGCCTGCGCTACGAGGACCTGGCCACCGACCCCGGCGGACTGCTGGCCCGGCTGCACGCGCATATCGGCGTGGCCCAGCGACCCCTGGACGCCCAGGGCCTGGGAATCATCAACCCGGCCGAGGGCGAGGCCGAGGCGGCCATGCCCCCGCACCTGGAGAAACGCCTGAAGGCGGCCTACGCCGGGCCCAACCGGCGCCTTGCCGAACTGCTGCCCGACTTTCCTGTCTGGCGCTACGAGGAGTGAGCATGGCCCACACCCCACGCATCACCATCCTGACCCCGGTGTACAACGAGGAGGCGGGCCTGGCCCGCTACGTGGAGCGCGTGCGCGCGGTGCTGCTTGGGCGCACCGACGCGTCCTACCGCGTGCTGTTCATCGACGACGGCAGCGCCGACGAGAGCTGGCGGATCATCCGCGAGATCTGCGCCGCCGACCCGGCCTTCTCGGGCATCCGGCTGTCGCGCAACTTCGGGTCGCACATGGCCCTCACCGCCGGGTTCGACCACGTGGACGCCGATGCCGTGGCCGTGCTGGCCTGCGACCTGCAGGACCCGCCGGAGACGGTGCTCGATTTTGTGGAGAAGTGGCGCGGCGGGGCCAAGATCGTCTGGGGCAGGCGCAAAAGCCGCCGCGACGAGGGCTGGCGCGTGGCCGCCAGCGGGCTGTTCAACACGTTGCTGCGGCGCTTCGCCATGCCCAGGGGCTCCAAGTTCACCACGGGCAGCTTCCTGCTGGTCGACAGGCTGGTGGTGGACTGCCTGCGCCGCTTCCGCGAGCAGAACCGCATCACCTTCGCCCTGGTGGCCTGGACGGGCTTTGACCAGGAGGTGGTGGACTACGACCGTGCAGAGCGCGCCACCGGGGTTTCCGGCTGGAGCTTCGCGAGGATGATGAAGACCTTCTACGACGCCTTCATCGGCTTCTCCACCACGCCGGTGAAGCTGGTGACCCGCCTGGGCCTGGCCGTGTGCGCGGGCAGCCTCCTGTTCCTGGCCTACCTGCTGTTCACCTGGGCCACAGGCAACCCCATACCCGGCTGGACCAGCCTCATGTTCCTGGTCACCGGCTTCTTCGGGCTGCAGTTCCTGGTCACGGGCGTCATGGGCGAGTACCTCCAGCGCATCTACATGGAGGCGCTGGGCAGGCCCCTGTACTTCATCAGCGAGGCGACCGAGGCCCGTGAACAGCGTCCCTGAGTTGACCCTGGACGACCTGGCCCCCGTGCGCCTGGCCACGGCGGGAGACCGCCCCGAGCTGGCCTGGGCCGAGGGCCTGGACCTCATGCTGCCAAAGACACTGGTGGACGGGCTGTTGCGGCCGGTTTCCGGCGGGTATGCGGTGGCCCCCGATCCGGACGGCACGGACGGTGCGCCCCTGGCCCCCCTCGCCGAGGCCCTGCGCCTGGTCTGCGCCTTCACCGAGACGCCGCCGGCCAGCACGCGCCTGCCCATCCCCTACCAGATGGTGCCGGTGTTCCTGCGCGACCGCATCGCCAAGCATATCGGACGCAAGAACCGTAGGCTTCAGCACGTCTGGGCGCGCTTTCCGCTCTTTCCCCTGGATCTTTCGGCGGACTTCGCCGCCGACCTTTGCGGCCTGCCCAACCCCCTGCGCGGCGGTCCCTGCCCGGTGGTGCTGACCCACGACCTGGACACCCCCGAAGGGCTTGAGAACCTCGTGCGCCTGTTCCTGCCCCTGGAGGAGCGCGTGGGTGCGCGCTCGGCGAACTACATCCCGGCCAGGGCCTGGGACGTGGACCTGGCCCTGCTGGACGAGGTGGCCGCGCGCGGGCACGAGGTGGGCGTGCACGGCTACGACCACAACAACCGCACCCCCTACTGCCCCCAAGACGAGCGCGACCAGCGCCTGGGCGCGGCCCGCTGGCTGGTGGAACGCTACGGGGCCAAGGGGTACCGGGCGCCCTCCCTGGTGCGCACCAGGGCGCTTCTGGCCTCCCTGCCCGGCCTGCTGGGCCCGGGCTGCTACGACAGCACCATCCCCGCATCCGGGGGGCCTTTCCCCGCGCACAACAACGGCTGCGCAACAGCCAGGCCCTTCCGCATCGGCCCGGTGACGGAGCTGCCCCTCTCCATGCCGCGCGACGCCAACCTGTGGTTCCAGGGCTACCCGGCTCCGGAGATCCTGCGCATCTGGAAGGACTGCGCCGCGCGCATCGCCGCCTCCGGCGGGGCGGTGGTGCTGCTCACGCACTGCGAACGGCGCTTCTCCGGCCGGGAGCCGCTGTGGGGAGCCTACGCCAGCTTTCTGGAATGGCTGGCCGCCGACGCCCGCTTCGCCTTCTCCACCCCGGCGGCGGTGCTGGAGACCTGGAACGGAGGCGCGGCATGAGCGAGTTCGCCGCGGCCCGCTTCTCCGCGCCGGAGCGGCGCATGCGCCTTGTGGTGGAGCGCGCCCTGGGCCTGGTGGACGCCGCCGCCCCCCTGCGCGTGCTGGACATCGCCTGCGGCGACGGCAGCCACGCCCTGGCCCTGGCCCAGGCCCTGCCCCGGGCCCGCGTGCTCGGGGTGGACATTTCCGCGCCCAACATCGCCGCGGCCGAGGCCGCCCGCGCCAGCCATCCCGCCGGAAGCCGGGCGGAGTTCCGCCTGGCCGACTACCTGGCCGGGCCCTGCGGCAGCTTCGACCTCATCCTGTCCATCGGAGGCGTCAATTACATCCCGACGGATGCGGAAACCCTGTTTGCAAAGATCGACGCGGAACTCGCCCCTGGTGGAACCATTCTGCTGACCACCCCTTCCGAGTGTTTTTACAACCGTGCGCTGCTGGCCCTGAGGGCCCTGTTCCGCGCCCTGCGCTGCCCCGCCCTTGATGCGGCGGGGCTATGGGTTGCCAACAGGATGCATGGGGGGGAATTCTCCGAGCGTGAGCTCCAGGAGAGGCTCATGTACCTTTACACAGGGTCGCGACTGCTCGACAGCCCGGACGTTCGGGCTTTGACGGGTCGCCTCGGATGGAATTTGGAGTTGGACGAGCCTGTGGAGCACGCCAGCCCGGCGCAGCTCAAGCACCGGCTGCTGGCCTGGAAAAAGCCGGGCACACCATGAGCAGAGCACTGAAGGCCGTTCTGACCCTGGCCGCCCTGGCCGCGGCCCTGTACCTGCTGGATTGGCGGGGGCTTTCCGGTGCGCTCTCCCGCCTGGATGCCGGGACGCTCTTGGTGGCGCTCGCATTGAGCGCGGCGCAATACGGACCCGTTGCCTGGCGCTGGGCGCTGCTGGCGGGAGGATTGTCCAGCCGCCCCGCGCGCCTGCTGGTGCGGGACCACCTCCTCTCCGGCCTGTACAACATGCTCACCCCGGCCAACCTTGGCGGCGACGCCTCGCGCGTGCTGGCCCTGCGGGCCGAGGCCGGGGGAGCCCTGCCGGCGGCGCTGGCCGTGGCCGCAGAGCGCGTGCTGGGCCTGGCCGGGTATCTTGCGGCCTTCCTCGGCGCCTTTGCCCTGGCCATGCTGGAAGGCGCCCCGCCGGCGCCGCTTTTCCGCTGGGCTGCCCTGGGCTGCGGCCTGGGGCTGGCCGGGCTGTGGGCGGCCCTGCGCTTTGCGCCCGCCCTGGGAGGCCTGCTGCCCAGCCGCCTGGGCGGGCTCGCCGCCCTGTTCGACGCCGCCGCGCGGGTCTTCGCCAGCATGGCCGCACGGCTGCCCGCGCTCGCCGCCCTCACCCTGGCGGCCATCGCCCTGTGGGCCCTGGCCCTGCGTGTGGTGGCCTCGGGCCTGGGCTTCACGCCCGGCTGGGGCGAGCTGGGCATGGTGGCCACCCTGGTGGAGCTCATCCGCTTCGTGCCGCTCACCGTGCAGGGCATCGGCGTGCGCGAGGCGGCCTACGCCTCCCTGCTGGCCCTGTGCGGCCACAGCCCGGAGCAGGGCTTTCTGCTCGGAGCGGTGGGCTACCTTGTCCTGGCCGCCTCCCTCGTGCTAACCGGGGGCATCGGCGCGGCGCTGCCCGCCCGAGGCGCCGCGCCGGGCGAATGAGACGCCCCAACCCGAACCGGAATCCGAAGGTCCAATGACAACCGTTCAAGTGCTCCTGGTCAATCCCTCCATCACCCACCTGACCCAGAATCAGGTGGTCACCGACGTCATCCGCAACAGCTTTCCCATGAGCCTGGGGCACGTGGCCGGGTACCTGGAGCACAAGGGCTACAGCGCGCGCATCCACGACGAGCAGATCGTGCCGCTGACCCCCGACGAGGTGCGCCGCCAGCTCGACCTCATGGGGCCCAAGGGGTCCACGCTCAAGATCGTGGGCTTCACCACCCTCACGGTCACCAGCGGCCGGGTGTACGAGCTGGCCCGGCTGTTCAAGCAGGCCGACCCCGACGTGGTGACCATGATCGGCGGCATCCACGCCTCCATCCTGCCCGATGAGGGCCTGGCCACCGGGGTCATCGACTTCGTGGTGCGCGGCGAGGGCGAGCTGACCACCACCGAGCTCATGGAGGCGCTCACCGGCGACCGCGACTTCTCGAAGATCGACGGGCTTTCGTACCGAAACGGGCTGATGGCCGCGCACAACCCCCCGCGCGAGCTCATCAAGGACCTGAACATCCTGCCGCCCTTCGCCTACCATTTCTTCAAGGACACCTGGCAGCACTACTCCGGCTTCTTCTCCATCCAGAGCTCGCGCGGGTGCCCGCACGCCTGCATCTTCTGCTCGCAGCGCAGCCTGACGGGCAAGCGCTACCGCACGGTGAACCAGGAGCGGGTGCTGAACGACATCGGCATGCTCATCGAGCAGTACGGCGCCACCACCATCCGCTTCCTGGACGACAACATCGCGGCCAACAAGAAGCACATCATGGCCCTGCTCGACGCCATCATCGCCCGCGGGTACCACAAGAAGACCTCCTTCGAGGCGCCCATGCGCGGCGACAACATGGACGAGGAGCTGCTGGACAAGGTCAAGGAGGCCAACTTCAGCCTGGTCACCTTCGGCCTGGAGACCTGCAGCGAGCGGCTCATGAAGATCATCAACAAGGGCGAGACCGTGGAGGAGGTGCTCCGGGCCATCCGCATGACAGCGCAGAAGGGCATCACCGTGGGCACAACACTCATCTTCGGCCTGCCCACGGAGACCAGGCGCGAGCGCTGGCAGACCATCCGCACCGTGTTCGCCCTGCCCCTGGACAGCGCCCGGTTCAACATCCTCACGCCCTATCCGGACACGCCGGTGTACAAGGAGCTTACCGAACGCGGCGAGAAGATCACCATCCTGCCGGGCTGGGTGAACTTCTCCGTGCAGTACATGTGGGAGAACGACGACGTGCCCTACGTGCCGCCCGGAACCGACAAGTACGAGCTCATCCTCACCACCATGTTCGCCAACCTGGCCTTCTACCTGCGGCCCAGGGGCATCAAGAACATCTTCACCAAGTCCGTGGCCGGCGGCAACGCCGTGCACCTGCCCCGGCGCTGGTACCTCACGGGCTATGCGGTCAAGATGGTGCGCGTGTTCCTGTACCTGCTGCGCCGGTTCCTGCGCGTGGCGGGCAAGATGGTCTGGCACAAGGCCCTGGGCGCCCTGTCCGGACGCCCCAGGGGGTAGCGTGCGCCCGGCCCGCCTGCTGCGCCGGGCGGTCCCCTGGCCCAGGGCAGGGCTGCCGCGCTGGGCCAGGGCCTTCCTGCTGCTGGCCGGGCTGGCCTGGGCCATGGCGGCTGCCGCCCTGCTCGCCCTGCGGGGACCGCTGGACAACTTGGCGACCATCCGAGCCGCCGACATCGCCCCGGCTGGGGGGTACGCCCACGCGGCCCCTGTGGGCATACCCGCCCTGCGCATGGAGGACGGCGGCCTGCTGCTGCGCGGCAGGCTGGAGCTGCTGGAGGACGGGCGGCCCCTGGCCCACTCGCGCGGGAGCAGGACCGGGGTCTCCGCCGACGGGGCGGGCCGCTTCGTCGCCGATGGCGGCCAGGTGGTCTTCTCCGCCACGGACAACACCGACCCGCGCACCAACGGCAAGTCCTACGCCCTGCGGGCCAATGTCTACACCCTGCCCCTGGCCTGGGCCTTCGGCCTCGGGATGGCGCTTTGCCTGGGCCTGGCCTGCTGGCTTGGCCTGCGGCCAGGCAGGATGCGCCAGGCCCTCACCCTGGCCTCGGCCTCGGCCATGCTTGCCCCGCCGCTGCTGCTTGCGGCCCTGCTGGCGCTGTTCCTGGCCTGGGCGGCGCGGGGCTGGGCCCTGGGCCACGCCCTGCCCCTGGCCGAGTTCTGGCTCATGCTCCCGGAGCTCAAGCCCCTGCTGCTGCTGGAGCCGCACCTGCCCCACGCGGTGCTGGCCTGGACCGGGCTTTGCGCGGCCCTGGCCTGGCTTCTGCGCACCCCCCTGGCGGACCGGCGGACAGCCCGCTGGTGCTCCACCGCCAATGCCCGCCAGCTGCGCCTGCTGGCCCTGCCGCTGATCCTGGGCCTGCTGCTGCTGGACATCGGCTGCGCCTGGGGCTCGGCCAGCCTGGGCCTGTACCGCCCGGAGGACGCCCACAGCGTGAGCCTCGCCGGGATGCTCCCGGCCAACGACGGCGCGTTCTATTTCTTCGACACGCAAACCCAGGCCGACACGGGCTCCTGGCACATCTTCCCGGTGCGCAGGCCCGTGGGCTGCGCCCTGCGCTCCCTGGAGGCCCTGGTTTCCGGCCAGGCGCTGGGGGGCTACCTGATCGCCCAGGCCGCCCTGCAGGCCCTGGCCCTGGCCCTGGCCTGCCGGGGCGTGGCCCGCTGGCGCGGCACCTGGGCCGGGGTGGGCTTCTTCGCGCTGGCCTATGTGGTGGCCCGCAACTTCCTGCCCGTAACCAACACCGAGCCCAACGGGCTGATCCTGGCCTGCCTGGGCATGGCCCTGCTGGCCGAGTCCCTGCGGCGGGACGATGCCCGGACGCACCTGCTATTCGTGTTCACGGCCACCCTGGCCCTGCTGGCGCGGCCCGGCCCTGTGCTCGTTCTGCCCGCCCTGCTGGCCTGGACGCTGTGGAGGTACTGGCCAGAGCGGCGGCGGGCCCTGCGCATGCTCGCGGCCGCCGTCCTGAGCATGGCCCTGGCGCTGGGCCTGCAATATGCGCTGGCCGCGCTGTACGGCAACCCCAAGTTCCTCGGCACCACGAGCATCTGGTACTTCATGAGCCAGGACATGACCGTGGGCGAGGCCTGGGAGAAGATGCGGCTGGAGGTGGGCGACGACTTTGCCGACCCGGCCTGGGCGGACAAGCTGCATGCCATCGCCATGGAGAACCTGCGCCGGAACCCCGGCGTGCTTCTGCGCCGCCTGCGCGAGGGGCTGGCGGTTGCGCCCCGGGACCTGCCGCGCACCCTGGCCGATGGGTACGGCTCCGTGCCCATGCCCCGCGAGCTGGCCATGGCCCTGGTCCCGCTCATGGCCGCCGGGCTCGGCTTCGCCGCGCTGCGCCGCAGGGCCAGGGGCGAGGCATCCCTGTGGGTGTTCAGCCTCTCGGCCATCCTGGCCTCGGCCATAGCCGTGTACCAGTACGAGGGGCCGCGCACCTTCATGGCCGTTTATCCCTTCCTCTGGCTGCTGGCCGCCGCGGGGTTCTGCGCCCCGGAGCGGCTCGCCGCCTTCGGGACCGTGCGCGGGCCGGGACCGGAGGCGCGGGGAGCGGCCCTGCTCACCGGGGCGCTGGCCCTGGCCATGCTGGCCGCGCCCGCCCTGGCCCACCGGCTTGGCCCCCACGCGCCGCAGCCAAGCCTGCCCGCCGACCTTGACCAACCCGGAGCCCAGTGGGCCCTGCTCCAGGGCGGCGCCGGGCTGACCGGCTTTGCGCTGCGCCCGGAGCAGACCCCGCCGGATACAAATATCCCGAGCCTGCCCAGGGAAACGGCCCTGCGCATCACCCAGGCAAGTCCCATTCCCCTGCTCCAGGCCCTGGGCCAGGCCATGCCGCCGGTCGGGCGCGGACTGGTGCTGGGCTACACGCCCCTGCGCACCCCCAGGGACCGCTACCTCTTCCTGGACGCCCCGACGGAGCTGCTGGACCGTCGGGATGTTCCGTTCTGGCTGGTGCGCCTGGAGCGCGCCCACCCCTTCAACCGGGGCTCGTTCTCGCTCTGGCGCGCCACGGAGGCCCGCCCCGTGAGCCTGGACGGAACCGTCCACCCGGCCCCCGGCCGCTGACGCCACCAAGGACACACCATGCGCACACGCCGCAGAACAGCCCTTCTCATCGCCTGCTCCCTGGTCTTTGGCCTGGGCGCGGCCCTGCTTCTGGCCGAAGGGGTGCTGCGGCTGCTCCCAGTGAGCGAGCTCTACCTCGCCAACCAGGACATCACCGAGGAGAACCCCATCCTGCGCTTCCAGCGCAACGGGGCCTTCGTCACCTCGGTGGGGCCGCTGCTGCGCCTGGCCAACACGGTGCGCACCAACAACGACGGCTTCGTGAACGACCAGGACTACGACCGCGCCGCCACCAGCCCGCTGCTGGCCGTGGTGGGCGACTCCTACGTCCAGGCCCAGACCCTGCCCTGGGCCGAGACCCTGCAGGGGCGCCTGGCCGCCAGCGTCGGCCCCGCGGGGCGGGTATACAGCTTCGGAGCCAGCGGCGCGGCCCTCAGCCAGTATCTGGCCTACGCGCGCTATGCGCGCGATGCCTACCACCCGGACATGCTGGTCGTGGTGGTGGTGGGCAACGATTTCGACGAGAGCCTGGTGGAGTACAACACGACCGCCGGGCTGCACCATTTCCGCGAAGATCCGGACGGCGCCCTGCGCCTGGAACTGACGCCCTGGCTGCTGCCCAGGGGCGGCGAGGGGCCCTGGGCCCTGGCCCGGCAACTCGGCCTGGGCAGGCTGGCGCTGGCGCGCTACCTGCGGCTCAACCTGCCCCGCCTGTCCTGGCCGCCGGCCCTGCTTTCCGGCCAGGGCGGCCAGTTCGTCGGCAACACCAGCGCCAGCGCCGATGACCGCCGCGTGGCCCAGAGCCTGCGGGCCATAGACACCTTCCTGGCGCTGCTGCCGGAGATGTCCGGGCTGCCGCGCGGGCGCGTTGCACTGGTGCTGGACGGCATCCGGCCGGAGCTTTACAGCCCCGCCGGGCTTGCGCGCGCAAAGGGTTCATACTTCGACCTCATGCGCCGGGGGCTGCTGGAACGAGCCCGCGCACTGGGGCACCCCGTGGCCGACATGCAGCCCGTGTTCGAGCGGGACCACGCCAGCCACAAGGCGCCCTTCGACTACCCCGGGGTCGACGGGCATTGGAACGCGCGGGCAAATACCCTGGCCGCGCGCGAGGTGGCCAAGCTGGAGGCGTTCCGCGCGCTGTTCCCGCAGGCCGCGCCCGTTCCCGGGCCTTGAGGGGCGGAGGGCCGCGCGTGGGCCCTGGCCGGGCCATATTGACATAGTGTACAATTTTTTTGTACGAAAGCTCACTTGATTTTACCCATGTAAAACCGCCGCGCCGGAGCCGGCGGCCCCACGGGACAGGCATGAGGCAGATATTCGCCGAGTACATCCGCATCTGCTCCCATTGGCGGGGCGCTTCCATCGGCGTGCTTGTGCTGCGCACGGCCTCTGGCCTTTCCGAGGGCCTCGCCCTGCTCGTTCTGGTGCCCATCCTGAGCGCCCTGATGGGCGAGGCGGCCACCCCGGCCTGGGCCCGCACCCTGGCCTGGCTGGAACTGGGCCGCGAGGGCGGGCTGGTCTTCGGGTTCGCCGTGTTCTCCGTGCTGGGGCTGGGGGCCGCTGGCCTGCGGCTCTGGGCCGACATGAGCACCCTGCGCCTCAAGACCCGGGTGGAGCGGACGCTGCGCTCCGAGACCACCCGCTACCTGCTGGGAATGGACTGGGTCCGCTTCCTGTCCCTGCGGCTGGGCAACGTCACCGATGCCGTGGTCATAGACGGCCAGCAGGTCTCCTACGGCGTGCAGGCCTTCTTAAGCGGCGCCGGGGCCATCTGCGTGGTGTTGATGCTGGGAGCGGTGGCCCTGGTGGTCTCCCTGCCGACCACGGTGTACACGGCGGCCTTCGGCCTGCTGGGCATCCTGGTGTTCCGCCTGGGCCAGCGCGCCTCGGAACGCCACGTGAGGACCATGCGCGACACCCTGTCCCTCACCGGGGCCCAGGTGGCGGACATCTTCGGCAACCTCAAGTTCCTGCGCGCCGCGGGCCAGTCCGCCAAGGCCAGCCGCACGGCCAACGGCATCTTCGCCACCTACGCCGAGGCCTACCGCCGCTGCTACGGCATCGGCAACCAGGTGCGCTTCGTGGTGGAGTGCTGCGGCATTCTGTTCATCAGCGCCCTGCTCTATGTGAATCTTACGTTGCTCGACAAGGGCCTGGCCGAGACCCTGGTCTTTCTCACCGTTTTTTCGCGCATCGTGCCCCGGCTGCTCATGGCCCAGGAGCACCTCTACCTCTCGCACACCTACCTCACCTGGCACCACCAGCACGCCGCGCGCAAGGCCCTGGCCGAAACGCACCCGGCCCTGGAGGGCGGAAGGCTGGCCCCGAGCTTCGAGCGGGGGCTCCGCCTGCGCGATGTGGGCTACACCTATCCCGGGGGCGGCGGCGCGGTGCTCAGCGGCGTGGACCTGGACCTGTCCCGGGGCCGCTGCGTTGCGGTGGTGGGCCCATCCGGGTCGGGCAAGAGCACGCTCATCGACCTGGTCTGCGCCCTGCTCACGCCCTCGCATGGCAGCCTGGAGGTCGACGGCCACCCCCTGGCGGAACTGAACCTGGAGGCCTGGCGCAGCCGCATCGGCCTGGTGCTGCAGGACAACCCGGCCTTCCATGCCAGCGTGCTGGAGAACATCGCCTGGGGCGACGAGGCGCCGGACCGCGAACGGGCCCAGGCCGCCGCGCGCCGGGCCGACGCCTGGGAATTCATCACCGCCCTGCCAGGGGGCCTGGACGCCGTCATCGGCGAGAAGGGCGGCAGGCTCTCGGGCGGGCAGCGCCAGCGCCTGGCCCTGGCCAGGGCGCTCTATCGCGACCCCTGGCTGCTCTTGCTCGACGAGGCCACCAGCGCCCTGGACGGAGCCTCCGAGGCCGAGGTCCAGTCCGCACTGGCCGCGGTGAAGGGCTCCTGCACCATCCTGCTGGTGGCCCACCGGCTCACCACCGTGCAGATGGCCGACCACATCGTGGTGCTCCAGGATGGGCGCATAGCCGAACAGGGGAGCTGGGACGAACTCATGGCCCGCGAGGCGGGGCTGTTCCGAGCCATGGCCGCCATGCAGGGCCTGGCCTGAGAGCGCCGAAGGAGACACCGTGCTGACTGGACGCATCCGCGCATGGCGCGACATTTTCCGGCGCAAGGGCCTTTCCCACGGGCTCGCCGTGCTGGGCAACTCCCTGGCCGCAAGGGCGCGCAAACGCCTGCCCGCCCTCGGGCCGCTGCTCCAGACCGCCCCGCAGACCCTGGACATCGAGGTCTCCACCATCTGCAATCTGCGCTGCGCAGGGTGCCTGCACGGCATCGAGGGCGGAGCCTTCCTGCGCGAGCAGCAGCGCTTCATGCCCATCGCCAGGTTCCGCTCCATCATGGAGCAAGTGGGCGCGCGGGCCCACGCCGTGAACCTGACCACCTTCGGCGAGGTGTTCCTCAACCCGGACATCTACGAGATCATCGCCTGCGCCAAGAGCTACGGCATGCTGGTGCAGGTGGACACCAACGGCCACAGGCTCGACCCGGAGCGTGTGCTGGCCTCGGGCCTGGACGAGATCGCCTTCGCCGTGGACGGCATCACCCAGGAGAACTACGAGACCTACCGCCGGGGCGGGCGCATCGACAAGGTGCTGGAGAACATGCGCGCGCTGCACGACCTGGCCAGGGAGCGCAACCACCCCATCCGCATCCAGGCCAAGTTCATCGTCACCGCCTTCACCGAAGGCGAGATCGAGGCCGCCCGGGCCCTGTTCGCCAGCACCATGCCGGGGGTGCACTTCTTCACAAGCTATTTCCGGGTGCCCGCGCCGGACTGGCACTTCTACCGCCGCCACCCCTTCGCCACCACGCCCGAGCTGCACGCCCTCTGGGCCCCCAGGGCGCACAGGGAATTCGACCTCTACGTGCCGGACCCGGACAGCGGACTCATGCGGCTGAACCTGCTGGCCATGCCCTTCCAGAACCTCTGCCCGGCCATGCACGGCGGGCTCTACATCCACGGCAACGGCGACGCCTACCCCTGCTGCCACGCCGCTGGCATGGAGCACCCCGACTACCTGCTGGGCAACGTGTTCGAGGCCGGGGTGACCGGGGTCTTCCACGGCGAGCGGGCCAGGGAGATCCGCCGCGTGTACGACGAGACGGGCGGGCGCTACTCGGCCTGCGCGTCGTGCATCGCCAACCGCAAGGCGGGCGTGCCCCTGCGCGACAGCGCCACGGGCGAGCTGGGCAGCGCGGACTCGCACCTTGAGCAACCAACCGCGCCACTGCCGAGTCCAGGAGGTCAGCGCTTCTTGAACGCCAAAACGCCCCTCCGCACCAGGGACCGGGCCTGGACCTGGGGGAACCACGTCTGGCTGGTGCTTTGCCTGCTGGCCCTGGGCCTGGGCCTGGCCCTGGCGGCCAGCCTCGCCGCCCTGCGCCTGGGCCCCCTGGGCGGCATGGAGTACCACGCCGTGTGCGCCCACACCTTCGGCCCCCGTGAGGATGCCGACGTGGTCTTCACCGGCGACTCGGCCCTGCTCAACGGCGTCATGCCCGCGGTGGTGGAGCAGGGGCTCGGGCTGCGCGTGGTCTCCTTGCCGCTTTTCGCCCATTCCGGGGGGCGCAGCTACCAACTGGCCCTGGAGCAGTACCTGCAGCGCCATCCCGCGCCCCGTTGCGTGGTGCTCTACCTCACCGCCAACGCCCCCTCGCACTGGCACTTGCCAAAATACGAACGCATCTTCACCCTGGCCCGCTACGGGTCCGTCACGGACCTCATCCGGGGCGGCATCGGGGCGAACGACCTGTTCCGCACCGCCTGGACCTTCTTCCTGGGCTGGTTCCAGGATGACACCCATTTCCGGCAGGTGCAGGAGAATCTACGCACGGGCCGAGGCTGGCAGCCGCCCAGCCTGACCAAGCCCCTTGAGGACGGGACGGGGATCGACAGCGCTGCGCCCATACCGCCAGGCGCTCTGGATATCGTGGACGAGCTGGCGCGCACGCTCCAGGCCAGGGGGATCCGCTTCCAGTTCCTCCTGGCGCCCCTGCCCGAGGGGGACGCCGCGGTCCAGGAGCACGCCCGACGCTACCAGGGCCTTGCGGGCGGCCCGCTCCTCACCCTGCCGAACAGGCTCTTCGTGGACTACACGCACATGCTGCCCGAAGCAGCCCGGGAGAACTCCAGGCGCGTTGCGGACATCCTGGCGCGGGAGCTGCGGCCATGAACTTCAACACCTTTCTCTACCTGTTCGGTTTTTTGCCCGTGGCGCTACTGGGCTACTTCGCCCTGGCCCGGCTGGGGATGCCTAGGGCGGCCAAGACATTCCTCTGCCTCAGTTCGCTGGTATTTTGCGGCTGGCAGGCCCCCTGGCAGAGCGTGGTGCTCCTCGGCTCCCTCGTGCTGACCCTGGCCCTGAGCGCGGCCCTGGGCTCCGCCCGCAGCCCAGGCACGCGCAAGACCCTCTTCCTCCTGGGCGTGGCAGCGCACCTCGGGCTGCTGGGGTTCTTCAAGTACGCCGATTTCCTCCTGGACACCCTGGGACTCCCCCCAGGCGCAGGCGGGGCCGTGGCCCAGATGGGCCTGCCCCTGGGCCTCAGCTTCTACACCTTCATCCAGATCCGCCTGCTGGCCTGGCGCAGGGCCACCGCAGACCAGGGCCTCCCTGACCGGGCCGGGCTCCTGGATCAGGCCCAAAGCGTGGCCTTCTTTCCGCAACTGGCCTCCGGCCCCATCGTGCGGCCCGAGGAGACCCTGCCGCAGTTCCTCTCGTCAAAGGGCCTGGGGTTCAACCCACGCAATCTGGCTGCGGGCCTGTTCCTGCTGGCCATTGGCCTAGCCAAGAAGTCGCTCCTGGCCGACCCCCTGGCGGTCTGGGTGGCCGACGGCTTTGACACGGCCCGGTCCCTGGGCTGTCTGGAGGCTTGGCTGGCCAGCCTGGGCTACACCCTGCAACTGGCGTTCGACTTCGGGGGCTACATGGACATGGCGCTGGGCGCGGCGCTGCTTTTCAACATCCGCCTACCCGCCAACTTCCACTCCCCATACCGCGCCGTGAGCATTCAGGATTTCTGGCGGCGCTGGCACATCACCCTGGGCAGCTTCCTGCGGGATTTCGTCTACATTCCCCTTGGCGGCAGCCGCGGCCCCCAGGCCAGGACCCTGGCAAATCTCCTCGTCACCTTCCTGCTCTGCGGCGCATGGCACGGGGCGGGCTGGACCTTCGTCCTCTGGGGCGGGCTGCACGGCCTGGCCATGTGCCTGCACCGCCTCTGGGCGCAGCTGGCACGGCCCCTGCCCCGCCTCCTGGCCGTGGTCCTGACCTTCGGGTTCGTGAACACGGCCTGGGTCGTCTTCCGGGCCGCCAGCTTTGCCGATGCCCTCAAAGTCCTGCGCGGCATGTACCTGTCCTGGGGCATGCCTGTGGCCGGGTTGGGCTGGAGCCAGCTCGCCGGTCCCACAGCGGCCTTCGGGCAGCTCACGGCAAGCTACCGGCTGCTGCTGCTCCTGGCCGTGGCCCTGGCCTGCGCCTTTTCCCGGCACAACAGCCTATCGCTTCTGGAGCGGCTCCGGCCAGGTCCGGCCCATGCGCTCCTAACGACCGGACTTCTGCTCGCAAGCCTGTTGTCCATGGGCAAAGCCAGCGGGTTCCTCTATGCCAACTTCTGACCAGCGGCCCCGCGTGACCATCGCGCTGTCCAGCCTGCGCCCGGGCGGCGCCGAGCGCGTGGCCGCCTGGCTGGCCGGGGGGCTGGCGCAGCAGGGTCACCCCACCACACTCGTCCTGCTCTGCGGGCCAGACGAACCCAGGGCCTACGCCCTGCCCAGCGGCGTCACCCTCGTCTGCGCGGACATTCTCTGGCCCTCCTCCGGGCCGGGCCGCCTGGCCGACATGTTCCGGCGCCTGGCCAGGCTGCGCAGGGCCATAGCCGAGACCAGGCCGGACGTGCTGGTGAGTTTTCTGGACACCGTGAACGTTCGGGTGCTGCTGGCGACCTTGGGCCTCGGCCTGCCCACGGCGGTGAGCGAGCGCATCGACCCCCGCCAGCACCCCCTGCCCGCGCCCTGGCGCTGGCTGCGCAGGCTGCTCTACCCCCTGGCCCGGACCCTGGTCATCCAGACCGAGGGCCTGCGCCAGGCCTGGCCCACGTCCTGGCGGGAGGGGATCCGCGTCATTCCCAACCCCGTGCGCCGAGTGGAGCCCCGGGGGCGGGTGGACCTTCCCCCGCGCAGCGTCCTGTGCGTGGCCCGGCTGGACCCGCAAAAGGGCCTCGACCTGCTTGTGCGGGCCTTCGCCGCCATCGCCGAGGAGCTGGACGCCTTCCTCGTCCTGGTGGGCGAGGGACCGCTGCGCGGCGAGTTGGAGGCCCTGGCCGCGACCCTGGAGGTGGCCGGGCGGGTGCGCCTCGTCGGAGCGGTGGACGATGTCGGGGCCTGGCTGGCCGCGGCGACGATTTTTGCCCTGCCCTCGCACTACGAGGGCCAGCCCAACGCCCTGGCCGAGGCCATGGCGGCGGGCCTGCCCGTGGTGGCCACGGACACGCCGGGGGCTCTCTCCCTGGTGCGCGACGGAGAAAACGGCCTCGTGGTGCCGCGCGGAGACGCTGCGGCCCTGGCCCGGGCCCTTCGGGAGCTGCTCGCGCAGCCGGAGCGGGCCGCGGCGCTGGGCCGGGCCGCCCACGCCGTGGCCAAAGACTTCTCTGAGGAACGCGTCCTGGGCCTGTGGAACGGCGTGGTGGCCGAATTCGCTGGACGCCGCACCGCGGAGGCAGAGTAGGGGTATGTGCGGGGTCGTCGGCATATTCGCGCCCCCCGGCCACCAGCGGGAGGATCTCTCCGGCAGGTGCCGGGTCATGGCCGACACCCTGGCCCACCGGGGGCCGGACGACCAGGGCCTGTTCTGCGACGAAGCCTCGGGCATCGCCCTGGGCCACCGGCGGCTGTCCATCCTCGACCTCTCGCCCCTGGGCCGCCAGCCCATGCGCTCGGCCACGGGCCGCTACACCCTGTGCTACAACGGCGAGGTCTTCAACCACCTGGAGCTGCGCCGCGAGCTTGAGACCCTGGGGCACGGCTTCCGGGGCGGCTCGGACACCGAGACCATGCTGGCGGCCATTGAGCAGTGGGGCTTGGTCCCTGCGGTGGAGCGCTTCGTGGGCATGTTCGCCTTCGCCCTGTGGGACGCTGCGGAGCAGGCCCTGCATCTGGTGCGCGACCGCCTTGGCGTCAAGCCCCTGCACTACGGCCGGGCCGGAAGCGCCTGGGTGTTCGGCTCGGAGCTGAAGGCCCTGCGGGCGCACCCCGACTTCGCCCCCGTGATCGACCAGGACGCCCTGGCGCTCTATTTCCGCCACGGTTACATCCCCGCGCCCCACAGCATCTACCGAGGCGTGCGCAAGCTGCTGCCGGGCACCATCCTGACCCTGCGCGCGCCGGAAGCCGAGCCCCAAACCCAGACATACTGGGCCGTGGACGAGGTCTGGCGGCGGGGGGCGGCAACTCCCTTTCCCGGCGGGGAGGACGAGGCGGCAGACGAGCTGGAACGCCTGCTCCGCCAGTCCGTGCGCCTGCGCCTGCTGTCCGATGTGCCCCTGGGCGCGCTGCTCTCCGGCGGGGTGGACTCCTCGCTGGTGGCCGCCCTGATGCGGGCCGAGGGCACCGGCCCGGTCCGCTCCTTCGCCATCGGCTTCGCCGAGGCCGCCTTCGACGAGTCGCCCCACGCCCGCGCAGTGGCCCGGCACCTGGGCTGCGAGCACACCGAGCTGCGCCTGACGCCCGGCGACCTGCTGGACATGGTACCCGGCCTGCCGAGGGTCTGGGACGAGCCCTTTGCCGACCCCTCGCAGATTCCCACGCAGCTTGTTTACCGGCTGGCCCGGCGACACGTGACCGTGGCCCTCTCCGGCGACGGCGGCGACGAACTCTTTGGCGGCTACTCCCGGTATTTCGTGCACGCCCCGGCGCGGCTGCGCACCCTGCCCGGGCCCCTGCGCCCCGCAGCCGCGGCCCTGGCCCGACTGCTCCCGGAGGCCACGCCGCCGCTGCTGGGCGGCCTGCCCTGGAAGCTGCGCTGGCGTCTCGACGCCCTGGCCTTCAATGACTTCAGCGACCACTACCGGCACTTCACCTCGCTCTTGCGCCACCCGGAGGACCTGGTGCCTGGCGGGCGCGAGCCAGCCCCGCGCATGACCGCCCAGGCCGCCCGGGGCCTGGACCGCCACCAGGCCATGAGCTGCTGGGACCTCATGCAGTATCTGCCCGACGACATCCTGACCAAGGTGGACCGGGCCAGCATGGCCGCAAGCCTGGAGGCGCGCACGCCCCTGCTGGACCACCGGCTGGTGGAATTCGCGGCCACCCTGCCCACGGCCTGGAAGGTGCGCGGAGGCCAGGGCAAGCACATCCTGCGCCGGGTGCTGCACAGGCACGTGCCCCCGGAACTGGTGGAGCGGCCCAAGATGGGCTTCGGCGTGCCCATCGGCCAGTGGCTGCGCGGCCCCCTGCGCGCCTGGGCCCAGGAGCTTCTGGAGCCCGCCCGCATCGCCCGGGGGGGGGTGCTGGACGCCCGCTTCGTGGCGCGCATCTGGCGCGAGCACCTTGCCGGGCGGGCCGACTGGAACTACACACTCTGGAGCGTGCTGATGTTCGAGGCCTGGCGCGGCGAGGCAGGACTGTGATGGCCGCGCGCAACCCCAAGACCTGGCGGAGATGCCTGTGAGTCCCGACGAGCTGTACACCCGCATCTACGATGCCCTCTGCGGTCGCCAGCACGCGGAGCGGCCCTGGCATTTCCTGTGGCACGGCGGGGCCGGACTCCGGCGCGAGTTGGCCCAGGTGCTCCGAGGGCTGGGCGGCCGCGTCCTGGATCTGGGCTGTGGAACAGCGCCCTACCGGAGCTGCTTCCGGGGCGGCCTGGCCGCCTACACCGGGGCCGACGTGGCCCCCGGGCCGGGCGTGGACGTGCTGCTGACCCCCGGGGAGCCCCTGCCCTTCGCCCCGGCCAGCTTCGACACCGTGCTCTCCACCCAGGTGCTGGAGCATGTGGCCGACCTGCCGCAGGCCTTCGCCGAGATGGTGCGCGTGCTCCGACCGGGGGGAACCCTCGTGCTCACCGTGCCCTTCCTCTACGGCCTGCACGGCGAACCCCACGACTACCGGCGCTTCACGGAATTCGGCCTGGCGGCCCTGCTGGAAGGGAACTTCCAGGACGTCCGCATCACGCGCATCGGCGGAGTCGGGGGCAGCTGCGCCATCATGCTCCTCAGCTGGCTGTACTTTGCCGCCAACCAGACCAGGGCGGGACGCTACCTGAAGGCCCTGCTTCTGCCCGCCTGGATCGGCCTGAGCCTGCTGGTGAACCTGGCCGCCCTTGGCCTGGACCGGCTGGACGGCACCGGGCGCTATCCCCACGCGCTGGTGGCCGTGGCCAGGAAGCGGCAGGGGTGAGGGCGCACGGCATGCGGCTCACCCTGGTCATCTCCTCCCTGGTCCTGGGCGGGGCCGAGGGGGTCTTCGCCCGGCTGGCCAACGGGCTGGCCCGGCGCGGCCACTCCATCGCCCTGCTGACCCTGGACGATGGCGCCCTGCCGCCCTTCTATGCCCTGGCGCCGGGCGTGCGCCACCAGGCCCTGGGCCTGGCGCGGGCCTCCGCCGGGCTCCTGGACGCCCTGCGGGCCAACCTGGGCCGCATCCGGACCTTGCGCCGGGCGATGCTGGCCTCCCACGGCGGGGAGCGACCGGAGGCCGTGCTCACCTTCATGGACACCACGAACATTCTGGCCCTCCTGGCCCTGGCGGGGACTGGCGTTCCGGCCATTGTCTGCGAGCGCACCGACCCCCGCCTGTATGACATCGGCCCGCTCTGGAGGGGGCTCCGGCGGCTGGCCTACCCACTGGCCGCGCGGGTTGTGGCCCAGACCGAAGCGGTGTGCCGGACCTTGCCCGGTCGCTGCGTGGCCCTGCCCAACCCCGTGGAGCCCCCGCCAGACCTCGGGGCGGGCTGGACCCCGCCCCAGGGTAGCCTGCTGCTGGCCCTGGGCCGCCTGGCGCCGGAGAAGGGCTTCGACCTGCTCCTCCAGGCCTTCGCCAGCATCGCCACGGCCCACCCGGGCTGGACTCTCGTCATTCTTGGCGAGGGGCCGGAGCGACCGGCGCTGGAGGCGCTGCGAGCCAGCCTCGGGCTTGAGGGCCGCGTGCTGCTGCCGGGCCGCGTGGATGCTCCGGGGGGGACCCTGCGCCGGGCGGATCTCTTCGTGCTCTCCTCGCGCTTCGAGGGCTTCCCCAACGCCCTGTGCGAGGC
>CAZCYB010000002.1:75422-170468 GCA_964502805.1 uncultured Desulfocurvus sp.
GCCTGCGGACTGCCCGCAGTGGCCTTCGACTGCCCCAGCGGCCCCGGCGAGATCGTCCGGCACGGGGTGGACGGACTGCTGGCGCCCCCGGGGGACGTGGGCGCCCTGGCCGAGGCCCTCTCGGCCCTCATGGGCGACGACGTCCGCCGCCGGGCCATGGCCGCCCGCGCACCGGAGGTGCTGGAGCGTTTCGGGCTTGAGAAGGTCCTGGACATGTGGGAAGAACTGCTCATGCATGTAGCGAAGCAGAGGAGCGGGGCATGAGCGGCCAATGGCAATCCGAGGTGGCCAACGGCCAGCGCTTCGAGTTCGGGGCCAACTGGGCGCGGTTCCTGGAACGGCTGGACGGGGAGCGCATCCGCGCGGCCGAGGCCTCGCTCGCCGGGCTGCTCGGGCTGGACTCCCTGGCCGGGCGGAGCTTCCTGGACGCCGGGTCCGGCTCCGGGCTGTTCTCCCTGGCCGCGCGGCGGCTGGGGGCGCGAGTCACCAGCTTCGACTTCGACCCCTCCTCCGTGGCCTGCACGCGCCACCTACGCCAGTCCTTCCACCCGGACGATCCGGACTGGACCGTGCTGGAGGGCTCGGTGCTCGATGCGGAGTTCCTGGGCGGCCTGCCCGCCTTCGACATCGTCTATTCCTGGGGCGTGCTGCACCACACGGGCAGCATGTGGGCCGCCGTGGACGCCGCCAGCGCCCGCGTGGCCCCCGGCGGGCTTTTCGCCCTGGCCCTGTACAACACCCAGCCCCTGTTCACGCCGGTGTGGAAGCGGGTGAAGCGCCTGTACTGCGCGCTGCCCGCGCCGGGGAAACTGCTGCTGGCCGGAGGCTGGGCGGGCTTTTCCGTGGTGCGCGGCCTGGGGGTGGACCTGCTGACCGGGCGCAACCCCCTGGCGCGCTACCGCACCGGCGGCTCGCCCAGGGGCATGGACTTCTGGCGCGACGTGGTGGACTGGGTGGGCGGGCATCCCTTCGAGACCGCCCGGCCCGAGGAGGTGCTGGCCTTCCTGCGTCCCAGGGGCTTCGAGCTGGTGAACCTGCGCACCGTGGGCGGGCGGCTGGGCTGCAACGAATTCGTGTTCGCCCGCAAGGCGGAAGGCTAGGCCATGTGCGGCATCTGCGGCGTTCTCCGGATGGCCGAAGGCGCCCCGGCGGGCACCGGGCTGGCCCAGGCCTGCGGAGCCATGGCCGGCACCCTGACCCACCGGGGCCCGGACGACTCCGGAGTCTTCGCCGACGACGCCCAGGGCATCGCCCTGGGCCACCGCAGGCTGTCCATCCTCGACCTCTCGCCCCTGGGGCGGCAGCCCATGGATTCGGCCTCGGGGCGCTACACCGTGGCCTTCAACGGCGAGATCTACAACTACCGCCTGCTGCGGGCGGAACTGGAACCCCTTGGCCACGCCTTCCGGGGCGGCTCGGACACGGAGGTGCTGCTGGCGGCCTTCGAGCAGTGGGGCGAGGCGGCCCTTGGCCGCTGCAACGGCATGTTCGCCCTGGCCCTGTGGGACCGCCGGGAGCGCACCTTGCTGCTGGCCCGCGACCGCCTGGGCAAGAAGCCGCTCTACTACGGCGCCGCCGGAAAGGCGGCCCTGTTCGGGTCCGAGCTCAAGGCCCTGTGCGCCCACCCGGACTTCGACCCGGCCCTGGACCGGGACGCCCTGGCCCAGTTCTTCCGCTTCGGCTGCATCCCGGCGCCACGGAGCATATACCGCAAGGCCCGGAAGCTGCCCCCGGCGCACTTCCTGCTGCTTCGGCCCGGCCAGGACCCGCTCACGGCTGAACCCAGGCCCTACTGGTCCGTGGCGGAGGCCTTCGAGCGCGGCCAGGCCCGGCCCTTCCCCGGCAGCCAGGACGAGGCCACGGACGAGCTGGAGCGCCTGCTGCGCGACGCCACGGCCCTGCGCATGGTGGCCGACGTGCCCCTGGGCGCGTTTCTCTCCGGCGGCGTGGACTCCTCGCTGGTCACGGCCCTCATGCAGGCGCAAAGCTCCCGCCCGGTGAAGACCTTCAGCATCGGCTTCGCCGAGGAGCGCTACAACGAGGCCCCGCACGCCCGCGCCGTGGCCGCGCACCTGGGCTGCGAGCACACCGAGCGCATCCTTTCGCCCCGGGACCTGCTGGACGCGGTGCCGCTCATTCCGCGCTTCTACGACGAGCCCTTCGCCGACTCCTCGCAGATTCCCACCCTGCTGGTCTGTCGCGTCGCGCGGGAGCAGGTCACCGTGGCCCTCTCCGGCGACGGCGGGGATGAGCTGTTCAACGGCTACGAGCGGCACCTGTTCCTGGACGCCCTTTGGCGCAAGATGCGCCAGGTTCCCCGCCCGGCGCGGGCGGCGGCCGGGGTGCTGGCCGGGCTTGTGCCGGAGGCCGCCTACCGCCTGCTCGGGCCGCTCGGCCCCAAGATCCGCTGGCGGCTGGGGGCCCTGGGCGCGCGAAACTTCGAGGACTTCTACCGCTTCCTCTTCTCGCATTTCCGCGACCCGGCGCAGGTGGTGCCGGGCTCAAGCGAGCCCCCCACGGCCTTCGACCTGGACCAGGGCCTGCTTTCGCGGGCCTGCGGCGACGACCCCCTGCGCCGCATGGGGCTCATCGACCACCTGCACTACCTGCCCGACGACATCCTGGCCAAGGTGGATCGCGCCAGCATGGCCGTGAGCCTGGAGGCCCGCTGCCCGCTGCTGGACCACCGCGTGGTGGAGTTCGCCGCCAGCCTGCCCACGGCCTGGAAGGTCTCCGGCGGCCAGGGCAAGGCCATCCTGCGCCGGGTGCTGCACAGGCATGTGCCCCAGGCCCTGGTGGACCGCCCCAAGATGGGCTTCGGCGTGCCCGTGGCGGAGTGGATGCGCGCCGAACTGCGCGGCTGGTGCGAGGCGCTGCTGGACGAGTCCGCCCTGCGCGCCGAGGGCGTGCTCGACGCGGGCCTGGTGCGGCGCATCTGGGCCGAGTACCTGGCCGGGGAGACCAACTGGTTCCCGCACCTCTGGGACGTGCTCATGTACCGCGCCTGGCGGCAGGAGTGGCCGGGGAGGAGCGCGTGAGCGGCCCCGGCGCATGTTCCGAAACGGCCTGCGCGCCCGAGGCGGCCCTGCCCCTGCGCCTGCGCCTGGAGCACGCCCTGAAGGAGAGCGGGCTGTGCCTGGACCGGCCCTGGCTCCTGCGGCGCATCGTGGGGGGGGGCGCACTGGCCACGGCCGCCCTGCGCTTCCTGCGGCTCAAGTTCTCCCCGCTCATCCTCGACCGCGTGCGCGAGCTGCAGCTGCCCCTGGAGCAGCGGGCGGAGTTGTTCACCCAGGCCATCTCGCTCATCAACGCCCGGGAGACCTACAAGACCACAGGCCGGGGCCGGACAAGGCTGGTGGACGCGGCCATCCTGCGCCATGCCGAGGGCATCCGCCCCCTGCGGCTCATGGAGGTGGGCGTGTCCGACGGCGTGTCCTGCCTGGAGCTGCTGGACGCGCTGCCCCCGCACGCCGAGGCGGTGCTCACCGACAGGCACCCGGCCTTCACCCTGCGCGGCGGCGGCCCGCTGTGCCTGCTGCTGGATGGCTGTGGCCGGGTGCTGGGGCTCAAGCTGTTCTGCCTGTACCTGAACCTGCCCCTGGCCCTGCGCCTGGACCCGCGCCGGGGCCGGATGATCCAGACCGCGAACCCGCTGCTGGCCGAGGGGACGCCCGCGCGCGCCGTCGCTCCCTTCGATGTCTGCCGCGACGCGGCGGCGGAGCCCTTCCAGATCATCAAGTGCGCCAACGTGTTCAACCGCAAGTACTTCGCCGACGGGACCATCCGCGCCGCCGTGGCCAACCTGGGCCGCAGCCTGGCCGAGGGCGGGCTTCTGTTCGTCTCGCAGAACAACGCGCGCTATCCCGGGGGCGAGGCCTACTTCGCGCTCCAGAAACGGGGTGGAGACCTGGCCCTGGTGGAGGAGCGGAACGGCCACGAAGCCCTGGAGCTGTTTGCAGGCGGGGCCGAAGTGGGTTAACAGGGCCGCAAGGCCCGGACACCGCAGACGGAACACGGCATGAAGCACCCGCTGGACACACCGCTGGACGCGCACCTCATCCTGCGCAAGAAAAAGGCCCTGCGCCGCGAGCTCGCGGCACGGGAAGGCCTGCTGGAAAAGCGCATCGCCATCCTGGGCGGCTCCACCACCGCGGACGTGCGCGACATGCTGGAGCTGTTCCTGCTCCATGGCGGCATCCGGCCCGTGTTCCACGAGTCCGAGTACGGCCGCTTCGAGACCGACATTCTGTACGGAGACGCCGCGCTGGAGGCCTTCCGCCCGGATGTGGTCTACCTGCACACCAGCTACGTGAACATTTCTCGCCTGCCCGGAGCCGCGGAGTCGCCCGGGGACGTCGGCCAGCTCCTGGCGGCGGAGCTGGCGCGCTTCGTCGGCCTCTGGGATGCCCTTGAGCGCGGGCACGGCTGCCTGGTGCTGCAGAACTCCTTCGACCCGCCGCCGCTGAGGCTGCTGGGCAACCAGGACCTGGTGGACCACCGGGGCCGCACGAATTTCGTGAACCGGCTGAACCTGGGCCTGGCCGAGGCCGCCCAGGGGCGCAAGGGCGTGCTGCTGCACGACCTGAACTACCTGGCAGCAACGCTGGGCCTGGAGCGCTGGTTCGATCCGGCCTTCTGGCACTCGTACAAGTATGCGCTCTCGGCCGAGGCCCTGCCGCACCTGGGGCACAGCCTGGCCGCGCTGCTTCTGGCGGCCTTCGGCCTGCGCAGGAAATGCCTGGTGCTCGACCTGGACAACACCCTCTGGGGCGGCGTGGTGGGCGACGACGGAGTGGAAGGCCTGGCGCTGGGCCACGAGACCGCCCGGGGCGAGGCCTACCTGGCCTTCCAGGCCTGGGTGAAGGACCTGGCCGCTCGCGGCGTGCTGCTGGCCGTGTGCTCCAAGAACGACGAGGACAATGCCCGGGCCGGGCTGCTGCACCCGGACAGCCTGCTCTCCCCTTCGGATTTCGCGGCCATCGCCGCCAACTGGGAGCCCAAGCACGAGAACATCCGCGCCCTGGCAAAGGCCCTGAACATCGGGCTGGACAGCCTGGTCTTCGCCGACGACAACCCCGCGGAGCGAGCGCTGGTTGCCGCGCAGTTGCCCGAGGTGGCCGTGCCCGAACTCGGCGACGATGTGTCCTGCTACCCCCGGCTGCTCCAGTCCACGGGTCTGTTCGAAAGCGTGGGCCTCTCGGACGACGACCTCAAGCGCGGCCGCTTCTACGCCGACAACGCCGCGCGCGAGCAGCACGCGGCCCGCTTCGCCGACTACGGCGCGTACCTCGACTCCCTGGACATGACTGCGGAGATCGGCCCGTTCCAGCCGGTGCACCTGGAGCGCATCGCCCAATTGACCAACAAAACGAACCAGTTTAACCTCACTACCCTGCGCTGCTCCCTGGCCGAGATACAGGCCGCCGCCGCGGACCCGGACATGCTCTGCCTCGCGGGTCGGCTCACGGACAGGTTCGGGGACAACGGCCTGGTGAGCGTGGTCATGGGCCGCGTGGACGGCCAAGGGCTGGACATCCTGCTCTGGCTCATGAGTTGCCGCGTGCTCAAGCGCGGCATGGAGGACGCCATGTTCGACGCCGTGGCGGCCTGGGCCAAGGCCCGAGGACTCGCCGAGATCCGCGGCGAGTACCTGAAGACGCCAAAGAACGGAATGGTGGCCGAGCACTACGCCCGCCTCGGCTTCGAGCGCACGGCCCTGGCCGAAAACGGCGACAGCCGCTGGCGCCTCGCCCTGGCAGGGGACCTGCCCAACAAGAACCTCCACATCCGGATACTGCCGTGACCGAAACCGACATCATCGCACGCATCCAGGCCATCCTGCGCGACGTGCTGGACCTGGAAGACCTGACCATCAGCCGCGCCACCACCGCCCCCGAGGTGGAGGGCTGGGACTCGCTGGCGCACATCAACATCATCGTGGCCATGGAGAAGGACTTCGGCCTGAAGTTCGCCCTGGGCGAGCTGGAGGATCTCAAGAACGTCGGCGACATGGTCGACCTGGTGCGCAAGAAGAGCGCCGGGTAGCCCCCGCCCCAAAGGAGCCGGGACATGAACGAGCTGACCCTGGCCGACCTGCGCGAAGGCCAACGCGCGAGCTTCACGGCCCGGATCACCGGGGACATGCTCGACGCCTTCGCACGGCTCTCGGGGGACGAGAATCCCCTGCACGCCGACGCGGTCCACGCCCGCGCCCTTGGCCATCCGGACCGCGTGGCCCACGGCATGCTTGTGGCCTCGCTCCTGTCCACCCTGGCCGGCATGCACCTGCCCGGCAGGCACGCGCTGCTGCACGGTGTGGACACGGCCTTCCACAAGCCCGCCTATCCCGGCGACCTGCTCACCGTGCAGGGCGAGGTGCGCCACGTGAGCCTGGCCGCCCGGCAGATCGAGCTCAAGGCGGTGATCACCAACCAGCGCGGCGAGACCGTGTGCAAGGCCACGGTCAAGGTGGGACTCCATGCCTGACGCCAATCCTCCGCTCATCCTCGTCACGGGCGCGTCCTCGGCCCTGGGCCGGGCCGTCATCCGGCGCATGGCCGACGGAAAGAACGTCATCCTGGCCGGGTGCCACTCCCGCTGCGAGGCCCTGCGCGAACTGGCAGGCGAGATCGCCTCGCCGCTCATACCCATCCAGGCCGACCTGGCCACGGACGCGGGCATCGAGGCCTTCTGCGCCGCGGTCGAGGAGCACGCGCAGGCGCCCTGGGCCATCGTCCACCTGCCCGCGCCCAAGCTCGAGCTGGTGCGCTTCAAGGACCTCGCCTGGGCCGACTTCCAGGCCCAGATGGACGTGCAGCTGCGCTCGGCCGTGGGCGTGCTGGGACGTTTTGTGCCGCGCATGGCCAAGGCCGGGCGCGGCCGGGTGGTGGTGGCCCTCTCCAGCGCCGTGCTGGGCCTGCCGCCCAAGGCCATGGCCCACTACGCCGTGGCCAAGCACGCCCTGCTCGGCCTGGTGCTGGCCCTGGCCGCGGAGTACGCCGAGCGCGGCGTCACGGTGAACGCCGTGTCGCCGGGCATGATGCACACGGCGCTGCTGGACCGGCTGCCGGACAAGCTGCTGGAGATCGCCGCGGCCCAGAATCCGCAACGGCGGCTGACCACCCCCGAGGACGTGGCCCCGCTGGTGGCGTTCCTGCTCTCGGGCGAGGCCGGGCACCTCACCGGGGCCAACATTCCTGTCTGCGGCGGCGCGGACGTCTGATGCTCGTCCATTCCTTCGCGTTCCTGTTCCTCTTCCTGCCCGTCACGGTACTGGGCTACTTCCTGCTCCAGCCGCGCGGGCCCTCCGCCGCGGACGCCGCTGGACGCGGCAACGCGGTGGCCCGGGCCTGGCTCGTGGCGGCCTCGCTGGTCTTCTACGCCCTGTCCGGCCTGCGGCATGTGCCGGTGCTCCTGGGCTCCGTGCTGGGCAACCGGCTGCTGGCCCGGGCCATGCGCGCCGCGCCGCCGGGCTCGCCCCGGCGCAGGGGGCTGCTCGTGGCCGGGCTCTGCGGCAACATCGCGCTGCTGGGACTGTTCAAGTACCTGGACCTTATTCTGGGCAGCCTGGGCTGGCTGGGGCACCAGACCCTCGGCCTGGGCCTGCCGGAGCCCCTGCGCCTGGCGCTCCCGCTGGGCCTGAGCTTCTTCACCCTGCAGCAGATCGCCTACCTCATGGACGTATACGAGGGCCTGGCAGAGCCCCTGGACACCCTGGACCACCTGCTCTTCGTCGGGTTCTTCGCCCAGGTCATGGCCGGGCCCATCGCCCGGGTGCGGCAGCTCATGCCGCAATTCAGCGACCCGACCGGCTGGCGCTTCAGCTGGGACAACGCCGCGCGCGGGGCCTATGTGCTGGCCCTGGGCCTGTTCAAGAAGTCCGTGCTGGCCGACAGCCTGGGACGCTTGGCCGCAGGGGGGTTCGACCTGCTCGCCGCGCCGACCCTGCTGGAGGCCTGGACCGCCAGCCTGGCCTTCACCCTTCAACTGTACTTCGACTTCAGCGGCTACGTGGACATGGTCACCGGGGCCGCTCTCATGCTGAACATCCGCCTGGCCCAGAACTTCGACAGCCCGCTCCGGGCCGTGAGCCTCATCGACTTCTGGCGGCGCTGGCACATCACCCTCAGCAACTTCATCACCACCTACATCTACACCCCGCTGGTGCGCTCGCACCCGCCCATCACCTTCGCCAAGTCGCTCTGGGCCATCCTGGCGACCATGCTCCTGGCCGGGCTCTGGCACGGGGCGGCCTGGACCTTCGCGGCCTTCGGCCTGGTGCACGGCCTGGGCCTGTGCGCGAACCACCTCTGGCGCAGGACGAAACGAAAGATGCCCGGGGTCGCGGGCTGGCTGCTGACGTTCCTGACGGTCAACGCCGGCTTCGTGTTTTTCCGCGCGCAGGACTTCAAGGCGGCCTTCCGCGTGTTCGCCGGCATGGCGGGCCAGAACGGGCTGACCCCGCCGGGCGTGGCGCCCTGGCGCGTGGCGCTCCTTGATCCCCTGGCCTTTGACCGCGTGCCGCTGTTCACAGGCCTGGGCTACCTGGACACGGTGCTGGGCCTGGGCCTCCTGGCGCTGGGTCTGGCCGGGGCCCTGGCGCTGAGGAACTCCGGACAGCTGCTGGCGGCGTTCAGGCCCACGGTCCGCGCTGCGCTTCTGCTGGCGGCCTGCCTGTTCACCGGGCTGGTGTTCCTCAACTCCTTCGCGGAAAAGGGGTTCGTGTACCGTGACTTCTAGGCGCTTCCTGCTTCTCGGCCTGGGCCTGGCCCTGGGGCTGACGCTCGGGCTGGCCGCCTTCAACGTGGCGATGGACGAATTCGGGCTCCATGGCCTGCGCCGAGGCCCCATCCGCATATGGGGCTACGAGCGCGCGAGCAAATTCCTGCTGGCGCGGCGCCACGTGCCGGAACACTTCGAGGGCCTGCTGCTGGGCTCCTCGTCCGCGGACATGATGATGGACACGCGCAGGCTCACGGGCTACGCGGTGTACAACCTGTCCATCACCGGCGGAAACATTTGCGAGGTGGCGCGCATCGCGCGCGGGGCGCTGGCCTCGGGGCGCATGCGCTTCGTGGTCCTGTCGCTCTCGCCCTACCTGACCAAGGACTGCGCCATGAAGACCAACGAGCTGGAACCCGGCCTGGAGCGCGCGGCCCTGGGCTCCCTGTTCACGCTGCGCTTCTACCAGTCCAAGCTGCGCCTGATGCTGCACCCGGAGACCGACTCCTTCCGCGACAGCTGGAGCGGATTCCAGCACGACATCCCCTTGCCCGCCGGGGAACGCATGGGCGCGCGCGAGCGGCCCATGAGCGCCGAAAGCCCCGTGGACCCGGACGCTGCCCGGGAGATGGCCCTGCTGCTGCAGGAGGCCAAGGCCAGCGGAGCCAAGGTGCTGGCCTATTTCCACCCGCTGCTGCGGCCCGGGGTTGGCGGCAACTACCCTGAGCCCTACCTGAGCCAGATGCGCTCGCTCCTGGCCGGGGCGGATATGCTCTGGGACTTCAACGACGGAACCCATGCCGAAATCACCGACGACGACGCCAATTTCTTCGATGGCGCGCACTTGAGCGAGCGGGGGGCGGCCCTGGTGCTGGCGGAAATAGGTCGCAGGCTGGACGCGGTGTGCGGCCGCGCACCCCAGGGGCAGGACGCACGGCCATGAAAATCGCGCTGCTCATCCCTTCCCTGGCGCGTGGCGGCGCCGAGGGCCAGATGGTGCTGCTGGCCAACGGCCTGGCACGGCGCGGGCACGAGGTGCTGGCCGTGCCGCTCTGCGGTGGCGGGGCGTTGGAGCGGGAACTGCGGGATGTGCGCCTTGTGGAACTGGGCAAGCGCGGCAAGACCGACCTGCCGCGCACGGTCTTCCGGCTGGCGGCGCTGCTCCGGAGCGAACGGCCGGACATCCTCCACGGCTACCTGCCCACGGCGAACATCCTGGCCGGGCTCTGCGGGGCGCTTTTCCCGGACACGCGGGTGGTCTTTGGCCTGCGCGCCTCCAACGTGAACATGGCCGACCTGGGCGCAACCGGGCGGCTGGCCTACGGATTGGAACGGCTCCTGGCCCGCCGGGCTAGCCTTGTCATCGCCAACTCCAACGCGGGCATGCGCCATGCCGTGGCCATGGGCTGGCCGGCCGGACGCCTGCGCGTGGTGCACAACGCCGTGGACCCCGCCCGGCTGGCCAGCAGCCCGGCGGCTGCCAGCGCCCTGCGCGCCCTGTGGGGCGTGCAGGCGGACGAGACGCTGGTGGGCGTCCCCGCGCGGCTGGATCCCATGAAGGGCCAGCTGGATCTGGTGCGCGCCGCGGAGCTGGCGTTGCGCCAGCACCCTGGCATGCGCTTCGCGCTCATCGGCGGCGGGCTGGCCGGGTACACCGCGCAGGTCCGGGAACGCATCGACGCGGCCGGGCTTTCGGACCGCCTCCTCATGCCGGGCCCCCTGGCGGACATGGGCGCGGCCTACGCCGCCATGGACATGCTCTGCCTGCCCTCTGCCTACGGCGAGGGCTTCCCCAACGTTGTGGCGGAGGGGCTGGCCTGCGGGGTGCCCTGCGTGGTCACGGAGGTGGGCGACAGCCCGCTGCTGGCCCAGGCCGCCGACCAGGCGGGACTCGTTGTGCCCCCCTCCAATCCGCAGGCCCTCGCGCAGGGCCTGTGCGAGATGGCCAGGCGGCTGGGCGCCCAACCCGGGACACTTGCGGAGCAGGCGCGCGCAGCGGCGGCGGAATTCAGCCCGGAGCGGCTGGCCCAACGCACCGAGGCCCTCCTGCTGGAGCTTCTCTAGCCCACCTGCCCCGATTTGCTCCTGGGCAGGTACACGCTCTCCACGTAGCGCCGGAACATCCAGGCGGCCAGGCGCATGTCCCACAGCCCCCGGTACAGCCCGAAGCGCAGCCGCAGCCGGGCCAGCAGGGCGAAGGGCAGGGCCGGAAGCTTCAGCGGGTGCAGCAGCCCCGCCAGCGGCTTGCGCGCCAGCAGCACCAGGAAATCCGCATGGCGCGGCAGGTCGGGGCTGCCGTCCACCCAGGCATAGTCCTGGGCCTTGTGCAGGCCGAAAAAATCGCCGCGCGAGCTTTCGGCCCAGCCGTCCAGGCTCTCCGGCTGGCGGAAGCCCCAGCGGGAGACGACCTCATCGTAGAGTTCCCCGCCGGGGTAGACGCGGTAGTACTGCGGCCCGATGATCTCGGCGGCGGGGTCGGCCTGCAGAATGCGCCGGATGAGGTCCATGGTGGCCTCGTAGTCCTCGCGCAGCTCGCCGGGAACGCCCATGAGGAAGGAATAGTTGCCGATGATGGGCGAGGCGGCCAGGGTCCGGGCCACATGCTCGATCTGCTCCACGCGGATGCCCTTGCGCAGCAGCTTGAGCACCCTGGGCGAGCCGGACTCCATGCCGAACTTGAGCCTGCGGCAGCCCGCGGCGGCCAGGCGCTCCAGGAACTCCGGGGTCACGTAGCCCTTGGAAAAGTAGTTGGCGCGGCAGGTGGCGTCCCACTGGAAGCGGAAGCCGCGCTCGCGGTACAACTCCAGGAAGCGCAGCACGCGCTCCTTGGAGTGGAAGAAGTTCTCGTCGCGGAAGTAGATGACCTTGGGATCGTGGGCCCGCACCACGGTCTCGACCTCGTCGGCAAGGGCCTCGACCGCCTTGCCCGCCCACTTGTGCCCGCACACGGCGTTGTAGCAGAAGGCGCAGGCGAAGGAGCAGCCCCGCCCGGCAAGGATCTCCATGTAGCGCGGCAGGTCGGCGCGCTTCTTCTCCGGCAGCAGGGTGTAGTCTATGGGATACTCCGGCGGCGTGCCGGGGGCCGCGCCCTGCCGGACGCGCCCATCCCCGCCCCGCCAGTGCAGGCCGGGCAGGGCCGCCAACTCGTCCCCGGCTGGCCGGGCGCCGCCGTCCGTCAGCCGGGCCAGGGCCTCCATGGCCGCCTCGCCGGGGCCCTTGATTGCGTAGTCCACCAACGGATGGGCGGCGGTCTGCTCCGGCAGCAGGGTGGGGTGCGGCCCGCCCAGAACCACGGGCAGTCCGGGCCGCGCGGCCTTCACGCGGGCCAGCAGGTCCAGCACCCAGGCCGCGTCCGTGGAGAAGCAGGACACGCCCAGCAGGGTGGCCTGGGGCAGCAGCCGGGCCAGCTCGGCCTCGAACTCCGCCTCCTCGTGATAGCTGGCGTTCAGCAGGGCCGCCGCCACGCCACGGCCCCGCAGGTGGCTGCCCACGGCCAGGGTGCCCCAGGGAAACGGGGAGAGCCCGCAGCGGTGGTCGGGCTCGATGAGAAGGACAAAGGCCATCCTGGCTCCTTGGATTGATGCGCGAAGGCGCGTCGGCGTGGCTACAGAGGCTAACAGATTTGGCCGCCGGGCGTCAAAAAGGCCCTACAGCCCCTCCAGCAGCCCGCTCTCCTGCACGGCCCCGGCCGCAATCTGGTGGCCCCGGCCGTTCCAGTGCGCGTCGCGCTCGAACTCGAAGCGCTGGCCGTGCTGGGCGAAGTCCCGGAGGAAGGGGCCCTGCAGGTCCGCCACGCGGATGCCCGCGGCGGACGCGCGCCGCGCAAGGGCTGCGCGCATGAGCCCGAAGTAGCTGGAGCGGGCCCTCTCCAGCGCCGCCGGGTCGTACAGGTCGGGGCGGGGCGCATCAAGCACCAGCAGGATGTGCTCCGGCGGCAGGCCGAAGGCGCCGGGGAGCCGGTCCACGAAGGCATCGACGGCGAAGAGCGAGGCGTCGAGGCGGCCCTGATCCACCGCCGCCGCCGTCTGGCCCACGAAGGCGCCCCCTGGGGCACGGGCCGCGCCCAGCCGCTGCCCCAGTGAGCCCACGCCGAGGTTGTTCACCAGATACAAGGCCAGGCGCGAATGGCGCAACAGCCCGCGCAGGGTGCCCGGGGCGTAGTCCACGCGGGCCAGCTCGGCCTGCCCGGCGGGCCCCTTCCGGAAGTAGTGGAAGCCCGGCGAGGACTTGTACTCCATGAGGCTCTCGTCGAAGTCGTTGCCCACCACCACCACCACGCCGCGCGCCGGACGGAACCGGTCGCGGGCAAGGGCGGCGTAGGCCAGGTACTGGCTGAGCGGCGCGCCCGAGGCGGCGAAGGAGTAGACCCTGGCCCGTCCTTTCAACTCCCGGGCCAGGCGCGCGTGCAGGGTCTCGGCCGGGGGCACCATGGCGGCCTCCACGAAGGAATCCCCCACCACGGCCACCAGGGGGCCCGGTGCGGCCGGGTCGTAGTCCTGGTCGTTGACGAAGCCCTCGTTGTTCACGCGCAGGCGGTTGGCCAGGGCCATGTCCCACCCGGTGGACCAGGTGCGCGACGCGTTGGGCTCGAAGCGCAGCACCGGCTGGGCCTCGTTCACGGCCCTTGCGCCCAGGCCTTCGTTGACCGGCAGCAGGCGCAACAGGCCCTCCCCGGCCAGCAGCAGCACGACCAGGGAGAGGGCCACGAGCCCAAGGTTCTTCAGCATGTCCGGGATGTTCGCCACACGCCCTCCGCCGGGCCGCGCAGGGCGCCCCGCCGGGAGACGATACTCCGGGCCGCGCGGGCGGGTCAATGCGCCCCGCCGCTGGCCAAAGGGCAAAAAAGAAGCCGGGCAGGCCCCCCACCTGCCCGGCAGACACGTCGGTCCGACCGACGCGGCCGCCGGGAACGTTGCCGCCCGGCGCACACTCCCTCCCCATCAAGAACCGTTCCAAAGTCACAGCGAAGGCTATGGCTCATGATTCCAGATGATTACATAAAATTCTCGCCACCCCCCTTGCCCTGGTCACGCATACGTAGTATGGATTTCCCGGAATAGTCCGGCAAAACCAGAAAATACGGGGCGGCATGGCCAAAATTCTCGTGGTTGATGACGACGAGCTCATCCGGGAGCTGCTGGTGGATTCCGTGGAGCGCCACGGCCACCAGGCCTGGGCCGCGTCCAGCCTGGCCCAGGCCCGGAGCCTGCTCTCCGCCGTGGCCCCGGACCTGGTGTACCTGGACGTGCGCCTGCCCGACGGCTCGGGCATCGAGGCCCTGGAGGAGATCCGCGCGGCCAAGGACGCGCCCGAGGTCATCATCATCACCGGCCAGGGCGACCCAGACGGCGCGGAGCTGGCCCTGCGCTGCGGGGCCTGGGACTACATCGAGAAGCCCTCCAGCGTGGACCGCATGATGCTGCCGCTTTTGCGCGCCCTGGCCTACCGCCAGGAGAAGCAGCGCCGCCAGCCCCCGGCGCTGGGCGGCGACACGGGCATCGTGGGCGCCAGCCCCAAGCTGGCCGCCTGCCTGTCCCAGGCCGCCATCTCCTCGGCCAGCGACGTGGACGTGTTCATCACCGGCGAGACCGGCACCGGCAAGGAGCTCTTCGCCCGGGCCATCCACGCGGGCAGCGGGCGGGCGCACGGACCCTTCGTGGTGGTGGACTGCACCACCCTGCCCGGCAACCTGGCCGAGAGCGAGCTCTTCGGGCACGAGCGCGGCTCCTTCACCGGCGCGGACCGCCGCCAGACCGGCCTCATCGAGCAGGCCGACGGCGGCACCCTGTTCCTGGACGAGGTGGGCGAGCTGCCCCTGGCCCTGCAGGCCAAGTTCCTGCGCGTGCTGCAGGAGCGGCGCTTCCGGCCCGTGGGCGGCGTGCTGGAGAAGAAGAGCGACTTCCGCCTGGTGGCCGCCACCAACCGCGACCTGGGGGCCATGGCCCGGCGCGGCGAGTTCCGGGAGGACCTGCTCTACCGCCTCAAAGCCTTCAGCATCGAGCTGCCGCCCCTGCGCGAACGCGAGGGCGACGTGGCCCTCCTGGTGCAGGACCACCTGGCCCGCGCCGCCAAGCGTGCGGGCACGCCAGCCAAGGCCGCCAGCGCGGACTTCCTGGAGGTGCTGCTGGCCCACGACTGGCCCGGCAACGTGCGCGAGCTCCTCCAGACCCTGGACATGAGCCTGGTCTCGGCCCAGGCCGAGCCGGAGCTTTTGCCCCAGCACCTGCCCCTGGACCTGCGCGTGCGCCTGGTGCGCCACCGCGTGGCCGGGCGGGCCGAGGCCATGGCCGCCCAGGCCGGGCCCGGCGCGCACCAGCCGCAGCAGCCCCTCCCCGGGCCGGCGCCCGGGCCCGTCGCCGTTGCGCCCACGCCCTGGCGCCAGTACCGGGCCACGGTGGTGGACGAGGCGGAGCGCGCCTATTTTTCGGCCCTGATGTCGCACTGCGGCGGCGACGCGGCCAGGGCGGCGGAAATTTCCGGCCTCAAGCCCGCGCGGCTGTACGAGCTGCTGTCCAAGCACGGCCTGTGCCGGGCCCGGCGTTAGGGGAGGGGCTTACTCCGTTTTTTCCAGAACAGCGTCTTGTGTTCCGACCCGAAATGGGAGTAGGCTTTCATGGCGTCCCAATAATTCTGGCTTATCCGATAGTGGAACGCTTCTTGATGTCATGTGCCTTGGCACCCTGAACTCGGCCCGCCAAGGCACCTCAGCCCGGAGAGAGAGCAATGGCCAAAATCCTCATCGCCGAAGACGACCCCCTGTCCCAGCGCTTCGTCTCCACCGTCATCGAACGCATGGGCCATTCCACCTTCATCAGCCCGAACGGTCGCCACGCCTGGGAGACCATGAACGCGGAGAACCGCTTCGACATGCTCATCACGGACATCATGATGCCCGGCATGGACGGCACCACGCTCATCCGCACCATCCGGGCCGACGAGCGCTTCACCGCCCTGCCCATCGTCATCATGTCCGCCTTCATCGGCATGAGCGACATCGCCAACCTCCTGGGCATCGGGGCCACCTGGTTCATGGCCAAGCCCGTGGAGGTGGAGACCCTGCAGGAATACGTCAACCGGGCGCTGAAGTAGCGCCCGCCCCCCGGCGGAGCCAGCCGTGACCAGCCCCAAGCGCCCCTGCTCCGCCCGGCGCACGGCCTCCGGGGCCGCCCTGGCGCTGGCCCTGGCCCTGGCCCTGGAGTTGGCCCTGGCGGCGCTCATCCCGGCGCGCCCGGCCCTGGCCCAGCCCCCGCTCCAGGCCGCCCAGGCCAGGGAGATCGTGGCCGCCGTCCCGGCCAGCCTGCCCCCCTTCTTCAGCACCACGGACGAGGGCCAGCCCCGGGGCTTCGCCATCGACCTCATGGACCGCGTGGCCGAGCTGGCGGGCTACCGGCTGAGATTCTACGTGGCCGAGGACCTGGCCAAGGCCGAGCTGGCCCTGCGCCTGGGCGTGGCCGACGTGCTGCCCGGCTACGGCATAAGCCCTGAGCGCCAGAACATCCACCGGTTCACCCGGCCCTTCGAGTTCCAGCCCGTGCACATCTTCTTCCGGGCCTCCTCCCCCCCGCTGGAGACCCTCGCGGACCTCGCGGGCAAGCGGGTGGTCCTGGTGCGAAACAGCATCCCCCACGAACTGCTGGCGGACGAACCCGACATCAACGTCCACCTTGTGGACACCCTGGCCGACGGCATCTTCCACACCCTCTCCGGCGAGACGGAGGCCCTGGTCTTCCAGGCCGGGCATGTGGGCCAGGCCCTGGCCAAGGCCGGGCTGGAGGACGCCCTGGCAAGGAGCGCGCGGCCCCTGTTCGAGGTGGGCCGGGCCATCGCCGTGCGCCAGGACCGGGAGGAGCTGGCCCGGGACCTGGACGCGGCCCTGGAGCGCTTCCGCAACACCGAGGAGTTCAACGCCCTGTACGCCAAGTGGCACGCCGCGCCCGCCCGGCTGGCCCTGCCTCCGGAGCTGGCCTGGGCCGCCCTGGGCCTGGCCGTGGCACTGGCCGCCAGTTTGCTGGCCTGGCGGTACGTCTCCATCCTGCGCGTCAACCGCAGGCTCTCCCAGGCCCTGGGCGAGCGCGACCATGCCATGGCCAGCCTGCGGCTCACGGAGGAGCGCCTCAACTCCCTGCTCACCCTGGCCAACATGGACGCCGCGGACACCGACGAGGTCATCGGCTTCGCCCTGGAGGAGGGCGTGCGCCTCACGGGGAGCCAGATGGGCTACCTGTGCTTCCTGGCCGGGGGCGTGGTGGACCTGGCCCAGTTCCACTGGTCGCGCGAGGCCCAGCGCCTGTGCGCCATGCCCCGGCCCCCGGAGCAGACCTACCCCCTGGAGCGGGCCGGGCTGTGGGCCGAGTGCCTGGCCACCAAGGCCCCGGCCATCGTCAACGACTACCCCGCCCACCCCGGCAAGCGGGGCCTGCCCGAGGGCCACGCCCCGGTGCTGCGGCACATGGCCGTGCCCGTGCTGGAGGGCGAGGACGTGGTGGCCGTGCTGGGCGTGGGCAACAAGCCGGAGCCCTACGACGAGGCCGACGCCCGCCAGCTCCAGCTCTTCCTCACCGGGCTGTGGCGCATCATCCAGGCCAGGAAAAGCGCCAAGGCCCTGCGCCAGGCCAAGGAATACGCCGAGAACCTCATCCAGAACGCCAACGCCATGGCCATCGGCGTGGACCGCGACTGCAACGTCACCCTGCTCAACGCCGCCGCCACGGAGACCACCGGCTACACCCTGGAGGACGTGCAGGGCCGCAACTGGTTCGACCTGACGCGCACCCCCGAGGAGGCCGCCGGGCTCAAGGAGCGCTTCCGCAAGTACATGAGCGGGGAACTGCCCCTGCCGCGCCGGCACGAGGCCCGGCTGCGCACCAAGGACGGGCGCATCCGCTTCATCACGGCCCAGAATTCCCTGCTCCGCCAGGACGGCAGCATCACCGGCCTCCTGTCCTTCGCCATCGACATCACCGAGCGGCGCAACACCGAGCGCGCCCTGGCCGAAAGCGAGGAGAAGTTCCGCGCCCTGGCCGAGGACTCGCCCGCGCTCATCTGCCGCTTCCTGCCCGGGGGCGAGATAACCTACGTCAACACGGCCTACTGCCGCGCCTTCGGGCGCAAGGCCGAGGACCTCGTGGGCACAAGCTTCCTCGACCTGGTGCCAGGGAGCGAGCACGAGGCCATCCGCGCCCATTTCCTGGCGCTCACCCCGGAGCGGCCCACCCGGACCTACGAGCACCAAGTGCTGACCGTGGACGGCGGCCTGGCCTGGCAGAGCTGGACCGACCGGGCCGTGTTCGACGCCGCCGGGGCCGTGACGGCCTACCAGAGCGTGGGCATGGACATCACCGCCCGCAAGCAGGCCGAGGAGGAGCTGGAGCGCCTGCGCCAGGCCATCGAGGAAGCCGCCGAGGGCGTGGTCATCACCGACAGGGCCGGGCGCATCCTGTTCCGCAACCCGGCCTTCGCCCGCATGACCGGCCTGGAGGATTCCACGGCCCTGGACCACGGGCGGTCCATCCTGGAGCTGGCCCAGGACGAGCTGGGGCACCAGGACTCCATGCTGCAGCAGAGCGCGCAGTCCGGCACCTGGCGCGGCGGCATCGGCTTCCGCAGGCCGGACGGAACCCTGGTGGAGGCCGAGCTCACGGTCTCGGCCATCCGCGACGGGGGCGGGGCCGTGACCAGCTACGTGGCCGTGTGCCGCGACGTCACCGAGAAGAAGCGCCTGGAGCGGCAGCTCTGGCAGGCGCAGAAGATGGAGGCCCTGGGCACCCTGGCCGGGGGCATCGCCCACGACTTCAACAACATCCTGGCCTCCATCATGGGCTTCACCGAACTGGCCCTGGAGGACACCCCCGCCGCCGGAGCAGGCGCCGGGCCAGGAGGTGGAAGGGCCAGGCAGAGCCTGGAGCGCGTGCTGCGGGCCAGCCGCAGGGCCAAGGAACTGGTGCGGCAGATCCTCTCCTTCAGCCGCCGGGGCGAGAGCGAGCCCGCCGTGCTGCGCGCAGACGCCGTGCTGGCCGAGGCCTTGAAGCTCATGGAGGCCACCCTGCCCAAGCACGTGTCGCTCACCGTGGAGCCCGGGGCGGGCGACTGCGCCGTGCTGGCCGATGCCTCGCAGCTGCACCAGATCGTCATGAACCTGTGCACCAACGCCGCCCAGGCCATGCGCGAGCGCGGCGGCGCCATCACCGTCACCACCGCCCGGCGCGAGTTCGCCGAGGACCTGCCCGCCTCGCGCGGGCCGCTGCCCCGGGGCGGCTACCTGGAAATCACCGTGGCCGACGACGGGCCGGGCATCCCCCCGGACATCCAGCCGCGCATCTTCGACCCCTTCTTCACCACCAAGGGCTCCGGCGAGGGCACGGGCCTGGGCCTGGCCGTGGTGCACGGCATCGTCAGCTCCCTGGGCGGAGACATCAGCGTGGAGAGCGCCCCCGGCCGGGGCGCGCGCTTCACCGTGCTGCTGCCCGAGGCCCACGGCCAGCCCGCCCCGGAGCGCCTGCGCGAGCAGGCCGGGCAGCGGGGCCGGGGGCGCATCCTCTTCGTGGACGACGAGCCGGACATCCTGGACCTGGCCAGCCTTTCCCTGGGCGGCCTGGGCTACGACGTGTCCGTGCGGTCCGGCCCGGAGGACGCGCTGAAAAGCTTCCAGGACAGCCCCCAGGACTTCGACCTGGTGGTGAGCGACCAGAACATGCCCGGCATGCCCGGCACGGCCCTGGCCGCGCGCCTGCGGCAGATCCGCCCGGGGCTGCCCCTGGTGCTCTCCTCGGGCCTGAGCGAGGTCATCCCCCCCGAACACATAGAGGCTCTGGGCCAGGTGCGGCTTCTGCCCAAGCCCTATTCCATGAGCGAGCTGGCCGAGGCCGTGCGCCTGGCCCTCGCCAAGCCGCAGGGAGATTCCCATGGCCAGCCGCATCATGGTGGTTGACGACGACGACGACGTGCGCGACCTTGTGTGCAGCATGCTTGAGGACTGCGGCTTCGAGCCCGTGGCCGCGGCCGGGGGCAGGCAGGCCCTGGCCCAGGCCCTGGGCGCGCCGCCGGACCTGGTCATAACGGACGTGGCCATGCCCGGCCTGGACGGCTTCGAGCTGCTGCAGGCCCTGCACCGGCTCATGCCCCGGCTGCGCTCGGTGGTCATGTCCGGCGGCGGGCGCATGCCCCCGGAGCCCTACCTGGCCACGGCCCGGCGGCTGGGCGCGGGCGCGCTGCTGCGCAAGCCCTTCACCAAGGCCGAGCTTTTGGGCGCCGTGCGCGCCGCCCTGGCCCGGCCCGAAACGACGTAAGACACACAAGGAGCCCCCCATGTCCACCGACAGCACTTCCGGCCTGGCCCAGGCCTTCCTGCGCCAGGCCCTGGCCTCGGCCAAGAACCGCGTCCGCGCCCAGAAGGCCGCCCAGGAGGGCGACGCCGGGGCCGCGCGCACCTTCACGGCACTGGCCGAGGCCCAGGACATCCACGCCAGGAAGGCCCTGATGTACCTGCGCGGGCGCATCGAGGACACGGCCAAGAACCGCGCCCTGGCCCAGCAGGAGACCCGCGAGCTCCTGGTGGACGCCCTGGACTGGACCGACCGGGCCGTGAACGAAGGCGACAAGGCCGCCGCCGCGCTGCTCACCCAGATGGCCAGGACCCTCAAGAGCCACCTGGAACTTGCCGATAGGCAGGATGCGGGGGCGCTTTACGTCTGCGCCATCTGCGGGCACATCCATGCTGCCGGGGCAGAGGGCGAGGGGCCGGGCCGCTGCCCGGTGTGCCAGGCCGTGCCGGAGAAGTTCCAGCGCGTGGACAGCTAGGAGGGAAGCGGGGGCGATGCTCGCGGAGGCGCTGAAATACGCTGCCGCCCGGCTTGCCGGGCAGCGGGACAGCCACGGCCACCTGGCCGAGCTGGTGGCCCTGGAGGCGCGCCACGCCCGCCGCAAGGCCGACTGGGCCGACCACCTGGAGCGCTCCCGCGCGCTCATCCTGGACGCCGCCCAGGCCTGCCCGGAGGACCGCCGCCGCGCCGCACTCATCGCCGGGCCCGGCCTGCTGCTGGAGGTGCCCCTGGAGGAGCTCTCGGCCCTGTTCGGGCGCGTGCTGCTGGTGGACCTGGCCTTCCCGCCGTCCGTCTCGCGCCGGGCCGGGCGCCTGGGCAACGTGGAGATGCTCCTGCGCGACCTCTCCGGCTGCCTGGACGACCCGCCGGCCAGCCCGCAGGCAGTGCCCGCCGTGCGCCTGGGCCTTCAGCCTCCGGACCTCTGGATCGACGACACGGTGGGTCTCGACTTCGCCTGCTCGGCCAACGTGCTCTCGCAGCTGCCGCTCTTCGTGCTCGGCAAGCTGCGCGGCCAGGGCCTGCCGGAAGCGCTCCTGGACGACATCGCCGCGGCGGTCATCCGCGCGCACCTGGACTGGCTGAGCGCCCTGCCCTGCCCGGCCTGCCTGCTCACGGACACCCTTGAACACGCCCTGCCCGCGCCCGGCAGCGGCCTGGACGAGGGCTACGAGGCCGACCTGCTCCACGGCGTGGAGCACGGCCTGGCGGGCCGCCAGTGGACCTGGGACATGGCCCTGGACGGCGAGGCCCTGCGCGGCATGGACGTGCGCCGCGAGGTGCTGGGCGTGCCCGACGTGCACGCGCCCGGCGCCGGGCGCAAGGGCTGGCGGCCATGAAACAGCAGCCCCCCTTCCTGCCCGCGGGCCAGCTCCACCCGCCGCGCCCGCCGGACCGCGCCACCTGCCTGGAGAACGACCCCCTGCGCCGCCATGCCCTGGAGCGCCGCGTGCTCCAGAAGATCGAGGACTCCGAGGCCATCGGCTTCGAGCTGGACGAGCAGCGCATGTTCACCGTGTTCTTCGAGCTGGCCTCGGAGTATGACTCGCGCCGCGACTTCCTCACCTGCTGCGTCATGCTGCCCAGCGTGTTCTTCGGCCAGCGCTGCCGCCTGTACCTGCGCACCGGCCCGCACACCTGGATACTGGCCCGCTGCCTGACCCTGCCCGAAACCATGCCCGAGACCGAGCCGCCCACGCAGCCCGCCTGCATCGGCACCTCGCTCTTCGTGCCCGTGCGCGGCCGCGCCGACACCGCCGAGCTGCTGGGCCACGAGCTGCCCGGCGGCGCCCTGGGCTGGCTGGAGGTGCTGGACGGGGCCGAGCTCTCCGCGCACAAGCGTGTTTTCTATGAGAAATTCGCCCGGCGCATCGGCTACCAGCTGCACAACCGCATCATGCGCGTCAAAAGCCGCGAGCACCTGGCCTTCATCCAGAACCTCGTGGCCGACATCGGGCACAACGTCATCGTGCCCAACATGATCTTCAAGCTGTTCTTCAACCGCCTGCGCGGCTCGGTGCAGGCCCTGGAACAGCTCATCAGCGACGCGCCCCAGGGCACCCCGGCGGACTTCATCGGCAGCCTGGACTTCCTGCAGGCCCGCCTGCGCTCGCAGTACGAGGAGATCAACCGCCACTACGAGCAGACCAGCCTGTTCCTGGAAACCCTGCTGCGCCGCAGGCACTTCGAGGAAGGCCGCTACGTGCTGGAAAAGCGCATGGTCAATCTGCGCAAGCAGGTCGTGGATCCGCAGGTGGAGCGCTACCGCCCGCGCCTGGAGGACCGGGGCGTGGCCATCGACCTGTCCATGGGCGGCATCCCCGACCTGCCCATCTACCTCATGGCCGACCTGGGGCTCATCTCCCAGGTGTACGCCAACCTGTTCTCCAACGCCGTCAAATACACCCAGGCCGTGCATACCGCAGATGGCCGCACCCTGAAATTCATGGCCTACGGCCTGGACGTGCTGCACGATGTCTTCGGGCCCGGCAACGCCGGGGTCAAGCTCAACGTGTTCACCACCGGCCCGGTCATCCCCGAGGCCGAACGCGAGGGGCTGTTCCAGCCCGGCTACCGCTGCAAGGCCACCAGCGCCGAGCACGGCACCGGGCACGGCCTGTCATTCGTGCGCCAGGTGGTGGACCTGCACGGCGGCATGACCGGCTACGAGCCCGCGCCGCTGGGCAACAACTTCTACATCATTCTGCCGCTGGAGTCGTGAGGGGAGGGAGTTACGGAGTGGCGAGCGCCAGGGGCAGAGCGCCCACCTGCATGGTGACGGCGGTCACGGGCGCCTTGGCCGCGCTCTTGATGCCTTCGACGTTGGCAAGGCCCGAACTCTGGCGCTTGAGGACGGGGCGCCCTCCGGCAGCAATCAGCTCGGCATTGCCCGGGGCCTCAGTCTTCATGTCACCGTACTCAATGACAAAAAGTGGGAGCCCCATCTTCAGAGTGCTCTTCCCTGCGTGCAACGTGCCGCCGGTGGCCCCGGCCTCAATGACGATCATGGCTCGGCTGAGCGCGATGAGCAGGGAGTTGCGCTCCATGGCCCTATAGGTCTGCCATACCGCCGAAGGGGCAAACTGGCTGACCACGAGCACCCGCTCCCAGTCCCAGACACCGGCCAGGGTCTTGCGGATGCGGAAGTGGTCCAGCCCTTCCGGGAGCACCAGGATTGTCTGCCCCCCGGCCTCAAGGGCCGCCTTGTGCGCGGCGTGGTCCACGCCAGCGGCGTTGCCCGAGGCGACCACAAAGCCGCCCTGCACCAGCTGACGCGCGCAGTCGTCGGCCACGGCGATGCCGCGCTCGCTGGCCTTGCGGGAGCCGCAGAAGCCCACGGCTGGCCTGGACAAGAGAGCCAGATTGCCCATGCAGTGGAGCGGCGCAGGGGCCTTGCTCCCCAGCAGACGCGACACGGCAACAGGGTAGCCCTGGTCGCTTGGCGAGAGGGTGCTTTGTGCGGGATAATCTGGCTGACTCATGATTGCCTCGTTGCCACAGAACCGGAGCGAAGGCAATTCAACCCTGGTTGTCCGTATCGCGCATGGTTTTCACGGCGTACAGGCCATACACCCTCGAAGCCCCGGCCTGCTGGAGAACCATCCCTACGAAGTTCGCACTGACCCCAGACTGGTACTTGTCATCAATGAGAATGACGGGGCTGCCTTTCAAGAGCGCCTTCCCCTCATCGGAGATTGTCAGCTGTGCCCTTTCCCAGGCGTCCCATCGTTCCGGCAAAGGGAGCGTTTTCAACTGCTCGCGAACGCCGCCATACTGAAAATGACGAGTGAGGTCAGTCAGGCCTCTTGCCCCGGCAATCCTTTGTGCAAGCTCTGTCGGGAGGTCGGGGGTGGTTTTGCCCGGTCTTGCGGGCACGGCTGCTATCAGGGACGTATCCTTGTAGAGCGGCAGGCTGTCGATGGCGTCCGCCAGCAGCTCTGCCAAGGCCTGGGTCGACTTCTCGCAGTTGTGGCTTTTGGCCTGATACTCCAACTCGCCAAGCTCGGTGCGCTCGTCAGTTTCGTTGCTTGTCTTGTTGATGCCGAGCGCGATGGAGCAGGACAGGCAGTCCCGCAAAAAGAGGCGGTCTCCCTGCTTGCTCACCCAGGTTTGAGCGCTTTCCTGGTCTTGCTCTGTATTCAGGTAGCAAAAGTAGTGAGAGCCATCCCTGTCCAGACTTAGTCTTAGTCCTGTGTCTGCTTCAAAAATGAGCTTGATGCTCTCCTGGAAGGGGGGCTTGAAGTACGGATTGCCAGTTGTATTCGGATGAATATCGGGATGCTGAGCAAAACATCTGCGACGAGGAGTGAGCGCCTTGACCTTGACGAACTGTTCCCGGGAAATCAGTATCACAAGCTGGCCTCATGCGTTCAGGGTGTGAGAGCGCGATTCGCCACTCTCTACACCACGAAGGCCACAAAAGCAATACGCGATACCGGCTAGGGAGTTTGCGGCCTAGCCCAGCGGCTCCTGCCGGGTCAGGCAGTGGATGGTGCCCAGGCCCCAGACAAGGTCCACGGCGTGGATGCCGATGACCGGGCGGTCGAAGCAGTCCTGGAGGATGCCCAGGGCGAGGCGGTCGTTGGCGTCGTTGAAGGTGGGCACAAGCACCGCGGCGTTGGTGATGAGGAAGTTGGCGTAGCTGGCGGGCAGGCGCAGGCCGTCGAACCACAGCGGCGCGGGCATGGGCAGGCGCACCACCTCGGGCCTGCTGCCGTCCTCCAGCCGCGCGGACTGCAGGCGCTCGGCGTTCTCGGCCAGGATGGCGTGGTTGGGGTCGCTGGGGTCGGGCTCCTCGCAGAGCACCAGGGTGGTGGGGTTCACGAAGCGGCAGAAGTCGTCCACGTGGCCGTGGGTGTCGTCGCCGACTATCCCATTTGCCAGCCAGATGGTGTTGGTGATGCCCATGCCGGCGGCGAAGGCCTGCTCGTAGTCCGCGTGGGTGAAGCCGGGGTTGCGCACCTGCACTTCCGGGTCCAGGCAGCATTCCTCGGTGGTGACGAGGGTTCCGCGCCCGTTGATGTCGAGGGCACCGCCCTCCAGGATGACCTGGCGGCCCTTGTGGGCGACGGGGAAGATCTCAAGGCCCAGGTGGCTCGCGGCCAGTTCGGGCACCCGGGCGTCCAGGGCGAATTCCGGGTACTTGCTCCAGGCGTCGAAGCCGAAGCCCGCTATGGCGATTTTCGTGCCGGAGGGCCCGGACTTCTCCACGAAGCAGGGGCCGCAGTCGCGCATCCAGCCCCGGTCCGTGGGCAGGTGCAGGAAGTCCACACGCGAGAGGTCCACATGGGCCTTGGCCAGCTGGCCGCGCGCGCGCTTCTCTACCCGGGCGTCGGCCACGGCGATGCGCACGCGCTCAGAACCTTCGGCGTTGGCGATCTTGCGGATGATCTCGGCAAAGGCCCAGGGCATGGGCGCGAACTTGCCGGGCCAGTCGCGCGGGGCCTGGGGCCAGGTGATCCAGGTGGCGGCGTGGGGCTCCCACTCCGCGGGCAGGCGGATGGCGGGGTTCTGGCTCATGGCCGCCCCCTACTTTTTCGCCTTCTTGGGGGCCAGCTTTTTGCCCTTGGCGCCGATGCCCTTCTTGGCCAGGCGGTCCTGCAGGCCCTTGACCAGGATGGGCCAGGCGATGGTGGCGTCGGAGTGCACCTCGGCGAACATACCGCCCTCCGCCGGGGGCACGAACTTGCCCCAGCTGATGCCCTCCTGGTAGGTGCAGCCGGACAGGCCGCCCCAGTGCACCGGCTCCGGGCAGATGCGGATGGCGTAGGTGAAGCGGCGCTCGGGCAGGTCGTCGCGCTCCAGGCGGTCGGCCATGACATCGAAGAACGGCCCCACCTGCTGCGCCCAGTTGCGCGGCACGCCGCCGCCGATGGTGAAGATGGCCATCTTCTTGGCGCCGTGCATCTTCTTGGAATAGCTAAAAAGATCCAGGAACGGATTGAACTGGAAGGGCAGGGCCTCGGGGCCCTTCTCGCCCAGCAGGTGGCCGAAGTCCTTGGCCAGGATGGAGCAGGCCACGTCCAGGGCCAGCTCGGAATCCGTGAAGGCCGGGATGTACACGGGCACGTTCTTCTTGTAGGCGCTCTTCAAAATGCCGGGGCCGTTGTACTTCTCGGCCAGGTGCTTGCCGATGGCCTTGCAGATGAGCTCGCTGGACAGGTGCTTGACCTTGTCCACGTCCATGAGCTGGTGCATCACCTCGCGCACCACCAGCTCGGCCTGGCTGAAGTTGGCCTCGGGCTCCAGGGTGTCGTACACGCGGTTGTACCCGGCGTCGAAGAGCTCGGGGTCGCTCATCTTGGCGGGCTCGTACTTGAAGTGCTTGAGCCCGATGGACTCGATGAACCCGTGGGCCATGAGCGCGCCGGTGCTGATGACCACGTCCAGCCACCCCTCGTCGATCATCTTGATGAGGAGCTTGGACTGCTTGGCCACGGTCATGGCGCCGGAGAAGGTGCCCACCACCACGCACTCGGGGTCGGTGACCATGGCCTCCAGCACGTCCAGGGCCTCGCCCAGGCAGCGCCCGCCGAAGGCCGTGCGGCCCATGGCGGTCAAAAGCTCGTCGAAGTCGCCGATCTTGTCCGGGTCCAGCGTGGTCAGCGGGGTCAGCCGGTCCTTGACGCCGTCGTGCAGGGTGCGCTTGATGGCCATGCGGGTGTTCCTTGGAAGACGGGCCTTCCGCTCCGGGTGGGGAACGGAAGGCCCGGCCTTGGGTTCTGTGTGCGTGCGAGCGGTCTTAGAAGATGAAGACGACCGCGGCCACGGTGGTGGTCCACATGTTGGAGCTGCCGGTGGCGGAAACCGCGGCGGAGAAGGAGTCGATGATCTTGCCGCTCATGAGGTAGACCTCGCGGCGCTCGTCGTAGCCGATCTCCGGGTCGAAATCCACGCCCAGGGTGGTGGCCAGCATGGTGGAGGCCAGGTCCTCGGCGAAGTCGCCCAGTTCCTTCTCCTCCTCGCCGAAGCTGTGGTGCTCGGAGATGTAGCCGTAGTGCTCCTTGTCCGCCGGAATGGCCATGCCGCAGGCGCTGCCCACCAGCCGGTTCTTCTCGTTGGTCTGGTTGCGGGCCATGACGCAGAAGGTGATCTGGCCGGGGTGCAGGGCCTTCACGCCCTCCTCCAGGCTCACCAACTCGCAGTTGGGCGGATAGATGCTGGAAACGTAAACAAGATTCTGTTTCTCGATGCCGGCCTCGCGCAGCGCCAGCTCGAAAGATTGCAGCTTGTTCTTGTGGACCCCCACGCCTTTGGTGAAGAAGGCGCGGGTGGGAACCATGGAGTGCTGAGCCATGTGTGGACCCTCCTGGGCTTGGGATAAGGTCGGGTGTCCCGACGAAAGACGCAATATATTTTTTTGGAAGGGCTGGCTACTATTAAATTGGCCGGGCCTTGGCAAGCGTTATTTGTCGCCGCCGCCCGCCATTTTTTCGCCGCCGCGCGCAAGCTCTTCTCCGGCCAGAAGTTTTAATTGCCCGCAGGCCGCGGCGATGTCCTGGCCCATGCTGCGCCGCAGGAAGGTGGTGATGTGCTTGCTGCGCAGATAGTCCTCAAAGGCCAGCACGTCCGCCGGGTCCGGGGCGCGGAAGGGCGGCTCGGGGGTCACCTCCGGCGGGGGCGGGTTGTAGCCGATGAGGTTGACCTTGCACCTGCGCTGCCCCAGCAGGCGCACCAGCTGCTTGGCGTGGGCGATGGAGTCGTTGACCCCGCCGAGCAGGATGTACTCGTAGGTCACGCGCTCCCGCGACTTGAGCGGGTAGGCGTCCAGGCAGGCCATGAGCTCGTCCAGCGGCACGCGCGCGGCCTTGGGCATGAGCTTCTCGCGAAGCTCCTGGGTGGGGGCGTGCAGGCTGATGGCGGGCACGGCCAGGCCGGAATCGCCCAGCACCCGCAGGGCCTGGGGAATGCCCACGCTGGACACCGTGCTGCGCCGGGGCGAGATGGAGATGCCGTCCACGCTGCCCAGGGTCTCCAGGCTGCGCAGAAGCTCAGACAGGTTCATCAGGGGCTCGCCCATGCCCATGAACACGAGGTTCTTCAGCGTCGGCAGCTGCTGCTGGGCCAGGTGGGCCCGGCCCACCAGGATCTGGCCCAGGATCTCGGCCATGGTCATGTTCCGCGTGAGCCCCAGCTCCCCGGTGGAGCAGAAGGAGCAGGCCATGGCGCAGCCCACCTGGGTGGAGAGGCACTGGGTGTAGTGCTCGCCCATGGGGATGAGCACGGTCTCGATGCGCTCTCCGTCGGCCAGTTTCAAAAGCAGCTTGATGGTGCCGTCGCGGCTGGTGCGCGCCACCTCGATCTCCGGCCAGGCGATGGCCGCGCGGGCGTCCAGCAGGGCCTTGAGCTCGCGGGAGAGGTTGGTCATCTGCCCGAAGTCCCGCGCGCCGCGCTGCCACATCCACTGCCACAGCTGCGTGGCGCGGAACTTCGGCTGGCGCAGCTCGTCCACCACAAAGGCCTCAAGCTCGCTGCGCGTGAGGTTCAGCAGATCCACCCTCCCGGCGGGGGAGGGCTGGGCGGCGCTCTGGGATTGTTCGGTCATCATCGCCTCAGCATGTACCAGCGCGGACCGCGATGCGCAAGGAGCGGGAGTGCGAATGGGCGGGGGAACCCCACCCTTCCCTGCCGCCCGATTTTGGCCTATGGAGCCCCCATGAGCGACACATGCACACAGAAGCGCCTGGGCGAGCTGGCCAGGAACCTGGACGCCGTGCGCGAGCGCATGGCCCGGGCCTGCGCCGCCGCAGGGCGAAATGTGGACGACGTGCTGCTGGTGGCCGTGAGCAAGTTCCACCCGGCCTGCGACGTGGCCGCCCTGGCGGCGCTTGGGCAGCGGCATTTCGGCGAGTCCTACGTGCAGGAGGCCCTGGCCAAGCAGGCCGAGCTCGCGGGCGAGGACATCCTCTGGCACTTCGTGGGCGGCCTGCAGACCAAGAAGGCCAAGGCGGTGGCCGGGCGCTTCGTGCTGGTGCACAGCCTGGACAGCGTAAAGCTGGCCCGGGAGCTGGCCAAGCGGGCGCGGGAGGCCGGGGTGCTCCAGGGCGTGCTCATCGAGGTGAACATGGGCGAGGAGCAGAAGGCCGGAGTGCCCGAGGAGGGCCTGGAGGAGCTGGCGCGCGAGGTGCTGGCCCTGAACGCGGGAGGCCTGGGCCTGGACCTGCAGGGCCTCATGTGCCTGCCGCCGGTGTTCGACTCCCCGGAGGAGGCCGGACCGGCCTTCGAGTACCTGCGCGAGCTGCGCGACGATCTTTCGGCCAAGCTGGGCGTGGCCCTGCCGCATCTTTCCATGGGCATGACCGGCGACTTCGAGGCCGCCATCGCCGAGGGGGCGACCATCGTCCGCGTGGGCACCAGCCTGTTCGGACCCAGGCCGCCCAGGGGCTAGGCGAGGCGCGCGGGCCCCGGGTCCTCCCTGCTCGCGCCCTTCTTGCGTATCGGGAGGCCGAATGGTATTCTGCGGCCCAGCGGAGCCCCGCGCACCCCGCGCCGCGCCACCTCAACCCCAATCCCGGCCGCACATGCACCGCACCCGCCCCCGACTCGCCCCCCTGGCCGTGGCCCTCACCACGGCGCTTGTGCTTTGGGCCGGTGCGGCCAGCGCCCAGTCCCTGGTGCTCTCCAACCTGGTTGTGGACAACCAGGCCGGCAGCCTCATGGCGCGCTTCGGCGTGGCCGTGGAGGGCGTGGCCGAGGTGGCCGAGAACCTGAACAACGGCGTGACCCTGGCCCTGGCCTGCAAGGCCCGGCTGACCCGGGCGGGCGGCCTGGTGGGCGGGCCCAAGATCTCCGAGGCGGAACTGACGAGCCGGCTGAAGTTCGACGCCCTGACGCGGGAATACACCCTGGCCCTGCCGGGCCGGGAGGCCCCCCTGCGCAACGCCCGGCTGGACGAGCTGTTGCGCGCCGGGTGGAGCGAGCTGGCCCTGGACCTGGGCTCTTGGCGCATGCTGGAGCGCGGCCAGGACTACACCGTTGTGCTGGACATCCGGCTGACCCAGGCCGAGATCCCGGGCTGGTTCAAGCGCAACCTGTTCTTCTGGTCCTGGGACGTGATCCCTGCCAGCACGTACCAGCTGCACTTCAAGTACTGACATGAGCAGGCCCGACACCGACCCCGCCCCGGAACAGCGTCCGGCCCCCGATTCCGGCCCCGGCGCCGACACGGGCGAGGCCCGGCCTGACGGCGGCGACGCCCAGGCCGCTCCCCCCGCCGCCCCGGGCGCGGACAAGGAGAAGACCCGGCGCAAGCGCGAGGTAAGCCTGGCCGTCGGCGGCGCGGTGCTCATCGTGGGGCTCACCTGGGTGGAGCTGCGGCTTTTGGGGCTCAACTCCACCCTGTTCCTGGGCCTGTTCAACCTGAACGTCATCCTGCTTTTGGTCATGCTCTTCGTGGTGGCCAGAAACGGCGTGAAGCTCCTGCTGGAGCGCCGCCGCAACGTGCTGGGCTCGCGCCTGCGCACCCGCCTGGTGGCGGCGTTCATCTTCCTGTCCCTGGTGCCGGTGTCGCTCATGTACTACGTCTCGGCCAAGTTCGTGCAGACCAGCGTGGACTACTGGTTCAAGGCCCAGGTGGAAGAGAGCATGGAGCAGAGCCTGGAGATCGGGCGGGCCTTCTACCAGTCCGCCCAGGCCCGGCTGGAAAAGCAGGGCCGCATCATTCTGGACGACGTGGCCAGGAACCACTACGCCTGGGGCGGCAAGGCCATGGACGCCTACATGGCCGAGAAGCAGACCGAGTACGGGCTGTGGGCCATCGGCATCATCGGGCCGGATGGCCGGGAGCAGAACAAGCACCCCGAGGCCGTGTTCGACCGCGCGTGGTCGGGCGCGCGGGCCAAGGTGGACCTGGCGGACCTGCGCAAGAACCCGCGCTACATGGCCACCATGCTCTCCACCGCGGGCAGCGACCTGGTGCTGGGCATCCTGCCCGTGGACGAGGGCCGGGCGGGCTTTCTGGTGGTGGCGGAGAGCATCGGCGGCGGGCTCATGTACAAGCTCGACGAGGTGGCCCGGGGCATCGGCGAGTACAAGAAGCTAAGAAAGCTCAAATATCCCTGGAAGATGACCCTCTACCTGACCCTGGGCGTCATGAGCCTCTTGATCGTGCTGGCGGCCACCTGGTTCGGCTTCCGCCTGGCCAAGGAGCTCTCCGCCCCGGTGCAGGCCCTGGCCGACGGCACCGACCGCATCGCCAAGGGCGACCTCTCCGTGCGCCTGGAGGACACCTCCGGCGACGAGCTGGGCAGCTTGGTGCGCTCCTTCAACCGCATGGCCGAGGACCTGCAGGCCGCGCGCACGCGGCTGATGAGCGCCAACGAGCGCCTGGGCCAGCAGTACGAGGAGCTGGAGCGCCGGGGCCGGTACATCGAGGCCGTGCTGGACAACATCACCTCCGGGGTCATCTCCACCGACGCCCTGGGGCGCATCGGCACCGTGAACAAGGCCGCCGAGGCCATGCTCGGCGTCAGCGCGGACCAGCTCATGGGCCTCAAGGCCCAGCACCTGGTGAGCGGCGAGTTCGCCGAGATGCTCAAGGAGGCCCTGGCCCAGGTGGCCAAGAACCCCAAGGCCCAGTGGACCCGCCAGATCGAGCTGCCGCTGGCCGGGCGCAGCGCGCGCTTCCTGGTCAACGTGGTGGGGCTCTCGGCGGGTGCCGCCGGGCCGGGCCTGCCCGCGGGCGAGGGCTCGGGCACGGGCCTGGTGGCCGTGTTCGAGGACATCACCGAACTGGAGAAGATGCAGCGCCTGGCCGCCTGGCGCGAGGTGGCCCAGCGCATCGCCCACGAGATCAAGAACCCGCTCACGCCCATCAAGCTTTCGGCCCAGCGCCTGCTGCGCAAGTTCTCCGCCAAGGCCGACGACCCCAGCTTCAACGAGTGCGGCGAGCTCATCGTGCGCGAGGTGGGCCGCCTGCAGCAGATGGTGGGCGAGTTCTCCAGCTACGCCAAGCAGCCCGAGACCCTGCCCCGGCCCGACGACCTGAACACCCTGCTGGCCGAGGTGGTGGGCACCTTCGAGGTGAGCCACCGGGACATCGGCTGGAAGCTGGAGCTGCCCGCGCCCGTGGGGGTCTTCGCCTTCGACCGCGAGGGCCTGCGCAAGGTGCTCATCAACCTGTTGACCAACGCCGCCGAGGCCCTGGAAGGCCGGGACGACGGCCAGGTGACCGTGCGGGCCGAGGAAGAGCCGCGCTCCGGCCGGGTGCGCATCAGCGTGGCCGACAACGGCCCCGGCATTCCCCCGGCGGAGCGCGCGCGCATGTTCGAGCCCTACTTCTCCAAGAAGAAGTCGGGCACGGGCCTGGGGCTCACCATCGTCCGCTCCATCGTGGCCGACCACCGGGGCCACGTGCGCGTGGAGTCGGCCAAGCCCCAGGGCTCGGTGTTCATCGTGGACCTGCCCCTGGCCTGAGGCCGCCATCACCCGCCCCACTTGGCCCTTGACCCGGCCTTCGGAAAGGGGGTAGCTGTGGGCAGGCTTGGCCCGGGCCTCCGGCTCGGAAGCCAAGCGCTGGCGCAGTGTTGCGGCCAGCCAGGCGCCCCGGCGGCCGGGGCTAAAGCCAAACCCCGCGCGAGCCGATGAGCAGTCAGGGGGAACACCTTTTGAGCACAGCACACTCCACGACGAAAACGGCCGCCACCACAAGCGCCAAGGTCCTCGGCCTGGAGGCCCTGGCGGAACTCTGCAAGGCCCAGCGCGAGGCGGGCAGGCGCGTGGTGCACTGCCACGGCTGCTTCGACCTGCTGCACATCGGGCACATCCGCTACTTCCGCGAGGCCCGGCAGATGGGCGACTTCCTGGTGGTCACCATCAGCCCGGACCGTTACGTGGACAAGGGCCCGCACCGGCCCACCTTCACCGAGGAGCTGCGCGCCGAGGCCGTGGCCAGCCTGGACAGCGTGGACGCCGTGGCGGTCAACGCCTGGCCCACCGCCGAGGAGACCCTGGAGCTCATCCGGCCCCACATCTACGTCAAGGGCGCGGACTTCAAGAGCGTGGAGGCGGACCGCACCGGCAAGCTCGCCCGCGAGGAGGAGGTCTGCCGCCGCCTGGGGGCCGAGCTGCGCTTCACCGACGACCTGGTGTTCAGCTCCACCAACCTCATCAACCGCTTCTTCTCCTCCTTCAGCCAGGAGATGCAGGACTACCTGGAGCTGTTCCGGCGCCGCTACTCCCTGGACGAGATCCTGGGCATCGTGGACCGCATGGCCACGCTCAAGGTCCTGGTGGTGGGGGATGTCATCATCGACGAGTACTGCTACTGCCATCCGCTGGGGGCCTCGTCCAAGTCCCCGGTGCTGGCCGTGAAGTACGACAGCCGAGACCTGTTCGCCGGGGGCGTGCTGGCCGTGGCCAACCACATCGCCAACTTCGCGGGCGGGGTGCGCCTGCTCTCCCACCTGGGCGAGCGCGACGACCACCGCGCCTTCATCGAGTCCAAGCTGCACCCCGGCGTCGAGGCCGACTTCCGGGTACAGCCCGGCGCGCCCACCCTGGTAAAGCGCCGCTACGTGGACGGCTACTCCATGACCAAGCTTTTGGAGATCTACGACATGGACGACTCCGGCCTGCCGCCGGAGATCGACGCCGGGCTCATAGCCGACGCGCGCGCCGCCTGCGCCGCCTGCGACCTGGCCGTGGCCGCGGACTTCGGGCACGGGGCCATCAGCCAGAACCTGCGCCAGGCCCTCGCGGACAATTCCCCCTTCCTGGCCGTGAACACCCAGGTCAACGCCGGCAACGCCCACATGCACACCATCTCGCGCTACCCCCACGCGCACTTCGTCAGCCTCACCGAGCGCGAGCTCAGGCTGGACGCCCGCGACGTGAAGAGCGACCTGAGGCCCCTGGTGGCGGACATGGTGGAGCGCTTCGACTGCCAGTACCTGGCCGTGACCAGGGGCAAGAAGGGCTCGGTGGTGGGCACGCCGGGCGGCTCCTTCGTGGCCGTGCCCGCCTTCGCCAGCAAGGTGGTGGACAGCGTGGGCGCGGGCGACGCCTTCTTCTCCATAAGCTGCCTGGCCGCCCGCCTTGGCGCCCCGCGCGAGATCGTGGGCTTCCTGGGCAACGCCGCCGGGGCCCTGGCCGTGCAGATGGTGGGCAACCAGAAGGCGGTGGACCGGCAGGAGCTGTCGAAGTACATCACCACCATACTCAAGTAGGAGCCAAGGAGCAGAATGGCCGGCCGCTTTCCCCGATTCGACACCGCGCGGCTGACGCTTCGGCCCCTGTCGGCGCGCGTCCACGACCTGGACGCCTCCATCGCCGCCGCGCCCGCGCCCGCGCCCGCCGTGCGCCCGGAGCTCGCCCTGGTGGCCGAGCGCATCCGCGCGGCCCGGAAGCGCGGGGCCCCGGTCCTGGTCATGATGGGCGCCCACGTCATCCGCAGCGGGGTGCAACGGCACCTCATCGACCTCATGGAGCGCGGGCTCGTCACCGGCCTTGCGGGCAACGGGGCCTGCGCCATCCACGACTACGAGCTGGCGCGCATAGGCGCCACCACCGAGAGCGTGGCCCGGTACATCCGCGACGGGCGCTTCGGCCTGTGGACGGAGACCGGGGAGCTCAACGCCGTGGCCGCCGAGGCGGCGCGCGAGGACCTGGGCCTGGGCGAGGCCCTGGGCCGGGCCATTGCCCAGGGCGGGCCGGAAAGATTCCCCCGCGCGGACATAAGCCTCTTCGCCGCCGCGCACCGCCTGGGCCTGCCCTTCACCGTGCACGTGGGCATCGGCTACGACATCGTCTGCGAGCACCCAAGCTACGACGGCGGGGCCTGGGGCAAGGCCAGCCACGCGGACTTCCTCATCTTCGCCCGCCAGCTGGAGGAGCTTGAGGGCGGGGTGGTCCTGAGCCTGGGCAGCGCGGTGATGGGGCCGGAGGTGTACCTGAAGGCCCTGGCCATGGCCCGCAACGTGGCCGAGGCCGAGGGGCGGAAAATTTCGCGCTTCACCGTCCTGGTCAGCGATTTGCATGCGCTCTCCGCAGAGCCCGGGCGCGAGGCGCCCAGGGGGACCCCGGAATACTCCTTCCGCCCCCTGAAGACCATGCTGGTGCGCACCGTGGCCGACGGCGGAGAAAGCGTGTACGTGTGCGGAAAGCACGCGGAAGTTGTCCCGGAGCTTTGGACGGCCCTTATGGGCGAAGGGGAAGGCGCATGAGCGAGGCCTGGCTGCGCTACTTGAAGAACCTGCATGAAATTCTTGCCGCCATGTCCATCCGCGACGGCGAGGGCCGCGAGCTGGCCCCGGACGAGGGGCTCGGCCATTGGGTGGACCTTGCCTGGGGCGTGAAGCACGCCGGGGGCTGCGTCTACTTCGTGGGCAACGGCGCCAGCGCGTCCATGGCCTGTCATTTTTCCACCGACGTGTCAAAAAACGCCAAGGTGCGCTCCCAGGTCTTCACCGATCCGGCGCTGTTGACCGCCATGGCCAACGATCTCCACTACGACGACGTGTTCTCCGAGCCGCTGAGCTGGCACATGCAGCCCAAGGACATGCTCGTGGCCATCAGCAGCTCGGGCAACTCGCCCAACATCGTCAAGGCCGTACGCACCGCCCGCGAGCGCGGAGGCAAGATCGTCACCCTCTCGGCCATGGGGGCGAACAACCAGATCCGCGCCCTGGGCGACCTGAACGTCTACCTGGCCGCGTCCACCTACGGCCTGGCCGAGAGCGGCCACGCCGCCATCCTGCACCACTGGACCGACATGCTCATCCACCTCAACTCCGGCCAGCTGGCCAGCTCCACATGGACCACTCGCGGATCGACAGTCATAAGCTGATGTTCCACCCGGAGAGGGTGGCCCGCTGGCAGAGAGGGGAAATCGTCCCGCCGCTGTACATGGAGGTGAGCCCCAGCGGGGCCTGCAACCATCGCTGCTCGTTCTGCGGCCTGGACTTCATGGGCTACAAGCCGAGCTTCCTGGACTCCGCCATGCTGCGCCAGCGGCTGGAGGAGCTGGGCCGCTACGGCCTGAGGAGCATCATGTTCGCGGGCGAGGGCGAGCCCTTCCTGCACCGCGACATGCCCGAGCTGGCCCGGCACACGAAGCAGTCCGGCATCGACGTGGCCTTCACCACCAACGCCGTGCTGCTGACCCCGGAGAAGGCCAAAGAGGTGCTGCCCGTCACCAGCTGGATCAAGGTGAGCTGCAACGCCGGCACCCCGGAGACCTACGCCCAGGTGCACGGCACCCAGGCCGGAGACTTCGCCCGCGTCATGGACAACCTGGCCGCCGCCGTGGAGCTGCGCCGCAGGGAGGGACACGCCTGCACCCTGGGCCTGCAGATCCTGCTGCTGCCCGAGGTGCGGGGCGAGGTGGAGGCCCTGGCCCTGCGCTGCCGCGACATCGGCCTGGACTACCTCGTGGTCAAGCCCTACTCCCAGCATCCGCAGAGCAAGACCAGGCGCTACGAGGGCCTGCCCTGCGATGCGCAGGGCGCGGCCCTGGCGGAGCTGGCGGGGCGCGTGACCGCCCTGGCCACCCCGAGCTTCAAGGTGGTGTTCCGCCTGCGCGGCATGCAGAAGGTCAGCGAAGGCACCCGGCCCTACGACCGCTGCCTGGGCCTGCCCTTCTGGTCGTACATGGACGCGCGCGGCAACATCTGGGGCTGCAGCGTGTTCCTGGGCGACGAGCGCTTCCTGTACGGCAACGTCTACGAGCAGGGCTTCCAGGAGATCTGGGAGGGCCCGCGCCGCAAGGCCTCGCTGGACTTCGTGGCCAGGGAGCTGGACGCCTCCACCTGCCGCGCGGGCTGCCGCATGGACGAGGTGAACCGCTACCTGTGGGAACTGGCGCACCCGCACCCCCACGTGAACTTCATCTAGGCCGCGCAGGGCGGAAGCGCACAGGGAAGACAGGCCATGCCAGGCACCGGAACCGATCATAAGCTGAACGAAGAAACGCGGCTGCTGCACGTTCCCGGCCAGCCCAGCCGCGCGGGCGTGCTGGACGTGGGGCTCAAGTGCGCCCACTCCTGCCGCTTCTGCTACTACAGCTACCTCGACGGCACGGAGGACCAGTTCCGGGGCATCCGCCAGGCGGGTTTCCGCGGCCTGGACGACTGCCGGGCCATACTGGCCGGGTTCGCCCGCCAGGGCTTCGTCAATTTCGACGTCACCGGCGGCGAGCCCACGCTCATGCCCGGCCTGGCGGAACTGGTGGCCCACGCCCGGCGCGACCTGGGCCTGGCGGCCCGGGTCATCACCCTGGGGCAGTTCCTGATGCGCGAGCGCCAGGGCAAGGGCATGCTCCTGGACGAACTCATGGAGGCCGGGCTGGCGGACCTGCTGCTCTCGGCCCACGCCTGCACGGAGGACGACTTCCGGGCCTTCACCGGAGGGTCGTGGAAGGTGCTCGGCACCCTCATGGCCGAGCTGGACCGCCGGGGCTTCCAGTTCGGGGCCAACACCACGGTGTTCGCGGACAACTTCCGCAAGCTGCCGGACATCGCCCAGGCCCTGGCCGGGCACGGGCTCTACGTCCAGAACTACATCTTCTTCAACGCCTACCACGGCTGGCGGCAGGACGAGCGCGCCGCCCGCGTGCAGGCCCGGTACTCCGACGCCTACCCGCACCTACGCCGGGCCGTGGAGCTGCTGGCGGCGCAAGGCGTGGCGGTGAACATCCGCTACGTGCCGCTGTGCGTTGTGCCGGGGCTGGAGCGCCATGTGGTGGGGGCCCTGGGCCTGGCCTACGACCCCTTCGAGTGGCGCAACCGGGCCTGCAACCACGACGCCGCCCCGGACTTCTGCGCCCAGGCCCTGGATATCCCGCCCTCCGGCGTGCGCGCGGCCCACGCCTTCCATCCGGCGGACGAGACCCTGCCCAACGGGGTGCGCGTCACGGGAATGCGCGGGGAGCGCTTCAAGCTCTTCGCCGCCGCCTGCGCGGACTGCGCCGCCCGCGAGGCCTGCGACGGCATCGACCCCGGCTACCTGGCCCGCCACGGGGACTCGGAGTTCCGGCCCTACGAGCGGATGGAGCTCTCCGGCCCGCTTTTGCAGGCCCGGCTGGACTACGCCCCGGCCTTCGCCGTGAAGCTCGGCCCCATGGCCGCCATGCGGGCCGGAACGGGAGGCCAGCCATGAGCCGCGCCGCCAAGTCCGGCCCGGAGGCCCTCGCCTCCGGCCTGTTCGGCCCCCTGGAGGCCCTGGACCCGGAGCTGTTCTCCGCCCTGCTGCGCCAGACCGCCCGCGTGGTGCCCCAGCACTTTGTGGACAAGAACGCCGCCCTGCTGGAGCGGCGCATGGCCGCCCCGGTGCTGGACGGGCTGTGGCGCTCCGGAGTGCGGCGCATTGCCCTGGCCGGGCCGGGCCCGGCCCTGGACGAGCTGCTGCGCTCCGGCGCGCTGGAGCGCTTCGCCCTGGCCGGAATCTACAGCGCCGCCGGGGGGGAGGAGATCTTCGCCGGGGCCTTCGGCCACCAGCGGGCCCGGCCCCTGGCCAGCCTGCGCAGGGGCGACGCCGACGCCCTGCTGCTGGCGGACGCCCAGGCCGAACCGGACCTGGACCAGATTCCCGTGGGCCTGCGCGTGGCCGCCCTGCCCGGCCTGGCGGCGGACCGCGCCCTGCGCCTGTTCCTGCCCGGAACCCGGCGCGAGCACGCCGAGCACTTCGCCCAGCTGGAGGCCCAGGCCGCCCAGGTCCTGGACGCGGCCTTCGAGCCGGAGAACACCGTGCTCTTCGCCGGAATCTACGCCTACTTCAACTTCAACCGCATGAGCCGCGCCCTGCGCGCCAGGGGCCTGCGCACGGCCTTCCTGTGCCTGAACCCCTCCAACACGCCCTTCCGCGACGGGGCCTTCGACGCCGTGGCCCACGCGGGCAGCGACATGGAGCTGTTCTACCGCCTGCTGTGCCGCCACCGCTACAAGGCGGTGCACTTCCAGGCCTGGCTGGGCCTGCACTGCTTCGCCGCCGCGGCCAGCCGCCTGTGCCCCTCTCCCCTGGTGGCGGAGTTCAACGACATCCCGCAGTTCGTGCTCTCCCCCGAGCATTTCGACGCCGCCTTCGGCCAGGGCCAGTTCCATCGCGAGGCCGCCGGGGTCCAGACCGTGCTGGACCACGCCGGGGCGCTCATCCTCAACGCCCGGCAGGAGGCCGCATCCGAGCTGCTCGCGATGTCGGGCAGCGCCCGGCGGGCGGGCATCTTCTCCTTCCACAGCTACCCCGACCCGGAGCACTTCGGCCCGGAGGCCCCGCCCCCCGGCCCAAAGGGCGGGCCCATCCGCCTGGGCTTCGCCGGATCCGTGAACCCCTCCTCGCACCCGGACGAGGTGTTCGGCGACGTGAAGCTCCTGGGGCTCATCGGGGAGTTCACCGGCCAGGGCCTGGAGTTCCACCTGTTCTTCAACCCCTTCCAGCGGCCCGACCCCCAGGGCGCGTTCTGGGACTACTTCCACCTGGCCGCGCGCCAGCCGCTCCTCAAACTGCGCCAGGGCGTAAGCCCGGCCGCGCTCTCCGGCGAGCTGTCCGGCCTGCACTACGGCAGCATGCTCTACCGCATCCCGCCGGGCTTCCAGATCCGCGCCGAGCACTTCCGGCACATGATGCCCACCAAGCTGTTCAGCTACCTGGAGGCCGGGCTGCCCGTGCTGGTGAGCGAGGAGCTTGGCGGCGTGTCCGCCCTGGTGCGCGAGCACGGCCTGGGCCTTGTGCTGGCCGCCGCCGACCTGCCCCGCCTGGGCCAGATACTGGCCGCAGCCGACCACGCGGCCCTCAGGCGAAACGTGCTGGCCTATCGCCGCAAGCACTCCATGCCCAACATGATCGGACGGCTCCTGGCCATCTACGACCACGCCCGCGCCGCACGGAGCGACACATGAGCGACTTCTCCTGGCTGGACGGCGAGAACCGCCAGCGCCTTCTGGACATCATGGCCGGACCCATGCCGCGCGGCCGCGAGACCCTGGCCTACCGGACCCTCCCGAGGCATCTGGGGCAGAGCCGCGTGGGCGGCAAGCCCCACGTTGTCTGCGTGGCCTACTACCCCTTCGCCTCGGTCATCAAGCGCGCCCTGGCCCTGCGGCGCGGCGGCGACGCCCACGTCACCTTCATCGGCTGCTGCATCCGCGAGGACGCGGACATCGCCCGCTGGTTCGACGAGTACTACGAGGTGGAGGACTACGCCGAGCTGCACCGCCTGCTGAAAGGGGCGCGCCCGGCGGCCATCCACGCCACGGCCCCGCACTTCCACATGGCCGCCATCGCCGCCGACGCCGCGCCCGAGGCCCGGCTGGTGCTGGACATCGTGGACAGCGCCCTGTTCCAGCACGGCGACCCCGGGCACCCGGACAGCCGCCTGGAGCGCGCGCTGCTTGAGCGCTGCGCCGCCGTGGCCCACAAGCTGCCGGAGGAGGGCTACGCCAGGCTCCTGGCCGGGCACAAGCTGGAGGTCCCCGGCCATCTGGTGCACAGCCTGCCCTGCGCGGAGCTGTTCACCGAGGCCGAGCCCGCCCCGGCCCCGCCCTTCCGGCTGGTGTACGCCGGGGGAGTGATGCCCTACTCCATCGCGCTGAAAAAAGGCTACGGCCACCACGTCTTCGACCCGCTCATCGAGGGTACGCGGGCCCTGGGCATAGAGCTGGACATGCACGTGAACCAGAACGCCCGGAACATGTACTGGGACGAGCAGGAGCGCTACTTCGAGTATGCCCGGCGCATGCCGCACTTCCGTTTCCTCAAGGGCGTGCCCTTCCACGAGCTGCCCGGGGCCATCCAGGGGGCGCACTTCGGCCTCTTGTTCGACAACCTGGCGCGCACGGAGCACGACCCGGAGATCTTCCGCCACAACATGTCCTCCAAGATCTTCAGCTACATGGAGGCCGGGCTGCCCGTGCTGGTGTACCGCCAGTTCGAGTACATGACCCGGTTCATCCTGGAGCACGGCATCGGCGCGGTGTACCCCATCGAGAACCTGGAGGAGCTGCCGGGCATCCTGGCACGGCTCGACCTGCGCGCGCTCAAGGCCAACGTGCGGCGCTTCCGCCAGGCCCACGAGCTGGGAACCACGCGCGGCCCGCTCATGAAGGCCCTGGGCCTTTCGGGGTAGGCCGTGGCGACCGTCATCGGCCTGGACCTGGACAACACCCTCGTGGGCTACGAGGAGCTGTTCCCCGCCGCCGCGCGGGAGCTGGGGCTGTTCACCCCCGGCGAACTGGCCGCGCTGCCCCCGGGCAAGACCGCCCTGCGCGACGCCCTGCGCGCGCGCCCCGGCGGAGAGTATGACTGGCGCGAAGTGCAGGCCCTGGTCTACGGGCGCGAAATCCTGCGGGCAGAGCCCTTTCCCGGCGTGCGCGGGTTCCTGGCCCGCTGCCGGGAGCTGGACCTGCAGGTGTTCGTGGTGAGCCACAAGACGCCCACGGCCAGCTGCCGGGGCCGGGAGTACGACCTGCGCGCCGCCGCCCTGGCCTGGATGGACAAGGCCGGGCTGTTCGACCCCGCCGCCTCGCCCTTGACCCCGGAGCGCGTGTTCTTCGAGTCCACCCGGGCGGAGAAGCTGGCGCGCATGGCCGCCCTGGGCTGCGCCGTGTTCGTGGACGACCTGGTGGAGCTGTTCCTGGAGCCGGGGTTTCCGCCGGGCGTGGCCCAGGTGCTCTTCGACCCCGTGGGAAAGGGCCACCCGGAGTTCCGGGGGGCGCTGGCGCGCTCCTGGGCAGAGGTGCGGACCCGCGTGCTCGGCCCGCTGGAGGGCCCGGACCAGGCGCTGGCCGCCAGGGCCGGGGAGCTGCTGGGGGCGCGCGTGGCCAGCGCCCGGCGCATCTTCGCCGGGGGCAACAGCCGCGTGTGGGACGTGAGCCTGGAGGACGGGCGGCGCTGCGCCCTCAAGCACTATTTCCGCCACGCCGACGACCCCCGCGACCGCCTGGGCGTGGAGTTCGGGGCGCTCGCGCGGCTTTGGGACGCCGGGATTCCCGAGCTCCGCGCGGCCATTCCCCGCCCCCTGGCCGCAGCCCCGGAGCTGGGCCTGGCGCTCTACGACTTCGTGGAAGGCGAACCGGTGACGCAGCCCGGCGAGGCCGAGCTGGCCCAGGCCGTGGCCTTCCTGGGGCTGCTGCGCCGCGCCCCGCGCGTCGACCACTCGTTCGCGGACTTCCCCCGGGCCTCGGACGCCTGCTTGAGCGGCGCGGACCTGGCCGGACGCGTTGCGGCGCGGCTTGCCGCGCTGGAGGAGGCCGCCCGGGCTTCGGGGACGACGAACGCGCCGGGGCTTTTCCGCGAAATGGGCGCCTTTGTCTCCGGCCCGCTGCGGCAGACGCTCTCGCGGGTCGAGGAGCGCGGCCAGGCCCTGCTCGGCCCGGACTGGGCGCGCGAGCTGCCCGAGGCCGGGCGCGTGCCCAGCCCCTCGGACTTCGGCTTCCACAACGCCCTGCGGAGGGCCGACGGCCGGGTGGTCTTCCTGGACTTCGAGTACTTCGGCTGGGACGACCCGGCCAAGCTCGTGTCGGACTTCCTGCTGCATCCGCGCAACCCGCTGCCCGCGCATCTGAAAACATGTTTCCTTAGACAAAGTTTAGAGTTATACGGGGACCTGCCGGGTGTGGATTCGCGCCTCCTGGCCCTGTTCCCGCTGGTCGGCCTGGCCTGGTGCGCCATCATGCTCAACGTGTTCAGCCGGGCCAGCCTGGAACGCCGCGAGTTCGCCGGGGCCGGGTCGGGCTCCGGCTCGCGAGAGGCCCTGCTGGCCGCCCAGCTGGGCAAGGCCAGGGACCTGCGCGCAGGGCTGGAGCGCTGGCTGTGCGAGGCCCAGGCGCTGAAAACCCTCACCCCCGCCGGAGCGGGCCTGTTTCCCCACGCCGCCCCCCTCACCGGGCCCCATACCGGCTGACCGCCGCCAAACGGGAGCACCAATGGACGCACGTTCCAAGGCCCTGCGCCAGCAGATCATCAAGACCCTCGTGGCGGGCAAGCGCGGCCACCCCGGCCCGGCGCTGTCCCTGGTGGAAATCATGCGCGTGCTCTACGACAGCATTCTGCGCCACGATCCCGCCAACCCGGCCTGGCCCGACCGCGACCGCTGCATCCTGTCCAAGGGCCACGGCTGCCTGGCGCTGTACGTGATGCTCCAGGACAAGGGCTACTTCGACGAAACCTGCCTCTGGAGCTTCTGCGGCACGGAGTCCATCCTGGGCGGCCACCCGGAGCGCGGGCGCGTGCCCGGCGTGGAGGCCAGCACCGGCAGCCTGGGCCACGGCTTCTCCATCGGCATCGGCTTCGCCCTGGCGGCGCGGCACGACGGGCGCCAAAGCCGCGTGTTCGTGGTCATGGGCGACGGCGAGTGCAATGAGGGCTCCACCTGGGAGGCCGCCATGTGCGCGGGCAAGCACAGGCTGGAGAACCTCGTGGTGCTGGTGGACTACAACAAGCTGCAGTCGTACGGCCCCGTGGCCGAGGTGCAGGACCTGGAGCCCTTCGCCGACAAGTGGCGGGCCTTCGGCTTCGGCGTGGCCGAGGTGGACGGGCACGACGTGGCGGCGCTGACGGACAGGCTCTCGCGCCTGCCCATCGAGCCGGGCAGGCCAAGCGCGGTGATCTGCCACACGGTGAAGGGCAAGGGCCTGCCCCAGGCCGAGCACAACCCGGCCTGGCACCACAAGAGCGCCATCGCCGACGACGTGGCCGCCGAACTTCTGGCCGCCATAGACGCGTACTAGCGGAGGGGCCATGCGCAAGACCTGCCTGGACATGGTGTACAAGCTGGCCAAGGACGACCCGCGCATCTTCTTCGTGGGCTCCGACCTGGGCGCCGGCACGCTCAAGGAATTCAAGCGCGACATGCCCGAGCGCTTTTTGATGGAGGGCATAGCCGAGCAGAACGTGGTGGGGCTCTCCGCCGGTTTGGCCATGGAGGGCAAGATCGTCTACGCCAACACCATCGCCACCTTCCTGACCCGCCGGGCCTTTGAGCAGGTGGCCGTGGACGTGTGCCTGCACCAGGCCAACGTGCGTCTCATCGGCAACGGCGGCGGGCTGGTGTACGCCCCGCTGGGCCCCACGCACATCGCCTTCGAGGACATCTCGCTCATGCGCATCCTGCCGGGCATGACCATCCTCTGCCCCGCCGACGCCGAGGAGATGACCCGGCTGATGCCCCACACCGTGGAGCACCAGGGCCCCATCTACATCCGCCTTGCCAAGGGCTACGATCCCGTGGTCACCGACCCGGCCCTGGGCTTCGCCATCGGCAAGGGCCTGGTGTACGCCGAGGGCCCGGACGCCCTTGTGGCCACCACGGGCATCTGCCTGGGCCTGGCCTTGGAGGCCAAGGCCGCCCTGGAGGCCAGGGGCATCCGCATCGCCCTGGTCCACCTGCCCACGGTGAAGCCCCTGGACCGCGAGCTGCTGCTGGACCTCATGGCCAGCCGCCCGGTGGTGGTGAGCGTGGAGGAGAACAGCGTGGTGGGCGGCCTGGGCTCGGCCCTGGCGGAGCTGATGGCCCAGGCGAACTTCGCCGGGCCGAGGCGCTTCGCCATGCTGGGCCTGCCCGACGCCTTCAGCGAATGCTACGGCTCCCAGCGCGCGCAGATGGAGCGCGCCGGGCTCAGCGCCGAGAACCTGACGCGCACCGTGGCCCGGCTGTGCGGACTGCGCCCGGAATAAATTGCTCAATTGGTGAATGGTCCCCATCTTGCATACCCAGTGACTGCGGCCTGAGGAGCAGACCCCCAGGACCAGACCCCCAAGACCAGAGGAGTGTCCCTTGAGCGACGACCTTTCCACCCGGCACGAAAACGAGCGGGCCCAGCGCCAGCTGCTGGAGGAGCTGTTCTCCGGCACCAGCCTGTCCAACTTCGAACTGTTCCGCGCCTTCCCGCTGTGCGCGCCGCGCTACAACCTGGCGCGCTTCCTGGTGCACTACGAGCTGTTCAAGAAGGTGGTGGACCTGCCCGGCGTCATCGTGGACCTGGGCGTGTTCCGGGGCGCCTCCACCTTCACCTGGGCCAAGCTCTGCGAAATCTTCTGCCCCACGGACGTGCGCAAGGTGGTCTACGGCTTCGACAGCTTCGAGGGCTTCCCGGACATCGCGGAGCAGGACGGCGCGGCGCGCGGGGACATCCAGCGCCAGGCCGGGGGCCTCTCCGGCGGCGACACCATCGAGCGCGACCTGGACCTGGCGCGCCGGGCCATGAACGCGGACAAGCACATCCGGCACATCGACCGCGTGGCCTTCGTCAAGGGCGACATGTGCCAGACCATCCCAAAATTTGTCGAGGAGAAGGGCCACGGCCTGCGCGTGGCGCTTTTGAACATCGACTGCGACCTGTACGAGCCCACCCGCGTGGCCCTGGAGCACTTCGTGCCCATCATGGCCCCGGGCGGCATCATCGTGCTGGACGAGTACGCCCTGGAGACCTTCGGCGGCGAATCCCTGGCCGTGGACGAATATTTCCGCAAGCACTTCGGCAAGCGCCCGGTTATCCGCAAGTTCCCCTGGCACAGCGTGCCCTCGGGCTACATCCAGGTGGACTGGTAGGGAGAGGCCATGAGCGAACTCGTTCTCGACGGCACCAAGCTGGCCTGGCACAAGGACCGCGTGGACGCGCTCCTGGCCGGGGAGCGCGTGGCCCCGGTCACCATCGACTGCGCGCTCACGCGCAGGTGCACCTACAATTGCGTCTACTGCATCGGCAAGCTCCAGGAGAACGAGGGCCAGCCGCTCACCCGCGACGCGGTGTACCAGTTCCTGGACGACTCCGCCGACATCGGCGTGCGGGGCATCAGCTTCGTCTCCGACGGCGAGAGCACGTGCAGCCCCTTCCTCGCCGACGCCATACTGCGCGGCAAGGCCAACGGCATCGACATGGCCCTGGGCACCAACGGCTACCTGCTGGACGACGAGCGTCTGGAGGAGATGCTGCCCGCCCTGACCTACCTGCGCTTCAACATCTCCGCCGGGGAGCCGGAACGCTACGCCCAGATCATGGGCGTGGCCGTGAAGGCCTACCACAAGGTGGTGGGCACCATCCGCCGCTGCGTGCAGATCAAGCGCCGGAAGGGCCTGGACGTGACCATCGGCCTGCAGATGGTGCTCATGCCCCAGCTGGCCGACCAGGTGCTGCCCCTGGCCCGCCTGGGCCGCGAGCTGGGCGTGGACTACCTGGTCATCAAGCACTGCAGCGACGACGACCAGGGCAACCTGGGCGTGGAATACGACAAGTACTTCGCGCTGACCGAACTGCTCAAGGAGGCCGAGGCCCTCTCCACCCCGGAGTACGCCGTGCGCGCCAAGTGGTCCAAGATCCTGAGCGGCGGCACGCGCTGCTACGCCCAGTGCTACGGCCCGCCCCTGATGATGCAGTTCAGCGGCTCGGGCCTGGTGGCCCCCTGCGGCGGGCTGTTCATGGAGCGCTTCAAGCGCTACCACATCGGCAACCTGGCCCACAGCTCGTTCAAGCAGATGTGGCAGAGCGACGCCTACTGGAACGTGCTGCGCGACCTGGCCTCGGACTCCTTCGACGCGCGCAAGATCTGCGTGTCGCTGTGCCTGCAGCACAAGGTCAACGAGGCGCTGTGGAACATCAAGCACGGCGGGGCAAAGCTGGAGACTCCCTCCGGCGAGCCGCCCATGCACGTGAACTTCATCTAGGGGGCGGGGCGAGCACATGGCCAAGCAGAGCGTCTTTGCCCACCTTGTGGTGCGCGGGGGGGGCTCCACCTTCTACCGCAAGAACCTCTACCGCCTGGAGGGCCTGTCCGTGGTGGGACACGCCATCGCCCTGTGCCAGGCCACCGGCCTGGTGGACGAGGTCTTCGTGTGGAGCGAGGACGCCGAGGTGCACGAGGTGACCCGGAGCATGGGCGCCCGCGCCCTGGCCCGCCCGCGCGAGATGGTCCACTACTTCAGCGGATTCCACAACATCGACGAGTGGGGAGCCAACCGCTTCGGCCAGGTGGCGGAGCTCATGGGCACCCCCGGCGACATCCACCTCTCCCTCAACTGCAACAACTTCCTGGTGCGGCCCCAGACCCTGCGCCACATGTTCCAGCGCCTGGAGGACGACCCCCGGGCCATGCGCATCACGGCCATGCGCCGCGTGGCCCCCAGGCTGTGCCTGCAGAACCCCAACACCCGCTACATGTTCCCCTTCTGGAACGACCCGCACACGCCCATGGACAAGGCCCCGGCCCTGTTCCGGCTGGTGGGGGCTTCCTTCTCCAGCCGCCCGAGGCAGATGGAGGGCCTGAGCGGCAGCCTGCACCACGAGGTGGACGAGGAGGAGGGCTTCGACTTCCAGACCGAGGAGGACGTGGCCCTGGCCGAGTTCTACCTGGCGCGCCGCAAGGCGGGCCGGAACGGGGAGGAGCGGCCATGAGGGTGCTGGGACTGATCTTCGTCTCCGCCCGGGAGTGCGCCCCCGGCCTGGACTGGAGCACGCCCTTCGGCGGCGGCTCGCTGCTGGGCCGGGCCGTGGCCACCCTGCGCGCCACGCCCAACGTGGACGAGGTGTTCGTGTGCACCGACGCCCCCGGCCTGGACACCCTGCCCGGGGACTGCGGCGAGGCCAGCCTGCGCCGCCTGCCGGACTGGTTCTTCGACTACAAGCTGCCCGCCTTCTCCAAGGAGCACTGGCTGCTCACCAGGGCCCTGAGCGCCCTGGAAGAGGCCGGGGCCGGGGCGGACGTGCTGCTGCTGCACGACTGGCGCGCCCCGCTCGTCACCTCTCGCACCCTGGAGCGCATGTACCACGCCCTGCTGGAGGACCGCGTGGCCGCGAGGGTCGCGGCCATCTATCCCGTGGACCCCAACCTGTTCATGATCGTGCCCGGCAACGACGGGTTCTTCCCGGTGTGGTCCGACCCCGGCGCGGACCGCCAGATGATCCCGCAGCTCTACCGCAACCTGGAAATCGGCGCCGTGCACCCCAAGCGGCTGCGCATGCCCATCCCGGAAACGCGCGGACAGCGCGTGAGCCGCGAGGAGGGCCTGGTGCTGGAGGGGCCAGAGGGGCTGGAACTGGCGGAGTTTCACCTGGCCCGGCGGACGGGCGGAGCCGGTGGGGGGGGCGGGGCATGACCGCGCGCTCCGCTCTGCATGCAGGCCCTGGCCCGCAGGGGGTTCCCGAGGGCCCGCTGGGCCAAAGGCCGGAGGTGGCCTTCGCCGTGCTGCGCGAACTGGGCGTGCTGTTCCAGGCTCCCGGCGTGGCCGAGGCCGAGGACCAGCCCGTGCCCCAGTCCTGCGGCGAACACATTTTCCACGACCACGCCCCGCTGTGGAGCTTCGAGCAGCCTTACATCGCCGAGGCCTGCGAAGGCGTGCTGGGCCGCAAGCTCTACGAGACCCTGCCCCCGGACACCGCGCCGGAGCGCGCCCTGGACCGCACCCGGCTGGTGGTGCTGCTGGGCGCGGAGGACACCCCGGCACTGCGCGCCGTGCTGCGCCGCTCCGGGGCCCTGGCGCTCATCTTCGAGCCCAACCGGCATCGCCTGGCGAGCTTTGCCAGGGCCGTGCCCGCAGCCAGCCTGGTCAACAAGGCCGTTGTCCTCCTGGGCGAACCGCAGGCCTTCCTGCCCCCCCTGTCCACGCTGCTGCCGCCGGACATCTTCCGCCTGGGCTTCCCGGTGTTCTACGCCCTGCCCTCGCTGCTCCAGGAAGCCCCGGAGAGCGTGGCCGGCATGGTGGAGACCATCGAGCTCCTGTTCTTCCGCCACCGGGTGTACCCGGTGAGCGGCCAGGCCAACATCTGCGGGCTGCCCCTGCGCAACATCGCCAAGGGACTGTTCTTCGACCAGCAGCTGCACGTCTACCAGAACATCCCCCAGTTCGCCTCCTGCCCGGACATCTCGCACCTGCGGGGGGCCTTCCGCGAGGAGACGACCATCCTGGTGGCCGCCGGGCCGGACCTGGCGGGCAAGCTGGACTACCTGCGCCAGCAGCGGGGCAACGCCCTGGTCATTGCCGTGAACAACGCCCTCAAGCCGCTCTTGGCCGCGGGCATCAGGCCCCACTTCGTGGTCTCCAACGACACCTCGCTGGCCACGGAGCGCTCCTGGAGCGGGCTGCCCGCCCTGCCGGACGTGAGCCTTGTGGCCCACAGCCTGTCCAACCTGGGCCGCGGCATCTTCGGCCGCACCTACCTCTTCGGCAACTTCCTGCCCGAGGTCTTCGGCCACAGGCCCAACCTGCGGCTGCACGGCTCGGTCATCACCACGGCCTTCTCGCTTGCGCGCCACATGGGCTGCGCGCGCTGCGTGCTGGTTGGCGCGCAGCTGTGCAGCCGCGACCCCTGGCAGATGAGCTACTCCGCGGGCAGCGTGAACCACGCCCCAGACGCGCCCCCCAGGCCGCTGACCAACGCCTATCCGCAGCTCTACCCCGTGCGCAACCCGCTCACGCCGGGGCTGTACACCTCCCTGAACTTCCTCGATGCCGCGCACTGGCTGCTGGACGACATCCGCTCAAGCAGCGTGCCCTGCGTCAACACCACGCTGGACAGCCTCCTCCACGGCCCCGGCATAGCCTACCACCCCGCCCCGGACATCACTCCCACCGGACGGCTCATGCGCAGGCTGGGCAGGCTCTCGGCCATGCGCCCGGCCCCGCGCGACCTCCCGCGCATCGTCCAGGCCATGCGCTCCGAGGCGGCGGGCTGGCGGGCGGTGCAGCAGGCCAGCGCGAGAATCCTCGAGATCGAGGCCGCCGGGGTCGCGCAGTTCAACTCCGCAGCAATGCAGGCCCTGGAGCGCTACGACGCCGAGGGCGTAACCTATCTGGTGCAACGGTTCGAGGGATTCCAGCACGCGGCCACCCACAAGGCGCTGTTCCAGAAGCCGGACCCCGAGTGGGCCGACAGCGTAGCCGGGGGCGACTGGGAGCTCACACGGAAGTCTTACCTGCGGCACTACCACGAGAAGGTGCGTGACATGGCCGCTGTTTTTGCGGAAACCATCGAAATATCCTTGGAAAACATGCGCCCAGCTTCCCGCAGGACCGGGCCGTAAGGCGCAACCAACAACATGGAGGGACCTGTTCATGCCTGACCGCCACGGTATCGTCGTCACCAGCGACCAGATTTTTGAGAATTCCCTGCCCATGGCCAACCTGGCCGACTCCTGCTTCCTGGACTTCACCCTGGAGCGGGTGGCCAAGGCCTTCCCGAACAAGAAGAAGATCTTCGCCATGGCCTTCCGCGACTTCCAGAAGGTGGGCGAGGACCTGGTGAAACACATCGAGTCCTTCGGCTTCACCATGTTCATGGGCGACCTGAACGTGGCCCGCCGCCTGGTCAACGCCTCGGCCATCCACGGGCTGGACGTGGTGGTGGACATCCCCATCGCCTATCCCCTGGTGAGCCTGCACTTCGTGAAGGACATGCTGGCCAGCCACGCCGAGAGCGGCGCGGACCTCACCCTGTGCCACAACATGCCCCCCACCATGGCTCCCGTGGTGGTGACTCCGGCGGCGCTGTCGCGCTTCCACAGCCTGTCCACGCCGGGCTTCCGCTCCATGTTCGGCATGCCCGAAATCGAGCTCAACCCCGAGTACCCCCAGTTCATGCTGGGCAATCCCGGCTACTTCAAGCTCAACCTGTTCGAGGCGCCCATCAAGTGGCGCGGCGCGGGCCTGAACCTCTTCCGGGGGTTGACCACCGAGCTCAAGCTCGACAGCGCCGAGCGCCTGCCGCTTCTGCGCGACCTCATCTTCACCATCAACAAGGACAACCCCACCAGCGACGACGTGGTGGACTACGTGCTCATCCAGAACATGCAGCACCAGTGGGGCCGCCCCGGCGACTTCGACACCAAGAAGATCGTGGCCGACCAGGCCAAGGGCAGCACCCTGGACGGCTACAAGCAGTTCACCCGCGAGGAGGTGGACTGGTTCGTGCTCTCCGACAAGAAATACCTCAAGGGCCGCGACATCGCCAAAAGCAACCTGCTCGAGGTTGGCTGCGGGCATGCCCGACTGCTGGACGTGCTGAGCGAGCACTTCCGCGAGGTGCACGGCATCGACATCACCCGCGAGCGCTACATGGAGGGCCGCTTCCGCCTGCGCGGCAAGCCCAACGCCCACATCGTCCACGGCGACGGCCGCTCCCTGCGCCAGTTCGGCGACGACACCTTCGACTTCGTCATCTGCCACGGCGTGCTGGTGCACATCAACAGCAAGGAAATCATCAACAACTACATCCGCGAGATGGGGCGCGTGGCCAAGAAGGGCGGCCGCGTGAAGTTCGACATCTACGAGGGCAAGGACATCTTCGGCATCACCCCGCAGGCCTTCGGCCTGGGCGCGCGCTACGAGTACGACGAGCTGCGCAAGGTCATCGCCTCCGCGGGCCTGAAGGAGCTGGACATCACCGAGGTGTTCACCCGCCAGTACTTCCGCAACCCGGACGACGGCAAGGACTACAGCAACCTGCCGCTCAAGCAGCTGCTGGTGATCTGCGAGAAGAAGTAGCCCCGCGACACGGAGCCTTCCAGGCCCCCCGGAGCGCCCGCGCGGCGTTTCGGGGGGCTTGCTTTTGGTCCCTACCCGGTGAAGGAGAGCACCTCCACGCCAGGCAGCTCCCAGCCGCGCACCTCGGCGGCTATGGCCCCGCCGTGGGCCACGGAGCAGACCACGATGGCGTCCGGCCGAAGGGCCAGGGCCTCGCTTTTGGTGCGCAGGCGCACGGGCCGCTCCATGTACGGGTGGGCCAGGCGGTTGTCGCTGGCGTCCAGGAAGCCCACGGCGGCCCGCCAGGCCTCGGGCAGCACCTCGGTCAGGCGCATGAAGTCCCGCCCGGTGGGGGTCACTGCCAGGCGCGCGCCACGGGCGGCCAGCTCCAGCACCCGCTGGCGGAAGCCCCGCGTGGCCCGCTCCATGTGCGGGATGTCGAAGGGCGAGAAGTACAGCGGGTACCGGCAGGCGGGGCAATAGAACTGCAGTTCCGTGGCCAGGCCCTGGAACTCGCGCTCGTGCTCCTCGCCGCAGCCCTGGCAGCGGCAGCGCACTGTGGAGCGGTCATGGGCCTCGGCCAGCGTTTCCAGCACCTCGCCCCGGCGGTGGGCCAGGAAGTGGGCGCACACCTCGCGGCTGGCCCATTCCTGCAGGGCGATGAGCTCGGCATCGCTCATGCCCGTCATGTTCACCCGGAGCTTGCCGAAGTCCGAGAGCGACTCGATGAAACCCACCCGGTCGGTAATGAGCCCCTGCGCCACGGCGCGCTCGTAGATCTGCGAGCCCGGGAAGGGCACGATGAAGCCGATGTCGCCCACGGGCACCAGCGCGGTCTGTTTGATGAACTCCACGCTCTCGGCGATGGTCCGGGGGGTCTCGTCGTAGTCGCCCACGATGATGCCCCCGGTGACCGGCAGCCCAGCGGCTCGGGCCGTGGCGATGGCCCGCTTGGAGACCTCGGTGGTGATGCGCTTCCTCATGCTCTTGAGCACCGTGTCGCTGCCGCTCTCGAAACCCATGGAGATGCGCATGCACCCGGCCTCGCGCATCATGGCCAGGGTCTCGCCGTCGGCGTCGGAGGCGCGCATCTGGCACACCCAGCCGATGTCGAAGGGCAGGGTGGCGAAGGCCGCGCACAGCTCGCGCACCCAGTCCTTGTGCAGGCCCATGAGCTCGTCGCTGAAGGCGAAGAAGTGGAAGCCGTAGCGCTCGTGCAGGGCCAGAATCTCGGCCAGGACGCTTTGCACGGAGCGCTTGCGGTAGTAGCTGCCCTTGGGGTGGTAGCAGAAGGTGCAATGGAACGGGCAGGAGCGGCTGGAGAACACGGACATGCCGCCCAGGGCCACGATCTGCTCGCGGGTCAGGAACAGGTCCCAGGCGGGCAGGGGCAGGGTGTCCAGGTCGGCGATGACCCTGCGCCGCGGCGTCAGCGTCACCTCGCCATGGCGCATGAGGGCAATGCCCTCCACCCGCGCCGGGTCGGTCCCGGCCTCCAGGGCGTCGCACAGGGCCACGGCGGTCTCCTCGCCCTCGCCCACGATGCCGTAGTCCAGGCCGAACTCGCGCATGCACAGCTCCGGCTCGGAGGTGAACAGGTTGCCCCCGCTGGCCAGGGGCAGGCGCGGCAGGCGGCGGCGCAGGCCCCGGAACACGGCGGCCTGGAAGCGCCAGGTGGTGCACAGCCCGCCCATGGCCACCAGCCCGCAGCCGCCCCCGGCGGCGCGCTCGGCCACGCGGTCGCAGACCTCCTCCACCGTTCCGGGCTCCATGTTGGCGTTGAACACCTCCACCTCATGCCCGGCGCGGATGAGCGATGCGGCCACGTAGGCCGGGCCATGGGGGAAGTAGGGCTGCGTGGCGAAGGAATAGTACCTGGGCTCGACGATGAGCACGCGCATGGTGACTCCTGGGCAGGTGGTGGACGGGCGCCTTCTTCCGGCTACACCGCGACGCGGTGGAAATGCAAGGAGCGCGCCGCGCCCTAGCATGATTTTTGCTTGAACGGCGCAGGCCCGGCCCGACCGCGCCCGGGGGGCCAAAAGCGTCAAAACTTCGGCCGCTGTGGACGCCGGGAATGAATGCCTGTAGACAACCGGTGCGGGCCCGGCCTGCTCCGAAAGCCTTGCCACCAGCACCTCAGGGGGGACCATGCGTTTTCTGCTCATAGCGCCGCGCTTTGTGGAACGTGCCGGGGAGATGTACGACTTCCCCGTGGGGCTGGCCTACATCTCGGCCGTCCTGAAGGCCTCGGGCCGCCATGTGTCCACCCTGAACCTCAACCATTACCACGAGAACCAGGTCGCCGGGCTCATCCGCGACGTCATCCGCAATGAACACATCGACGTGGTGGGCACGGGAGGGCTTTCGCCCCACTACCACAACGTGCGCGAGGTCATCCGCTGCGTGCGCGGAGCCGGGCGCGACCTCCCGCTGATCCTTGGCGGCGGCATCCTCACCAGCGAGCCGGAGCTGATGCTGGAAGCCCTGGGCGCGGACATCGGCGTCATCGGCGAGGGCGAGAACACCATGCTGGAGCTGGCCCAGGCGCTGGAAACCGGCTCCGACCTCGCGGCGGTGGACGGCATCATCAACCGCGGCCCCGACGGCAAGCTGGCGCGCACCAAGCCCCGCAAGGCCATCATGGACCTGGACGCCCTGCCCCACCCGGACTACGAGGGCTTCGAGGCGGCGGCCTATCTCGCCCGCCAGCGCACCGGCGACAACGTCTACGTCAACGCCCTGGACCGGCCCCGCCTGCTGCCGGTGATCTCCAGCCGCTCCTGCCCGTTCAACTGCACCTTCTGCTTCCACCCCCTGGGCAACAAGTACCGCAAGCGGTCCATGGACTCCTTCTTCGCCGAGGTGGACAGCCTGGTGGCCCGCCACGACATCAACATGCTGGCCGTGCTGGACGAGCTGTTCAGCTTCCACGCCGACCACCTGGAGGAGTTCTGCGCGCGCATGAAGCCCTACGGGCTCAAGTGGATCGCCCAGCTGCGCGTGGACCACGTGGACAAGAAGGCGCTGGCCATGCTCAAGGACGCCGGGCTGTTCTACATCAGCTACGGGCTGGAGAGCGCCTCGGACACGGTGCTGAGGAGCATGAAGAAGCACATCAGCGTGCCGCAGATCGAGAAGGCCCTGGCCGCCACCGACGAGCTGGGCATCGGCATCCAGGGCAACTTCATCTTCGGCGACCCGGCCGAAACCCTGGAGACGGCGCGGGAGACCATCGCCTGGTGGAAGGGCCACACCCGCTACAACATCAATTTCACCGCGCTCATCCCCTACCCCGGGTGCGAGGACTACAAGCTCTGCCTGGAGCGCGGCATCATCACCGACCGCCTGGCCTTCATCGAGGCGGGCTGCCCCTCGGTGAACATGACCGGGCTCTCCCCGCGCGACTACGGCACCATCTTCCAGGAGGCCACCCAGGCCCAGTTCGAGATGCGCAAGCCCGCAGAGGTGCTGGAGGTGACGCGCAAGGGCTACGACCGGGCCAAGAAGACCTGGCTGTACCGCCTGGGCGTGCGCTGCCCACACTGCGGGGAGGCCAGCACCTACGACGACTTCCACAAGCGCGAGCTGGAGATGTTCAAGGTGTGCTGCCGGGCCTGCCGCCGCCGCTTCGACCTCTCCTCCACCATCTTCGAGCACATCCGCCAGGGCTTCGGGGCGCTCCTCTCCCGGCTGGAGCGCCTGAAGGCCGAGCAGACCCCCGTGACCCTGACCCCTGTGGCCGGGGAGTTCGACTTCCGCAGCCGCCTGGCCCTGCTCGGCTTCGCGCCCGAGGACTTCAACATCGCCTGCGCCCTGGACTGGGATGCTGCCAAGGCCGGCTCGACGTTCCTGGGCAGCGTGCCCGTGCTGCACCGCACCCCGGGGAACGTGGCCGCCCACTGCGAGGGCCACGTGTTCCTCATCCTGCCCTGCGAGCGCCCCGACGCGGTGCTGGCGCACCTGACCGGCGACTGCGCCGTGGGCGCTGACCGCGTGATTTCCCTGGGCCACAAGGACTTCCAGGCCGGGGCCATGCCCCTGGGGCGCGAGGACATCGCCGCGCAGCTGGGCCGGTTCCACCCGGAGATCCCCGCCCTGGCCCCCCTGGCCGATCCCACCTCGGTGCTCACCAGCAGCGCCGTGGAGAGCGCCCTGTACAAGGCCATGGACCGCCTGCGCGAGAAGGGCGTCAAGCGCCTGGGCCTGGTGGCCCCCAGCCAGTACCTCACGGCGCTGCTCAAGGCCTGCGCGGCCTCGGGCCGGTTTGCGGACGTGCAGTACCTGGACGAGGAGCGCGTGAACCCCATCTACGCCTTCGACTACGGCGTGCGCACGCCCATCCCTTGCGCGGCGGCGCGCTCCCACGGCCTGGACGCGGTGCTCTGCGTGCGCGTCGGCACGGCCACGGAGCAGGCCCTGGACGCCCTGGGCGCGAACATCGGCTGCGAGGTGCTGGACTTCCATCCCGAGCGCGAGGGTTTTCCGCACATCGCCAGCCTGGCTGCGGACATCGCCCGGCGCATCAACCGCCTGCAGCCCGACGTGCTCTTCGTGGCCGACTTCTCGTACAACAACTTCGCCAAGCAGAGCCTGGCCCTGCGGCGCCGGGGCCTGCGCACGGCCATCCTGCTGCAGAACCCGCGCAGCATGGACTTCAAGGAGGGCTGCTTCGACGGGGTGTACTCCACCTACGCCAACCACGTGGCCCTGTTCAACGTGCTGGCCGCCGTGGACGTGCCGGTGATCCACCTGCAGGGCTGGCTGACCTACCACTACCTGGCCCTGCTGGCCAAGGCCGCCAACCCGCGCGCCAGGCTGGTGGTGGAGTTCAACGACATCGCCAGCGTCATCGGCGACTGGCCCACCATCGCCCGCATCTTCGGCCACGCGCGGGCCAGGCTGGACGAAATCAGCGAGGGGCTGGCCCACCAGGTGGCCGACGCGCTCATCTACAACTGCGGCCAGACCGTGGCCGACGAGGTGCGCGCCCGGCACGGGCACACCGGGGAGGCCCTGGTGCTGCACAGCTGGCCGGAGCGCGAGTTCGCCCTGCCCGAGGCGGACGTGCTGGCCGCCACGCCCAAGGACGGCCCGCCCTCCCTGGTGTTCATCGGCTCGCTGGCCCCCTCCTCGCTTCCCGCGGAGGCCTTCGGCGACGTGCAGCTCCTGCCCCTGGTGAAGGACACCATCGCCCAGGGCGTGGGCTTCGACATCTTCCTGGCGCCCTACGCCAACAAGCACGACAGCGCCTACGCCGACTACGGCTTCCTGGAGGGGGAGAACCCGCTCTTCCGCCTGCGCAACGGGGTCGGCCCGCGGCACCTGGCCCGGGAGCTGGCGCCCTACTCCTTCGGCGTCATGTTCTACCGCCTGAAGCCCGGCCTGCTCATCGGCAGGCGGCACTTCCAGGGCATGCTGCCCACCAAGTTCTTCACCTTCATCGAGGCCGGTCTGCCCATCGCCGTGAGCGAGGAGCTCGAGTACGTGGCCCGGCTGGTGGCCGACCACGGCCTGGGCGTGGTGCTCTCCCAGAGGGACCTGGACGACCTGCCCGCCGCCCTGGGCAAGGCGGACCAGCTCCAGATGCGCAGGAACATCCTGGCCTGGCGCGAGGGCTGCTGGATGGACGGCAAGGCGGCGGAGCTGGAGGCCCTGTACCAGCGCATCCTTGACGGGGGCGCGGGGGGCGGGGCATGAAGCGCGCGCTGTGGATCGCCCACACCGAGGACGAGGCCCTGATGCTGGAGGCCCTGGCCTTCGCCGAGCCCAAGGACCGCCACTTTCTCCTGCTCATGGAGGGCCGCAGGCCCCTGGAGCTGAAGTCCCTTCCCGTGCGCTTCGAGGGCGTCTTCCGCTGGCCGGAGCGGCCCGTGGCCCAGGACGCCCAGGAGCCGCCCGGGGTCTCGCCCCTGGCCAGCCCCCTGGCCTGGACCCGCCGGGCCCTGGCCGTGCGCGCGCTGCGCCGCCAGCGCTTCGACAAGCTGGTCATCATCCGCCAGCCGGGCTGGAACTCGGCGGACATCGAGGGCATGTGCCGCCGCGTGGCCAGGGGCCGCAGCACGGACGTCATGGTCTACGCCAAGGCCTTCGATCCCGTGGCCCGGCGCTACGCCAGGGAGTCCTGGTTCTGGTACTTCCGGCGCGAGTATTTCTTCAACCGCCAGGGCTTCCGGGGTCCGGAGTGCCTGGAGCCAAAGGCGCAGGGCGAGTACCGCGTGTTCTGCCTGGGCGGCAGCACCACCTACGGCAGCGGCAGCAAAGCCCGCCACCTCCAGGTGGAGCACGACGAGGCCTACCCCCACCACCTCCAGGAGCTGCTGGACCGGGCCCTGGCCCCCTCCGGGCGCCGGGCGCGCGTGCTCAACCTGGGCGTGACCGGCATGGCCGCCGGGGCCCAGGCCTCGCGCCTGCGCACCTTCCTCACCCTGGCCCCGGACCTGGTGGTCATCCACGCCGGGTACAACGACCTGCCCATCGTCACCGGCGTCCGGGACGGCCAGTACACCGTGGTCACCCCGGAGCTGGAGCGCCCGGAGCAGTTCCAGTGGCTGGTGGAGCGCTACCGGAACATGGGCCGCGAAAAGGGCACGGCGGACTGGGACGGCGCCAAGGACTTCAGCACGGACATCTTTCTGGGCCACGACCTCTCCGGCCAGCGGACCGCCACCGGCGGGGAGGAGGTTCTGCAGGCCGAGTTCGAGCGCCGCTACGCCAGCTACCAGAGCTCGATCACGGCCCTGGTGCGCCTGTGCCTGGACAAGGGGATCAAGGTGATTTTCGCCCTGCAGCCCAGGCTGCTGCCCGGCCACACGGCGTGCCTGCCCTCGTTCCGGGAGCCCGGCAGCGCCGAGCGCCTGGCCGTGCTGCACCAGGAGCAGCGCAAGCGCATCCGCGCGGCCCTGGAGGGCTACACGGCGCACCCCGGCTTCCGCATGGTGGACCTCATGGAGGCGTTCCGGGGCGACGAGGCCGACTTGTACATCGACGAGTGCCACCTGAGCTCCGAGGGGAACCGCCGCATCGCCGGGGCGCTGGCGGAACAGGCCAGGCCCTTGCTGCTCTCCGCCGCGCCCAGGCCGCAGGCCGCGGCCGACGCCGAGCCCGATCCCCTGGGCCTGCGCCAGGACATGGGCGCCTTCGCCCCCCGGGCCCCGCTCATCCGCAGGCTGCGCGCGCGCGGCAGCGAGCGGGCCGGGCAGGACAACCACCTCTCGCCCTTCAACTACCCGCTGCACTAGGGGGCGGCCCATTATGAATCCAGCAACGAACAACCGGGTGCTCTTGATTTCCCCTCCCGCGCACCGGTCGTCCCAGAGCATCTCGCCGAGCTATCTGAACAGCTCCGTGGCCTTCAAGTACCCTCCCCTGGGGCTGATGTACCTGGCGGGCAACCTCCCGGAGGGCTTCCAGTGCACCGTCCTGGACGCCGCCTCCAAGAACCTGAGCATCGAGCAGTGCCTGCGCCGGGTCCTAGAGGACGCCCCCCTCATCGTCGGGCTCACCACCATCACCGACCATCTCTACGCCTGCGTCCTGCTTGCCTCCGAGATCAAGAAGCACCTGCCGGAGTGCCGCATCGTACTTGGCGGGCCGCACGCCACGCTGTTCCCGCGGGAAACCGTCCTCCAGCCCCCGGTGGACTTCGTCCTCACCGGCTACGCCGAGACGAGCTTCGCCCGGCTGGCGGAACTGATCCTGCGCAACGAGGCCCACGGGGCCGCGCTCCAGGGCGTGCCTGGGCTGTGGTGGCGCGAGGCGGGGCAGGCGCGCCAGTCCGACACGGCCAGCGACCCCGACTGGGTCATGAACGCCCTTCGCCCCCCGGACAGGGGCTCCCTGGACATGAGCGACTATTACACCGTGGCGGACTCCAAGCCCATGACGACCATGATCTCCAGCCGGGGCTGCCCGTTCCGCTGCACGTTCTGCGATGTGCCCCAGAAGGACTTCCTGACGCGCGACATGGGCTCCATCATCGAAGAGATCCGTCAGTGCGTGGCGCTGGGCATTGAGAAGATCCATTTTTTTGACGACTGCTTCAACCTCAAGCGCGACCGGGTGATGGAGTTCTGCAACCGGCTGCTCGCGGAGGGGTTGGACATCGAGTGGAGCTTCCGCGGTCGGGTGACCCCCTGCGACGACGAGATGGCGGCGCTGCTGCGCAGGGCGGGCTGCACCCGCGTTCAGCTGGGCATCGAGGGCACCGACCAGGAGACCCTGGCCCTGATCCGCAAGAACATCGACCTGAAGCACGTGCATGAGGCCGTGCGCATCTACAGGCGCCATGGCATCCTGACCATGGGCTACTTCATCATCGGCTTTCCGCACCAGGACTACGAGGCCTGCAAGCGCTCGCTCGAAAAGATGCTGCGCATGGGCTTCGACTACCTCAACATGTTCGTCCTCATTCCCTATCCGAACACGGAGATCTACAAGGAGGCCCTGGACAGGGGCTACTTCCAGCGGGACCACTGGCTGGATTTCGCCGCCAACCCGGGCCCGGACTTCGAGCTGCCGCACTGGCACCCCAAGGTGTCCCGCCAGGAGCTGGAGCGGCTTCTGGCCATGTATTACAAGAAGTTCTACTTCTCCCCCCGCTTTCTGTTCGCGGAGTTGAGGCGGGGGCTCTCCTGGAATGCGCTCAAGGTCAAGCTCCAGGTGGGCATGTCCATGCTCCGCTCGCGGAGGTAGGTGGCCACATGCTCCCCGGGCATGCCGCCCTTGCCCGGCGGGTGGAAATGCTCTAGCCTGCTCCGGACCTTTCCGGCCCGGGGTCAAAAGCCGGTGGCGCCATGGAACGATCCTCGCATGCCCGAAGCCATGCCGGAAAATTCCGGCGCACACCTCAATGTTCCATGAGGACGAAAATGCCGATCCAGACCCCAGGCCTGCCCCTGGAGCACCTGCAGAGCCTGCACGACCACGAGCTGACCTACTGGTGGCACCTCTCGCGGGCGAACAGGGCCGAACGCCTGGTGCTGGGGGCCTTCCCCGCCCCTTCGGAGCTGCGCGTGGTGGACCTGGGCTGCGGCACCGGAGGCTTTCTGCTGGAAATGAACCGGAGGCTCGGCTTCCGCTCCGCGCTGGGCGTGGATGTCTGCCCTAACGCCCTGGACTTCTGCGCGCGCCGCGGGCTGCCGCACATCCAGACCGCCCCGGGCGACTTCCGCCCACTGGAGCAGGCCGACCTGGTGTTCCTCATGGACGTGCTGGAGCACGTGGACGAGGACGGGGAGTTCCTCTCCGGTGCCCTCAAGGCGCTTCCGGATGGCGGCGCGCTGCTGCTTTCCGTGCCTGCCCACCAGGGACTCTACACCGCCTGGGACGCCGGGCTGGGCCACCGCCGCAGGTACAGCCGCGAAGGGCTCGCGGCTCTGGCCCGCAGGGCCGGAGCGAGGGTGCTGCGCATGGAGTACGCCTTCGCCGTGGGCGCGCTGGGCATCCTGGTGCAACGCAAGCTCCTCTCCCTCGCCAAGGGGACTGAGGGGTGCGAATTTCCGCCTGTGCGGCCCTGGCTCAACTCCCTGCTTCTGGGCCTCAACCGCGCCGAGGCCCCGCTGGCCCGCTGGCTGCCCTTCGGCTCGTCGCTGTTCGCGCTGCTGGCAAAAGCCCCCCGCCCCCACCGGTCCAAAGGAGCCGCCACATGAACCCCCAACGCTTTCTGGACAACCTGGGCTTCGTGTTCCAGCCGGGCCGCAAGCCCGGGCTGTTGAACCGCCTGGCGCGCTCCTACTGGCGGGCCATGACCCGCCGCGACGTGCTGCGCTTTCCCCTGCGCAACGTGGACGTGGCCCTGGGATACGCCTGCAACCTGGCGTGCGAGCACTGCTCCTGCGCCATGTTCACCTCCGGCCGCAGCCCCATGGGCCAGGCAGACTACGAGAGCCTGGCCGGGCAGGCCCTGGAGCTGGGCGCCATCTATTTCGCCTTCACCGGGGGCGAGCCCCTGCTGCACCCGGGCCTTGAGGACCTGATGCAGCTCTTCGCGCCCAAGTCCACCCTGCTGGGCCTGCAGACCAACGCGCTGCTGCTCGATGCCCGGCGCGCGGCCAGCCTGCGCCGCGCCGGGCTCGACGCCATACAGGTGAGCCTGGACTCCGGCGACCCGGAGGTTCACGACTCCTTCCGCAACCACCGGGGGGCCTTCCGCCAGACGCTGGAGAACGTGTCCGCCGCGCGCGCGCTGGGCATCCGCGTCATCTTCTCCTCCACCCTCACCCACTCCAGCCTGCGCGAGCCGGCCACCACGGAGCTGCTGGACTTCGCCAAGTCCCTGGGCGTCCCGGTGGTCATCTCCGTGCCCTGCCCCGTGGGGCGCTGGAGCGGGGACCTCTCCGAGCAGTTCACCGAGGACGACCGAACATTCCTGGCCGGGCTGATGAGGCGCTACCCCCAGCTCCGGCGCGACTTCCACTCCAACTACCTGCGCCTGGGCTGCTCCGCCGGCAGCGAAAAGCTCTACATCACGCCCTACGGCGATGTGATCCCCTGCCCGTTCATCCACATCGGCTTCGGCAACGTGACCCGGGAGCCCCTGGCCCGCATACGCGCACGCATGCTGAACCTGGACCGCCTGGGCGAGTACAGCCAGATCTGCCTGGCCGGGGAGGACAACGGATTCATCGACGCCTTCATCAGGCCCACCTATGAAAGCAGGCTGCTGCCCATGTCCTGGCGGGACCACCCCGCGCTGGGAGGGCTGGACGGAGCCAAGGTCAGGAGGCCCGCGCCATGAAATGCACCTTTGTGGCCATGGGCAGCGAGAACATCTCGCTGCAGGCGCTCTCGGCCATGCTCAAGCAAGGCGGCCACGAGACCACGCTGGCCTTCGACCAGGCCCTGTTCGACGACAAGAACTACCTGATGATGCCCTGGCTGGCCCGGCTGTTCGACCACCGCGACGTGGTGCTCGCCGAGGTGGAGCGCTCCCGCCCGCAGCTGGTGGCCTTCTCGGTGCTCACGCCCACCTACCAGTGGGCGCTGGACATGGCCCGGGCCATCAAGGCCCGCATGGACGTGCCCATCCTCTTCGGCGGCATCCACCCCAGCACCCTGCCGGAACAGGTCATCGCCAACGACTGCGTGGACATCATCTGCCTGGGCGAGGGCGACCACGCCATCCTGGAGCTGTGCGACAGCATCCAGGCCGGGGCCGTGGACACCTCCATCCGCAACCTGTGGTTCAAGCGCGGCGGCCAGGTCATCCGCAACGAGCAGCGCCCCGTCATCGCGGACCTGGACGCCCTGCCCGTTCCGAACAAGGCCCTCTTCGCCCCGCACGTGCCCATCCGCAACTACTACCTGGCGGTGACGGCCCGCGGCTGCCCCTTCACCTGCGCCTACTGCGAGTGCTCCTTCATGGCCGAGGAGGTGCGCAGGCTGGGCGGCAAGCGCCTGCGCGAGCGCTCCCCGGACTCCGTGATCCGGGAGCTCAGGGAGATGCGCGAGCGCTACCGCTTCTCCTGGGTGGACTTCCGCAACAACACCTTCACCGCCACCCCGCGCTGGGTGCGCGAGTTCCTGCCGCGCTACAAGGCCGAGATCGGGCTGCCCTTCCGCATCTTCGCCCACCCGCTGACCATCGACGAGGCCACCGCGGCCATGCTGAAGGAGGCCGGGTGCTTCAGCGTGCAGCTGGGCATAGAATCCATGGACCCCTGGGTGCGCAGCGAGGTGATGAACCGGCACGAGACCAACGACGAGATCCTGGCCGCCGTCTCGGCCATGGACAGGGTGGGCCTGCCCTACTCCTGCGACTACATCCTGGGCGTGCCCGGACAGACCGAGCGGGAGCTGGAAGAGGCCGCGCGCTTCTTCGCCGACCGCACCGCCTGCTACCGCGTCTCCTCCTTCATGCTGGCCTACCAGCCCAAGCTCAAGATCAACGAGAAGGGCATCGAGCTTGGGGACATCACGCCCCAGGAGATCGCCGAAATGGAGCAGGGCCGCCACCACCACTACGTGGCCGGCGGCTCGGTGAGCAAAAATCCCCGGCTGCTGCGCCACTACAACGCCTACAGGCTCCTGTTCCGCCTCATCCCCATGCTGCCCAGGGCGCTGTCCCGGCTGCTCATCGACTGCAAGGCCGTGCGGCTGTTCCGCCACCTGCCGGTGGACGCCATCCTCCGCTGGCTGGATCTGCTGATGCTGCTCAGGCCCACCGACAAGGACGCGCGCACCTACGCGCGCAACTACTGGTACTGGTTCATCAGCCGCTTCGACCGCAACCACCCCGCTTACCGGCGGCCCGCCGGAACGGAGCGCCCATGAAGACCATCAGCATCATCGTCCCCCTGTTCAATGAGGAGCAGGGCGTGCCCATCCTGCTCAAGCGCCTGCGCGCCGCCGTGGACCCGCTGCCCTACCGCTGGGAATTCGTCATGGTGGACGACGGCAGCGGCGACGCAACCCTGGAACGCCTGCTGGAGGCCCAGGCCGACGAGCCGCGGCTCACCGTGGTCAAGCTTTCGCGCAACTGGGGCCACCAGAACGCCTACAACGCCGGGCTGGACCACGCCCGCGGCCAGGCCGCCATCTTCATGGACGGCGACATGGAGGACCCGCCAGAGCTGATCCCCCGCCTGGTGGAAGCCTGGGAGCAGGGCTGCGAGGTGGTGTACGCCGTGAAGAGGAGCCGCAAGACCTCGCTGGCCAAGCGGGCGTGCTTCGGCCTGTTCTACTGGATGCTTAACAAGCTCTCCTCGGTGCGCATGGAACCCCAGGCGGGCATGTTCTGCCTTGCGGGCGAGCGCGCCCTGGACATGCTGCGCCAGTGCAGGGAGAAGAACAAGTACTACCCCGGCCTGCGCGCCTTCATCGGCTTCCGGCAGACCGGCGTGTTCTACGACCGCGAGCCCCGGTACGACAACGCCCCCAGGCAGAGCCTGCGCAGCCTGGTGAACCTGGCGCTCAACGCGTTCTTCTCCTTCTCCTTCTTGCCCATCCGCGTGCTCACGCACTTCGGCGCGCTCATGCTGCTGCTGTGCGTCCTCATGGGCGGCTTCTTCCTGGTGGTTCGCCTGTTCCACCTGGACCTCTGGGGCCTGCACGAGGTGCAGGGCTGGACCTCGCTGGCCCTGCTGCTCTTCGCGGTCATCAGCGTCCTCATCATCTTCCAGGGGGTGCTGGGCGAGTACATCGCGCGCATCTACGACGAGGTCCGCAACCGGCCCTACTACATCGTGGACGCGGTGTTCAGCGGGCGCGGCGACGGCCCAGGACCGGAGGAGCGGGGATGAAAATTCTCATCGCCAGCCCCAGGTTCATCCACCGCCAGGGCGAGTCCTTCTACTTTCCCGTGGGCCTGTCCTACATCTCCGCCTGCCTCAAGCGCGCCGGGCACGAGGTGCACTGCCTGAACCTGAACGCGGTGGCCGGCAACCCCGACGAGCTGGTGCGCGAGGCCCTGGAGCGGTCCGGGGCGCGCCTGTTCTGCGCCGGTGGGCTCTCCGTGCACTACGCCAAGGTGCGCCAACTGCTCGAGGTGGTCCGCGAGGCCGACCCCACAGTGGTCACCGTCGTCGGCGGCGGGCTGGTCAGCAGCGAGCCCGAGGCCGTCATGACCGGCCTGGGGGCGGACTACGGGGTCATCGGCGAGGGCGACCAGACCATGGTCGAGCTGGCCCAGGCGCTGGAGCGCGGGGACAACCCGGCGGACGTTCCCGGACTGATCCTGCGCATCGGCACTGCCTGGCTGCGCACTCCCGAGCGCGAGGCCATCGAGGACCTGGACTCCCTGCCCTACCCGGACTACGAGAACTTCGGGCTGCGCGAGTACATCGAGTCCCTGGCGCCCAACTCGCATTTCTACACCTACGCCCAGGACAACCCGCGCGAAGTGCCCATCATCGCCAGCCGGTCCTGCCCGTTCCAGTGCACCTTCTGCTACCACCCCCTGGGCAACAAGTACCGCCAGCGCAGCATCCCCAACATCATCGCAGAGATAGACTACTGGATCGAGCGGTTCCAGATCAACATGGTCATCCTCTACGACGAACTCTTCGCCACCAGGAACAACCCGGAGCGGGTGCTCGAGTTCTGCGGGCACATCCGCAGCCGGGGGGTGAAGTGGATGGCCGCCCTGCGCGTGGACTGCATCACTCCGGAGCTGCTCCGGACCATGCGCGAGGCTGGCTGCTTCTACATCAGCTTCGGCCTGGAAAGCGCCTCGAACACGGTGCTCAAGAGCATGCGCAAGGGCATCACCGTGGAGCAGATCGCACACGCCCTCCGCCTCTGCCACGAAGAAGGCATCGGCACCCAGGGCAACTTCATCTTCGGAGACGCGGCCGAGACCTGGCAGACCGCCCGGGAGACGCTGGACTGGTGGCGGGCCCACCTCGCCTACCAGGTCAATCTCACCGGGATCTGCACCTACCCGGGCTCCCGGCTCTACACCCGCGCGCGGGAGCGGGGGCTCATCGGCTCCCCCCTGGAGTACATCGAGCAGGCCGGGTTCATGGTCAACAACACCTCCATGAGCGACGCCGAGCTCACGGAACTCTACGAGCAGATCGAGGCCCACACCCGGGAGGACATGATCATCTGGGCCGACCTGCTGGAATACGGCTTCGCCGGCGTGGACCGCTTCGGTCGCAAGCGCTTCGACATCGCCGTGCTCTGCCCGCACTGCGGTCGCCGGGCCCAGTACAAGGGCCTGCACCACAACGGCTTCCACTGGAACTACGCCGGAATGCGGCTGAAGCTGCCCTGCCGCCACTGCAACCAGCGCTTCGACACCGTTTCGCTTCGGGCCCTGGACCGCATGACCCTGGCGGACCAGGTGGGCCAGGATCCTGCGGCGCTGTGGTGCGCCGGGGGACACACGCGCGAGCTGCTCTCCTCCGGGCGGCTGGCGGGGCTCAACATCGTCTGCGTCTTCGACGGCGACCCCGCCAAGGCCGGTTCCGAACTCGGCGGCCTGCCCGTGCTCTCGGGCGCCATGCCGCCCGAGGCCATCCGCGGCCTGGCCCGGCACATCATCATCTCCTCCGAGGCCTTCGAGCTGGAGATCGAGCGTTCACTGGAGCACCTGAAGGATCATGGCATCGTCCTGCACACCCTCTACCGCTAGCCCCTGCGCGGCCTGCGGCGGGCTGCGGTTCCTGCCCGGCCACGCGCAGGTGCTCGACTTCGAGTATGCGGCCCCCGGCGCATACGACTACGCCCGCTGCGCCGGGTGCGGGCTGCTGCGCATCCGGCCCGTGCCCGACGCCGCCACCCTGGCCCTTGCCTACCCCCCGGACTACCACGCCTACAGGCCCCACACCTCGCCCCTGGCGCGGCGGCTCAAGGACAGATACTGGCGGGCCAAGGCCAGGGCCATCGCGCGGGTCGCCCCGCCGGACGCGGCCATCCTCGACCTGGGGTGCGGCGGCGGGGACCTGCTCGCCGCCCTGCGCGACCTGGGCTTCCGGCGCCTCCGCGGAGTCGAGTTCAACCCCGAGGCCGCGCGCCACGCGCGCCAGCGCGGGCTGGACGTGGCCACCGGGGAGATCGACGCCCTGGACGAGCCCGACGGGTGCTACGACGTGGTCAGCATGGTGAACTTCATCGAGCACGTGTACGACCCCGCCGCCACGCTGAACCGGGCGGCGCGGCTGCTCCGCCCCGGGGGACTGGTCCTGGGCGAGACCCCGCTGGCCGGAACCTGGGACCATGTCCTGTTCGGGCGGTTCTGGGGCGGCTACCACGCGCCCCGGCACATCCACATCTTTTCCAGGCAGAGCCTGGACCGGGTGGCCCAGGCCGCCGGGCTCGAACTCGCCTCCGTGGGCAACCTGTTCCAGCCTGCCCACTGGGCCCTTTCGGTCCAGCACCTGCTCCACGGCTCCGGGCTGCTCTCCGTGCGTGGTGGCCGCAGCAGGCTGTTCCTGCCCCTGCTCCTGGCCTCCGCCCCGGTGAACCTGGTCCAGTCCTGGGTTTCGCGCACGTCGCTGGTGGAATTCGCCATGAGCCGCCCGGACAGCGGAGCAGGGGCATGACGGAACTTCTGCTGGCGGCCTTCGGCCTGGTCCTCGCCGCGCCCTTCCTCACCTTCCCCCCGGACCCCCACGTCGCCTACTGGAGCATGTGGAGCCTGCACCGCAAGCCCGGGGAGCGCATCCCCATGCAACTGGTGCTGAACAACCAGGGGTTCAGCCGCATCTACATGTTCCTCCTGTGCGTGGCCCTGCGTCGGCTTTTCGGCAACCGCGCCTTTCTCGAGAAGGCGAGGCTGCTCCAGGCGCTGGCCTTGGGCGGCTGCGCGGCCATGATCTTCTGCGCGGCCAGGGCCGGGCTCGGGCTCGGCTACTGGCCCTCCCTGCTCGGCGGCCTCCTGTTCCTGCTCACCATCACCCGGCCCCAGTTCGACTTCATGGCCATGAACGCGGAGCCCTTCCACGTGCTCGCCAGCGGGACGGCCCTGGTGCTCATGCTCACCGGCCTGCCGGAAGGGGCGTGGGGGCAGGTCGCCTTCGGCTTCTTCCTGCTCAGCTTCTCCGCCATCAACGCCAAGATCGTTTTCCTGGCCGAGCCGCTGCTGGTCTTGCCGGTGGTGGCGCTCAACGCCTCCCAGCCCTGGGTCTGCGCCGCCTGGTCGGCCCTGGGCATTGCGCTCGGCCTGGCCTGCTTCGTGGCGCTCTTCCGCCGCTACCTGGCGCGGGAGGCCCTGCACAGCCTGCTCTTCTACGCCAAGTGGGCGGCCTCCCTGCGCGCGGGCTCGAACTACCGCTACCTGTACGACGCCTTTCTCTCCAAGACCCCGCTGGCCGGGCTGGCGCTGCTGGCGCTGGGCGGCGTCCCGTCCGCCCTGGGCTCTCCCGGCGGCCGCGTCGTGGCGGGCTGGCTGCTCGCCCAGGGGGTGACCCTCTTCGCCCAGCAGCGGCTGGCGCTGTATCACGTGCAGATCGTCCTGCCCTCCCTGGCCCTGGCCTCCTGCCTGGCGCTCCAGGCGCTGCTGGACCTGCACCCCCTGGCCCTGGCCGCCGGGCTGGCCGCCTTCTGCGTCCTCTCGCGCCGTGCCCTGGCGGACCTGCCCGCCTACTACCGCGCCCAGCCCATGGAGCAGCGCATCCAGCGGGCCTTCGGCGATGCCGCCAGGCATTTCTACGACCTGCGCCTGCCCGAGCTGGCCCGGCACCACCAGGCCACCCCCGGCCCCTTCATACCCTGGGGCAACGCCAACCAGCTGTATTACATCACCGGGCAAAGGCCATACAGCCACGCCCCGCTCTTCGAGTCCTGGGGCCACCTGCTCTACCCCGGCCACCAGGACGTGCTCATCGACGCCCTGCGCGAGGTGCCCCACCCCTACATCTACGATCTGAACTTCCGCGAGCGGGGCTAGGACTCCTTCAACCCCCTCACGGTGTACGAGGGCACAGGCGTGCGCTACGCCCCGGTGGAGCGCAGGCTCAACGTCACCTTCTACGCCCGCCTGGACTTCGACCCCGCCCACGCCCCCCGGCGGAGCATGCACTTCTACCTGCGGGCCACGCCCTCGCTGGACCTGCTGCACCAGGAGCTGGCCGCGCTGGGCCTCGGGCCGGACCACGGCCCCGGCGCATGGCCCCACGACGTCCTGGACATGGCCCTCTGGCTGCTCCGGGGCCCGGCCGCCCCGGCCCTTGCCGAGCCGGACTGGCTGGACAGGCTCCCCCGCGACCTCGGAAGGCACCACATCGCCCAGCTCTACGCCGCGGCCGCGCACCTCGCGGCGGGCCGGGCCGGGCAGGCCCGCCAGTGGCTGGCGCTGTGGCAGGCTCCGCACAACCCCTACCCCGCCATGTGGCCGGAGCTGAGGCTGGCCGCCTGGTGCCTGGAGCTCCTGCTGGGCGGGGAGCCGGGGCCGCTCCCCCTGGAGCCGGACATCATGAACCGGCTGCCCCTGTATGCCGCATTCCGCATGGGCCGGGCGCTGGCGGCCCTGGGCGCCGACCCCGCCATCCCCGCCCCGGAGGCCCAGGCGGCGGGCCGGATGCTGGACGACCTGCGCCTGGACGACACCCCCTACCGCGACGACGAATCGCACCAGCGGCTGCAGGGCCTGCTGGCCCTGCGCGGCACCGGCGTGCGGCCCGAGGGCCTGGAGGGCCGGATCCTCGTGGTGCGCATGGCGCCCACGGAGATGCTGCGGCAATGCGTGCGCGCGCTGGAGGGCGGCGGCCCCGCGAAGGAGCTGCACCTGCTCATCCAGGCCGGAGGCGCCGAGTCCGCCCGTGCGCTGGCGGACTTCGCCAGCGTGGCCACCCTGCCCGACGGCCCGTTCCGCCTCGGCCCCAGCCTGAAGCTGCGCGGGGAGGACCTTCCGCAGCGCCGCTACGCCGCGTGCGTGCTGGTCATCCGGCACATGGGCGAGGCCAACGTGCCGGATATTCTGCGCCTGCTCGGGCGCGTCAGGGCGGATTCGTTCTGGGCCTGCACGGAGCAGAGCGCCCTCACGGGGCTGCTGGAGCGCATCGAGCCGCTCCGGGACTAGCGCCACAGCCCAAGCCCCTCCCCGGGGGGCCGGGGCGGCCCGCGGCTAGGCGCCCCCGCGCGCGGCCATGTGCTCGCGGGCGCGGCGCACCAGCACCTTGGATTCCTCCAGCAGGCGGTTCCAGCTGGAGGGGGCGTGGATGTCCACCTCGCGCCGGGCGTGGTCGCGCACATTCATGAGCACGCGCGGGATGTGGACGAACCCGGCCCCGCCCTCGGCGAAGCGCTGGAACAGGTCGTGGTCGTGGGCCAGCAGGGCCTCGTCGTACCAGCCGAAGCGCTGGTGCAGCTCGGTGCGGTAGAGCTTGGCCACCCCGCACAGGTACCAGTCGCCGAAGCAGTTCTTGAAGCTGTAGTCCGGCAGGGCGAAGCGGCGCACCACGCGCCCGGCGTCGTCCACGATGGCCATGTCCGCGTACACGAAGTCCGCCCCGGCCTCCAGGGCGTCCACCATCTCGGTGACCATGGAGGGCAGCAGCACGTCGTCGCTGGGGATGTAGGTGCAATACTTGCCGGTGGCGGCTGCGAAGCCCGTGTTCAGAGCCGTGGCCAGGCCCCGGTTCACGCCGTGGTCGATGAGCCGGACCTCGCGGCCCTCCTGCGGGTAGCGGTGGTGGTGCACCCGCTCGATGACGCCGGTCTCGGTGTTGAAATAGGAGGCGTAGGAGGTCATGTCCGTGGCCAGGGCGGCGCGGAAGTCCTCGATGGCCTGGGCCGTGCCGTCGGTGGAGCCGTCGTTGACCAGGATGACCTCAAGGTTCGGGTAGTCCTGGAACCAGATGGAATCCAGGCAGATGGGCAGGTACTGGGCCTGGTTGTAGCAGGGGACAACGAGGGAGACTTTGGGGCGGCTCACTTTGGCTCTCCTTGGCGTCATTGGGGGGTGCTGCCGGGCCACGCCGATGCCCGGCCCTCATGAGCCTCATCGGCCGGGAGGGGCCGGGGATTTAGGGGGCCTTGGGGCCCTGGCCCAGGGCCAGCCTGCGCACATGCTCCCCGCTCCTCAGCACGACGAGCCCGGGCTCCACCGACTGGAGCGTCCAGCCGCGCACCTGCCCTCCCACCTCCAGGGAAACGGCCTGGCCGTCCACGCTGAACATGGCCAGGGGCTTGGTTCCTCCGGCGATGACCCCCACCAGGCGGATGCCGGAGAGGGAGGGCGCCGCGGCCGGCTGGGCCGGCTGGACGGCCTGGGGAGCGGGGCGCGGGACGGAAGGCTGGGCCGGGGGGCCGGGGGGCTGGATGCGCCCCTGCACGCTGTGCCCGCCGGAGAGCGGCTCCGTGGCGCTTGTCGCGCCCACGCCGGAACCTCCCGCCACCGGGGCGGGCTTCACGGCGGGTTCAAGGGGCGCGAACCCGGGCTGGGGGCTCGCCTGGGCGCGCTGCAGGGGGGCCGGGCCAGCCGGGGCGGCCGGGGCTTCCGCCGCCGGGGGCTGCTCCGGCCTGGGCAGGGCGCCCAGGGGGTCGAACACCGTCGTCTCCAGCCCCAGCACGTTGCGTTCCAGGATGGCGCGCACTGGCGACTCCTCCGCGTAGCCCACGCCCTGGGCGCGCAGGTCGCCCGGGGGGCGCAGGCTGGGCGCGGGCCTGGGCACGAAGCCCGTGCCCAGGTAGGCCAGCGCCAGCCCCAGGGCCAGCGGCAGGGCCAGGTCCGGCAGCGCGCGCCAGAGTATCCGCATCCCCGCCTCCGCTCCTGGCCCTTACCCGCGCAGGGCCGCGGCGATCTGCTCCTGCACCCCGGCCTCCAGGTAGGGGTGCATGGGGATGCTGAAGATGCGCGCCGCGGCGGCCTCGCTCACGGGCATGTCGCCGGGCTGGTGGCCCAGGTAGGCATAGGCCTTTTGCAGGTGCAGGGGCTTGGGGTAGTAGATGCTGGTGGGCACCCCGGCGGCGGCGAGACGCTTCAGCAGAGCATCGCGGTGGGCCCCGTCGCGCGCCTGGATGGAGTACTGGGCGAACACCGAGGCGTAGCCCCTGGGCACGGCGGGCAGGGTCAGGCCCTCCGCCCCGGCCAGCAGCGCGGCGTAGCGCCCGGCAACCTCCTGGCGCAGGCGCACCTCGTCCTCGAAGATCTCGAACTTGGCCAGGAGCACCGCCGCCTGCACGGTGTCGAGCCGGCCGGTGATGCCCAGGCGCACGTTCTCGTACTTGTCGCTGCCCTGGCCGTGCACCCGCACGGAGCGCAACAGTTCCAGCAGCTCCGCGTCGTCGGTGAAGCACATGCCGCCGTCGCCGTAGCAGCCCAGGGGCTTGGCCGGGAAGAAGCTGGTGCAGGCGATCTGTCCGAAGGAGCAGGCCTTGCGCGTCACGCCGCCCATCTCCACCGTGGCGCCGAAGCTCTGCGCCGCGTCCTCGATGACGTAGAGACCGTTCTCCGCCGCCACGGCCAGCAGGGCCTCGTAGTCGGCCAGCAGGCCGAAGAGGTCCACCGGGATGACGGCCTTGGGGGTGAGCGAGCCGACACCCTTCGGCAGCGGGTGCAGCGAGGCGTCGCCGGTGCGCACGGCCCGCACCGCCGCCTCCAGCTTCCTGGGGTCGAGGTTGAGCGTCACGGGGTCCACGTCCACGAACACCGGGGTGGCGCCCAGCAGGGCCGGGGTCTCGGCCGTGGCCATGAACGTGAAGGGGGGGCAGAACACGGCATCGCCCGGGCCCACGCCCAGGGCCAGGAGGGCCATGGTCAGGGCGTCGGTGCCGCTGGCGCAGCCCACGGCGTGGCGCGTTCCGCAGTACCTGGCCAGGCGCTCCTCCAGTTGGGCCACGGCCGGGCCGTTGATGTACGCCCCGCTGTCCAGGACCTTGGCGATGCCCTCGAGCACCTGGCCGGATACTCGGGAGTACTGGGTCTTCAGGTCGATGAAGGGAATGCTCATTGCGTGAATGCCTCCGTCTGCACCTTGGCCTGGGTGGCCGGGGGCAGAACCTCGTAGATGCGCACGAGCGGGTAGCCCTCGTGCACGAGTTTGAAGTACCGGGCCTGCTCGGGCCGCGCCGCGTCTCCGATGAGCAGCTGCACGGCCATGCTGTTGTATGCGAGATCGTCCAGCAGGATGACCTGCTTGACCACGTCGTTGATGATCAGGTGCGGGTGCCCCGCGTTGCCGGGGAAGGTGGCGCGGCGGGTTCCCTGGGCGGTGAGCATGTCCACGCTGCTGATGAGGATGGGCGCGCTGGCGCGGAAGACCATGGCCCCCCGGGCCTGGTCCACGTTGAAGGCCTCGCGCACGTCCTGGGTCTTGGCATGGGTGCCGCGCCCGGCCACCAGGTCCCAGCTGCCGTAGTAGGTCATCCAGTACAGCAGGTTGATGTTCTCCCAGCAGGCCACCACGTACTGCGTGGGCACCTTGGCCAGGGGCTGGTCCGTCTGGGCCAGGCCTTCCAAGGCGGCCTGCACGTCCCGGGCGGGCAGCTTGTCCCACTTGGCCGCGGGATCGTCGCCCAGGCTGGCGGAAAGGAGCATGACCTGGGCCGACTGCCGGTACGAGGGCGTGGTGAGGGCCAGGGCCGTGGGGTAGATGTCGCGCCCGGCGTGCTTGCCGCCATCGGTGGGGGTCATGCGCTCGGCGTAGTACTGGGTGGCGTAGCCGTAGTCCCACCAGGTCCAGACCTGGGCGTCCCCGGGGGCCACGGCGCGGAGCTTCATCAGAGCCGCGGCGTGGACCTCGGCCACCACGGGCGTGAGGTTCATGGCCTTGTACTGCACCGTGAGGGTCACAAGGCAGGCCCCGGCCACCACGATCTGGGCCAGGGTGAACACGCTCTCGCGCACCCCGGTCTTGTCCAGCACGGCCTTGAGCAGCCAGTGCAGGCCCAGGGCCAGGCCCAGGGCGAAAGCCGGGCCGCCGAACATGGCGAAGCGCACGCCCATGAACAGGCTGAGCATGCCCAGGACGATGAGCGGAAGCATGAGCGCCAGGGCCGGGCGCAGGGCCAGGGCGGCCAGCAGGCCCAGGGCGGAGAGGCCGCCCACCCAGGGGGTGATGGACACGCCCGCCAGGAAATTGCCCCAGTCGGCCACGTTCTTGGCCTCGCGGATGCTCTGGGTGATGCCGGGATACTTGGGCCCCGGCACGCCGCCCGCGCCCGCGCCGCCCACCTCGGCCACGGGCTTGAAGTAGCTCACGGCCTTTGTCCAGAAGGGCCCCAGGGGCGAGAGCAGGTCGCCCAGGAAGACCACCGCCACCAGCGCCGCCAGCCAGACCCAGGGGTGGTCCAGCACGGGGCGCGCGGCCTCCGGACGCTTCCAGAGCAGGAAGGCCAGCGCGGCGGCGACGGCGATGCCCACGTAATCCAGGAAGGTGAGGGAGAATACCCCAAGGTGCTGGTGAAACACGCCGACGTAGGCCGTTATCCCGTACACGACAAGCAGGCCCAGGGCCTGGAGCCTGCGGCCCGGCCGGGCGGTGAGGCCCGCCAGGACCAGCGCGCCCCAGTAGAGCAGGATGCCGATGATCCGGATGTCATAGTGGGCGAAGTGGGCAACGCGGGCGAAGAGCCCGAAGCCCAGGGCCAGCCAGGGGGCGGCGCCCGGCAGCGTCCCGCCTTCCTCGCGGCGCTCCGCCTCGCTGGCCACCCAGGCCCGGGAGCAACAGAAGGAGAGCAGCACGGCCAGCATCAGGCCGATGGTGAGGGGCATGATCAGGGTGAAGGTGTCGGTGTCGAAGTAGCCCAGGCGCGAGCGCATGTAGAAGCCCGGCAGCAGGCCGCCGATGGCCCCGGCCAGGATGGCCGTGCGCCTGCCGCCCAGAAGCCAGCCCCACAGCGCCGTGACCACCGCCAGGAGGCTGCCCAGCCAGGCCGGGCCCCAGAAGGCGATCTTCCACAGCGGCGCCCCGGTGAGGGCCGCCAGGCCGCGCGCCAGGCCGGACAGGCCGTAGTGGGCGAACTGGTTCACGCCCTTGGCTCCGGCCAGCCAGCCGTAGGTGTCGTGGGTGGCCATGATGGCCTCCCCCGCGACGCTGAGGCCCGGCTGCGACCAGGCCCCGGCCTCCATGATCCGCACGGCCAGGGTGACGGCGTAGGACAGCACGGCGATGACCGCGAGCCATTTCCAGTCCGCGGCGAAATTCGGGCGCTCGTCGAGGAATTCGCTGATCTGTGTGTACCGCCTGGAGAATGCGTGCATGGCTGTCGTGCCTGTCCCTTTATTTTTTGTCCCGGGCCGCCTTCCCGTCCCCGGGGGGGGCGGGGGCCAGCCCGCGCTCCGGCGCGGCGGGGCGCACCACGCGGGCATTCACCAAAACCACCAGCCTTCCCGGCCCCCCGGGCTGGCTCGGCGGCGAAAACAGCTTCCAGCCCGCCCCGTTGCCGGAACCCTGGCCGCCCAGCAGCAGCACCTGGTCCTCGGCCAGGCTGGCCTCGGCGTCCAGGGGCGGGGTGGCGCCCAGGGCGTCCTCCAGGGACACGCGCAGGCCCACCCGGCCCACGGCCCCGGCCTGGCCCGGCTCCAGCCTGGGCGCAAGCACCAGCCGGAAGCGCTCCGGCCCGGCCCCCTGCCCTTGCGGCTGCCCGGGCGCGGCCCCGCCGCTGACGCGGGCCTCGGCCCCGTCCAGCACGGCCATGCGCGGCACGGCCAGTACGCGCACGCCCTCGGACGCCGCCAGCAGCGAGGCCAGGGCGTCCAGGCCCAGCTGCGGCGCATCGGCCACGCGGCCCCGATAGGACACGGCCGAGCCCACCTGGGCCTGGCTGCCCGGCCCCGCCGGCTGCCCGCCAGACCGCCCCGCCGGCTGCCCGCCCACAAGGGACAGCTGGGCCAGGGAAGCCTCGGGCAGCTCCGCCACCAGGGCCTCTATGTACACGCGCAGGCGCGGCTGGTCCAGGTCTTCCACCAGCCTGTCCAGGCGCTCCAGGAGCTCCGGCGCGGCCAGGGCCAGCACGGCGTGGCCGCCCTCGTCCAGACGCAGCCGGGCGGCGTTGGCGGCGGACTGCTCGCCGGGCTGCCCGGCCCGGGCCTTGGCCAGAAATTCCTCCAGGGCGGCCAGGACCTTCTCCGGCCGCACGTGGCGCGGGCGGTAGGCCTTGAGCGCGGGGGCGCCTGGCCCTGCGCCGTCGGCCTGGGCGGCCAGGGCCCGGGCCTGGGCCAGGGCCTCGGGCGTGCCCGCCAGGAGCAGGCTGTTGCTCCAGTCCAGGGGCAGCACCAGCGGCGCGCCGGGGCGCCCGGACAGCTGCATGTCCAGGGAACGGGCGGCCTGCCGGGCCGGAATGCGCGCCAGGGGCAGGATGTCCGGGGCCTGGCCCTGGGGCAGGGCGGACAGCGCCTGCAGCACGGGCCGCAGCCGGGCCACGCGCTCGGCCACGTCGGCCAGCACCACCAGCCGGGCCCGCTCGGAGAAGAGCACCTGGCCGCGCCCGGTGCGCAGGCGCTCCAGCACGCCCGCCACGGCGGCGGTCTGGGCCGGATTCGTTGCATCGGGCAGCCGCCAGGCCAGGATCTGCGCGCCCTCGGGCAGCGGGGAGCCATGCGGCGGACTGGGCGGCGGACTGGGCAGCACATAGGCCACGCCCCCGCGCAGGGAGGTCTCCAGCCCCGCCGGGCGCAGCGCCAGGGTGAGCAGCTCGCGCACCTCGGCCTCGCCCATGGGCTCCGGGGCCACCACCGTCACCTGGGCCGGGGGGATCTGGTCCTCGCGGAACACCGGCGCGCCGCCCATGAACTGTCCCAGGAAGCGGATGAAGTCCACCAGCCGCGCCCCCTCCAGCCCCACCTGCACCCCGGACCGGGCCTGGCCCGGCGTAGCCTGGGGGACCGGGGAAGCCGGGGCCTGGGCCAGCGCGGACAGCGCGGCGCCCAGGCAGAGGGCCAGGCAAGCGGCCAGGCAAAACACCAGGCGGGCGCCGGGAAGCGTGGCCCGGGCCGATGGGCGGCGCGGCGATGAAATGGTCGGGCGTGTCGGGCGCAAGGCTCCCCCGGTGTCGGTCTTCTGCTCAGCGAGGCGCCCCATGCGTGGCGCGGGGCAAGGCTCGCGGGGACATTGCCGTCCTACCCGCTTTTGGGCCGGAGGGCAATTCCGGGGCTGGCCGTGAGCCCGAAGGGCTAGGGCTGGACAGGAACCCGAAGGGCTAGGGCTGGACAGGAACCCGAAGGGCTAGGGCTGGACAGGAACCCGAAGGGCTAGGGCTGGCCGGGAGCGCGGCCCAGGAAGTCGCCCAGCGCGCCCTCGGCGTTGAAGCTCATGGCCTGGCGCTCGCGCACGAGCTCGCCGGACACGGCGTAGGGCGAGGAGAGCGGGGCCTCGGGCCGGATGCGGGCCGTGCCCTCGGCGCGCACCTGCACGGGCTCGCGCAGGGTGAAGGAGCGGATGGCCAGGGCCCCGGCCCGATACTCCAGGGCCAGAACCATGTCACCCAGCCACAGGGAGTCCGGCAGCTGCACGCTGGCCCCGCGCAGATCCAGGAAGGCCTTCTCCAGCTCGCCCTTGTCGCGCTGGTACTGTCCCTGGCCGCGCAGGTCCAGGGAGCCCCGGATGTCGCGGCGGCCCAGGCAGGCCAGGTTCAGCTGGCCCTGGAGGTCGAAGTTGCCGCTGCTGAAAAACACGAACCGGGCCTCGCGCCCGCCGCTGTCAACCTTGAGGCTGACCAGCGGGGTGGCCCCCAGGCGGATGTCCAGGCTGGCCAGGCGCGGCGAGAAGGCCCAGCCCGGAGACTCCAGGGACAGGCCGCCCACGCGCAGGCCCAGTGGCCCGGCGCGGTCGATGTTCTGCCAGGTGAGGCGGATGGGCTGCTCCCGGGCGGCCAGCCGGGCGGAAAGCTGGCGCAGGCCCAGGGTCCACACCGTGTCCCAGGGCAGGTAGAGCACCAGCCCGGCCATGAGGCCCAGCAGGACGGCCAGGGCCAGGGCCCGCCGGCCGCACAGGGCGCGCACGGGAGCGCCCGTGGCGTCGGCCACGGGGCAGGTCTCCAGGGGTGCGTCCGGCTTGTCCGTCTCGCTCACGTCCGCTCCTCAAAAAAAGCCCGCGCCTCAGCGCGTCAGCACCATGTCCAGGTTCACGCGGCGGGTGGGGCCGGGAACCGGGGTGATGGAGGCCGACACCGTGGTCAGCCCGGTCTGCAGGCGCAGGTCGCGCAGCACGTCGGCCAGCTCGCGCAGGGTCAGGCCCAGCACGGAGACCTCCAGGGACTCCGGGCCCTGCAGCGCGGGCTGGGGCCGCAGGCGCATGCGCTCCGGGCCTATGCCCGCCGCGCGCAGGGCCTGCTCCACCCCCTGCACCGCCGGAACCCCGCCGAAGCGGCCGCGCCGGTCGTGCAGGTCCATGACCTCCGCCGCCAGGGGGGCCACGGCCAGGTAGCTCTGGGCGGCCTCCTCGAAGGCCTTCTCCGAGGCTCGCGTCATGGCCGAGAGCCCGGCCCAGCAGGCCAGCAGGCCCAGCGCCGCACCGGCGATGAGCAGGCGCCACAGCCTGCGCTGCGCCGTTGCGGAAAGATGCGTCAGCCTCGCCACCACGCGCCAGGTCATCTGTCCTCCCTGGGCGGGGCCGTGCGGTCCAGGGCCTTCACGCCCAGCTCAAAGGCCACGGGCTCGGCGACCTGGTCAGCGCGCAACACGGAGAAGCTGAAGAAGGCCTCCGCCGCCAGGGCGGACTGGAAGCGCTGGAAGTCGGCGCGGGTCTTGGCCGTGCCCGCCGCCACGCCGGACTTGCCGGACATGGCCACGGAGTCGATGCGCACGCCCTCGGGCGCGCGGCGCGACAGGGCCGCCAGGAGCTCAAGCAGATCCAGGCGCTGCGAGCCCTCGGCCCGGAGCTTGCCCAGTTCGAACTGGAGCCTGCCGTAGGGCGACTTGCCCGGCTCGCCGCCCAGGGCCTGGCGATACACCTGGTCCAGGGCGGCCTCCATGGCCGCCAGGCGGCTCTTCTCCTGCCACCAGCGCAGGCCCTGCCCGCCCAGGAACAGCGCGCCCGCCACCACCACGGCCAGCAGCTTGCGGCCATAGCGGCGGTGCTCGGACTCGGGCAGCCCGGCGGGAAATTCGGTCCTTGCGGTGTCGGCGCTCATCTCGTTCCTGTCCCCTGGTCCACGGCCTTCCGGGCCGCGTCGGCGAAATCCGAGGAGCCAGCGTAGGCAAAATCCTCCGCCGGGTCCAGTGCGGAGCGTGTGCCCGCCAAGCCAGTCTGGCCGCGCAGCAGCGGGATGAGCCCCCTGGAGCCGGGCCGGGCCCAGGCCTCGCCGCGCAAGAGCCCCCGCGCCCAGGCCCGCGTGTGCGGCGGGAAAAAGCCCGGGTTTTCGGCCACGATGAGCGCCTTGGCCCGGCCGTCCTCGGTCCTGGCGCGCACCGAGTAGTTGGCCCCGTGCTGGCGGTGCAGGTACAGGGCCGCCCCCTCCACCCGCACGAAGCGCGCACCCAGCAGGGCCGCCTGGATCCAGAAGTCCCAGTCCTCGTAGGCCGTGTCCGCGCGGAAGCGCGCCCCCAGTTCCCACACGCGGCGGCGCATCAGCGCCGTGGGCGGCAGGATGTTCTGGCTGGCCAAAAGCTCCGGGTCGTAGTCCGGCGGGGTGACCTTGCGCAGCGTGCGGCCCTCGTGCAGCACGTAGCCGCCGTAGGCCACGTCCGCGCGGCTTTCAGCCAGGGCCGCCAGCCCGGCGGACAGGAAGCCGGGCAGGAGCTTGTCGTCGGGGTCCAGGCAGAGCAGGAACTCCCCGCGCGCCAGTTCCAGGCCCGCGTTGCGAACAGGGCCGGGACGCCCCTGGCGCGGCAGCTCCAGCACCCGCCAGGCGCCGAAGGGCAGCCCGGGCAGGAGGCTTCGGGCCAGCGCGGCGGAGCCGTCGGTGCTGGCGTCGTCCACCAGCAGCACCTCCAGCCCGGCCATGTCGACATCCTGACGCGCCAGGGCCTCCAGGCAGCCCGGCAGGAAGCGCCCGTAGTCGTGGTTGGGGATGACCACGGAAATATTCACCGTCTCCGCCATTTTTCCCTATCCTTGCCGCCATATTGGCCGGGGCCGTTGTGCCCCGCGCGTGAAGCTGCTACCACTGCCTGCCAGGAACATCGCGCCGCGAGCAGCACTTCACCGCCGCCGCGACCGCCCGGTGCCACCCGAATGAAGCAGCGCCTCTTCCATAGCCTGGCCGCCCGACTGGCCCTCATCGTCCTGGTCTCCCTGGTCCCGGCGGTGCTGGCCGCGCTCTCCTTCAGCCGCGAGGCCCGCCAGCACATCCAGGACGAGGCCGGGCTTTTGGCCCAGCGCCAGGCGGAAATCCTGGCCGGGCGCGGACGCGAGGTCCTGGCGGGCGGGCGCCAGGCCCTGGCCGGGCTCACGCGGCTCAAGGCCATCCACACCCTGGACCAGCGCCGGGCCATCCCCGTGCTGCGCGACGTGGTCCTCCAGTCCCCGGACATCCTCACCTGCAACATCTTCGACCCCCAGGGCCGCCTCGCTGCCACCTCGGCCACGGGGGGCAGGCCCTTTAGCGTCCAGGACAGGCCGTGGTTCCAGCATGTGCTGGGCACCCTGTCCTGCTCGCGCGGGGAGTACCTTGTCTCGCGCAACATCGGGCAGTCCGTGCTGGTGCTGGGCTGCCCCGTGCACGACGACTCCGGCCGGATGACCGGGGTCATCAGCCTGGGCCTGGGCCTGGGCTGGTTCCAGCGCACCTCGGGGGAGCTGCGCCTGCCCGACGGGGCCTGCGTCTCCCTGGTCACGGTCGGCGGCGAGATGATCGTGCACAGCCAGAGCCTGGGCGAGGAGCATGCAAAGAGCATTCCCAACCTCCGGGAAATGCTCGCCAGCGTGGCCGGGGGCGAGGCCCTGCACACGGTGCGCGGCGAGGACGGGGTGCCACGGCTCTTCGCCTTCGCCCGCCTGGCGGACACCCCCGGCGCGGAGATCTACGCCGCCGTGGGCATTCCCCTGGAAAAGGCCTACGCCGAGGCCAGGGCCGAAACGGCCAAGAGCCTGGTGGCCCTGTTCGCCGCGGCCCTGGTCAGCCTGGGCGGCGCCCTGCTCCTGTCCCGGTCCATCCTGCGCCCGGCCAGGGCCATCCTGGAGGCCGCCCGCCGCCTGGGCGCGGGCGAACTGGCCCACCGCATCCCGGAGCGCGACAGCGGCGACCTGGCCGAACTGACCGAGGTGGCCGCCGGGGTGAACCGCATGGCCGGGGAGCTGGAAGCCTCCACCCAGGCCCTGCGCGCAGCCGAGCAGCGCGTGCGCGACATCCTGGAGCAGTCCGTGGACGGCTACTTCGAGAGCACCGCCGAGGGCCGCTACCGCGAGGCCAACCCGGCCATGCTGCGCATGATGGGCTACGACTCCCTGGAGCAGCTCCAGGCCGAGGTGACGGACATCGGCGCCCAGCTCTACGCCGACCCGGACGACCGCGCCCGGCTGCTGGAAATCCTGCGCCGCGAGGGCCGGGTGCGGGGCTACGAGTACCAGGTGTACCGCAGAAACGGCGTCGTCTACTGGGTATCCATGAGCGTGCGCGCCCTCACCGACGGCCAGGGCAACCTCGCGGGCATGCAGGGCTTCGCCACGGACGTCACCGAGCGCAAGACCGCCGAGCTGGAGCTGGCCCGGTCCAACGAGCGCTTCCTGGCCGTGCTGGACAACCAGTCCGACGCCATCTTCGTGGCCGACTTCGAGACCGACGTGATCCTCTTCGCCAACAAGGTGGTGCGCGGCGGCATGGGCAGCGAGGTGCTGGGGCGGCCCTGCTGGGCGGCCATGCGCGGCGGCATGGACGCCTGCTCCGCCTGCCCCCGAGCCCGCCTGCTGGACGAGCACGGCGAGCCCGTGGGCGTGCTTACCCGCGAGGAGCACCACCCGGAGAGCGGCGCCTGGAGCCTCATCCGCGTGCAGGCCATCCGTTGGACCGACGGGCGGCTGGCCAGACTGGAGACGGTGACGGACATCACGGAGATCAAGCGCGCCCAGGAGGAGCTGCGCGCCCAGGGCGAACTCATCCAGGGCCTGCTGGACCACTCCCCGGCGCACATCTCCATCCGCGACGCCCGGGGCATCTTCCTGGCCGTGAGCACGGACGTGCCCAACATCTTCGACATCCCGCCCGGGCCCATCGTGGGCAACCACGTGTCGCGCTACTTCCCGCCGGAGACCGCCGCCGCCGTCATGGAGGACGACCGGGCCGTGCTGGCCACCGGGCGGCCCACAACACGCGCCCACGCCCTCATGACCAAGGACGGCACCACCCGCACCTACCTGGTGAACACCTTCCCCCTGCTGGACAAGGACGGCGCGGCGGACCGGGTGTGCAGCATCTCCACGGACATCACCGAGCGCGCGCGGCTGGAGCGCGAGCTCCTGGCCGCCAAGGAGGCCGCCGAGAAGGCCAACCACGCCAAGAGCGAGTTCCTGGCCAAGATGAGCCACGAGATCCGCACCCCCCTGAACGGCATCATCGGCTTCACGGACCTGGCCAAGGCCGCCTCCGACGACGCCGAGCGCGCCCAGTGCCTGGAGTCGCTGGAGACCTCGGGCCGGGCGCTCTTGAGCCTGGTCAACGATCTGCTGGACCTCTCCCGGGCGGAGAGCGGCAGGCTGGACGTGGAGCGCATTCCCTTCGTGCTGCGGGCCGAGGTGGAGGCCGCCCTGACCCCGGTGCGCGCCGAGGCCGCGCGCAAGGGCCTGGGCCTCTCCGTGCGCGTGGACGAGGCCCTGCCCGAGCGCCTGGTGGGCGACCCGGCGCGCCTGCGCCAGGTGCTGGTGAACCTGACGGCCAACGCCGTGAAGTTCACCCACCGGGGCGGCGTGAGCCTGGAGCTGGCCCCGGTGACGGCCCAGTCCCCGGCCAGGGCCAAGATTCCCGCCGACCCCGCCCTGCGGCACCGGGTGCTCCTGTGTGTGCGCGATACGGGCATCGGCATCCCCGAGGGCGCGCAGGCCACCGTGTTCGAAAACTTCACCCAGGCCGACAGCTCCACCACGCGCAAGTACGGGGGCACGGGCCTGGGCCTGGCCATCTGCCGCCAGCTCACGCGGCTCATGGGCGGCGAAATCTGGCTGGAGAGCGCCCCGGGCCAGGGCAGCAGCTTCTACGTCAGCCTGCCCTTCGGCGAGGCCCCGGCCCCCGCCTCCTCCGCACAGGGCCCCGGCGGCGCGGGCCCCCAGCCCCCCGGTGCGGCCCGGCCCCTGGCCGTGCTCCTGGCCGAGGACACCCCGGCCAACGCCTTCATCGCCAAGGCCTACCTGAAGCGCCTGGGCCACGCCGCGGACCACGTCTTCACCGGGCGGGAGGCCCTGGCCAAGCTGGCGGAGAGGCCCTACGACCTTGTGCTCATGGACCTGGAGATGCCGGACATGGACGGGCTGGAGGCCACGCGCAGGCTGCGCGCGGGCGAGGCCGGGGAGGCCAACCGCGTCGTGCCCGTGCTGGCCATGACCGCCCACGCCCTGACGAGCTACCGCGAGCAGTGCGCCCAGGCGGGCATGGACGGCTTCGTGGCCAAGCCCGTGACCTTCGGCGAACTGGCCGAGGCCCTGGACCGGCACCTGGGCCAGGGCCCGGAGGTCCGCCCGCAGGCGGACCGCGAGGCGCCCGCGCAGGCCGACCAGCTCGGACAGGCCGGGCATCAACCCCTGGACACCGCCAGGGCCCTGGAGATGCTCGACGGCGACCAGGATCTGCTCCGCGACGTGCGGCGCATCTACGCCGAGGACACCCCGAAGAAGCGCGCCTACCTGGAGCGCCTGGCCCAGGGCCCGCCGCCCCAGGCCGGGCCGGAGCTGGCCGAGGCCATCCGCGTGGCCCACTCCCTCAAGAGCGCCTGCTCCCTGGTGGGGGCCTTCGCCGCCGCCGGGGCCGCCCGGGACATGGAGAAGGCCGCCGGCCAGGGCCGCCTGGAGGAGCTGCCCGGCCTGGCCCTGCGGCTCTCCGAAGAGCTGGGGGCCGTGCTGGAGGCCCTGGCCGCCCGCTAGCCCCTGCGCCCCGCCCCCGCGAGGGCGCGAAAAAAGGCCCCGGCGCTTGCGCCGGGGCCTTTTCGTGTCGCCGGAATTTCCTGCGTCTCGCCGGAGCTACGGCAGGGGAAGCCCCAGGGCCGAGACGTTGAGCTCGCCGATGAAGGTGAGTTCCGCCGCGCCCTGCAGGTACAGCCGCCCGCCCTCCAGGCTGGTGGTCAGCACCTCTCCGCCGCTGGTGGTGTTCTCCACGCGGTCGCCGGTCTTGCCCAGGGCGGAGCAGACCACCTGCACGGCGGAGACGCCGGTGCCGCAGGCGTAGGTCTCACCCTCCACACCGCGCTCGTAGGTGCGCACCAGGGTGCGGCCGCTGTCCACCACCTGGGCGAAGTTCACGTTGGTGCCCGCCGGGGCGAAGTGCTCGTGGAAGCGCACGGCCCGGCCGATGCCCGCCACGTCCACCTCGCGCACGTTGTCGGAGAAGATCACCGCGTGGGGCACGCCGGTGTTCACGAAGTGCACCTCCGTGGGGCGGTCCAGCACGGAGAGCAGGGTGCCCAGCACCAGGCCCTTGGGCTCGGTGAGCTGCACCTTCACCTGGTCCAGCTCCGGCAGCACGGTGATGGCGATGGTCCCGGCGTCGGCGCCCAGGACGTGGCTCTCCCCGCCCAGGCCCAGGGCATGGGCCAGGCGCCCGGCGCAGCGGCTGGCGTTGCCGCACATCTCCGCCCGGGAGCCGTCGGCGTTGTAGAAATGCCAGATGTAGTCGGCGTCCTTGCGGTCCGCCGGGGCCAGCTCCAGGAAGAACAGGCCGTCCGCCCCAACGCCGAAGGCCCTGGGGCAGACCTTGCGCGCCCACTCGGCCATCAGCTCCCTGGGCAGGCGCAGCACGCGGTTGTCGATGGCCACGAAGTCGTTTCCGCAGCCCTGAAGCTTGTAGAAGGGCACGCGGGCCCCGAACATGGTGCTCATGAATCGAAATCCTCCATGGGTGTCGTCAGCGGGAATAGAGCGCACTCACGCCCCGTTCGTCAAGGGGCCGGTTCGCCGTTGGGGCCGCCCCCCCGATGCCGCGCCCGGCGTCCGCCGCCGATTCCACATGTATCCGTTTGGTTTTGCTGGCTATTGCGCTGGCGTTAGCGCCGCCGGGCGCCCAGGCCGATGCCCGCCAGGGTCGCGGCCACGCCGATGAGCTCAGCCGCTCCCGCCTGCCTGCCGAAGAAGGCCAGGTCCCACACGTAGGCCAGGGTGGGCTGCAGGAGCAGGATCAGCCCGGCCAGGGACATGCGCGTCTCGCGCAATCCCCGGCTGATGAGCACCCAGCCGATGAGCTGCGAGGACAGGCCGTACCCGGCCATGTAGACCAGGGGCATGCCCGGGGCCAGGGCCATGCTCTCGCCCCGCAGGAGCATCACCGGCGCGATGAGCGCGGCGCAGAGGAGCGAGTTGGCGGTCATGACGGCCAGCTGGCTGCCCTGTCCGCACACGGCCATGCTGCGGCCCAGGGCCAGGATGAACCCGGCGTACAAGAGGCCGGTCAGCAGGCCGAAGAACACCCCCAGGTGGTACTGCTCCCCGGCGGCGGCCCAGGCCGGGGCCACGATGGCGAAGAGCCCGCCCATGGCCAGCAGGATGCCCGCGTAGAAGCGCAGGCCCGGCTTCTCCCGCAGGAAGACGATGCCCCACAGGGCGAGCACGAAGACCTGGAAGTTGCCGAACAGCGTGGCCAGGCCGGGCCCGATGTACAGGATGGACACGTGCCAGGCGATGAGATCGCCCGCGAAGAAGGCCGCGCAGACCAGGCTCCAGCCCCACCCGGCCCGGGGCATGTTCCAGGGCTTGCTGGCGGGCTCGCGGCTGACCAGGGCGGCGAGGAGCAGCCCCAGCCCGCCGATGAACACGCGGTGGAAGGCCGCTGCGTCGCCGCCGACCCCGAGGGGCGCGGCCAGCTTCACGAACAGGGGCGAGAAGCTGATGATGAACGCGCCGAGGATGAGATGCGGCATGGCCCTACCCTGCCCTTTCCCTTTGTCGCGCCGCCCAGCAGGGGGCCAGGGGCAGCCTGCCGGCCAGGCGGATACCTTCCGGCGTGATGGCCGCGCGCCAGGCCCAGGCCTCCACCCCGGCATCCAAGGCCTGGCCCAAAGCCAGGGCGTAGTCCGGGTCGATGGCCTCGGCCGGGGCGAAGCAGTCACCGTCCGGCCTTTGCACCAGGAAGAACAGCGCCGCGCGGCAGCCTTCCCGCACCAGGCGCGTCAGCTCGGCCAGGTGCTTGCGCCCGCGCTCGGTGGCGGCGTCCGGGAACTGGGCCTGGCCGTCCTCAACGAGCGTCACGTTCTTGCACTCGATGTACAGGGGCGGCAGGCCCGATCCGGCGGGGCCGGTGCACAGCCCGTCCAGCCTGCTCTCGCCGATCACCGCCTCGCGGGCGAAATTCGGGTAGTCCCGCGCCTCGGGCAGCAGGCCCGCGCGCCAGGCGGCCTCCAGGAGCCGGTTGGGGGTCTGCGTGTTCACGCCCACCCACTGCGGGCCCTTCGGGCCGTTCATGGGGGAACCGGGCAGGGCCAGGGCGGCATCATTGAGAAGAGTCCCTGGCAGGGCCAGGGCCTCCAGGGTCCACTTCAGCGCCCGGTCCGGGTTCCTGGCGGGCGACAAGAGCGCCAGGTTGCCGGGCCGCAGCAGGCCCAGCATGGTGCCGGTGTTGTTGGTGTGTGCGCGCACCTCCGCGCCGGTGGCCAGGTCCGTGGTCACGGCGGTGAAGCGCTTCTCGCGGCGCACAAGCCTCGTGACCGCGCAGCCGGGCGGAAAGGGCAGGAGCAGAGGCAGGGAACCGGGTTCAGACATGCCGGGGTTCGCCGTCCTCGTCCGGGGCCGGGGTCTTGCCCACCAGGCGCAGGCCCTCGCCGGGGTACACGCGGCGCTCCTCCGGCTGGGTGCGGCGGACGGGCGCGGGCCACACGCCGGGCACGGGCTCCGCCCCCTGGCGGGCCAGGGCCGTGGGCTCCGTGTCGGCCATGACGGGGCTTTGGCGCAGGTCCACCCCGGCCACGGGCACGCTGAATTCCACGGGAATGTTGTTGGGGTCGAAGCTGTACAGGGAGTGGATGAAGCCGTGGTCCACCACCTCGGACACCCAGAACCCGGCGGCGTCCAGCCGGTCGCGCAGCTCCCAGAGCTCGTCCGCGCTCTCCAGGCCGAAGGAGATGTGGTCGAAGGTGAAGGGGCCCTTCACCGGCGCGCCGTGGTCCTTGTCCTGCCCGGGGGTGACGCCCGGCCACTCGAAGAAGGCGATGGTGTCCGTTTTGGAGATCTCGAAGAAATAGTGGCGGTAGCCGGGGTGGCCCAGGCCCGCCACCAGGCGCATGCCCAAGAGGTCGCGCCAGTAGCGGATGGTGGCGTCCATGTCGCCGGTGGCCATGGCCAGGTGGTTGATGCCGGTGAAGCGCATGGGGGCTCCTTGGTTGATGCCGGAGAGATAGCGCGGCGGAGCGGGAGAGGCAAGGGCATCGCACAGCGCCGGGGCGGACTGGGGGCGGGCCCGGGGCAAACCGGGGGCAAGCCGAAGGCGGGCCCGGGGCGAACAAAAGGCGAATGGAGGGCGAACGGGAGGCGAACCCCCTTGCCCCTCCGCCCCAACCTGGGAGCGGCCTAGCGCAGCATTCAGCCCGCGTTGGCCAGACCGAGGGAGGCCAGCAGCGCCGTGAGCGCGCCGTGCTCGGACAGGATGCGCACGCCGATGCCGATGAGCACGGCCCCGCCCAAAAGCTCGGCGTAGCGGCTCACCGCGCCCACGTTGCGCGTCATGCAGCCCAGCTTGACGCCCAGGCCCGTGAGCAGGAAGCACACCACGCCGATGACCGCCGCGGGCAGCCAGATGTCCTGGCCCAGCACGGCGAAGGACAGGCCCACGGCCAGGGCGTCGATGCTGGTGGCCACGGCCAGGAGCAGCAGCTGCCCGCCGCGCGTGGGGTCCTTGGGCTCGGCTGCGCAGGTGGGAGAGTCGGGGTCGTCGTCCCCGCCCTTCAGGCCCTCCCAGAGCATCTTGCCGCCCACCAGGGCCAGCATGGCGAAGGCCACCCAGTGGTCGTAGTTCTCGATGTACTCGCGCACGGACAGGCCCAGGGCCCAGCCGATGACCGGCATGAGCGCCTGGAACAGGCCGAAGGCCCCGGCCATGCGCAGGGTCTGGGCGCGGCGCACCTCGGTGAGGCAGATGCCCGTGGCCAGCGCCACCGCGAAGGCGTCCATGGCCAGGGCCACGGCGATGGCGAGCAGGGTGGCGAAGGGCATGGTTTCGTTTTCCTTTGTGACAGTTTCGGCCGCGCCAGGGCCCGTTTCAAAACGATGGATTTTGTTCCCTGGCGAGGAAAGAGGCGGCCTGAGTCCGGGGATAGCACTTCGGCGGTGCAGCCACGGGCTCAGGCCGCCTCATGACAAAGCCCGGGGACATAAAGACGCGTTTTGAAACAGGCCCTACAGCACGTCCCAGGCCTGCCCCAGCGGCGTATCCTTCACTTCCACGCCCATGGCGGCCAGCTCGTCCCTGATCGCGTCCGACGCGGCGAAATCCTTGGCCCTTCGGGCTTCAAGGCGGGCTTCAAGCAGGGCTTCCACTTTGGCGGCCTCGATGCCCGCGCGGGCGGCCCGGCAGGCCTTGAGCTCGGCCAGGAAGGCGGCGGGCTCGCGCCCGAACACGCCCAGCACCGCGCTCCACTTCTCCACCCCGGCCAGGATGCGCGCCAGCGTGTCGCGGCCGGTCTCGGTCTTGCGCAGGGCCTTGTCGTCCAGGATGCGCCCGGCCAGGCGCACCATGCCGAACAGGTGGCCCAGGGCCCCGGCGGTGTTCAGGTCGTCCTCCAGGGCGTCGGCGAAGCCCTGCTCGTAGCCCGCGAGCTCGTCCAGAAGCTCCTGCGGGAAGGGCCCCTTGCTCCACTTGGCCCCGGCCAGGGCCTCGCGCACCTGGGCCAGGGCGGCGTAGATGCGGCGCACGCCCTTCTCGGCCTCTTCGAGGCTTTCAAAGGAGAAGTCCAGCGGGCTGCGGTAGTGCATGGAGAGCAGGAAATAGCGCAGGGTCTCGGGCAAGAACTTGGCCAGGATGTCGCGGATGGTGAAGAAGTTGCCCAGGGACTTGGACATCTTCTCGGAGTTGATCTGCACGAACCCGTTGTGCACCCAGAACTTGGCGAACTCCTTGCCCGTGGCGGCCTCGCTCTGGGCGATCTCGTTCTCGTGGTGCGGGAAGGCCAGGTCCTGCCCGCCGCCGTGGATGTCCAGCGGCAGGGGCATGTACTTCTCGCTCATAGCGCTGCACTCCAGGTGCCAGCCGGGGCGGCCCTGGCCCCAGGGGCTCTCCCAGAAGGGCTCGCCGGGCTTGGCGGCCTTCCACAGGGCGAAGTCCAGCGGGTCGGCCTTCTCCTCGCCGGGCTCCACGCGCGCGCCGCTCACCAGGTCCTCGATGTTGCGGCCCGAGAGCTTGCCGTAGCCCGCGAAGCTGCGCACCTTGAAGTACACGTCGCCGCTGGGCGTGGCGTAGGCGTGGCCGTCCTTGATGAGCCCCTCGGTGAGCGCGATCATCTCCCCGATGTGTTCGGTGCACTTGGGCTCCACGTCGGCGCGCAAAACGCCCAGGGCGTCCATGTCCACGTAGAACTCGGCGATGTAGCGCTCGGCCACCTCCTGGGAGGTGAGGCCCAGCTCGTTCGCCCGCTTGATGATCTTGTCGTCCACGTCGGTGAAGTTGCGCACGAAGGTGACGTTGTAGCCCTTGAAGCGCAGGTAGCGCACCAGGGCGTCGAAGACCACGGCGCTGCGGGCGTGGCCGATGTGGCAGAGGTCGTAGGCGGTGATGCCGCAGACGTACATGGAGACGTCGTTGCCGCGCTGCGGAACGAATTCCTGCTTGGCGCGGCCCAGGGTGTTGTACAGGCGCATGGGGCTCCTCGGTCGGGTGCTTAAATTCCCTTGAACGACCCGAAGGGACCGCATACTGCCCAGGGCGCGGCCCCGTCAAGGGTCAACAGGGGGTGCGCCCTTGACTTGGCCTTGGGCCTTATGTAATACGCAGTCTCTTTTTCGCGCCGCTCCGCGCCCGATCTCCCCCCGGGGAGGGCCGCGCACGGCGTGGATGTGTTTTGCCCACAGCCGGAATCATTGGAGAAGCCCAGCGTGTTCGACAGCCTGACTGACCGATTGTCCGAAGCCTTCCGCAACCTGCGCGGCCAGGCGCGCCTGGATGAGAAGAACATCCAGGACGGCCTGCGCGAGGTGCGCCTTGCGCTCTTGGAGGCCGACGTCAACTTCAAGGTCGTCAAGGACTTCGTGGACCGCGTGCGCGAGAAGGCCCTGGGCGCGGATGTGCTGAGAAGCCTCACGCCCGGCCAGCAGGTGGTCAAGATCGTCCACGACGAGCTGGTGGAGCTTCTGGGCGGCCAGCAGACCGGCCTGGACCTCAAGCAGAAGCCGGTGACCATCATGATGGTGGGCCTGCAGGGCTCGGGCAAGACCACCACCGCCAGCAAGCTGGCCAACCTGCTGCGCTCCAAGCACAAGCTGAAGCCCTACCTGGTGCCCGCGGACGTGTACCGCCCCGCGGCCATCGACCAGCTGCACGTGCTGGCCAAGCAGCTGGGCGTGCCCGCCTACCCCAGCACCCCGCAGATGAACCCCGTGGACATCTGCGCCGACGCGCTGAAGAAGGCCGCCGAGGCCGGGTGCGACGCCGTCCTGTTCGATACCGCCGGACGCCTGCACGTGGACGAGGCCCTCATGGAGGAGCTCTCGGCCATCAAGGCCAAATGCAAGCCGCGCGAGATCCTCTTCGTGGCCGACGCCATGACCGGCCAGGACGCCGTCACCGTGGCCGAGGCCTTTGACAAGCGCCTGGACATCACCGGCGTGGTGCTGACCAAGATGGACGGCGACGCGCGCGGCGGCGCGGCCCTGTCCATCAAGAGCGTCACCGGCAAGAGCCTGAAGTTCGTGGGCATGGGCGAGAAGCTCTCCGACCTGGAGGTATTCCACCCGGACCGCGCGGCGCAGCGCATCCTGGGCATGGGCGACGTCATGACGCTCATCGAGAAGGCCCAGGACACCATGGAGGCCGCCGAGGCCGAGAAGCTGGCCGAGAAGATGCAGCAGGCCAAGTTCGATCTGGAGGACTTCGTCACCCAGATGCGGCGCATGCGCAAGATCGGCTCGCTGGAGAGCATTTTGAAGCTCATCCCCGGCATGGGCGGCATGATGAAGAAGATGGGCGACCTCCAGGTGCCGGAGAAGGAGATCGCCAAGGCCGAGGCCATCATCGGCTCCATGACCAAGAAAGAGCGCCGCGAGCCGACCCTCATCAACGCCAGCCGCAAGGAGCGCATCGCCAAGGGCTGCGGCATGGCCGTGAGCGAGGTTTCCGCGCTGCTGAAGAATTTCGACCAGATGAACAAGATGATGCAGCAGATGCTGGGCGGCAAGGGCGGCATGCCGCAGATGCCCAAGATCCCCGGCATGCCCAAGGGCTACACGCCCCCGGGCACCAAGCCGGCCATGAAGCCCACCCCGGCCCAGCAGCAGCAGATCCAGGCCATGCAGAACTCCATGGCGCCCGGAATGGGCGGCCTGGGCGGCCTGGGTGGCCTGGGCGGGATGTTCGGCGGCGGCGGCGGCGCAGTGCCCGAGATGCCCGCGCCCCCGGGCGGCGGCGAGGCAAGGAAGGGCCTTTCGAAGAAGACCCTGGCCGAGCGCAAGAAAAAGAAGATGAACAAGAAACAGCGCAAAAAGCGCTGAGCCTTGATACAGCGACCCGATGGGGCGGGCGGCGAGGCCGCTTGCCATTTGCGTTCAACAAGCTTATCAACACATTTAGGGGGAAAGACAACATGGCTCTTACTATCCGACTGACCCGCATGGGCTCCAAGAAGCGTCCGTTCTACCGCCTGGTGGTGCTCGAGCGCGCCAGCCGCCGCGACGGCCGTCCTCTGGAATTCCTGGGGCACTACAACCCCATGACCAACCCGGCCGAGGTCGTCATCGACAAGGAAGGCTACGAGAAGTGGATCAAGCAGGGCGCCACGCCCAGCGACACCGTCCGCGCCCTCGTCAAGGCCGCGAAATAACACGCGCCGCAAGGCATTCCGGCGTCCTTAGGCCCGTTTTGCACTCGTCGCCCGAGCACACGCACCCTGGGGGTACCTCATGCTCAGAGACATGATCGAGTACATCGCCAAGTCGCTGGTGGACAGCCCCGACGATGTGAGGGTCACGGAGATCGAGGGCGAGCAGACCTCCGTGCTGGAGCTCAAGGTCGCCAAGGAAGACCTGGGCAAGGTCATCGGCAAGCAGGGGCGCACGGCCAGGGCCATGCGCACGCTGCTGGGCGCGGCCTCGTCCAAGGCCAAGAAGCGCGCCGTGCTCGAAATCATCGAGTAGCCCATGGCCACCGAAGCCGCCGACGCGCGCGGCCTCGTGGCCGTCGGGACCGTGGTCAAGCCGCACGGCATCCGTGGGGAGTTCTGCGTGGAAAGCCACGCGGACTCCCCACTGCTTTTTGCCCCGGGCCGCACCCTGCTCTTGGCCCCGGCCAAGGGCAAGGGCCGCCCCAAACCCCACACCGTTACCGCCTGCCGCGAACACCAGGGACGGCTGCTGCTCACCGTGAAGGGCATCGCCGACCGCGACGCCGCCGAAACCCTGCGCGGCCTGGAAATCCTGGTGCCCGCAGCCGAGCTGCCCGAGCCCGACGAGGGCGAGGTATACCTGCACGAGCTGCTGGGCTGCCGCGTGGAGCTGGCCGACGGCACGCACGTGGGCACCTTCGAGGGCCTGCTGGACGGCGCGGCCCCCCAGGCCGAGTACGACACCTGGATCATCGCCACCCCCCCGGGCCCTGGCGGCGGCAAGGAAATCCTGCTGCCCGCCGTGCCCGACTTCCTGCTTGAGCTCGACCCCGACGCGGGGCTCATCCGCATCGACCCGCCGCCGGGGCTGCTGGACCTGTACCTGGCCGAGGAGGCCGAGAAGCCGCCCAGGCCCCCACACAAGCCGCGCCCGCCCAGGCGCGGGGGAGGTTGATCCATGTCCCGCCACGCAGCCCTTCTCCTGTCGTTGGCTTTCACGCTCCTGCTGGCCCTGAGCGCGGACCTGCCCGCCTTCGCGGCGGACACCCCCGTGGGCAGCATCAAGAACACCAGCGGCGCCGTGAGCCTCATCCGGGGCAAGGCGGAACCCACCCCGCTCAAGCCCGGCGACCGCCTGTACGAGAAGGACATCCTCATCACCGGCAAGGACGGCTCCCTGGGCCTGGTCCTGCGCGATGACACCATCCTCTCCCTGGGGCCCGGCGCGCGCCTGGTCATCGAGAAATTCCTGTTCGAGCCCGCCCAGGGCGGCCTGGCCCAGACCCTGCGCCTGACCCGGGGCAGCATGGCCGCCGTGTCCGGCGCCATCGTCAAGCTCAACCCCGCCGCCGCCAAGGTGGAGACCCCGCTGTACACCATCGGCATACGCGGCACGCACATCCAGGTGAACGTGGAACCCGGGCACGAGACCCCGGAGGAGGCGGCCCAATGAAGACGCGCGCCCTCCTCCTCTTCGCCTTCCTGCTGCTGCCCCTGCTGGCAGCCTGCGGCAAGCCGCGCAACGTGGTGCAGCTGCTGGCCGACCCCGACGGCCACGTGGGCCAGGTCACCGTGACCACCAGGGCGGGCAGCGCCGAGCTGACCCAGGCGGGCTGCGCCGTGCGCGTGGCCGACGCGGGGGCCATGCCCACCCCGCCGGAAATTCTCACCCCGGCCGAGGCCGAGGCCCTGTTCGGCATGGCCAGCCGCGCCCTGCCCAGCCAGCCCGCGCGCTTCCTGCTGTACTTCGAGAGCGAGAGCACCCGGCTCACGCCCGAGTCCCAGCGCCAGCTGCCCCAGGTCGCGGCCACCGCCCGCGAGCGCGACAGCCGCGACATCTCCGTGGTGGGCCACACCGACCGCGCCGGTTCGCCGCAGTATAACCTTGACCTCTCCACCCGCCGGGCGGCATATGTGCGGGGCCAGCTTGTGAAGGCGGGCATTCCGGCGGAATCCATGGAGATCACCAGCCACGGCGCGGCCAACCCGCTGGTGGAGTCCAAGAGCCCCCACGAGCCCAGGAACCGGCGCGTGGAAGTCACCGTGCGCTAGCGCACCAACGCCCAAGGAGCCCAGATGATCGTTCTCGACGGCAAGAAGACGGCGGCGGACATCCGCGCCGAACTGGCGGCCAGCCTGCCCGCCCTGAAGGACGCCCACGGCCGCGCGCCAGGCCTGGCCGTCATCCTGGTGGGCGGCGACCCCGCCAGCCAGGTCTACGTGCGCAACAAGGAGCGCGCCTGCGCCGAAGCGGGCATCGCCAGCTTCCCGCACCACCTGCCCGAAACCACCGGCCAGGCCGAGCTGGAAGCGCTCATCGACCGCCTGAACGCCGACGACGCCGTGGACGGCATCCTGCTGCAGCTGCCGCTGCCGAAGGGCCTGGACAGCCGCGCCCTGCTGGAGCGCATCGACCCGGGCAAGGACGTGGACGGCTTCCACCCGCAGAACATGGGGCGGCTGGCCCAGGGCCTGCCCGGCTTCGCGCCGTGCACCCCGGCGGGGGTCATCGAGCTCCTGCGCCGCTACGACCTGCCCACCCAGGGCAAGCGCGCCGTGGTCGTGGGCCGCAGCAACATCGTGGGCCGCCCGCTGTCCATCCTGCTCTCCCAGCCCGGGCGCTTCGGCGACGCCACCGTGACCCTGTGCCACTCCCGCACGCCGGACCTGCCCGCCGTGTGCCGCGAGGCGGACTTCCTGTTCGCCGCCATCGGCAGGCCCAAGTTCATCACCTGCGACATGGTGAAGCCCGGCGCCGTGGTCATCGACGTGGGCATCAACCGCGTGGACGGCTGCCTCATGGGCGACTGCGACTACGACTGCATCACCAAGACCGCCAGCGCCATGACCCCGGTGCCCGGCGGCATCGGACCCATGACCATCGCCATGCTGCTCGTCAACACCACCCAGGCCTACCGCCAGCACGTGGGCGCCCTGGCCCCGCTGCGGCTGAAAGAACACGCGTAGAGCGGAGGGGGCGGCTTATCGGGGTGAGCGGGGGAAACTTTTTGGGAAAAGTTTCCCCCGCTCCCCCCGAGCCCCCCTCACCCCCTTCCAAAACTTTTGCCAGGGTTGTCGGGAATAATTCCAGACTGCCCAGCCCGCGGCCCTTCCCGGGCCACTTCCGCCCTCGATTCCCCTTTCCCTCCAAACGGGCCAACCGCGCGCGGGATTTTCGGCGTCTTCGCCGAAAATCCCGCGCGCATGTTTGT
>CAZCYB010000003.1:0-69974 GCA_964502805.1 uncultured Desulfocurvus sp.
CCATGGCGATGGTCAGGATGATGCCCGCGATGCCCGGCAGGGTCAGCGTGGCGCCGAAGAGCCCCAGCCCGGCCATGGTCATGAGGATGTTGAGCAGCAGCACCACGTCGGCGAAAAGGCCCGCGGTGCTGTAGTAGACGGCCATGAACAGCACGATGGCGATGGCCGCGATGCCCGTGGCCATGATGCCCGCGTCGATGGACTCCTGGCCCAGGGTGGGGCCCACGGTGCGCTGCTCCAGCACGTTCACCGGGGCGGGCAGCGCGCCCGCGCGCAGCACGATGGCCAAGTCGCGGGCCTCGTCCTGGGTGAAGCGGCCGGTGATCTGGGCCTTGCCGCCGGGGATCTTGTCCTGGATGACGGGAGCGGAATAGACCTTGCCGTCGAGCACGATGGCAAGGCGCTTCTTGATGTTCTCCTCGGTGACGCGCTCGAAGACCTTGGCCCCGCGGGGGTTGAAGGTCAGGCTCACGGAGAACTGGTTGTTGTTCTGCTCGATCTGGGCGCGGGCGTCGGTGATGTACTCGCCGGTCATCACCGCTTCCTTCTTGAGCACGATGGGCGCGTCAATGGTGGAGCCGTCCGGCCCGCCGCGCTGCTTGATGACGGAGATCTCGCGGCCCGGGCCGATGAGGCCCTGCTGGATGCTGGCCGGGTCGATGGTGTCGTCCACCACCTTGAACTCCAGGTGCGCGGTCTTGCCGATGACGGCGATGGCGCGGTCCGGGTCCTGCAGGCCGGGCAGCTGCACCTGGATGCGGTTGCCCTCCTGGCGGCGGATGTCCGGCTCGGCCACGCCGAACTGGTCTATGCGGTTGCGGATGGTCTTCACCGCCTGGTCCAGGGTCAGCTTGGCCAGGTACTTCTTGTAGTCGGGCGTGAAGGAAAGCAGGTATTTCACCCGGTCCTCGGACTGGGTCTCCTTGCCGTCGATCTTGAGCGAGGGGAACTGCTTGGCCAGGATCTTCTCGAAGGCCTCCTGCTTGTCCGCGCCCACGAGAAGGGTCTCCAGCCGGGGGCCGGGCAGCACGGTGGGCTTGAGCAGGGCCAGGTTCTCCTCGCGGGCGCTGGCCTTGAGGTCCTGGGCCTGGGTGGCCATGTTGTTCTCGATGGCCTTGTCCACATCCACGCCCAGGGTCAGGTGGATGCCGCCCTTGAGGTCGAGGCCAAGGTTGATGGCCGTATCGGGCAGGATCTTGCCCAGGGTTGTGTTCTTGATCCCCGGCAGGGACGGCAGGACCAGGATCGTGGCCACCACCAGAACCGCCAGAGTCATAAAAATTCGCCAGCGCAGGCTGATGTTCATGTGCTCTCCCTTGAAGACCATGGGCTTGAGGCTGTGGGCGCTCCAGACAAAGACAAGCGCGGACCCGGGCGCTTCCCCAGGTCCGCGTATCCGCCTTTCGGCTGAAAATCAAAGGAAAATTCTACTTTTCCTTCTTTTCCAACTTGGCAAAGGCATCCGCCTTGTCGGCGACGGTGTTGCGCAGCATTTCGATCTGCACCTTGTCGGCGATTTCGAGGATGATGGTGGCATCGTTCATGCGCACGATGTTGCCGTAGATGCCGCCATTGGTGACCACGCGGTCGCCGACCTTCAGGTTCTCGATCATCTCCTTGTGCTGCTTGGCCTTCTTCTGCTGGGGCCGGATGAGCAGGAAGTAGAAGATCGCGAACATGAGGATGAGCGGGACGAAGGCGCCCAGGGGATTGCCGCCCTGCGCGCCGCCGTTGCCGCCAAGTCCGCCCATGGCGTAGGCAATGGAATCAAAAAACATGGTGTCCTCCTGTTTGGCGCGCGCCCGTTACAAGCGCGCGTCCCGCCCCAACCTACGCAGGCACGTACAGGTTGCCGTACGGGCGGTGCGAGAAGGGACGGATTTTGACGAACGATCCGGACAGGATCTCCTTGGCGTCGAGCTTGAGCTCCTTGGCGTAGTCCTTGACGATGCCTTCGAGGATCTTCCTGTCGGCATCGTCCAGGGGCTGCGCGGAGAGGCCCGGCCCGATCTGCTCCTTGGGCACCTCGCCGCGCACGTAGATCACTCCGCCGTGCATGCCGGTGCCCAGGCTCCTGCCCGCGATGGGCTCGCTTGGCTTATCAGAGAACATTCCAAGAAGCAAAATAATTCCACCGGCCATATATTCGCCCAGGAAGTCGCCGGCCTTGCCGCCGATGACGATGGTGGGCAGCTTCTCCATGTAGGCCTTCATGTGGATGCCCACGCGGTAGCCCACGTCGCCCTTGATGTAGATGCGGCCGCCGCGCATGGCGTAGCCCACCACGTCTCCGGCCAGGCCCTCGATGACCACCAGCCCGTCGTCCATGGTGTTGCCCACGCCGTCCTGGGCGTTGTTCTTCACGCGGACGGTGGGCCCGCGCATGAACGAGCACATGTCCTGGCCGGGCACGCCGTTGATCTCGAACTTAACGTTGCCGTTGATGGCACCGGCGATGTAGCGCTGGCTGTTCACGTTCTTGAGCACGACCTCGGTGGCTCCGGCGGCCACGGCCTCGCGGATCTGCTCGTTCAGCTGACGATAGTAGACGCCCTTGGCGTCGAGGGTGACTTTCTTAGCCATGACTCTAGGCCTCCAGATGCACGATGACCGGTTCGCCAGCCTTGGGCATCCACACGCGGTCCAGTTCCTCCTGGACGATGCGGATGGAGCTCTCCTCGCTCGACATGAAGACCATGTCGTCCTTTTCCGCCACCACCAGCGGCCGCAGCTTGATGCGGTCGTTGAGGCCGAAGAGGCCGGTGTTGTCGGCCACGAGGATGGCGAAGGGGCCGTTGAGCATGGCCGAGCCGTAGACCATGCGCAGGGCGGTGTAGGCGTCGCGCTCCTGCTTGGGCATGCGGGCGATCTCATCCCAGAACGGCGGGGCGAAGACCTTGCAGGCCATCTCCTTGGAGAGTCCGTGCTTGCGGATGAGGAGGTCCAGCTCGTAGGCCACCACCTCGGTGTCGGTCATGAGCGTGCACAGGTAGTCGTGCTCGCACAGGTAGCGGCGGTTGATGCCGTAGGAGCTGATCTCGCCGTTGTGCACGATGGACCAGTCCAGCAGGGTGAAGGGGTGCGCCCCGCCCCACCAGCCGGGGGTGTTGGTCGGGAAGCGGTTGTGGCCGGTCCAGATGTAGGCGCTGTACTCGTCCAGGCGGAAGAAGTCGGCGATGTCCTCGGGATAGCCCACGCCCTTGAAGGCGCCCATGTTCTTGCCGCTGGAAAAGACGAACGCGCCGCTGATCTTGTGGTTGATGTTCATCACCGCGTCCACCACGTAGTCGGCCTCGCCCAGCTCGCGCAGCTCCTGGGGGCGGTCCTTCTTGGGGGTCAGGAAGTAGCGCCAGACCATGGGCGGGTTCTTGATGGACAGGACCTTGCGGGTCGGTATGGGGTGGGACTCGTGCACGGTGAAGTAGTGCTTGAGCACGTGCTCCGCCGAATCCAGGGCGTCCTGGGAGTCGCACATCAGGTGGAAGGCGTACTTGTCGGCCAGGTCGGGGTAGATGCCGTAGGCCGCGAAGCCGCCGCCCAGGCCGTTGCCGCGGTCGTGCATGCAGGCCATGGCGTTGATGGGCATGTCGCCCTTGATGAGACCCTTCTTCTTATGGATGACTCCGAACACGCCGCATCCGGAGATGTCCTTCTGGAAGTCGTAATACCGTTCAGGTGCTTTCATCTCGTCTCTGCTCCCTGCGGATAGTTTCGCTCTTGTGCCGAAGCGGAAGCCCGGCGCGCTAGCGCGCGGCCTTGGCCGATTCCGGGCTCCATTTCTCGTCGAACAGCTCCGCGGGCCAGAGGAAGACCTCGGGGCCAGCCGTGATGAGCTTGTCCTTGGTGGCCTCGTCGAGCTGCATCTCGAACTTGATGAAGGCCGTGTACATGCCGCCCTTGTCGATGTCGCCCACGAGCACGTAGCCCACCAGTCGGCCGTCCTTGAAGACGAGCTTGCGGTAGGTCTCCTTGGCCTCGTCCAGCACGGCGCTCACCTCGTAGGAGGCGTCGCCCTCGGGCGGGTTGACCACGCCCACGGAAATGGTGGGCAGGCCGTAGAAGCTGATGGAGTTCATGGGCAGGCCGCCCTGGTAGGGCTGCTTGGCACCGGCCATGTTGCGCCCGGCCGCGTAGCCCTGGTTGTAGGCGTTGGGCCAGATGGGCACCACGCGGTGCTCGCCGGAGAGCTGGTCCATGGCCTGGGCCACGTCGCCCGCGGCGTAGATGTCCTTCACCGTGGTCATGAGCTTGCCGTCCACGATGATGCCGCGCTCCACCTTGATCCCGGCCTCCTTGGCCAGGGCGCTGTGGGGCACCACGCCGATGGCCACAACCACCACGTCGCACTCCAGGAAGCGGCCGTCGGTGAGGAGCACGCCCTTCACCCGGCCGTCCTTGCCGCGCTGGATCTCCTTGGCCGTGACGCCGCAGTTCACGTCGATGCCGACCTTCTTGAGCCGCCCGGCGGCCAGGCCACCGGCCTTCTCGTCAAAGCCGCCGGAGAGGATGCGCGGGGCCAGCTCCACGATGGTCACGGCCACGCCGCGGTCGAAGAGGCTCTCCGCCGCCTTGAGGCCGATGAGGCCGCCGCCGATGACCACGGCGCGCTTGATGCTCGCCGAGAGCTCGATGAGCGTGTTGGCGTGGGCCAGGGTGGTGAAGGAATAGATGTCCGCCCCCTGCACGCCCGGGATGGGCGGCACGAAGGGGATGCCGCCGGTGGCCACGAGCAGCTTGTCGTAGGCGATGGTCTCGCCCTTGTCCGTGCTCACGGTCTTCTTGGCGGGGTCGATCTTGGTGACGGTGGTGCCGAGTTTCAGCTCCACGCCGTTCTTCACGTAGTAGTCGTCGCCGCGCAGGGCCAGCCGGTCCGGTCCGATCTTTCCCGCCAGCAGGTAGGAGATGAGCGGACGTCCGTAGGCCGGGGCCTCCTCGGCGCCGATGATGACGATTTTGCCTTTCTGGTCCTGGCGGCGGATGCCTTCGATGGCACCGATGGAGGACACGCCGTTCCCGATGATCACGTAGTTCATGCTAGCGTTCCTCTTGCTTCAGGGCCATGTTCGGGCAGGCCGCCACGCAGGCCGGGCCGCCGGGGCGGTCGTAACACAGGTCGCACTTGACGATCTTGTTCTCCAGCGGATGCCGGGCGATGGCCCCGAAGGGGCAGGCCATGAGGCAGGACCAGCAGCCCACGCACTTTTCGCGGTCGTAGGTGGTGCGTCCGCTTTCGGCGTCCTTCTGCAGGGCGCCGGAGATGCAGGCGGCCACGCAGGCGGGCTCGTCGCAGTGGCGGCAGGACAGGGCCACGCAGGTAGGCCCGCCCTCGTGCACGTGCTTGCAGGACGAAAGCCCCAGCTCCTTGCTCTCCACGGTGTAGGCAAGGATGAGGTCCTTGCTCTGCGAATGGGCGGTGATGCAGGCCAGCTCGCAGATGTGGCAGCCGATGCAGAAGTCTTTGTTGGGATACACTCGCTTCAACATGCCCTACTCCTTAGCGGCCGGCGTGCTTGACGCCGAGGATGTCCATCTCCGTGTCCGAAAGGCCCACGGCCCGGAGCTTGTCGCGGTTGCCGCGCAGGCTCTCGATGGAGTTGAGTCCCATGCCGCCGAGCATCTCTTCGATCTCGTGGCCCCAGGCGCGCACGAGGTTGACCATCTTCTTGGCGGCGACATCAGGGTTCTGGCGCTTGGCCAGCCGTGCGTCGTTGGTGGCGATGCCCCAGGGGCACTTGCCGGTGTAGCACTTGGCGCACAGGGTGCAGCCAACGGCCAGGAGCGCCGAGGTGGCGATGTAGCAGGCGTCCGCGCCCAGGGCGATGGCTTTCACGACGTCGGCGCTGCAGCGCATGCCGCCGGCGGCCACAACCGAGGCCCGGTTGCGGATGCCCTCGTCGCGCAGGCGCTGGTCAACCGCGGCCAGGGCAAGCTCGATGGGGATGCCCACGTTGTCGCGGATCATGCCCGGGGCAGCGCCCGTGCCGCCGCGCACGCCGTCGATGGCCACGATGTCCGCCCCGGCGCGCACGATGCCCGAGGCGATGGCGGCCACGTTGTGCACCGCGGCGATCTTCACGCTCACGGGCAGGCGGTACTCGCTGGCCTCCTTGAGGGCGAAGATGAGCTGGAGCAGGTCCTCGATGGAGTAGATGTCGTGGTGCGGCGCCGGGGAGATGGCGTCCGAGCCCAGGGGCACCATGCGCGTCTGCGACACCATCTCGTTGATCTTCTCGCCGGGCAGGTGGCCGCCGATGCCGGGCTTGGCGCCCTGGCCGACCTTGATCTCGATGGCCGTGCCCGCGTTGAGGAAGTCGAGGTGGACGCCGAAGCGGCCGGAGGCCACCTGCACGATGGTGTTCTTGCCGTATTTGTACAGGCTCTTGTGCAGGCCGCCCTCGCCGGTGTTGTAGCAGATGCCCAGCTCCGTGGCGGCACGGGCCATGGCCACGTGCAGGTTGAAGTTGATGGAGCCGAAGCTCATGGCCGAGAACATGAGCGGGTAGTTCAGCTCGATCTGCGGGGTGAGCTTGGTCTTGAGCTTGGGGCTGCCGTCCTTGGTCTTGGAGAACTCCAGACGGTCCGGCTTGGCGCCCAGGAAGGTCTTGAGCTCCATGGGCTCGCGCAGGGGGTCGATGGAGGGGTTGGTGACCTGGCTGGCGTCGAGCAGGAGCTTGTCCCAATAGATGGGGATGTTCACCGGGCTGCCCATGCCGGTCAGCAGCACGCCGCCGGAGTCGGCCTGCTTGTAGATATACTTGATGAACTCCGGCCGCCAGAGGGCGTTGTCCTTGAAGTCGGACTTCTTCTTCTGGATCAGCAGGGCGGCGGTGGGGCACAGCGCCTCGCAGCGGTGGCAGCCCACGCATTTGGCATTGTCGTGCATGACCTTCTTCCGGGTCTCATCCCAGTAGTGGGCCTCGTACGAGCACTGCCTGACGCAGACCTTGCAGTTGATGCACAGGTCCTTGTCCCGGACGATGGAAAAATCGTGGTAGTTTCGATTGATCGGCTGGAAAAGCAAGACCGTTACCTCGCTCCAAGTTGGGTTGCGTGAACGCGGACGGGGCCGCTGGCCGCCTTTCCCTACCAAAGCGATGGTGTTGCTCCGGATAGGGGGAACAAAAAAAGCACACGAAAATGTACGTGTCAAGCAGGGATTGAGAAAAAAAGACTTTTAGTACATTTTTGTAAACTTTTTTGGCGGCGGCAGCAGAACATCCTTCGCGACGAAGGCAACATTTTACGAATTTGTTCTGCCTCGGACGTATGCTATTTATCGACGGACCAATGGATGAGGCCCAGGGAGTGCGCATCGTGCAAGAGCGGGTGGTGCGGCAGGATGCGCACGCAGAAGCCGAAGCGCCCGGCCTCGGAGGGCATGACCTCGCTGCGGTACAGGTGCCAGCCGTCGCCCAGGGTCTTGTCGGGCACCATCTCCGCCGTGCGGCGCGACAGGAAGGTGGAGTCCTGGGCCACGGGGCCGTAGTAGACCTGCACGGTCACGTCGCTGGTGGTCAGGCCGTCGAGGTACACCTTGGCCTCGATGAGCACCGGCTCCTCCACGAAGACCTTCTCGTGGGTCTCGGTGCGGATGTCCTGGATGCGCAGGTTGCCCCAGTGGGTCATGAGCTTCATGCGCCAGTCGGCCAGGTCCTTGGCGGCCTGGAAGTCCTCGCGCACGAGGCTTGAGTAGTTGCGCCAGGAGGGCAGGTAGGCCTGCTCCACGTAGTTCTCCACCATGCGGTGGGCGTTGAACACAGGCCCCAGCTCGCGGAAGGCGTTTTTCATCTTGCGGATCCAGGTGCGCGGCAGGTTGCCGTGCCCGCGCTCGTAGAACTCCGGGATCACGTCGTTTTCCAGCACGTTGTACAGGGTCTGGCTCTCCACGAAGTCCTGATAGGCCAGGTCCTCGTACTCCTCTCCCCTGCCGATGGCCCAGCCCACGCTGTTGTCGGGCTTGTAGGCCTCGTCCCACCAGCCGTCCAGGGTGGAGAGCTGGAGCACGCCGTTGGCCACGGCCTTCATGCCGCTGGTGCCGCAGGCCTCCAGGGGGCGCCGGGGATTGTTCAGCCACACGTCGCAGCCCTGCACCATGCGGCTTGCGATCTTCACGTCGTAGTCCTCCAGGAAGACCATGCCCAGACGGCAGTCGTCGCGGCGGCAGAGCTGCTGGAGCTCCTGGATGATCTTCTTGCCCTCGTTGTCGTGGGGGTGGGCCTTGCCCGCGAAGATGAACTGCACCCGGCGGCGCGGGTCGCTCATCAGGCGCACCAGGCGCTCCTTGTCCATGAGCAGCAGGTTAGCGCGCTTGTAGGTGGCAAAGCGCCGGGCGAAACCGATGGTCAGGGCCTGGGGGTCCAGCACCTCGTCGGCCATCTGCAGCTCGCGGTGGCGGGCGCCCTTCTCCATGAGCTGCTTGCGCAGGCGCTTGCGCACGAAGTCCACCAGGCGTTCGCGCAGGCGTTCGTGGGTGCGCCAGAGCTCGGCGTCGGGTATGCCCTCGGCCTGCTCCCAGATGCGCTTGCAGTCCGGGTCCTCGCGCCAGTTGCCCAGATAGCGGTCGTACAGGATGGCCATGTCCGTGGCCACCCAGGTGGGCATGTGCACCCCGTTGGTGATGTGCGCGATGGGCACGTCCTCCACGGGGTTCTGGGGCCAGACGTTGCGCCACATGCGCCGCGAGACTTCGCCGTGCAGGCGCGAAACGCCGTTGCTGAAGCGCGACAGGCGCAGGGCCAGCACGGTCATGCAGAAGTGCTCGCCCTCGTCTCGGGGGTCCTCCCGGCCCAGGGCCATGAACACCTTGAACGCCAGGCCCAGCTTGCGGGCGTAGTCGTCGAAGTGGGCCTGCATCAGGTCCATGGGGAAGCGGTCGTTGCCCGCGGGCACCGGGGTGTGGGTGGTGAACACGCTGGTGCAGGCGGCCAGCTCGCTGGCGGCCTCGAAGGACAGGCCGTGCTCCTTCATGTGGATGCGGATGCGCTCCAGGCCCACAAAGGCGCAGTGGCCCTCGTTCATGTGGATGACCGCTGGCTCCAGCCCCAGCACGCCCAGAGCCCTGACCCCGCCGATGCCCAGCAGGATCTCCTGCCACAGTCGCATCTCCAGCCCGCCGCCATACAGGCGGGCGGTGATCTGCCGGAAATGCGGCGGGTTCTCGTTGACGTTGGTGTCCAGCAGATACAGCGGCACCTTGCCCACCTTGGCCTCCCATATGCGCGCGGTGAGCGGCTGGCCCTGGATCTTCATGCGGATCTTGGCCGGGGAGCCGTCGGGCGCGTAGGCGGGCCGAAGCGGCATCTGCTCGAAGTCGTGGTCCGGGTACCGCTCCTGCTGCCAGCCGTCCGGGGTCATGTACTGGCGGAAGTAGCCCTCCTGGTACAAAAGGCCCAGGGCCACCAGGGGCACGTTCAGGTCGCTGGCGGACTTGAGGTGGTCTCCGGCCAGCACGCCAAGGCCGCCGGAATAGATGGGCAGGCACAGGGCGATGCCGTACTCCAGGCTGAAGTAGGCCACCACCTGGTTGGGCTGGTGGGCCACGGGGAACTTGAAGGGCGAGTGCCTGCGCACGAGGTAGTGGTCCAGGGAGCGCTTGGCGTCGGCCAGGCGCTGCAGGAAGAAGTCGTCGCGGGAGAGTTCCTCGATGCGCCGCTGCGGCAGCCTGTTGAGCAGGGCCACGGGGTTCTGCTGGCAGGCCACCCAGAGGTTGTGGTCTATCGTGGTGAAGATGTTGGTCAGCTCGTTGTTCCACGAGAACCACAGATTATACGCGATGTCCCACAGCGGCTCCAGTTTCGGAGGCAGCTTGGGAACCACGCTGAAGACTCGAAGTGCCTGCATGGGGGCTCCTTGATATGCGGGGGGAGTGGCGGGGGCTCCGCATGGCGGAGAGTATAAAGCCGCCGCACAAAATGCAAGGGCCGTGCGTCGGCGTGGGCCGGGGCTTCCCGCCGCATTGACATCATCGCCCTTTCCCGCCAAAGGAATTTCTCCGCGTGACGTTTTGCGCGCGGCTCATTTGGAGGACCAGCCCATGACCCATCCCAGCACCGCGCACACCGCCATGGCCCTGCCCGGCCAGCTCGAGGTCCGCGTGAAGTTCCTGCACCCGGTGTGGACCGAGCACGCCCTGGAGTACGCCACGCCCCACTCCGCGGGGCTGGACCTGCGCGCCTGCATCGACGAGCCCGAGCTCGTCATTCCCGCCGGGGGCCGGGCGGCCGTTCCCGCCGGCATCGCCATAGAGATCGGGCAGCCCCACGTTGCGGGCTTCATCTTCTCGCGCAGCGGGCTGGGCACCAAGGAAGGCCTCACCGTGAGCCAGGGCGTGGGCGTCATCGATCCCGACTACCGGGGGCAGATCATCGTGTCCCTGCTCAACACCTCCGGCCAGCAGCGACGAATCGAGCGCGGACAGCGCATCGCCCAGCTCGTGTTCCTGCCGTGTTTCACGGCCCGGCTGCTGCCCGTGGACGAACTGAGCCCCACCGACCGCGGAGCGGGCGGGTTCGGCCACACCGGAAAGATATAGTCGCAAGCCCTCAAGGAGGGAGCCCCATGACCGATACCGCCTCTTCCAAATACGCCGCCCTGGTCGCCCGGGACAAGAAGGTGCTCTGCCAGACCTACGGCCGCTATCCCCTGGCCATCGAGAAGGCCGTCGGCTGCCGCATGACCGACCTGGACGGCCGGGAATACGTGGACCTGCTCTCGGGCATCGCCGTGGCCAACCTGGGCCACAGCCACCCGGAACTGTTGCAGGTCCTGCGCGAGCAGGCCGAGGAGCTCATCCACGTGAGCAACCTGTTCTACCAGCCCCGGCAGGTGGAACTGGCCGAGAAGCTGCTGGCCACCTGCGCCTGCGACCGGGTGTTCTTCTGCAACTCCGGGGCCGAGGCCAACGAGGCGGCCATCAAGCTGGCCCGGCGGTACATGCGCACCGTGGTCTACAAGGACGCCCACGAGATCATCACCCTGTCCGGCTCCTTCCACGGCCGCACCCTGGCCACGCTGACGGCCACGGGCCAGGCCGGGCGCATCAAGGAGGGCTTCGAGCCGCTGCCCGAGGGCATCTTCAGCGTGCCTTTCGGCGACGTGGACGCCCTGCGCAAGGCCGTCACGGGCAAGACCGCCGCCGTGCTGGTGGAGATGGTCCAGGGCGAGGGCGGCGTGCTGCCCCTGCCCGCGGACTACGCCCTGGCCGTGCAGGATATCTGCCGCGAGGCCGGGTGCCTGTTCATGGTGGACGAGATCCAGACCGGGCTGTGCCGCACGGGCAAATTCTGGGCCCACCAGCACTTCGGGCTGTCGCCGGACGTGTTCACCACGGCCAAGGGACTGGCCAACGGGCTGCCCATGGGCGCCATGCTGGCCAAGGAGCACGTGGCCAAGGGCTTCGTGCCCGGCAGCCACGCCACCACCTTCGGCGGGGGCGGCGTGCTCGCCGCTGTTGCCGCCAAGGTCGTGGACATCATGCTGCGCGACGACCTCGCCGGACGCGCGGCCCAGGTGGGCGGGAAGGCTTTGCGGGCCTTCCGCGACCTGCAGGCCAAGCACCCGGACAAGATCACGACCGTGCGCGGGCTGGGGCTGATGATCGGCATCGAGCTTGCCCAGCCGGGCGAGGCGGTGCACGCGGCCCTGCGCGAGGCCGGGTTCGTCTGCAACCTGGCCCACGGCAGGGTGCTGCGCCTGCTGCCGCCCCTGGTCATTCCCGAGGACGATCTGCTTGCCTTTGCCGCGGCTCTGGACGATATATTGGCCAGGCAGCGGTAGCAGGCGAACAACGGGCCGGGTCCGCCAGGACCAGGCCAGGAGCATACAGCTGTGGAAGTGCCCCCGATCCCCAAGGCGCCCTCTCCGGAGGCCCTGGAACAGCGGACCAGCCCCGTGGCGCAGGAGCCAACCCTGCCCAAGGGGCGTCCGCTGGGTTCGGTGCACGCGCACCCCACGCCGGTGGTGGGCGGCCCCCAGCCCGTTGCCAGCGAGCCCACGGCGGCCTCGGAGCGCCTGCGCTCGGTGCAGGCCCGGTCGGACATCACCGGCACCGGCGGCATAATCGACACCTGGGCCTGAAGCGCCCATCCCCAACACAACCCCAACAACAGCACAGGATCCCCCTGCACATGAACACGTCCCTGATCAAGATCGAGTTTTCCCTGCCCGCGGACCAGTACGACGCGGGCGTCGCTTTTCTGTCCCAGTCCATCCAGCACGGCTGGGAGGAGTCCCAGGCCGTGGACGGCACCACGCACTTCCGCACCTACCTGGAGGACCACCCGGCGGGCCGCGCGGTGGTGGAGGAGATCCGCGCGCTGTTCCCCCAGGCGGGCTGCACCGCCGAGGAGAGCGAGGCCCAGGACTGGTCGCAGTCCTGGCGCGAGTTCTTCACGCCCATCGAGTGCGGGGGCCGCTTCGAGATCCTGCCGCCCTGGCTGACCCAGGAGGCGGGGCACGAGAACCTCACCCCCATCGTCATCGAGCCCAAGATGGCCTTCGGCACCGGGCACCACCCCACCACGGCCCTGTGCCTCACCAGCCTGGCCGACGTGGTGGCCGGCGGCTACGCCAAGCCGGGCATGGAGTTCCTGGACCTGGGCACGGGCTCAGGCATCCTGGGCATCGGGCTGGCAAAGCTGGGACTCGCGGGCCTGGGCCTGGACATCGACCCCCAGGCCATCGCCTGCGCGGAGGAGAACGCCCAGATCAACAACGTTGCCGATAGCTTCCAGGTGGCCGTGGGCAGCATCACCGCCGTGCCCGAGGGCAAGCGCTACGACCTGCTGGTGGCCAACATCCTGTCCAAGCCGCTGATCTTCATGGCCCCGGACATCCTCTCCCGCGTGAAGCCCGGCGGCTGCCTGGTGCTCTCGGGCATCCTCACCGAGCAGGCCCCGGACGTGGCCCGCGCCTACAAGCGCCTGGGCCTGCCCGACCCGGTGCTGCGCGAGAGCGGCGAGTGGTCGGCCCTGCTCTGGACCGGGGTCTCCGGGAGCTGATGGTGGGCCGCGCCGCGACCCTCCTGGGCATGTACGAGGCCCTGCTGGAGGACCTGGGCCCCAGCAACTGGTGGCCCGGCGACACGCCCTTCGAAGTGGCCGTGGGGGCCATCCTGACCCAGAACACCAACTGGGTGAACGTGGAGAAGGCCATCGCCAACCTCAAGGCCGCCGGGGCCATGACCGCCCCGGGCCTGCGCGCCCTGCCGCCCCAGCGCCTGGAGGAGCTCATCAAGCCCACGGGCTATTTTCGCCAGAAATCCAGGAAGTTGGCCGAGCTTCTTGATTTTCTTGAGCGGGAGTCTGGACTTGAAATCGAGGCGCTTGCTCAACAATCGCTTGAAGAATTGCGGCCCAAACTGCTCTCCGTGCGCGGCATCGGACCGGAGACGGCGGACTCCATCCTGCTCTACGCCCTGAACCTGCCCAGCTTCGTGGTGGATGCGTACACGGTTCGCATGTTCTCCCGACACGGCCTGCTGCCGGAGGAGACCAGCTACCACGAGGTGCAGGAACTCTTCGAGCAGTCCCTGCCGCGCGAGGTGGCCCTGTACAACGAGTACCACGCCCTCATTGTGCGCGCGGGCAAGCAGTGGTGCCGCAAGACCGGACCCCGCTGCCACGAATGTCCGCTCCGGCCCTTCCTGCCCGATCCCGACAGGATTCCCCAATGACCCGGACGACCCGCGCCGCCGCCCTTCTCCTCGCCCTGGCCCTGTGCCTGCCGGGCCTGGTCCTGGCCCAGCAGGGCGGGCTGGAGAAGAGCCTGCAGCGCGAGCGCCAGCGCGCAGACGAGCGCAAGAGCGCCGTGCAGCAGCTGGCCGAGCGCGAGAAGGCCCTCACCGGCAGGCTGGCCGAGGTGGAAAAGCGCGCCGCCGCGGCCCAGCAGCGCATCGAGAAGCAGGAGGCCGAGCTGGAGGTCATCCGCCGCGAGGAGGCCGTGTACACGGAGCGCTACGACGTGGTGCGCGTGCGCAGGGAACAGGCCGTGCGCGAGCTGCGCCGCCTGCTGGACGCCCTGTGGCCCCTGCATGCCCAGGGCATGCACGAGGGCGCAAGGCTCACCGAGGGATGGGACGCCTCGGACCGGCGCTTCCAGTGGACCAGCTCGGTGTACGCCCAGGCCCGGGCCAAGCTGGAGGACGTGCGCAGGCAGGAGCGCGAGCTGGCCGATGTGCTGGCCAGGCAGCAGGAGCTGGCCGCCCGGGTGGACAGCCAGCTCGGCGCCATCAACAAGGACAAGGACGCGCTGCTGCGCGACCGCCTGGCCCTGGGCCAGCGCGTGACCCAGGTCTCGGCACAGCGCCGCGACCTAGAGGGCGAGCTCCAGGACATCCTGAAGACTATCCAGCAGCTCAACTACCAGCTGGCCAGCCAGCGCACGCGCAAGTTCGAGTCCCACAAGGCCGCCCTGCCCTGGCCGGTCACAGGCAAGGTGGTGGCCTCCTTCGCGCCCGATGGCCGCCCGGCCCGGCGCGGCCTGGGCATCTCCACCGGCGAGGGCGCGGAGGTGCGCAGCGTGTTCTGGGGCAAGGTGGTGCACAACGACACCCTGCGCGGCCTGGGCAAGGTGGTCATCATCTTCCATGGCAACGACTATTACAGCCTCTACGCCTACCTGGCCGACACGGACGTCCAGGCCGGGCAGGAGGTGGAGAAGGACGAGCCCATAGGCCGGGCCGGGTACTACCCGGAGGCCCACGGCAGCGGCACCTATTTCGAATTGCGTTTTCGCCAGAAACCCATTAATCCCCTGCTGTGGCTGACTCCCGCCAGATAGGCGGCATGTTTTCCCTGCCCTGGAGGCTTCCGATATGCGCATCAGCACCTGGACCGCGACCCTGCTCGTTCTCCTGACCCTCACCGTGGCCCCCGCGCCGCTGGGCGCCGCGTCGAACAAGGACGACCAGTTCGAGGCCCTGCGCCGCTTCAGCCAGGTGCTGGACATGGTGGAGACCCACTACGTCAAGAAGGTCACCCGCGCGGAACTGGTGCAGAACTCCATCAAGGGCATGCTGGAGCAGCTCGACCCGCACTCGGCCTTCCTGGCCCCGGACGACTTCAAGGAACTGCAGGTCTCCTCCAGCGGCGCGTTCTTCGGCATCGGCATCGAGATCAGCCAGGAGAACGGCAGGCTCATCGTGGTCACCCCCATCGAGGACACCCCGGCCTTCAAGGCGGGCCTCAAGAGCGGCGACATCATCCTGGAGATCGACGGCGAAAGCACCCAGGAGCTGGGCCTCTCCGACGCGGTGAAGAAGATCCGCGGACCCAAGGGCACCAGCGTCACCCTGACCATCCTGCCCAAGGGCGCCCAGCAGCCCAAGGACGTGACCATCGCCCGCGGCGAGATCCCCATCATCAGCGTCAAGACCCAGGAGCTGGAGCCCGGCTACGTGCTCACGCGCATCACCCGCTTCAACGAGCACACCACCAAGGAACTGCGCGACAAGCTGGCCGAGGCCGGGAAGAAGGCGCCCATCAAGGGCATCGTGCTGGACCTGCGCAACAACCCCGGCGGCCTGCTGGACCAGGCTGTGAGCGTTTCCGACACCTTCCTGCCCGACGGCCTGGTGGTGTACATCCAGGGCAAGGACCCGCAGTCCCGCCGCGACTTCACCGCGCGCAAGGAAAAGGACGACCTGGTGGACGCGCCCATCGTCTGCCTCATCAACGCCGGCAGCGCCAGCGCCGCCGAGATCGTGGCCGGAGCCCTGCAGGACCGCAAGCGCGCCCTGCTCATCGGCGAGAAGACCTTCGGCAAAGGCTCGGTGCAGACCGTGGTCTCCCTGCCGGACGGCTCGGGCATCAAGCTCACCACCGCCCTGTACTACACGCCGGGTGGCCGCTCCATCCAGGCCGAGGGCATCGTGCCCGACCTGGAGATCCCGTTCGTGGCCCCGCTGTCCGACGAGGACAAGAACAACAAGGAGCGCTTCACCTTCCGCGAGAAGGACTTCTCCCGCCACCTGGAGAACGCCGCGGGCAAGAAGGGCAAGAAGAAGCCCGGCGCCGCCGAGAGCGACACCGCGCGCCAGATGATCGAGCGGGACAACCAGCTGCGCCTGGGCCTGGAGATGGTCAAGACCCTGCCCAAGATCCGGGACATCCGCTAGGCGGGCAAGCCTCCCTCCATGTTCATGGCCTCCGACTCCCCCCAGGGCTCCGGCCCGGAGGACCCCAAGGGCCCCAAGGGCGCGAAGCGGCCCTGGTACGCCACCACGCTGGGCGCCCTGGGCATCGCCCTGGGCGTGGCCGCCCTGGTGGTGCTGGTGCTCTCCCTGGTGCTCATCGAGAAGCAGCCCCCGCGAGAGGCTGCCCCCGCGCCCTACGAGGAATACGTCAGCGAGGCCTTCGAAAAGCGCGCCCGGGCCATCGACGCCGCCCTGCTCGAGGTGCTGCGCGCCCAGAAGCCGGAACTGACCCGCCTCAAGGTTGACGCCGTGGAGTACCGCCGCGTCGAGGGCCAGGACTTCCATTTCCAGACCATCGCCCTGCCCGTCTCTCCGGCGGAGTCCCAGAAGCTTTTCGACGCCCTGGGCCGCGCCCTGGCCGACCGCGTGCCCGGGGCGCGCCTGGTGGACGGCACCAGGGGCGAATGGAGCGTGTCCCTGGGGGCCATCCCCACGCACCGGCTGCTGCTGGCGCTCGAGAAGCCCGCGGTGGCCGAGAAGCCGCGCAAACCCGGTTCCGGCAGGCTGGCCATCGTCATCGACGACATGGGCGAGGACGCGCACTTCGCCCAGGGCCTGGCCAAGCTCGGCGTGCCGGCCGCCTTCTCCATCTGGCCGGACAGCGGCAACCGCGAGGCCGTGCTCAAGATCGCCAAGGCCAGCGGCAACGTGGTCCTGGTGCACCTGCCCATGCAGCCAAAGGGCTACCCCGGGGTGAACCCCGGCAAGCACCCCCTGCTCACGACCATGAGCGCCGACCAGATCCGCGAGACCCTGGCCCGGGCCCTGGGCCGCGTTCCCGGCGCCGTCGGCGTCAACAACCACATGGGCAGCCAGTTCACGGAGTTCCCCACGGGCATGAAGGTGGTGCTTTCCGCCCTGGGCGAGCGCGGCCTGCTCTTCCTGGACAGCAAGACCACCCCGGAGTCCGCCGCGCCGCAGGAGGCCAGGAAGCTCGGCCTGAAGATCCTCCAGCGCGACGTGTTCCTGGACAACGAGCAGAGCGTGGCGGCAATTCTGGCCCAGTTGCGCAAGGCCGAGGACGTGGCCCGCTCCAAGGGCCAGGCCATCGCCATAGGCCATCCGCACCCGGAGACCCTCCAGGCCCTGCAGCAGTGGCTCAAGGCCAAGGACGGCTCCGTCACCGTCGTCCCCTTGACATCACTGACAAAACACTAGCGCTTTCCGCGCCCGCGCACCTTGCCAAACCCCGTTGTTTGGCGGTACCAATTTGAGCGGGAACCCCGCCGGGCTAAAGCCATAGCCGTTTCGGTCCGATTCTTGCTTTAATCAGGCGATGACAGGAGACGGCGGGCGCACCCGTCCACACTTTTCGCGAGGGACGCGTTCATGAGCAAGATTCTTGAGCAGGATGAAGTCGATGCGTTGTTGCGCGGCCTTTCCGGCGGCGAGGTGGAGACCACCCCCGACCTGCCCGAGGACGACTCCGGCATAGTCCCCTTCGACCTGACCAACCAGGACCGCATCATCCGGGGCCGCATGCCGGTCCTGGAGATCGTCAATGACCGCTTCGCCCGGCTGTGCACCAACGCCCTGGCCAACACCATGCGCAAGCGCGTGGACATCAACCCCATCTCCATCGACATGAGCAAGTTCGGCGACTTCATGCGCTCCTTGCCCGTGCCCACGTCCATTTCCATCTTCAAGCTGGAGCCCCTGCGCGGCAACGCGCTCCTGGTGGTGGACTCGCGCCTGGTGTTCGCCCTGGTGGAGAACTTCTTCGGCGGCGCGGGCAGCCAGCCCAAGGTGGAAGGCCGCGACTTCACGCCCATCGAGCAGGCCATCGTGGACAAGGTGGTCAAGATCGCCCTTTCCAACATGGAAGAGAGCTGGAAGCCGGTGCACGAGGTGCACATCGAGGTGGTGCGCTCCGAGGTCAACCCGCAGTTCGCGGCCATCGTGCCCCCCAGCGACGTGGTCATCGTGGTCACCTTCGAGGTGGAGCTCGAGAACGCCATCGGCTCGCTCATCTGCTGCCTGCCCTACGCCACCATGGAGCCCATCCGCTCCAAGCTGCACGCCTCCTTCCAGTCCGAGCGCCTGGAGGTGGACCACGTCTGGATCAGCCGCTTCAAGGAGCGCCTGCTGGAGACCCCGGTGGAATTCCTGGTGCGTCTGGGCCGCACGCGCATCACCGGTCGCCAGTTGCTCAACCTCGAGGTGGGCGACATCCTCATGCTCGACACCGACGCCGAGGCCCTTCTGGAGGTCGAGATCGAGGGTGTGCGCAAGTTCTACGGCGTGCCCGGCAGGGTCAAGGGCAACAAGAGCTTCAAGGTCATCAAGGACGAGCAGCTCCATTTCTAGCCAGTCCGCGCCACACGAGCATTTCCGGGCCGCCCTGCGCGGCCCTTCTTTTTCATGGGCCTTGACTTCGGCACGCTTTCGGGTGCATTTCCCCAGCACCAGAAATCAAGCGGCCGCCCCTTGCGCCGCTTCGACACACCATTCCCTCGGAGGACCACAGCAATGACCATTGAACGCACCTTCTCCATCGTCAAGCCCGACGCCGTCGCCGCCAAGCAGACCGGGGCCATCATCCAGATGATCCTGGACGCCGGCCTCACCGTGAAGGGCATGAAGATGATCCAGCTCACCCGCGCCCAGGCCGAAGGCTTCTACGCCGTGCACAGCGCCCGGCCCTTCTTCAAGGACCTGGTGGAGTACATGATCTCCGGCCCCGTCGTGGTGTCCTGCCTGGAGGGCGAGAACGCCATCGCCAAGTACCGCGACCTCATGGGCGCCACCGACCCGGCCAAGGCCGCCCCGGGCACCATCCGCGCCAAGTTCGGCAAGAGCATCGAGGCCAACGCCTGCCACGGCTCCGACGGCCCGGACACCGCCAAGGTGGAAGTCTCCTACTTCTTCAGCAATCTGGAACTGGTTGGGTAGCGACATGAAGAACAGCGTCGGCTTCATCGGCGTGGGGAACATGGGCACGGCCATCATCAAGGGCCTTGCCGCGCAGAAGCTCTCTGTCCACGGCTGCGACCTGGACAAGGCCAAGCTCAAGTCCCTGGCCAAGGAGGTCGGCCTGAAGCCAGAAGCCACGCCCACGGACGTGGTGAAGGCCTGCCGCTACGTCATCCTGGCTGTGAAACCCCAGCACCTGCCCTCGGTGCTGGAGGAGATCGCCCCGGCGCTGACCAAGAAGCACTGCCTGCTGTCCATCGCCGCGGGCGTCACCCAGGAGAGGCTGAAGAAGCTCTCCAAGGGCCGCTGCCCGGTGGTACGCATCATGCCCAACACCCCGGCCCTGGTGGGCGCGGGCGTGTTCGCCCTGTGCTTCGACGACCCCACCCTGGACGAAGAGCGCAAAAGCTTCGTGCGGGCCATGCACCAGCCCCTGGGCCAGGTGCACGAGCTGCCGGAGAAGCTCTTCGACGCCTTCACCAGCGTGGCGGGCTGTGGCCCGGCCTACGTGTTCTACTTCATGGACGCGGTGGTGGAGGCAGGGGTGAACCTGGGACTCACCCGGGCCCAGAGCACGCAGATCGTCAAGGCGCTGTTCGCTGGCTCCGCGAAACTCGCGGCCGAAAGCGACCTGCACCTGGCCGAGTTGCGCGAGATGGTCACCTCCCCGGCCGGGAGCACCATCCGGGCCATTATCCACATGGACCGCATGGCCGTGCGCGGCAACATCGTGGACGCGGTGAACGAGGCCAACGAGCGCAATATCGAACTGGGCTAGCGCCCTCGAAAGACCAAAAGGAAGGCCGCCTGGAGTGATCCGGGCGGCCTTTTTCGTTGCCTCGCGCCGTGGTGGACGGCTAGGCCTGGGCGTACAGCAGCCCCAGGGCCACCCGCGTCGCCTGCAGGGCAAAAAGACCCAGGAAGGCAGCAAACACCGACAGTCTAAATAATTTCTTGAGTTTCTCTACACTCCATTCCTGGCCCTCGGGCCCCAGAATGGGCTTCCATTTGGCCTGGCCGAAGTACACCGCCGGGCCGCCCATGCCCCCCTGGCAGAGCCAGGCGCACGCGGCCATGGGCCAACCGGCGTTGGGGCTCTCCATCTTGCGGGCATCGGCGTGGAGGCTGGCCAGGGCCTCGCGCCAGGGCATGCCCAGAAGCGCGCCCGAGGCGACGAGGAACAGCGCCGTGAGCCGGGCCGGTAGCCAGGCCAGCAGGTCGTCGGCCCTGGCCGCTGCCCAGCCCAGGTGCCGAAAGCGCTCGGTCTTGTAGCCCCACATGGAGTCCATGGTGGACACGGCCTTGTAGGCCCACATCAGCGCCGGGCCGCCAAGGATCAGGTAGAACAGGGGCGCGAAGAACCCGTCGTTCAGGTTCTCGCTCACGGTCTCGGCCAGGGTGCGGCGCAGCTCGGGGGCGTCCATGTGCGCGGTCTCGCGGCTCACCAGCATGGCCACGGCCTGCCTGGCCTCGTCCAGCCTGCCCTCCTCGATGAGGTCCATGGCGTCGCGGCCCTCGTCCTGGAGCTGGCCCAGGGCCAGCCCGGCATAGGCGAAGTAGGCGCCGATGACCATCCCTGCCAGATGGAGGCCGCTGAGCAGGTGGACGACAAGCGCGCTTGATCCCGCCACCAGCAGCACGCAGATGAGCCCGGCCAGGCGCAGGTCCAGGCTCCAGGCCCGGGCGCGCGGCTCCAGCCAGTCCAGCAGCCGCCCGATGCCCCGCACCGGGTGCGGCAGCCTGTGCGGATCGCCCAGGAACAGGTCCAGCACCGTGGCCAGCACGGGCAGGCTGAACACCGTCCACATCAGGATCTTCATGTCCCGACCTCCAGAAACGAAAAAGGCGGGAACGGCCCGAAGCCGCCCCCGCCTGGAATGCAGTGGCGAGGCCTAGCTTTCGAAGTAGGACCGCAGCACCGAGCTGCGCACCGGGTGGCGCAGCTTGCGCAGGGCCTTGGCCTCGATCTGGCGGATGCGCTCACGGGTGACGTTGAAGAGCTTGCCCACCTCCTCAAGGGTGTGGTCGCTCTTCTCGCCGATGCCGAAGCGCTTGCGCAGCACCTGCTCCTCGCGGGGGGTCAGGTCGGCCAGCACCTTGGCGATCTGCTCGGAGAGCTTGGTGCTGACGACCTCCTCCGCCGGGGCGGTGGCCTTCTTGTCCTCGATGAAATCGCCCAGGTTGGAATCCTCCTCGTCGCCGATGGGGGTTTCCAGGCTGATGGGCTCCTTGGCGATCTTCAGCACCTTCTTGACCTTCTCCACAGGGTAGTCCATGCGCTCGGCGATCTCCTCGGGGGAAGGATCGCGTCCAAGCTCCTGGACGAGGTAGCGCGAGGTGCGGATGAGCTTGTTGATGGTCTCGATCATGTGCACCGGGATGCGGATGGTGCGGGCCTGGTCCGCGATGGCGCGGGTGATGGCCTGCCGGATCCACCAGGTGGCGTAGGTGCTGAACTTGTAGCCGCGCTGGTACTCGAACTTGTCCACGGCCTTCATCAGGCCGATGTTGCCCTCCTGGATGAGGTCCAGGAACTGCAGGCCGCGGTTGGTGTACTTCTTGGCGATGGACACCACCAGCCGCAGGTTGGCGCGGATGAGCTCCTGCTTGGCGCGCATGGCGGCCAGGTTGCCGCGCTTGATGCGCCAAAGCACCTCTTCCAGGTCGTCCACGTTGTGGCAGCACTTGTCCTGCAGCCGGGTGATGATCTCCATCTTGCCCGAGAGCATCTCCTTGAAGGAGAAGAACTCCTCCACGGTCATGTTCAGCAGGTCCGAGGCGTTCACCGGGTTCATCTCGCGCTCGTCCACGGCGCGGAAGATGCGCTCGATCTCCTCCCGGTTCTTGCCCACGGAGAGCATGTAGGCGTGCAGGTCGCGCTGGCAGTTGTGCATCTGCCGCACGTAGTCGCTCACGGTCTCGATGATGCGGTCGATGAGGGTCTTCTCGATCTTGATGTCGCGAAGGCGGGTGACGATCTCCTCCTTGAAGGACAGGATCTCGTTCTGCACGCCGGTGACGCGGCGGTCCAGCTGGGCGCAGTAGTCCAGCTTCTCGTAGACCTTGCGTTTCTTCTTGAACAGGCTCTTGACCTCGTCGAGCAGGAAGATGACGCGCTGGCGCTGGTTCATCTCGTCCTCGGTGGGGTCGTCCTCCTCGATGGTCTTGACCACGTCCTTGAGCTTGATGCGCGTGTTCTTGAGGTCATCGCCCACCTGGACGAGTTCCTCGATGGCCACGGGCACCTCCACAAGGGCGTAGAGCACCTCGAGCTCGCCGTTCTCGATCTTCTTGGCGATGACCACCTCGCCCTCGCGGTCCAGCAGGGGCACCGCGCCCATCTCGCGCAGGTACATGCGCACGGGATCGGTGGAGCGCGAGGAATAGTCGGCCACGTCCTCGCCGTCGGAGGGGACGAGATCAAGCTCCTCGTCGGTCTCCGTGGTCTCGGCGGTGAGCTTCTTGCCGTTCTCCTCGCTGTCCACGATGACGATGTTCATCTGGTCGAAGATGCTCATCACTTCTTCGAGCTGATCGGGAGTGTTCATCTCCGTGGGCAGGGTCTTGCCCACTTCCTCGAAGGTCAGAAATCCGTTCTTCTTTCCCTTGGCGATAAGGGATTTGATCTGCTGGATTTCTTTCAGGTTGTTCATTCTTCCTCCCTCTTGGGGGCACTCAGTGCCGTCAGCTCCGCCAAATGCCGCAAAAGCGCCTCGCGGTCGCCCTTCTCATCGGCCAACCGCACGGCTTCCTTGAGCCGCTCGCGCTCTTTTCGCACTATGCTTTCGCGGATGCGGGCGCACACATGCTCCCACTCCCGCGCAAGTTCCTCGCCTTCAAGCCGATGCGCAGTGGTGCGCGTCTTCACGTAAAAGATCTTCTCGTCGTCATCCAGGCCGGGCAGCATGTTCTGCCCGCCCGTGGCCGCCATCTTGTCCCACAGGGCGCGGGCCCAGTCGGTCAGAAGCAGCGCCTCGAAGCCCCTGCGCGCCAGCTCCGGAACATACTCCGGATACAGCACCGGGAAGGCCAGAAACGCCCGGTCGTTCTTCTCGTCGCTGCCCACGGCCATGCCGGCCCGGCCACGGGGCCGTGCGGTCTGACCTGTCGACTGGCCCGAAGGCTGGCCATCCGCGTACTGCGTCGGCTGCGGCGAGGCAAAGCCCTGGTCTCGCTGCCCAGCGCCGGAAAACCGGCGCAGGTCCGCTTCGGCCAGGCCCAGCCCCTCGGCCAGGCGCGGCAGGAAGTAGCTGCGCAGGGCCGGAGCGGTGAGCCCGGACAGGAAGCCCTGGGCCCAGCCCACCACGTCGCGCGGGGCGAACTGCTCCCGCACGGTGTCCAGGCTGTAGTCCAGGCCGTCTGCGGCCTCGTTCAGGCAGGCCTCCAGGCCCTCCCTGCCCTGCTTCTGCAGCAGGCTGTCCACGTCCTCGCCCTCGGGCATCAGCACCACGCGGCAGGAGAGCCCCTGCTTGAGGATCATCTCCGAACTGCGCAGCGCCGCCTTGCGGCCCGCCGTGTCTCCGTCAAAGATCAAGTCGATGCGCGAACAGAACCCAGCCAGGCGCTTCACCTGGTCCTGGGTCAGCGCCGTGCCGAGCACGCCGCAGGAATCCGCGTAGCCGAACTGGTGCAGGGTGAGCACGTCCATGTAGCCTTCCGTCAATATCGCGCGCTTGGTTCGCGTCATGGCCTGACGGGCCTGATGGAGGCCGTAGAGGTGCTCGCCCTTCTTGTACAGCGGTGTGTCGCTGCTGTTCAGATACTTGGGTTCTCCCTCTGTAATTATTCTTCCGCCAAAGGCAATAACCTGACCCGATAAATTTTGTATGGGAAAGATTAATCTTCCCCGAAATCGGTCATAGATATTCCCTTTCTCGTTTTTCGACAAGAGCCCGGCCATGGCTCCCTGCTCCGGGGTGAACCCCTTGCCCTTGAGGTGGTTCTCCAGGCCGTGCCAGTCCTCCGGGCTCACGCCCAGGCCGAAGCGCTCGGCGATTTCCGCGCTGGCGCCGCGGCGCTTCAGGTAGGCCCGGGCCCCGTCGCCCCCGGCCAGGGAAAGGTTGCGCCGGAAATAGTCCTGGGCCACGGTGTGCATGTCCAGGCAGAGCTTCTTCAGCTTCTGGCGCTCGTCGGCCTCGGGGTCGTGGCGGAAGCTCTTGAGCTCCACCCCGGCCTCCTGGGCCAACTGCTCCAGTGCATCGCGGAACTCCAGCCCGTTGACCTTCATGTAGAAGTCGATGACATCGCCCGAGGCCTGGCAGCCGAAGCAGTAGTAGAAGCCCTCGGACTCGTTGACGCTGAAGGACCCGGTCTTTTCCTGGTGGAAGGGGCACAGGCCCATCCAGCGGCCGGAAACAGGCCGCAGCGCGACGTAGCGGCGCACGATCTCGGCGATGTTGAGCCGCTGCTTCACGGCCAGGATGGCCTGGTTGTCCATGGTGCCCCCGCCCGAAGGGTTACTTCAGCGTCACTTCGGTCATGCCGTCGCCGCCGCGGTCCTCGTTGGCCAGCGCAAAGCTCGCCACCGCCGGGGACCGCTTTAATACCGCATGGATCTCCTTGCGCAAGGCCCCGGTGCCGCGCCCGTGGATGACCTCCACGCTGCCAGCTCCGCGCAGCAGGGCCGCGTCCAGAAACTGCTCCAACTCGGCCACGGCCTCGTCAGCCCGGCGGCCGCGCAGGTCCAGGGTCAGGGAGTAGCCCAGGTCGTTCGCCGCAACCTGGCGCACGGGAGCGGGCTTCTTCTGCTGCCCTCCTCCCACCTCGGAGAGCTCGGCAAGGGCCACCCACATGGCCACGCCGTCAAAGTCCACCTTGACCTGCCTGCGGCGCTCGTCCTTTTCCACCACGCTGCCGGTCTTGTTCCAGGCGCGGTAGGCCAGGCGCTGGCCGGGCCTGATGTCGGAAAATTCTAGCGAGGCCGCCTGCTCCTGGGGCTCCCCGCCCCCGGCGGGCTCCAGTCTCTCGCGCACCTCCGAGAGCTTCTTCAGGGCCTGCTTGCGGCCCAGGCGCTCGGACTTCCAGTCGCGCAACACGCCCTGGGCCAACTCGCGCACCTCGGCCAGCACCTTGACGCGCTCCTTCTCGTAACGGGCCTCCAGCGAGTCGCGCTTCTTGCGCAGAGCCTTGCGCTCCTCGTCCAGGGCGTCGTTCTCCTGCTCGCGGCGCACGGCCAGGGCGTTCAGCCTGTCCAGCACGGCGCTGGTGTCCGAGCCGTCGAGCAGCAGGTACTGCTGGGCCTTGGTGAGCACCGAGCCCGGCAGGCCGTGCTCCCGGGCCACGTCCAGGGCGATGCTGGCGCCAACCTGGTCGTAGGCCAGGCGGTACAGCGGCTTCTTGGTGGCCGGGTCGAAAAGCACGCTGGCGGCGCGGACCTTGTCCGTGGCCAGGGCGTAGGCCTTCAGCGCCGGGAAGTGCGTGGCCGCGAACGCCGTGGCCCCGCGCTCCAGCAGGCCGTCGATGACCGCCTGGGCCAGCGCCGCGCCCTGGGTGGGGTCCGTGCCCGCGCCGAACTCGTCGAGCAGGAACAGGGTGTCCGGGCCCACGCGGGCCCAGACGCGGGAGAAATACTGGATCTGCGCCGTGAAGGTGCTGACGTGCTCCTCAAGGCTCTGCTCGTCCCCCAGGATGACGAAGATGTCCGTCCACAGCGGCAGGCTGCTGCCCTCGGCCACGGGCACGGGCAGGCCGGAGAAGGCCATGAGCGCGACCAGGCCCACGGTCTTGAGGCACACGGTCTTGCCGCCTGCGTTGCCGCCGGAGACGATGAGCGCCCTCTGCCCCTCCTGGAGCTTGATGTCCAGGGGCTGGGTGGCGGGCTCGTGCAGGGCCAGCAGCGGGTGGCGGGCCTTGATGAGCCGCGCCGGGAGACCGGGTCCGATGTCCAGGGCGCGGCCGCCGCTGGCCTCGCCCAGCCGGGCGCTGGCCACGAGCAGGTCCAGTTCGACGAGGCTTTCGTAGCAGCCCGCGATGCCGTCCCGCTCCTGCCGGATGAGCCCGGTGAGGTATTCCAGGACCTTGCGCTCCTCGGCGCGCTCCTCCTGCTTCAGTTCCTGCAGGGTGTTGTTGATCTCCACCAGGAACATGGGCTCGAAGTAGCAGGTCTCCCCGGTCTGGGAGTAGTCGTGGATGATGCCGGGGAAGCGGTTCTTGAAGTTCACCTTGAGAGGCAGCACGTAGCGGTCCGAGGACACGGTGATGAAGTCGTCCTGGAGGTACTGGGCCACGTTCTCGGCCAGGACGAAGTCCTTCACGCGCTTGGTGCACTTCTGGTGGATCTGGCGGATCTCCTGGCGCACGGAGAACAGGCCCGGCGAGGCCTCGTCCTTGAGGCTGCCGTCCTGGTCCACGCAGCGGCGCAGGGCGCCCCAGGTGGCCTGGGGCCAGGGCGCGCCCAGGATGGCCTGGCGCAAAAGCTCCCAGCCGCGCGGGGTGAAGGGCTCGAAAAGCTCACGGGCGGCCCGGGCCTGGTCCAGGATGACGCGCAGGGCGAACAGCGCGTCCAGGTCCAGGTGGCGGTGCGGGATGTCCAGCACGGGAAAGATGGCCGAGAGGTCGGGGAAGGGGCGCAGGCCGAACTCGGATTCGCGCAGCCAGCGCTGGGCCTGGTCCAAAAGCTCCAGGCGGCGGCGCGCCTCGGCGGCGTCGCTGAGCGGGCGCAGGGCCAGGCAGGCCTCGGCCCCGGGCTCGGAGACGGCAAATCCCGAAAGCTCCTTGAGGACTTTCGGGAACTCCAGCAGATGCAGGGTTCTGGGTTCCATGAGGCGGGGCGGGAGTTAGGAGGTCAGGCGGGCGCGTACGGCGTCGCTCGCCTTCTTGCCGTCGTAGCGGCCCTTGTACGCGGCGGTGAGCGCCTGCATGACCTTGCCCATGTCCTTGGGCCCGGCGGCGCCGGTCTCCCGGACCAGGGCGTCGATGGCCGAGGCCAACTCGTCGTCGGTGAGGGGCTGGGGCATGTAGTCCGTGAGGACCGCGAGCTCGTCCTGCTCCACGGCGGCCAGGTCGGCGCGGCCATGCTTCGTGTACTGGTCCACGGATTCGCGGCGCTGCTTGATCTGGCGGGCGACGAGCTCCAGGCAGTCGTCGTCGGTGACGGGGCGCAAGAGTTCGACCTCACGGTTCTTGACGGCTGTCTTGAGGTGCCTCAAGACAGCCAGTCGAACCGTGTCCTTGGCCTTGTAGGCCGTGATGTAGTCGGACTCTATGCGTCCCTTGATGCTCATTCCTTAGATCCTATCCGTCGATCCTGGATTTGCGCATCTTCTTGACCAGCCGCTTCTTGGCGGCGGCCTTCTTCTTCTTTTCCTGGACGCTGGGCTTCTCGTAGTGCTGGCGCTTCTTGAGCTCCGAGAGGATGCCGGCTTTCTCGACCTGCTTCTTGAAACGGCGCAGGGCGATCTCGAAGTTATCGCTATCATCCAACAAAATACCGGGCAATGAAATCACCTCCCCATCGGGTACTCAAAAACGAAGAGACGTGCCTTTACCCCACCCCAAGCCAAAAAGCAAGGGGGCAGCGGCACGGAAAAAGGACCCATCCAGATGGTTCCGGATGGGTCCTGATATCCTAACTCAGCCCGGTTGCCCGCGCTAGTGGCCGTGGCCGGCGTGCGATTTGCAGCTGTCGGCCCAGGACTTCATGATGCAGTAGCCCATGCCGCTGCAGATCACGAAGAGCACGATGTACAGCACGCCGAAAAACACGGCGTGGTCGGCCTGCCACCAGGGCAGGTCCTGCGGCAAGGGGCTATGAACAGTTTCGCCATGCAACATTGCAAGCCTCCAGATTTACTTCACGGCGTCCTTGAGGAGCTTGCCGGGGCGGAACTTGACGACCTTGGTGGCGGGAATCTTGATCTCTTTGCCGGTGCGGGGGTTGCGACCGACACGGGCCTTGCGCTTCTCCACCTGGAACGTGCCGAAGCCGGTGAGGGTCAGCTTGCCTTCCTTCACCAGGACGTCTTCCACGGCGGCGATGAAGGCATTCAGGGCGCGCTCGGCATTAGCCTTGGTGAGATTGGCCTTCTCGGCGATTTTGACAACCAGATCAGCCTTGGTCATGTGTCCTTCCTCCTCATTGAGTAGTCCTGTTTGCATCGCATCAGTCTTGGACGTGCAGCAAAAATCTCATGTTGGGGGTCTTGCACTCCGCATGCCCAAGATCAGTCCCAAACCGTCAGCCGGACAACGGCCCTACGCACCCGAAACAACCCCGTGCGCGCCGTGTACGCAACTGAAACCTTCGTAAACACCAAACTTCAATCCAAGTCAAGCGGGAAAATGGAAAGACAACGATTTTGCCAGGGCCAGAAACTGTTCGGGCGCAAGCGTCTCTGGGCGCACGGAGGGGTCCAGCCCCAGGCCGGAAAGCGCGCTTACGTAGTCAGATTTTGCATATGATTTCAATATGGTACCCATCTGCTTGCGACGTTTCTGGAAGCAGGCGTGCAGCAGCGCGGCCAGCGCAGCGTCATCCCGGGGCTCCGGACTATTTACCAGCGGCACAAAACGCAGCACTGCGGAATGTACCTTTGGCGCGGGCACGAACACGTGCGGAGGGACCTTGAACAGGAGCTCCGGGCGGGCGTGCACCTGCACCCAGGCGCTGAGCGCGCCGTATTCCTTTCCGCCCGGGCTGGCCGCCAGGCGCTGGCCCACCTCCAACTGCACCATGAACACCGCGGCGGCGTAGCGCGCCCGGCTCACGATCTCCCAGATCAGCGGCGAGGCGATGTTGTACGGAAGGTTGCCCACAATCTTGAGCACGCCCGACCGTCCCTCCGTCTCCCAGGGGTGCTTTAGCGCGTCCGCGTGGTTCACCTCGATATCCGGGTGGTTCTGGCGGATGGCCTGGGCCAGCTCGTCGTCCTTCTCGATGACTCTGAAGGCGGCCGGCCCGGCTTTAATGATGTGCTTGGTCAGCGCGCCACGACCCGGCCCGATCTCCAGCACGGAGTCCCCGGGTCCGATGTTCAAAGCCGCGACGATGTTGCGGGCGATGTTCTCATCGCGCAGAAAGTTCTGCCCCAGGCTGCGCTTGGGCGGGGCTTGTCCCGGTGATGCCGTCATGTCTGCTCCTGAATACATGGGGCGGGCAGGTGCGCCAGCGGCCCCGAACGGTTGACAACTGCTTTGCACGATCTGTAGAAATGCGCAACGTTTGCAAAAAGGAGCCCTCAGCATGGATCTTCGCAAGTTCATCCGGGACGTGCCCAACTTCCCCAAGGACGGCATCCTCTTCTTTGACATCACCCCGCTTCTGGCCGAGCCCAGGGCCTTCCGCTACGCCATCGACGCCATGGCCGAACGCTTCCAGGACCTTGGCGCCAACAAGATCGTGGCGGCGGAGGCCCGCGGGTTCCTCTTCGGCGCACCCCTGGCCTACAAGATGAACGTGGGCTTTGTCCCGGTGCGCAAGCCCGGCAAGCTGCCCTACAAGACCACCTCCGTCACCTACGACCTGGAGTACGGCACGGACACCCTGTGCATGCACGTGGACGCGGTGGAGCCCGGCGACAAGATCCTGATCATCGACGACCTGCTGGCCACCGGCGGCACCACCGGAGGCATGATCAAGCTGGTGAAGAACAAGGGCGGCGACATCGCCGGCATCGGGTTCATCATCGAGCTGGGCTTCCTGGACGGCCCGAGCAAGCTGGAGGGCATTCCCCACCAGTACCTGCTGAAGCTGTAGGCCGGGGGACGCATGGCCAAGATAGGCATCATCGGCGGCAGCGGGCTGGACAACCCGGACATCCTGCAGGACAGCAAGGATATCCGCGTGGAATCGCCCTACGGCGAGCTCACCTCCCCCGTGCGCGCAGGCAACATAGGCCACCACGAGGTGTACCTGCTGGCCCGCCACGGCCGAGACCACACCGTGCCGCCCAGCCAGGTGAACTACCGCAGCATGATCCACACCCTGAAGACGCTGGGCTGCGACTTCGTCCTGACCACCACCGCCGTGGGCTCGCTCAGGCAGGAGATCGGCCGGGGCGACCTGGTGATCCTGGACCAGTTCATCGATTTTACGCGGCACCGCAGCATCACCTATTATGACCGGTTCGACCCGCATTCCCCGGTGCATACGCCCATGGCCGACCCGTTCTCCGAGTATCTGCGCGGACTGCTGAACCAGTCCTGCGAGGAACTGGGCATCCGCCACCACAAGACCGGCACGGTGGTCACCATCGAGGGCCCGCGCTTCTCCACCAGGGCGGAGTCGCGCATGTTCCAGATGTGGGGGGCCGACGTCATCAACATGAGCATCTCCCCCGAGGTCATCCTGGCCAACGAGGCCGGGCTGCCCTACGCCTCCGTGGCCATGAGCACGGACTACGACTGCTGGAAGACCGACGAGCCCCCCGTTTCCTGGCAGGAGATCATCCACATCTTCAAGCAGAACGCCGAGAAGGTCACCAGCGTGCTCATGCGGGCCATCGGCATGATTCCCTGACCCCCTGCAACGGATAGGGCTTGACATTGCCCAAGCTTCGTGCATAGACAACCGCTCTCATTTCGATGACAACCCCTGGCGCAAAAGCGAGCCCCAGGTTCAAGGAGGATCATTTCTATGGCTGACGACAAGAAGAACGGCGGCGCCCTGGCCGGTGCCGTCATGACCGCCGAGGGGCTCTCCTTCAAGGGCCTGATCATGAACCCCGTGGTGGAGAACTGCACCGGCTGCGAGCGCATCGTGGCCTTTGAGGACAAGAGCTACTGCCCGACCTACGCCCAGCCCGAGAAGAAGTGGGTGCGCGGCATCTGCAACTTCGCCACCCACGTCAAGGCGACGGTGGACAAGGAAGGCAAGACCAAGGTCAACCCGCTGAAGGCCTCCAAGCGCGCCGCCAGGGGTCGCTAGTACCGGACGCTTTGAAAAGGCGGGGGCGACCCCGCCTTTTCTTTTTCCATCCGCCCACCTTCCAAGCCCGTCACCACGGAGCCCCCAATGCTTGCCGACCTGCACCGGCACATCCAGGACCAGTCCGCCTACATTGTCGACCTGCAGCGCGCCATGGTGGCCATCCCCGCCCTGGGCCCCATGAACGGAGGCCCCGGCGAGAAGGAAAAGGCCGAATTCCTCAAGGCCCACTTGAAAGAGCTGGGCTTTGCCGAGGTGACCGAGTTGCGCGCGCCGGACCCCGCCGTGCCCTGCGGCTACAGGCCCAGCCTGGCCGCCGTCATCCCCGGAAAGAACACCGCCAAGACCCTCTGGGTCATCTCGCACACTGACATCGTGCCCCCCGGCGACTTGGCCCTGTGGGACAGCGACCCGTACGCCCTGGTCCAGAAGGGGGACGTCCTCATCGGCCGCGGGGTGGAGGACAACCACCAGGGCGTGGTCAGCTCCCTGCTGGTGGCCAAGGCCCTGCTGGACCTGAAGATCACCCCGGAGATGAACTACGGCGTGCTCCTGGTGGCCGACGAGGAGACCGGCAGCAAGTTCGGCCTGGACTATGTTGTCAAGAAGCACCCGGAGCTCTTCCGCAAGGACGACCTGTTCGTGGTGCCGGACTTCGGCGAACCCAACTCCGAGATGGTGGAGATCGCCGAGAAAAGCATGTTCTGGCTCAAGGTCATCGTGGAGGGCAGGCAGTGCCACGCCTCCACCCCCGCTGCGGGCATCAACACCCTGCTGGCGGCCTCGGCGTTCATCCTCAAGATCCCGCAGCTGCACGCCATCTTCGACCGCCAGGACCCCATCTTCGACCCGCCGCACTCCACGTTCCAGCCCACCAAGAAGGAGGCCAACGTGGAGAACATCAACACCATCCCCGGTCGGGACGTGTTCTACCTGGATTGCCGCGTCATGCCCGGCTACAACCTGGAGACGATCTTCGGCAAGATCAAGGAGTTCGGGCGCGAGGTTGAGGCCGAGCACGGCGTGCGCATCAGCTACGAGTTCGTGCAGCGCGAGCAGGCCGCCCCGGCCACCCCGGCGGACAGCGAGGTGGTGACCCGGCTCATGCGCCGCGTGCGCGAGGTCTTCGGCAACGAGCCCAGGCTCAAGGGCATCGGCGGAGGCACCGTGGCCGCCTACCTGCGCCGCGCGGGCTACGGGGCCGTGGTCTGGAGCACGCTGATGCACAACGCCCACCAGCCCAACGAGCGCTCGTCCATCACCAGCACCATCAAGGACGCCAAGGTCATGGCGGCCATGCTCTTCGACTAGGAGGAGCGGGAGTAGCCCATGGTGCAGCGCGCTGCGCCGCCGGACATCTTCGATCTCGTCGTTGTTGGCGCGGGCCACGCTGGCTGCGAGGCCGCCATGGCCGCCGCTCGCCTGGGCCTGGCCACCCTGCTGGCCACGGTGAACGTGGACCGCATCGGGCACCTGTCCTGCAACCCGGCCATCGGGGGCCTGGCCAAGGGCCACATGGTGCGGGAGATCGACGCCCTGGGCGGCGTGATGGTCCTGGGGGTCGTCGAGTGCGGCATCCAGTTCCTCCAGCGCACCCAGATCAAGAGCCCGGCGGTGCTCTCCTCCCGCGCCCAGTTCGACCGAGACCAGTACCTGCGCGTTGTCCGCCGCGACATCTTCGCCCAGCCGAACCTCCACGTGGTCCAGGACATGGCCGAGGGCCTGCTGGTGGACCAGGGACGCTGTGCGGGCATCCGCACCCGCGCCGGGCAGACCTTCCGCAGCCGCGCCGTGCTGCTCACCACCGGCACCTTCCTGCGCGGGCTCATCCACATCGGCCTCACCCATTACTCAGGCGGACGCCTGGGCGATCCGGCCTCGGAGGGCCTCTCCGGCGAGCTGCGCGGCCTGGGCCTCACGCTGGGCCGCCTCAAGACCGGCACCCCGCCCCGACTGCTCAAGAGCAGCATCGACTTCTCGGTCATGGAGCCACAGCACGGCGACGAGCCCATCCAGCCCTTCAGCTTCCAGAACACCACCGTGCCCCTGCCCCAGGTGCCCTGCCACGTCACCTACACCAACGCCGCCGCCCACGAGGCCATCCGGAGCGGGTTCGAGCGCTCGCCGCTGTACACCGGCGTCATCCAGGGCACGGGCGCGCGCTACTGCCCCTCGGTGGAGGACAAGGTCGCGCGCTTCCCGGACAAGGAACGCCACCAGGTCTTCATCGAGCCCGAGGGTCTGGAGAGCCCGGAGGTCTACCCCAACGGCATCTCCACAAGCCTGCCCCTGGACATCCAGAAGCGCCTGCTCGCCGCCATCCCCGGCCTGGAGAAGGCCCAGATCGTTCGGCCCGGCTACGCCATCGAATACGACTTCATCCCGCCCACGCAGCTTCTGCCCACCCTGGAAACCAAGGCCCTGCCGGGGCTGTACTGCGCCGGGCAGATCAACGGCACCTCCGGCTACGAGGAGGCCGCGGCCCAGGGCCTGTGGGCCGCCCTCAACGTGACCTGCGCCGCGCGCGGGGTGCCGCCCTTCCTGCCGCGCCGCGACCAGGCCTACATGGCGGTGCTGGTGGACGACCTTGTGACGAAAGGCACAAGCGAGCCCTACCGCATGTTCACCTCCCGCGCGGAGTACCGCCTGCTGCTGCGCGAGGGCAACGCCGACCAGCGCCTGACGCCCCTGGGCCGGGAGCTGGGCCTGGTGGACGAGGGCCGCTGGCGGGCATTCTCGGACAAGAAGCGCCGCCTGGACGAGCTTCTGGCCGCCTTCGAGGGCACGCTGATCCGCCCCGACGCCCCCACGCGCGAAAAACTCCTGGCCCTGGGCGCGTCCATCCCCGGCAAGGCCGTGCCCCTGGCCGCCCTGCTCCGCCAACCCCAGGTGGACATCGCCGCCCTGGCCCCGCTGCTTCCCGCCATCGCCGAAACACCCATGGAGGTGCTGCGCGAGGCGGAGACCCAGGTGCGCTACGCCAGCTACCTGGACAAGGAGCGCGAACTGGTGGAGAGGAGCCGGGGCCGGGAGGAGACCCCCCTGCCCGAGGGCCTCGACTACGCCGAGGTTTGCGGGCTGACCCGCGAGGTGATGGAGAAGCTGGCGCGCACCAGGCCGCTCACCCTGGGCCAGGCCGCGCGCATCTCCGGAGTCACCCCGGCTGCGGTGAACTGCCTGGAGATCCACCTGCGCAAGCTCACCAGCCTTCCCAAAGCGTAACAATCCCGTTGCATTGTTGACATTGCCCGGTCGCGGTAATAATTTTAAATTAAACATGGCGCGGTTAGGCGCGCCCCCCGGCGGAGACGGCTCCGCGACACCCCTTCAGGAGCAGGCATCTTGGACGAAGGCTCAAACGGAAGTTTACTCTCAACCATCCGCAATCTTTTCCGAAAAAGCGACTCACAGCTGGAAGAGCATCTCCGCGAGGCCGTTGCGGAGGGCGAGATAGAGAGCGAGGACGTACGCGTCCTGCAGAACGTCATCGACCTTGAGGAGAAGCGCGTCGGGGAGATCATGATCCCCCGGCCGGACATAATCTGCGCCGAGGCCGAGGACACGCTGGCCGAAGTGGCCGCGCTCATCGTGCAGCACGGCCACTCGCGCATTCCCATCTACGAGGACAACCGCGACCACATGGTGGGCGTGGTCCACGCCAAGGACGTCATCAAGCCGCTTTTGGAGTGCCAGGCCCCGGCCCCGAAGCTCATGGATTTGGCCCGGCCGCCGCACTTCGTGCCCGAGACGACCAACCTCAAGGCCCTGCTGCACGACCTGCGCACCCGGCGCGTGCACCTGGCCATCGTGCTGGACGAGTACGGCGGCACCGCCGGGCTGGTGACCATGGAGGACGTGCTGGAGCAGATCGTGGGCGACATCGGCGACGAGCACGACGAACTCAGGCCCGAGGACGTGCTCGAACAGCCCGACGGCTCCCTGCTGGTCTCCGGTCGCGTGCCCCTGGACGAGGTCAACGAGCTCTTCGGCCTGGAGCTGGCCTCGGAGCAGGTGGAGACCATCGGCGGCTACCTGTGCGAGATCGCAGGGCGCATCCCGGCCCAAGGCGAAAGCTTCCCCATGGGCGCGTGGGTCTTTGACGTGGAAGAGGCCGACGCCAAGCACATAGAGACCCTGCGCGCCCGGCGCGCGCCGGAGGCCTAGGGCGTGTCCGCCACCCTGAGGCCGGTCCTCCTGGGAGCCGTGGCCGCACTGGGCGCCCTCGTCGGCCTGGCCAACCCCTACCTGCATTTCCCGCCCGCCATCCCGGCCCTGCCCGCCGGGCTGCTGGCCCTGGCCATGGACGCCGACTCGCCGCGCAAGGCCTTCAAACGCTGCTGGGTCGCGGCCAGCTTCGGCTGCCTGGGCTGCCTGGCCTGGGTGTACTGGCCGGTGCACCACTACGGCGGCGTGCACTGGCTGCTGGCCCTGCCCGTGCCGGTGCTGCTGGCCATGGCCATGGCCGTGTACTTCGGGCTTTTCGGGCTTGTTGCCCACCTGGCCATGGAGCGCCTGGCCCCGGCCCTTGCCCTGCCGCTCTTGGCCTGCGCCTGGGCCACCATGGAGCTGGGCATGGGCACCCTGCTCTCCGGCTTCCCCTGGGTGGTGCTCTCCGGTGCCTTCGGCCCCTGGCCGCTGATGCTCCAGGCCACGGCCTACGTGGGCTCCCTGGGCCTCTCCGCCCTGTTGGCCCTGGCCGGGTTCGGCATCGCCGCCGCCCGCAGGACCATGTTCGCCCCGGTGCTCTCCGCGGCCATCCTGTCCGCCCTGGTGGCCTTGGGCTGGGCGCGCATGCAGGGCTTCCAGGAAACCGGGGCCCAGCATACCGTGGCCATCGCCCAGGGCAACATCGACCAGAGCCTGAAGTGGGACCCCCAGTACCAGCAGGAGACCGTGGAGCGCTACGTGGGCCTCTCGCGCCAGGCCGTTGCCGAGCACAAGCCCGAGCTGGTGGTCTGGCCGGAGACGGCCATGCCCTACTATTTCCAGGACGAGACTCCCCTGCGCGCCCCGGTGCTGCGCTTCGCGGAAGCCACCTCCGTTCCCGTGCTGGTGGGCGCCCCTGGCTACCAGCGCCTGCCGGACGGCGGCTTCACCCTGTTCAACCGGGCCTTCCTTGTTGCCAGGACAGGCTCGGGCCTGGCCGAGGTCACGGGCAAGTACGACAAGGAGCACCTGGTGCCCTTTGGCGAATACATGCCCCTGCCCAGCTGGCTGCCCATGGAGAAGCTGGTCAACGGCGTGGGCGACTTCGTGCCCGGCAGGGACCAGCGGCCCATCCTGAGCGGCGGCATGGCCCTTGGGGTGCTCGTGTGCTACGAGGCCATCTTCCCGGAGCAGGCCCAGGAGCGCGTGCGCCAGGGCGCCAACCTCATCGTCAACATCAGCAACGACGCCTGGTTCGGGGCCACCTCCGCGCCCCTGCAGCACCTCTACCTCACCGCGCTGCGCGCCGTGGAGCAGGGTCGCTGGATCGTGCGCAGCACCAACACCGGCATCTCCGCCTTTATCGACCCCCTGGGCCGCATCCAGGTGGCCGGGCCGCAGTTCAAGCCGCTCTCCGCCGCCGCCGTGGTGCGCTCCCGCACCGAGACCACGCTCTACCACGCCCTGCACGCGCCCCTGCGCATCGCCTTCTGCGCATTGACCGCGCTGCTCGCCGGGCTTATCATCCTGCGCGGAAAACACACACGACCCGGCGCCCGGCGCTGACACCAAGGACAGACACAACGACCATGCTGCAACTTGCCGACCTCAAGTCGCGGGGCCAGGCCCTGCTCGATCAGTTCCAGACCCTCTGGGGGCGTCTTTGACGACCAGGTACAGCGCGAACGCCTGAGGGAAATCGAAAGCGAGCTTTCCAAGCCCGGCGCCTGGGACAAGCCCGACCTGCTCACCCCCGTATTGCGCGAGAAGAGCGCCCTGGAATACCGCCTGTCCATGTGCGACGCCCTGGCCCAGTCCAGGGGCGACGTGGAGGACTGGCTGGCCCTGGCCCAGGAGGAGGAGACCCCGGAAACCCTGGAGGCCCTGGACGAGCACCTGGGTGCGTTCCAGGCCCGCCTGGAGGACACGGAGCTGTCCATCCTGCTCTCCGGTCCGGACGACAACACCGCAGCCATCCTGGAGATACACCCCGGCGCGGGCGGCGTGGACGCCCAGGACTGGGCCGAGATGCTCCTGCGCATGTACGTGCGCTGGGCGGAGTCGCGCGGGTTCCAGGTGGACGAGCTGGACCGGCTTATGGGCGACGAGGCGGGCATCAAGAGCGTCACGCTCCAGATCACCGGCCCCTACGCCTACGGCCTGCTGAAGGGCGAGGCGGGCATCCACAGGCTCATCCGCATCTCCCCCTTCGACTCCTCGGGCCGCAGGCACACGGCCTTCGCCTCTGTGGACGTGTACCCGGACATCGAGACGAACATCGAGATCGACGTGAAGGAGGAGGATCTGCGCATCGACGTGTTTCGGGCCAGCGGGTCCGGCGGCCAGCACGTCAACCGCACCAATTCCGCCGTGCGCATCACCCACCTGCCCACGAACATCGTGGTGCAGTGCCAGAACGAGAAGTCCCAGCTCAAGAACAAGCAGCTGGCCATGAAGGTGCTCAAGGCCAGGCTGTACGAGCGTGAGCAGATGCAGCGGGACGCCACCAAGAAGGCCGACTACGCCAACAAGGACGCCATCAGCTTCGGCAGCCAGATCCGCACCTACACGCTGCAGCCCTACCGCCTGGTGAAGGACCACCGCTCCGGGGCCGAGGACAGCAACGTGGACGGTGTCCTTGACGGTCGGCTGAACGCCATCATCCGCACAAACCTCCTGCACGCCCATGCCGAAATCAAAACCGCCAACTGATCCAAGCGCTGCCCTTCTGCAGGAGCTGCGCACCCTGGACCACCGCCTGCGGGAGCTGGCCCCCTGCGACCAGGAGGCCGCCGCGCGGCTCTGCCTGGTGCGCAGCGCCGGCGGCCTGGACGCCGCTGCCTGGCTGGCCCTCAAGCGCGAGCACGGCCTGGAGCACTGGACCGCCCTGCCCGCCCGCGTCCTGGAGCGCCAGGACGAGCTGACTGTGCGCCTGTCCGTGGAGATCGACCGCAGCAGGCAGTGCGCCGCGCCCCTGGCCCTGGCCCTGGTGCAGGCAGACACCCTGGTCGCCGCCGCCGGGCTGCTGGCCCCGGTGCTGGCCGAGCAGGCGCGCAGCTTCGACCTTGTGGCCGAGCTGGACGCCGAGCGCGTGGCCGTGGTGTTCTCCGGCGCGGCGCTCATGCTGGCCGAGCGGCTGGCGGGCTCCATGCTGCGCCGCCTGCGCCAGGCCCTGCCCGGACAGGACGGAGCGCCGGGCCTCTGCTCGGCGGGCATTGTGGGCTACGGCGGCTGCGTGGCGCTCACCCCGGCGGAGCTCATCGCCAGGGCCCAGCAGAGCCTGGACCTGGCCCGCCAGCGCGGCGGCAACCGCCTGGAGGTGGCCCCGCCCCTGGATGTCACCGCGGCCCCCAAACATTCGCTGGTGGGCTCGCGCGAGAAGCATTTCCTCTTCACCGGCAAAAGGATGCCCGAGAAATGAACCAGACCAATCCCAACAGCACTGTGAGCCTGTGCATCATGAGCGGCAAGGGCGGCGTGGGCAAGACCAACATCTCGCTCAACCTGGGGTTTGCCTTGAGCGGCCTGGGCCACCGGCTCATGCTCATGGACTGCGACCTGGGCCTGGCCAACCTGGACGTGCTGCTGGGCCTGACCCCTGAGCGCAACCTCCAGGACCTGCTGGCCGAGGAGGCCACCCCGGAGGACGTGCTGGTGCGGGTCCAGCCCGGCCTGGACATCCTGCCCGCGGCCACGGGCGTGCCCGAGCTCGTCGAAATGGACCAGAACCAGCGCGACGGTCTCTTCGAGACTCTCACCGGATTGGTCAAGGGCTATGAGTTCCTGCTCATGGACCTGGGCGCGGGCATCAGTGACACGGTGCTCTCCATCGCCCGCATGGCCCAGATGCGCGTGGTGCTGGTGACGCCGGAGCCCACCTCCCTCACCGACGGCTACGCCATCATCAAGGTCCTGAACGCCCGCTACGGCGTGCGCGACTTTTGCGTGGTGGTGAACCAGGCCAGCGCCCAGGAGTCCAAAACCACCTTCCAGCGCCTGAACATGGCCTGCAAGAGCTTCCTGGGCTTCGACCTGGTGCACCTGGGCCACGTGCGCCAGGACAAGGCCGTCACCGAGGCCGTGCGCAACCAGACGCCCCTGGCCAGCTTCGCCCCGCAGAGCAACGCCTACAAGGACATCCTGTCCCTGGCCGGAAAGGTCGCCCACTACCGCCAGGAGAACTTGGAGGCCCTTGCCGGACGGCTGGCCCTCCGAAAATTTTCTCCGACTCCAACATCATGAAACCCTTGACGGAATGGCTGCATTTCCGGCATATGCGTGCTAGACATGGAAATGTAACGCCGTGCCGTACACCGTTTCGGTCCGCACGAACGGAACAAACCCGGAGCCAGCCATGAACAAGAGCGAACTCATCAAGGCCCTTTCCGAGCAGAAAAAGCTGCACATCGACGACGCCACCAAGATAGTGGGCGCCTTCTTCGACTCCATCAAGGACGCCCTCGTCACCGGCGACCGCGTGGAAATCCGCGGCTTCGGCAGCTTCAAGGTCAAGGACTACGAAGGCTACACCGGCCGCAATCCCAAGACCGGCACCGTGGTCGAGGTCCATCCCAAGCGCCTGCCCTTCTTCCGCCCCGGCAAAGAGCTCAAGGAATACATCAACGACTGATGACCCGCATCCTCCTCGCCCTGATTGCGGCGGTGCTTTGCGTCACCCAGGCCCAGGCCGGTGACGCAAAGCTCACGCTGCTCTACAGCTCCAACAACAACGCCGAGGTCCATGCCTGCCCCTCCTGAGGTGGCAAGATCATCGGCGGGCTGGCCCGGCGGGCCACCTATCTCTCCGCGCAGAAGAAGCGCTCCCCAAGCTCCGCCCCGGTGCTCAATCTGGCCGGAGCCTATGAGTTTTCCAACTACCCGGACCAGGCCCCCATCCCCGCGGGGAGGCTGCGCTTTCTGGCCAAGGCCTACGACCTCATGGGCTACGACGCCCTGCTGGTGTCCCGTCACGAGCGCGGCCTCATGGGCAAGGCCGGGGTGCGGCCCAGGGACTTCTGGCTGGGCGGGGGCGCGCTGGAGACGCGCATCCTCAAGGCAGGCAAGGCCAGGGTCGGGCTCATCACCCTGCCGGACCTGCCGCCGCCCACAGGCCAGGCCGCCGGGCTCCCCGCGGGCACTGCCCAGGAGGTGGAGGCCGCCGTGCGCACCCTGCGCGCCCAGAGCGATCTGGTCGTGGCCCTGAGCGACTGGGGCTACGTGCGCGAGCAGCTGCTGCTCACAGGCGGCACGGAACTGCCGGACATCCTGCTCGGCAGCGGTCCGGGCATCGGCCTGGTGGGCCAAAAGATGCGGGACCAGCGCGTCATGTGGATCCGCTCGTTTTCCCAGGGGAAAGGCGTGGAGCGCATCGACGTCCTGTCCTGGCCGGTGCGCAATTCCACTTTCAAATGGACGGAAGAGCAAAATATTCGTATGAGTCTGGACGGGCTGACGGATCAGTATGCTGACGACCGTCGGGTGCTCGGCCTCATCAGGACCATGGGCACGGACTAGGGGCTTTCTCCCCGCTTTCTCCCCCGGTTCAGCCGGATCCATAGCAAGGGAGGATGGAATGAGTTTTCGCGGCGCATTCACGGCTCTGGTGACCCCGTTCAAGAACGGGGAAATCGACGAGGAGGCTTACAGAGCCTTCATCGAATGGCAGATCGAACAGGGCATCGACGGCGTGGTTCCCTGCGGCACCACCGGCGAGGCCGCCACCCTGACCCATGCCGAGCAGGGCAAGGTCATCGGCATCTGCGTCGACCAGGTCAAGGGCCGCGTCCCGGTCATCGCCGGGGCGGGCTCCAACAACACCAAGGAAGCCATCGAGCTGACCAGGCTGGCCAAGAAAGCCGGAGCGGACGCCGCGCTCATCATCACCCCCTACTACAACAAACCCACGCCCGCCGGGCTGGTGGAGCACTTCAAGGCCATCGCCCGCGAGGCCTCCATGCCCTACATCCTGTACAACGTGCCCGGCCGCACCGGCCAGAACGTTCTGCCGGCCGTGGTGGCCAAGGTGGCCAAGGCCGTGCCCGAGGTGAAGGGCTGCAAGGAGGCCACCGGAGACATCAAGCAGGGCGCGGAACTCATCGAGCTCATGGGCCCGGACTTCGCCGTGCTCTCCGGCGACGACTTCACCGTGCTGCCGCTGCTCAGCGTTGGCGGCGTGGGCACCATCTCCGTCACCAGCAACGTCATGCCCGGCAAGATGAGCGGCATGATCGCGGCCTACTTCAAGCGCGACACCGCCCGCGCCCAGGCCCTGCACCTGGAGATGAACCCCGTGAACCGGGCCATGTTCATCGAGGTCAACCCCATCCCTGTGAAGACCGCCCTTTCGCTCATGGGCAAGATGGGCCTGGAGTTCCGGCTGCCCCTGGTGCCCATGGAGCCTGCGAACCTGGAGAAACTGAAGGGCGTGCTGAAGCAGAGCGGCCTGATCTAGAGCCCGGGCAAAGACTGATGCCAGGCCCCGGTGGAGACCCTCCGCCGGGGCTTTTTCTTGTCCGCCAGCCCCCTGCTGCACAAAAAAAGGCGGGCCCCCGAAGGAGCCCGCCCGTGGCAATCTGTTCGTGCGCCGGATTAGGCGAAGGCCTTCTCCATGGGGGGCACGACCTGCTTCTTGCGGCTCATGCAGCCGTCAACCCACATGGAGTTGAGGGGGCCGCCGACCTTGCCGCCGAAGGCCTTCTCGACCAGGGAGGCGTCCTGGGAGACCACGAGGATCTCGGAGCCTTCCTTCATGATGTCGGTGAGGAGCAGCATGACGGTGTGACGACCGTCGGCCTGGAGCTTCTTGCACTCCTCGACCAGGGCGGGCTTGATCTTGTCGAGCAGGGAGAGGTCCAGAACCTCGACCTGGCCGATGCCGACCTTCTTGCCACCCATGTTGAAGTCCTTGTAGTCGCGATTCATCAGGTCAACGGCGGGGATGCCCTCGACGGAGCCCTTGATCTTCAGCATGTCCATGCCCAGGGCCTTGAAGTCGCCCACGCCGGCGATCTTGGCCAGGGCCTCGACGGCCTTCTTGTCGGCGTCGGTGCAGGTGGGGGACTTGAACAGCACGGTGTCGTTCAGGATGGCGAGCATCATGGCGCCGGCGATGCCCTTGGGGATCTCGATGCCGTAGAACTCGTACATGGCCTTGATGACGGTGGCGGTGCAGCCCACGGGCCAGACCCACATCTCGAGCGGATTGGGGGTGGTCACGTCGCCCAGCTTGTGGTGGTCAACGACCACGACGACCTTGCCCTTGTCCAGGTTGTCCAGGACCTGGGACATTTCGGTGGTGTCGACCAGGGCCACGTCCTTGCCGGTGGCGTCGGTCTCGATGGCCGGGGCGGCCAGGCCGAAGGTCTTCAGCACGAACTCGGTGTCCGGGGTGCAGGGGCCCTGGGCAACGGCCACGGCTTCCATGCCGCGCTTGCTCAGCAGATCGGCAACGGCGATGGCGGAGACGATGGTATCGCAATCGGGATTTTTGTGACCAGCAACGATAATAGCCATGTTCTTCAGTCCTCCTAAAGATATTGGTAAGGGCCTAGGAAAATTCATTCCATGTGACGATTGTTCCAATTATCACAAAGAAGCCCTTTTGCCAAGTCAGAAGATGCCCGCGTAGCGCAAAAATCCGAAGGCCAGGGCACCCGCGCCCACGGAGAGATACAGGCTGCGCAGCCGCAGGGCCAGCAGGCCGCCCACGCTTGCGGCGATCCAGAACTGCGGCCAGTCCAGCTTGAGACCCGCGAGGGCGCCCAAATAATTCTCCAACACGAAGGGCAGGACGATGCCCAACGCCCCGGCGCTGATTATGAAGATGGCCCAGAACTCCAGCGCCTTGCCCAGGATGGTGCGGGCGATGAGGCGGCTGGGCACGTCCTGGCCCGAGGGGCGGCGCACCCACTGCAGCACGCCGGTGTACGAGCGGTTCAACCGGTCGCGCATGGTGCGGTCCAGCCGGGCGCCCAGCCAGGCCATGGGCAGGCCGGAGAGCAGCGCCAGGAACACGAAGGGCGGGTCGTCCAGGCCGAAGTAGGTGGCCAGGGCCAGCCCGGTGAAGGTGGCCGCGGTCATGTGCGGGGGGATGAAGGTGCCCACGGGGATGAAGTCGAGCCACAGGAGCTCGTAGAACACCGCGCAGAACAGGCTGGTCCTCAGGTTGCCGAAGGCCAGGCCCCAGAACAGGCCCACCACCAGGGGCCGCTCAAGCAGGCCGATGCTCAGCGAGGAACGGAAGAGCGAAAACAGGGCAAAAAAAAACCGACCGCCACGAACCAGGCCGCGCCCACCATGTTGCCGTCCATCATGCGAACCTCACCTGCACCGGATCGTTGGGAACGCAACGGAAATCCAGCTCCACGCCCTGCTCCATCAGAAAGCGCAGGCAGCTCTCGTCATCGGCCCCAAGGGCCACGCTGGGCGAAATCTGGCGCTTGCCGTTGGCGTAGTGCAGGTTGCCGATGTTCAGAAGCGAGAGCCTGAGCCCCTTCTCCACTGCCCGGCGCACGTCCAGGCAGGTGGCGAAAAGCACCAGGGTCGCGTCGCGGCCGCCGCCGCTGACGTGGCTGTTCTGCACGAGCTGGTCCACGGTCATGAACATGCTCTCCACGGCCCTGGGAATGGCCAGGGACATGATCTCCTGCTGCAACGGGTCGCCGGCCAGGTCGTCGTTGACCACGATGATGGTGCGCGCGCCCACGTGGGGCACCCAGGCTTCCACCACTTGGCCGTGGATGAGGCGGTTGTCGATGCGCACCCAGAACACGGCTAGCTCCCGGCGGTTTTCTTGCGCAGCATGTCGCCGGGCACCACGATGCCCTTCTGCCCGGCCTCGCGGGCCTGCACGGCCAGTTCGGGCAGCTTCAACGCGCGGCTTTGCAGCACCTTGAGGAGCATGGGCAGGTTCACCCCGGCCACGACCTCGACGTTGCCGGACTTGAGCAGGGAAAGGCTCAGTGTCGTAGGCGTGCCGCCGAAGAGGTCCGTGAGGATGATCACGCCGCGACCACAGTCCAGCCGGGCGGCGGCGGCCTTCAGCGCGGCCACGATGTCCTCCACGCCCCTGGACACCAGCACGCTGATGGCCTCGGTGCCGCTCTGGGCGCCCATGATCATCTGCGCGGCGCCAAGCAGCGCCGAACCGAACTCGCCGTGCGTGACGACGAGGACCCCGGCTTCCTTGGCCGGACACTCCGCTTCCGTATTCTCCGCCATTCCCTTTGTCCCGTTCTCCGCCTTGTTGTGCGCGCCGGTCAGCCCAGCTCGAAATGCCGATGTTCCATTGTGACGCTATAGCCGCTTTCGCGCAAGGCCCTGTGCGTCATCTCGGCCACGGCCACGGAGCGGTGCCGCCCCCCGGTGCAGCCGATGGCCACGGTGATGCGGTAGCGGCCCTCCCCCGCGTACATGGGCAGCATGTACAGCAGAAAGTCCAGGAACTTCCTGCTGAAGGTGCTGCCCGGCTCCTGGCCCAGCACATAGTCGGCCACGGGGGCGTCCTTGCCGGAAAGAGGCTTGAGCTCCGGCACGAAAAAGGGGTTGGGCAGAAAGCGCAGGTCGAAGACCAGGTCGGCCTCGGCGGGCAGCCCGTACTTGAACCCGAAGGACAGCAGGTGCACGCGCATGCCGGTGTGCGTGGCGTCACGGGTGGCGAAGCGCTCCTGGATGATGCGCCTGAGGTCGTGGATGGAGTAGTCCGTGGTGTCCAGCACCAGCTCGGCCATGCCGCGCAGGGGGGCCAGCAGGGCGCGCTCCTTCTCCAGGGCCTGCTCCAGCCCCAGGCTGGTGCTCTCCAGCGGGTGGGGCCGCCGGGTGGTGGCGTAGCGCCGGAGCAGCGCGGAGAGCTTGGCCTCCACGAACACCACGCGCACGCTTATGCCCTGGCCCTCCAGGTCCTGGATGGCCGCGTTCCACTGCTCCATGAGGTCGTGCTGCCTCAGGTCCATGCCCAGGGCCAGGCCGCGGTGTCGCGAATCCTTGCCGAAAAACAGCGAGACCAGCTTGGGCAGCATGTCCGCGGGCAGGCCGTCCACGCAGAAGTAGCCCAGGTCCTCGAAAACGTTGAGCGCCGTGCTCTTGCCCGCGCCGGAGAGGCCGGTGACCACGACGACGGAGAAGGAGTCCTTGGGCGCGCTGTTCATGGCTTCGGGCTCAGACGGCCTGCAGCAGCCGGTGAAGGGCGTCGCCGTCGCGGGCTTCGGCGAAGTCGCGGCGGAAGCTCTCGTCCTTGAGCAGGCGCGAGATGTGGGCCAGGATGCGCAGGTGCATGCCCGTGACCTGCTCCGGGGCCAGCATGAGGAAGAAGGCCGTGCAGGGCTTGAAGTCCAGGGCGGCGAAGTCCACGCCCTGCATGCTCCTGCCCACGCAGAGCACGATGCGGTCCAACCCGGCCAGCTTGCCGTGGGGGATGGCGACACCGTCCCCGATTCCGGTGGTGCCCAGGGACTCGCGGTCCAGCAGCACGGCCAGGGCGCGCGCGGCGTCCAGCCCGGGGTACTGAGCGGCCAAGGCCGCCGTCATCTCCTCGAGGACGGCAGCCTTGGTGGTTGCTTTCAGTTCAGGGAGCACCAGCTCCCGGTTCAGGTAGTCGGACAGCCGCATCGCTAGTTTCCAGGGTCGATGAGCCCGAAGTCGCCGGACTTGGCGCGGTAGAGCACGTTGACGCGTCCGGTCTCCGCGTTGCGGAACACCAGGAACTCGTACTTGAGGGAGTCGAGCTGCATGGCCGCCTCGTCCACGCTCATGGGCTTGGGCTCGAAGTGGTCGCTCTCCTTGATGTTCGGGGCCCGGCCGCCGGGCTCGTCCACGAAGTGGATGACATCCATGCGCGCCCCGCGCGGGGTGCCGGAGCGGCGGCGCTCCTTCTGGCGTTCGCGCAGCTTCTTGAGCTGGGACTCGAGCTTGTCCAGCACCAGGTCGATGGTGGAGTACATGTCCTCGGACTCTTCATAGGCCGAGAGGTGGAGGTTGTCGGCGGTGAGGATGACCTCGGCCTTGTGCCGGAACTTCTCCACGGAGAGGTTGACGTGGACCTCGAACTCGGTGGTGTCGCCGATGAACTTATCGATCTTCTCGAAACGGGAAGCGGCGTGTTCCTTCAAGTGGTCGGAAGGTTCAAAGTTCTTGAACGCGAAACTGATGTTCATACGCTACCTCCGTGGGAATCGGGACATGCCGTTTAGAAGACCTGCTTGCGCTTGGACGAAGACTCGATGTTCATGGCGGTCCGGTACTTGGCTACGGTGCGTCGGGCGATGTTCACCTCCAGCTTCTGCTTCAGTATCTCGCCAATCTGCTCGTCACTCAAGGGTCTTTTCGCGTTTTCCTCATTGATGAGCTGCTTGATGAGCGCCTTGACGGATTCCGAGCCCACCTGGCTGCCGTCATCAAGCTCCAGCGCACTGTTGAAGAAGAACTTGAGCTCGTAGATGCCGTGTGGCGTGGCCACGTACTTGCTCGTGGTGATGCGCGAGACCGTGGACTCGTGCATGCCGATGTCCTCCGCCACCTCCTTGAGGATCAAGGGCTTGAGCTTGGTCACGCCGTGCTCGAAGAACTCGCGCTGGAAGCGCACGATGCTCTCCATGACCTTGTACAGGGTGCGCTGGCGCTGGTACAGGCTCTTCATGAGCCACTCCGCGCTGCGCACGCGCTCCTGGAAATAGTCCTTCTCCGCCGCGTTCTTGGCCTGCACATGCTCCAGGTAGTAGGGGTTCACCTGCAGCCTTGGCAGCCCCTCCTCGTTCAGGATGATGACGAAGTCCTCTCCGTACTTGTGCACGAACACGTCCGGGCTCACGTACTGCGGCTCGGAGCTGGAAAAATGCGAGCCGGGCATGGGGTCCAGGGTCTGGAGCATGTCCAGGTAGCCCTTGAGGTCGTCCATGCTGATGCGGAACTTCTTGATCAGCGGCTTGTAGCGGTGCTTCTCCAGGTCCTCCAGGTGCTCGCGCACCAGGGAGAGGAGGACGGGATCGGTGACTCCGGCGACCTCCAGCTGCACCAGCAGGCACTCCTGCACCGTGCGCGAGGCCACGCCCACCGGGTCCAGCCGCTGGATGCGCCGGATCACGCCCTCGATCCTGTCCACCGGGGCTTCGGGCAGCTGCTCCTGGATCTCCTCGGCGCTGGCCTGCAGGTAGCCGCGCTCGTCCAGGTTGCCCAGCACGATGTCGCCGATCTCCAGCTCTTCGGGGGTGAAATTCGACAGGCGCATCTGCCAGTTGAGATGGCCCTCGAGGGTGGGGCTGGAGGAAAGGCGCGCTTCGAGCGACAGGCCCTCCTCGGGCACTTCCAGGTCGCGGCCCAGGCTCTGCTTGGTGACGCTGGAAAACTCGCCCAGGTAGTTCTCCCAGTCCGCCGTGCGCATCAGGTCCTCGTTGGCCTTGCTCTCGGCGTCGACGTGGGCGGCCTCGTAGTCGTCCAGGTTGTCCTTGGCGGGGGCGGTATCGGCGGCCTCGGCGTCAACCTCCTCCAGGAAGGGATTTTCCAGGAGTTCCTGCTGGATGCTCTCCACCAGCTCCAGCCGCGAGAGCTGCAGAAGCTTGATGGCCTGCTGCAGCTGCGGGGTCATGACCAGCTGCTGAGTCAGCTTGAGTTGTTGACGAAGCTCCAAACCCATACGTGAACCGTCACCTTTGCCCTGTGTGCGGAAAAACCCGGCCGCCTTCGCTCAAGCGGCTGCAGTTCCGCCAAATCCATTCTGCCACAGGCGCCGAACCAGCGCAAGAAATATGTGTTAACCCTCGAAAGTTACGTACATTTTCACCACATCGAAAGGCTACATGAAAAAAGTGTACCAACCTTCATGTCCTGTGTAAATCCACAATTCTGAAGGCAAAGCACGAAACGCCCCCGGCCGTGGAGCCGGGGGCTGGAAAATACCCTGACATTAACGGGCTATAGGCTGAATGATTCGCCCAGGTAGAGCTTGCGGGCCTTGGAGTTCTGCACGATCTCCGTGGGGCTGCCCTCGAGGATGACCATGCCCTCGTACACGAGGTAGGCGCGGTCGCAGATGTTCAGCGTCTCGCGCACGTTGTGGTCGGAGATGAGGATGCCGATGCCCATGCCCTTCAGCACCGAGATGATCTCCTGGATGTCGATGACCGCGATGGGGTCGATGCCCGCGAAGGGCTCGTCGAGCAGGATGAACTTGGGGTTCAAAATGAGCGCCCGGGCGATCTCCAGCCTGCGCCGCTCGCCGCCGGAGAGGAACATGGCCGGCTGGTCGGCCAGCTTGGTGATGGTGAACATCTCCAGGAGCTCGCGGGCGCGGTCCTCGCGCTGCCTGGCGCTCATGCCCGGCATCTGCTCCAGGATGAGATCGAGATTCTTGCGCACCGAGAGCTTCTTGAAGATCGAGCTCTCCTGCGGCAGGTAGGACAGGCCCAGGCGCGCGCGCTCGTGCAGGGGCAGGTCGGTTATGTCGCGGCCGTCCAGGGCCACGGAGCCGGTGGTGGGGGTGACCACGCCCACCAGCATGTAGAACGTGGTGGTTTTGCCCGCTCCGTTGGGGCCAAGCAGGCCCACCACCTCGCCGGACTCCAGGCGCACATTGATATGGCGCACCACCTCGCGCTCGCCGTAGCGCTTGGAGAGGTTGGCGGCGGAGAGCTCGGCCACGCTACCTGCCCCCCGGCTTGCTGTCGGACTTGGGTGTCTGGAAAATCGCCTCAACACGGCGCTGAGAGCCGGAGAGCACCTCGCTGCGGTTCTCCTTCACGTAGAACTTGATGACCTCTCCGCGCACGGTGTTTGTGCCCTCGCGCAGGATGGGGTTCTCATCCATGCGCAGGGTGTTCTCGGCCACGAAATAGGTCAGCTTGCCGCAGAAGCCCTCGTTCTTGCCCGCCACCATGCGCACGTTGCCTTCGGCCACGATGCGCTCGATCTTGTCGGCCAGGTCGCCGTCCTTGGCCCCGGGATCCTTGGCCTTCTTCTTGTCCGCGAAGAAGGCGGTGATCTTGTTGGCCCAGAGCGCCATGCCGCCGTGGGTGGCGTGCACGTTGCCCTCGAACGCCACGGCGTTCTCGGCCTGCTTGTAGATCAGCTTGTCCGAGGTGATGCGCACGGGGTCCTGCTTGTTCAGCATGCCCTGGCCCTGGCCGGTGAGCAGGCTTCCGTCCTTGTTCTCGGGGGCCTGCGCCGCCTGGGCCTGCGGCTTGGCGGCGGGCTTGGAGGTGGCGGGAGCGGCCTGGCCCGCGCCAGGCGCCTTGGGCGCGGGTCCCAGCAGGCCAACGGGCAGGTAGCCCAGGGCCGTGGCCTCGTCCGAGGCCGGGCCGCCCAGGCGGAACACCGCCAGCCAGCCCTCGCGCGGGAAGCCCGCCAGCACGCGCTCTCCCGGGGCCAGCACGGCCACCACGGCGGAGGCGCCGGAGCGCTCCTTGCGCAGTTCGGCCTTGGCCTGCACCAGCATCTCCTGGGCGGGGCCCTGGGCCTGGGCGGCGGAAACGACGAAAAGCAGCAGGGCTGCCAAAATGGCCGCTACGCGGAGGACATGACGAGGAATCGCCGGCATCAGCGCTTCTTCTCCTTCTTCAAAGTATCCAGGCCAGCGGGGATGAGCTCCGCGACAACGCCCCCGGCCGCAGTGAGTTCCCTGGTCTCCATGTTGATCTCCACCGCCGTTGCGTTGAGCATGAAGTCCGGGCGCTCCACGATGACGCGGCCCTTGAGGTAGAGCTTCTTCATGGCCCCGATGTAGTCGAACACGTCCGAGGTCAGGGTGAAGCTGCCGTACCGGCCGACGATGTTGTCGCGCAGGGTCACGGTGTTGCCCCGCTGGTTCACCTCGCCCAGGTCGGCCTTGAGGAAGACCTCCTCGGAATCAGGGCCGATGTAGGCGAAGAGCTGCGGGCTTTTCACCAGCACGATGCGCTGGTCGAAGCTGTACTGCGCGCTCTTGGCGCGCACCCGCCACTGCACCTTGCCGCCCGAGCCCTGGACCAGTTCCAGGTCCTCTGCGGTCACGTCGGCCTCGGTCTGGTTGGCCGCCAGCTTCTCAGCCCCGCCGTCCCCTTCGCCCCGGCGCATGTTCACCACCAGGCCGATGGCGACACCGAGCGCAAAAATCAGCGCAATGAGCGCAAGGGGTTTCCGGATCATTCATTTGCTCCACTTCTCCCAGGCCGCTTCGTACTGCCCTCGGCAGCGCAGGAGGAACATGATGGCTTCGCGCACGGCCCCGTGGCCGCCGCACAGGCGCGTGGTCCACTTGGCCAGGGCCAAAATCTCGGGCTGGGCGTTGGCCACGGCCATGGGCAGGCCCACGGCCCGCATCACTCCGGCGTCCACCCAGTCGTCGCCCAGGTAGGCGACCTGGTTGCGCTCGCACCCCAGGCTTGCGCGGATCTGGTCCATGAGCGGCACCTTGTTCACGTGCCCGGCGTGGTACTCGCGGATGCCCAGCTCGCGCACACGCTTCTCCACCGCTCCGTGGTTCAGGCCCGTGATGACGGCCACTTCCAGCCCATAAGCCTGTGCAATCTTTATTCCAAGGCCGTCCTGCACGTGGAAGCGCTTGGACACGTGGCCCTCTTGGTCATAGTACAGCCCGCCGTCGGTGAGCACGCCGTCCACGTCAAGGATCAAAAGCTTGACGCGGCGGCCCAGTTCCTCGGCGCTGAGGCAAGGGTCAGACATTGGGAATGCTCCAGAGGGCCAGGAGCCTGCGCAGCACCTGCTCGACCCGGGCCAGGGGCAGGCTGTTGGGCCCGTCGCACAGGGCGCGGTCCGGGTCCGGGTGCACCTCCAGGAACACGCCGTTGGCCCCGGCGGCCACCGCGGCGGAGGCCAGGGTCTGCACGTACTCGCGCTGTCCGCCCGAGCTGCCGCCCTGCCCGCCCGGCAGCTGCACGGAGTGCGTGGCGTCGAAGACCACGGGCGCGCCGAAGCCCTGCATGATGGGGATGCTGCGCATGTCCACCACGAGGTTGTTGTAGCCGAAGCTCGCACCGCGCTCCGTGAGCCAGAAGCGCGGGTTGCCGGTGCTTTTGAGCTTGTCCGCGGCGTTCTTCATGTCCCACGGGGCCAGGAACTGCCCCTTCTTGACGTTGACGATGCGCCCGGTCTCGGCGGCGGCCAGCAGCAGATCCGTCTGCCTGCACAAGAATGCAGGAATCTGCAGGACATCTGCAACCTGCGACACAGGGGCGGCCTGCTCCGGCAGGTGGATGTCCGTGACCACGGGCAGGCCCGTGGCCTCCTTCACCTCGGCCAGCCAACCCAGGCCGATGTCCATGCCCGGCCCCCGGAAGCTGGTGGAGGCGGTGCGGTTGGCCTTGTCGTAGGAGCTCTTGAAGATGAGCGTGAGCCCCAGGCGCTGGGCCATGGCCGCAAGCTCGCCCGCCACCTCCAGGGCCAGCTGGCGGCTCTCCAGCACGCAGGGCCCGGCGATGACGAAGGGCCCGGAGAGGCTCTTGGCATAGAGCTGCGTGTAGTCCTGGGCCATGGGCTACTTGCCCTTCTTGTTCAGGCTGGACGCGCGGATGAACTCGCGGAACAGCGGATGGGGCTTCATGGGCTGGGACTTGAACTCCGGGTGGAACTGGCAGCCCAGGAACCAGGGGTGTCCGGGCAGTTCCACGATCTCCACCAGCTCCTCGTCCGGGGAAAGCCCGGAGAGCACCAGACCGGCCCTCTCCAGCGGCTCGGCGTACTTCTTGTTGAATTCGTAGCGGTGGCGGTGGCGCTCCTCGATCTTGGTCTCGCCGTAGGCCTCCATGGCCTTGGTGTCCTTGACGACCTTGCAGGGGTAGGAGCCCAGGCGCATGGTGCCGCCCTTGTTGGAGTCCTCGTTGCGCTTCTCCACCTTCTTCTTCCGGAAGTCGTACCACTCGGTCATGAGGTAGATCACCGGATCGGGCGTGAACTCGTCGAACTCCTGGGAGTTGGCCTTTTCCAGGCCCAGCACGTTGCGGCAGTGCTCGATGACCGCGCACTGCATCCCTAAGCAGATGCCGAAGAAGGGCACCTTGTTCTCGCGGGCGTACTTGATGGCCAGGATCTTGCCCTCGATGCCGCGCGAGCCGAAGCCGCCCGGCACCAGCACGCCGTCCAGGCCCTTCAGGCGCTTCTCCACGTTCTTGGCCGTGATCTCCTCGCTGTTCACGTACTCCAGGTCCACGGCCACCTCGTTGGCCACGCCGCCGTGGATGAGCGCCTCGTGCAGGCTCTTGTAGGCCTCCTTCAGGTCCACGTACTTGCCCACGATGCCGATCTTGACCCGTCCCTTGGGGTTCTCCAGCCTGCGGTTCAATTCCTTCCAGGCGTCGAGCTCGGCGTTCTTGGCCGGGAGCTTGAGCAGGATGGCGATCTTCTGGTCCACGCCCTCGCGGTAGAACTCCAGCGGCACCTGGTAGATGCTCTTCACGTCCACGGCGGAGAACACGGCGTCGCGGTCCACGTCGCAGAACAGGGCGATCTTGGCGCGCAGGTCGGCGGGCAGAGGCACCTCGGAGCGGCACAGGATGATGTCCGGCTGGATGCCGATGCTGCGCAGTTCCTTGACGCTGTGCTGGGTGGGCTTGGTCTTGAGCTCGCCCGCGGCGCGCATGTAGGGGACCAGGGTCAGGTGGATGAACAGCACGTTCTCCTTGCCCAGGTCGTTCTTGAGCTGGCGGATGGCCTCCAGGAAGGGCAGGCCCTCGATGTCGCCCACGGTGCCGCCGATCTCGATCAGGGCAACGTCCTCGTCGCCCTTGGCCACGCCCAGCACGCTGCGCTTGATCTCGTCGGTGATGTGCGGGATGACCTGCACGGTGCCGCCCAGATAGTCGCCCCGGCGCTCCTTGTTGATGACGGTCTCGTAGATGCGGCCGGAGGTGTAGTTGTTGCTCTGGCTCATGTGGATGCCCAGGTAGCGCTCGTAGTGCCCCAGGTCCAGGTCGGTCTCGGCGCCGTCCTCGGTGACGTAGACCTCGCCATGCTGGAAGGGGTTCATGGTCCCGGGGTCCACGTTGATGTAGGGGTCGAGCTTCTGGATGGTGACGGAGAGCCCGCGCGTCTGGAGCAGGGCGCCGATGGAGGCCGCGGCAAGGCCTTTACCGAGTGAGGAGAGCACGCCGCCGGTGATGAAAATGAACTTGGTCTTCATGCAAACACCCCTTTGTTTGCTTCAGGTTGTCTCGAACATGGCAAACGCTTCACCGTGTTGACGTTCACGGCGGGCGCACGTATTCAGGCGTCTCGCGGGGCCGGAAATCCACCGGCCCGCTCCGGAGCCGACGAGGAGGAAGTTCATGGCCCGCGTCAAAGCACTAGTTCTTACAGGATACGGCACCAATTGTGAACAGGAATCCGCATACGCCGCCCGGCAGGCTGGCGCGGACGAGGCCCAAATAGCCTATTTTTCTGACATAGCCTCCGGCCATCTGCGCATGGAGGGCTACAATTTCCTCATCTTCCCCGGCGGCTTCCTGGACGGCGACGCCCTGGGCTCGGCCCAGGCCGCGGCCCTGCGCTGGCGTTTCGCCAAGACCGGGGCGGGCGAGCACGTGCTGGACCAGCTCAAGGCCTTCTTCCAGGCCGGGGGGCTCATCCTGGGCATCTGCAACGGCTTCCAGCTCTTGGTGAAGCTGGGCCTGCTCCCGGCCATCGGCGGCAAGTACTTCGAGCGCCAGGTGTCGCTCTCCCACAACGACTCCGCCCGCTACGAGGACCGCTGGGTGACGCTCTCCGCCAACCCGGCCAGCCCCTGCGTGTTCACCAGGGGCGTGGAGCGCCTGTACGTGCCCGTGCGCCACGGCGAGGGCAAGATCGTGCCCCAGGACCAGGAGACGCTGGACGCCCTTGAGGCCGCCAACCTGGTGGCCCTGCGCTACATCGACCCCGAGACGGGCAAGCCGACCATGGAGTTCCCCTTGAACCCCAACGGCGCGGCCAACGCCATCGCGGGCCTCACCGACCCCAGCGGACGCATCCTGGGCCTCATGCCCCACCCCGAGGCCTACAACCACCCCTGCAACCACCCGGCCTGGACGCGCGGCGAGTCCGCCGTGCTGGGCTTGACCCTGCTGGAGAACGGCGTGCGCCACCTGCACGCCCAGTAGCCCGCAGGCGAAGCGCCCCATGACCAGGCCTGTCCCCACGGAGTGCCCGCCCGGAACCACCTGGCGGGCGCTCATGTCCCTGGCCTTTGACGAGGCCTGCGCTGCGGCCCGCGAGGGCGAGGTCCCCGTGGGCGCCGTGCTGGTGGACGCCAAGGGCCAAGTGCTGGCCAGGGCGCACAACGGCGTCATCGGGCTGAACGACCCCACGGCACACGCGGAACTCCTCTGCCTGCGCCGGGCGGGCCTGGCCAAGGGCAACTACCGCCTTCCCGGCTCCGTCCTGCTGGTGACCCTGGAACCCTGCCTCATGTGCGTGGGCGCGCTGGTGCATGCGCGTGTGGCCGGGGTGGTCTTCGCCTCGCCGGACCCCAAGGCCGGGGCCCTGGTCTCCAACCTCGACGCCGCCGCCCTGCCCTTCCTCAACCACCGCCCCTGGGTTCTCCAGGGCGTCATGGACGAGGACTGCTCCGCCCTCTTGAAGCGCTTCTTCCTGGCCCGCCGCAAGCCTCTCTAACCCCTTGTTTTTACATCCTGGCCCTGCATTTCGGTCCTTCCATGCTCTAGAATAAGTCTATAAATATTCTAATACACGAAATCACTGTTTAATTTGTCACGTCAGCGAACCAAAGAAAAAGCCAGCCTGTATAGCACAGGCTGGCCAGTTTCCGCGTGGCGGGGCTGTTCCGGCGCGGCCGCTAGAGGAAATCCGGGTCCACGGCGGCCTTTCCGCCTGCCAGCATGACCTTGAGGTAGCGCAGGGTGCGGTCGTCCACGGGCACGATGGGGAAGCTCTTGCGGCAGGCGTCGCACTGGGTCATGGCGGGCCTGGTGGGCGCGATGAGCGGCACCTCGCGGCTGCAGTGCGGGCACTGGAACAGGAAGATGATCTCCATGCCCATGGGCTTCACGGGCATGATGGGCTTGCTGGAATTGCCCTGATTGGCGCTCATTTGCCCTCCTCGAAAAGGGAAGCCCCGGTCATGGCCGGGGGCTGCGCAAGGCCCCAGGAGGCCAGGATGGTTGGAGCGATGTCGCCCAGCCGGCCGGGCCGCAGGGGCCTGCCGCCCTGCCCGTCCATGTGGATGAGCGGCACGGGGTTGGTGCTGTGGGCCGTCTGCGGGCCGCCCTGGGCGTCGAGCATCTCCTCGGCGTTGCCGTGGTCCGCCGTGAGGAACACCTGCCCGCCGTGGGCCAGGAAGGCCTCAACCAGCCGCCCCACGCAGGCGTCCACGGTCTCGCAGGCGGTGATGGCCGCCGGGATGATGCCCGTGTGGCCCACCATGTCCAGGTTGGCCAGGTTGCACACGCACAGGTCGAAGTCCTTGAATCGATTGAGGAGCTGTTCCGTGACCTCGGGCGCGCTCATCTGGGGCTTCAGGTCGTAGGTGGCCACCTCCCTTGGCGAGGGGATCAGGGCGCGCTCCTCGCCGGGCAGGGGCTCCTCCACCCCGCAATTGAGGAAGTAGGTCACGTGGGCGTACTTCTCCGTCTCCGCGATGCGCAGTTGGGTCAGCCCGGCCCGGCTCGCCACCTGGCCCAGGAACCCGTCCAGGGACTGCGGGCCGAAGGCCACGGGCAGGGGGAAGGTGGACTCGTACTGCGTCATGGTGGCGAACCCGGAAAGCTTGGGGCAGTAAGGCCGCTCGAATTCTTTAAAGTTCTGCTCGAAAAATGCGCGACTGATCTGGCGGGCCCGGTCCGCCCGGAAATTGAAGAAGAACAGGGCGTCGCCGTCGCCCATGGCGCCCAGGGGCTTGCGGTCCGCCCCAAGCACCACGCAGGGCTTGACGAACTCGTCGGTCTCCCCGGCGGCGTAGGCCGTCTCCACGGCCTCCACGGCGCTGCGCACCGCCCTGCCCTTGCCCCCGGCCAGGGCCAGGTAGGCGGGCTCGTTGCGCTCGTAGTGCTTGTCGCGGTCCATGGCGTAGTAGCGGCCCGTCACCGTGGCGATGCGGCCAACGCCCACCTCGGCCATGACCGCTTCCAGCGCCCGCACGTACCCCAGGCCGCTTGAGGGCGGGGTGTCGCGGCCATCCAGGAAGGCGTGGACGAAAATCTCCTTGAGTCCCTGGGCCTTGCCAAGTTCCAGCAGCGCGCGGATGTGGTTCTGGTGGCTGTGCACCCCGCCGTCGGACACCAGGCCCATGAGGTGCAGCCTGCCGCTGCCCGCCTTGGCTTTTCCGATAAGTTCCAGAAGCACCGGGTTCGAGGCGAAGCCGCCATCCTCGATGGCGATGTCGATGCGCGTCATGTCCTGGTAGACCACGCGGCCCGCACCGATGTTCATGTGCCCAACCTCGGAGTTGCCCATGAACCCGGCGGGCAGGCCCACGGCCCGGCCCGAGCAGGCCAGGGTGGTGTGCGGGTATTTGGCGAACAAGGCGTCGAGATTGGGCGTCCTGGCTAGGCTCACGGCGTTGCCGGGCCCGACCGGGGCCATGCCGAAGCCGTCCAGGATGAGTAGCAGCGTGGGCGTGACCTTGGGCGCGGGCATCTACTGGGCCTCCGAGCCGGGGGGCGGCGTGGCGGCGCAGAGCCACTCCACGCGCTTGCCCTCGCTCCACAGGCCTTCGATGTTGTAGAAGCGGCGCAGGTCGTCCTGGAAGATGTGGATGATGACGTCGTTCAGGTCCAGCAGGATCCAACTGCCGGTCTGGTAGCCCTCCATGCCCAGGGAGTGGAACTTGTGCTCCCTGGCCAGTTCCATGGCCGCGTCGGCCAGGGCCTGCACATGGCGCTGGCCCTTCCCCGTGACCACGATGATGTGCTCGGCGATGGGGCAGATGCCCGTCACGTCCAGGACCAGGATCTCCTCGCCCTGCTTCTCGTCCAGCAGGCTGGCCAGCAGGCGGCTCTTCTCGTCTGTGGAAACGCCGGGAACTTCCGGCGCGGGGCGTTTTCTCTTCATGCTTCCTCTTTGTGCCGCCCTTTGGGCGCGGGTCGTTGGGTACGGCTGTGTGTACTGGAATTGCCCGGTCAGCGCAATGCGCCAGCCCCGGCCACTAGCAGGCCGTCCCAGCGCAGCCAGAGCCACAGCCCGGCGATGGCGAAGGTGGCCAGGGTCACGGGCAGGCCCACGCGCAGGTGCCTGCGCCAGGTCAGGAACACGCCCAGCCGGGCGGCCTGCTCGGCCACGATGAGGTTGGCGATGCTGCCCAGCAGGAACAGGTTCCCGGCCAGGGTGCTGGCCAGGGCCAGAAGCAGCCGGTCCTGGGGAGTGGGGCTCACGGGCAGGAGCAGCATCACGGCGGGAACGTTGGAGATGATGTTGGACAGCACGGCGGTGACGCCGAAGAGCCAGGCCGGGTGCGCAAGGTCCACCCCCGTGCCGCGCAGCGCGCCGAACATGCGCCCCAGGAGGCCGGACTCGGCCAGGGCGTGGTTGACCACGAACAGGCCCAGGAACAGGAGCAGGAGCTGCCAGTCCACCAGGGCGAACACCTCCCGCGAGGCCATGCGGCGGCTCAGGAGCACCAGAGCGCCAGCGCACAGGGCCAGCACCTCGCGCGGGACGGAGGCGAACAGGAACCCGGCCAGGGCCCCGGCCATGAGCAGCAGGCCTTTCAGGGCGGGCCAGGGCTGGAATTCTTGGGCCGGCACCGGGGCCACGGAGCGGGCGAGTTCCCAGTCCCCGCGCGAAAGCCGCGCGATGATGGCCCAGGCCGCCAGCAGACCGGCGACCACCGGCGGAAGCGCGTCCAAGGCGAAGGCCGCGAAGTCCAGCCCGCCCACCTGGCCGATGAGCATGTTCTGCGGGTTGCCGATGAGCGTGGCCGCCGAGCCGATGTTGGCCGCGCAGGCCAGGCCCAGCAGGTAGGGCACGGGGTTCAGGCCGCGCTTGATGCAGCCCTCGGCCAGGATGGGGGTGAGGGCCAGCACGACGATGTCGTTGACCAGGATGGCCGAGAGCCCGCCGCTGGCAAGCATGACGAGCAGAAGCAGCGCGGGCGGGGAGCAGGCGGCCCCGGCCAGGCGCCGGGCCAGCACCGTGTACACCCCCGAGAGCCGCAGCTGGGCCGAGACGAGCATGAGCCCGAAGAGCAGGCTCATGGTGGGCATGTCCACTGCGTTCCAGGCCGTCTGGGCGTCCAGCGCGCCGCCCGCCAGCAGGGCCACGGCCCCCAGCAGGGCCAGGGCCGAGCGGTCCAGGGCCAGGCCGGGCAGCCCGCCGAAGATCATGCCCAGGTAGACAAGGCCGAACACCCCGGCCACAAGGTTCTGCGTCATCTCCCGTCCCTCCCCTCCGAGGCGGAGTCTTACGGAATCCCGGCGCGGGAGACAAGCTCGCGCGCGTCCCCGTCTTGACGCGCCGGGGCGTTTCGGGCAAGGGAAGGGCTATGTTGATCACAGTCCCAACCACCCAGCGCGCTTTCTGGTTTCGCTGCTTTAGGTAGCGCAGAGAGTCCGTGGCGGATCGGGACGAGGGAATACGCGAATCCAAGGCCACGGGCGCACGGTCCGTGGCTTTTCTTTTGCGGGTGAATGCCCGCCCGGACCTGGCCCGGCACCATCACCATCAGGAGGACGGGAGACCATGATATTCGATGTGGAGAACGAAACCCTTCCCAGGGAGGAACTGCGCGCCCTGCAGCTCAGGCGCCTGCAGGACCTCGTGGCCCGCGTGTATGAGAACGTGCCCTTCTACCGCAAGAAGCTCGACGAGCGCGGGGTGAAGCCGGAGCACATCCAGACCCTGGCCGACGTGGCGCTTCTGCCCTTCACCGAAAAGCAGGACCTGCGCAACCACTACCCCTTCGGGCTCTTTGCCGTCAGCCGCGAGAACATCGTACGCCTGCACTCCTCCTCCGGCACCACGGGCAAGGCCACGGTGGTGGGCTACACCCGCCGCGACATCAAGAACTGGGGCAGGCTCTGCGCCCGCAGCCTGGCCGCTGCCGGGGCCACCAGCGGCGACTTCGTGCACAACGCCTACGGGTACGGCCTGTTCACCGGCGGCCTGGGCATGCACTACGGGGCCGAGGAGCTGGGCGCCACGGTGATCCCGGTCTCCGGCGGCGGCACCCGCAGGCAGGCCATGCTCCTGCGCGACTTCGGGGCCACTGTGCTCACCTGCACCCCCTCCTACGCCCTGCACCTGTACGAGGCCGCCAAGGAGATGGGCATCGACTTCCGCGAGCTGCCCCTGCGCATCGGCATCCACGGGGCAGAGCCCTGGACCGAGTCCATGCGCCAGGAGATCGAGAACAAGCTCGGCATCACGGCCATAGACATCTACGGCCTGTCCGAGATCATGGGCCCCGGCGTGGCCATCGAGTGCGCGAAGGTCAAGAAGGGCCTGCACATCCAGGAGGACCACTTCCTGGCCGAGATCATCGACCCGGAGACCGGCGAGCCCAGGCCAGACGGGGAGATGGGCGAACTGGTGTTCACCACGCTGACCAAGGAGGGCATCCCGCTTCTTCGCTACCGCACCCGGGACTTGAGCCGCCTGAACACCGCGCCCTGCCGATGCGGCCGCACCACGGCGCGCATGGAGCGGGTCACGGGCCGCAGCGACGACATGCTCATCATCCGCGGCGTCAACGTGTTCCCCAGCCAGATCGAGACCATCCTGCTGGAGACCGACGGGCTCACCCCGCACTACCAGCTCATCGTGGGCCGGGTGAACAACCTGGACACCCTGGAAGTGCGCGTGGAGATCGACGAGGCCATGTTCTCCGACCAGATCAAGAATTTACAACGCCTCGAATCCAAGATAGAAAAGAACATCAAGGAATTCCTGGGCGTCACCGCCAAGTGCAAGCTGGTGGAGCCCAAGGGCATAGAGCGCAGCGAAGGCAAGGCCAAGCGCATCATCGACATGCGCAACGCCTAGAGCCCGTGTGAACCAGAACCGAGCCACCGCAAGCAAGCGAGGACACACATGAAGGTCGATCAGCTCTCCATCTTCCTGGAAAACCGCGCCGGCCGCCTGGCCGAGGTCACGCGCATCCTGGCCGAGTCCGGCGTGAACATCCGCGCCCTTTCCCTGGCCGACACCTCCGACTTCGGCATCCTGCGCCTCATCGTCTCGGACTTTGAAAAGGCCAAGGAGCACCTGAAGGCCGGCGGCTTCACCGTGGGCCGCACCACCGTTGTGGCGGTCGAGGTTCCGGACAAGCCCGGCGGGCTGCACGGCATCCTGGAGATGCTGCGCGAGGCCAAGATCAACGTGGAATACATGTACGCCTTCGTGAACCAGAGCGGTTCGCACGCCATCATCATCTTCCGCTTCGACCGCACGGACCAGGCCATCGAGCTGTTGCAGAAGAACAGCATCACCATCGTGCCCGGCGAGAAGCTGTACAAGCTCTAGCCAGGAGAAGGGGGCCGCAAGGCCCCCTTTCGCTTGATGGACACCCACGCACCGGACGAACTCCCGGTCCTCGACCCCGCCTGGCTGGAGCGCATGCTCGGCGCCCGCCCGGATTTCGTGCGCCGCCTGTTCGAGGTCTTCCTGGCCGACGAGCCCGCACGCGTGGCCGCCATGGCCCAGGCCATCGACCAGGGGGACCTGGAGCTTCTGCGCCACCTGGCCCACTCCCTCAAGGGAGCCTCGGCCACCCTGGGCATGCCCAGGGTGAGCGCCGCCTGCCGCGAGTTGGAGTTCGCCGCGCGCGACGGAAGAACCGAGGGTCTAGCCCAGTGCCAGGCCCGCGTGGCCCGGGAGATGGAGACGCTGTACGCGGAGATGCGCCGGGTGATGCCCCCGGCCTGACCAGCCCCGATTGCTGATACGAAAAAGCCGGGCCCCATGCGGAGCCCGGCTTTTTTTGTCCTGGTCCCGTTGCCTGAGGCAAACGGCACCATAGGAGGCAGCCCCCCCCTACAGCGTGTCGCCCATGCTGTAGAGCTTGCCGGGCTGCTTGCCGGCCAGCCACTTGGCCGCGCGCAGCGCGCCCTGGGCGAAGTTCTCGCGGGAGTGCGCCCGGTGGGTGATCTCGATGCGCTCCCCGGGGCCGAAGAAATAGGCCGTGTGGTCGCCCACCACGTCGCCGCCGCGCAGGGCCAGCACGCCCAGTTCGTTCTGCGGGCGCTCGCCGATGATGCCGTCGCGGGCGTGGCACTTCACCTCGTCGTACACCCAGCCACGGGCCTCGGCCATGCACTGCGCCAGCTTCAGAGCCGTGCCGCTGGGCGCGTCCTTCTTGCGGTTGTGGTGGATCTCCATCATCTCCATGTCGTAGGCGGGGCCCAGCATCTGCACCAGCATGGGCAGCACCTTGAGGAGCACGTTGACGCCCACGCTCATGTTCGGGGCCAGCAACAGGGGGATGTTCTTGGCGCAGTCCTGCATCACGGCCAGCTGCTCGGGCTTCAGGCCCGTGGTGCCCACCACCATGGGGTTGTCGTGCTGTTTGCAGGTGCGGGCGTGCTCCACCGTGGCCTCGGGGGAGGTGAACTCAATGACCACGGCGCGGGGAACCTTGGGGAGCACCTCGTCCAAGTCGTCGGAGACCAGGCAGTCCAGGTTGTCCAGCTCGGTCAGGCGCTCGGTGCGCTCAATGACCGCCTTGAGGTTCAGCTCCGGGTCCTTCTGCGCCAGGGACACAAGGGTGCTGCCCATGCGGCCCAGACCGCCCATGATGATGACGTCGACCATATGCTCATCCTCCCGATGTTTCGGTGTCGATTCCGTATTCTGCAAGCATAGCGGAAAATTTGGCGAAATCCAAGACGGAGAGGCCCAGGTCCCTGGCCTTTGCCACCTTGTGCTCCGTGGCCTTCTCGCCGGCCACAACGTAGTCCACCTTTTTGGACACGCCGCTTGCGCAGGCCGCGCCCAGGCGCTCCACAAGGGCCTGCGCCTTGGGGCGCGGCAGTGCGTCGGAGAGCTTTCCGGTGAACAGGAAGGTCTTGCCCGCCAGGGGCAGGCTTGCGCCCTCCTCCGTCTTCCGGGCCCTGGGCCATACGCCAAGCTCCTTGAAGCGCGCCAGCATGGCCTGGTTGCCCTCGTTGGCGAAAAACGCCCGGATGCTCGCGGCCACCTTGGGGCCGACATCCTTGAGCTTCTTCAGCTCGGCCTCGTCGGCTGCGGCCAGCTCGTCCAGGTCCGCGAAGCGCCGGGCCAGCTCCTTGGCCGTCTGCTCGCCCACCTGCTCCATGCCCAAGGCGCTGATGAAACGGGCCAGGGTGGCGTTCTTTCCGCCCTCCTCCACCGAGCGCACGAAGTTGTCCGCGCTCTTCTCGCCCATGCGCTCGAAGCCCGAGAGCTGCTCGCGGGTCAGGGTGAACAGGTCCGCCGGGGAGGACAGAAGCCCGGCCTCGGCCAGCTTCTCGATCCACCTTTCGCCCACGCCGTCCATGGCCAGCCCGGCCTTGGACACGAAGTGCACGATGCCCAGCACCACCCGCGCCGGGCAGGCGTGGTTGGGGCAGTAGGTGAATTTTTCCTCGGCCACCACGCGGCTGCCGCACACTGGGCAGTGGTCCGGGAACTCGAACCAGGCTTCCTCGCCCGTGCGCGCCTCCTTCACCACCCCGGCCACCTGCGGGATCACGTCCCCGGCGCGCTGGATGGTGACGAGGTCGCCCTTGCGGATGTCCAGTTCGCGCATGTGACTGGCGTTGTGCAGGGTGGCGCGGGAGACCTCTACCCCGGCCACGCGCACGGGCTCCAAGTCAGCCACGGGGGTGAGCACGCCGGTGCGGCCCACCTGGATGAGGATGTCCTTGAGCCTGGTGGTGACCTGCTGCGGCGGGAACTTGAGCGCCAGGGCCCAGCGCGGGGCCCGCGCGGTCTGGCCCAGCAGTTCCTGCAGGGCCAGGCTATCCACCTTGGCCACCACCCCGTCGATCTCGAAGGGCAGGGTCTCGCGGCGGGCCTCCAGGTCCAGGTAGAAGGCGGCCACCTCCTCCGGCGTGGCGCACAGGCGCGCCTCCGGGGCCGTGGCCAGGCCCAGGGCCGCCAGGGCGGCCATGACCTCGTGCTGGGCCGTCCAGGGGGCCGCCCCCGGTGCGGGCTCCGCCCGGCCCACGCCGTAGGCGAAGAAGCGCAAGGGCCGCGCGGCCACGATGTTCGGGTCCAGCTGGCGGATGGACCCGGCGGCGGCGTTGCGCGGGTTGGCGAAAATCTTGGCCCCGGCGCGCTCCTGGTCGGCGTTGAGCCGGGCGAAGTCCTCCTGGCCGATGACCACCTCGCCGCGCACGTCCAGCACCGGCGGCGGGTTTGCGCCCAGCAGCCTGCCGCGCACGTTCTTGACCATGCGCACGTTGGCCGTGACCTCCTCGCCGGTTTCGCCGTCACCGCGCGTGGCCGCCACGTTGAGCGCCCCCTGCTCGTAGATGATCTCCAGTGCCAGGCCGTCCATCTTGGGCTCGGCCCAGAACCGGCCCAGCTCTGCGCGCGGGTCGGGCACGGCCTCGGCAAGGCGCCGCAGGCCCGGCAGTTCCAGGGGGCCGCCGTAGCGGATCATGGGCAAAAGCGAGCGCGACGCGCCCAGCCGCCCGGCATCGGCAAGCAGCCTCGGCCAGCCGGGGGCGTCCACGGCCAGCAGGGCCCTGTCGACCATGGGCCGCAGGAGCGTGGCCAGGTCCCGCCGCTCGTCCTTCTTGCCCGCGCGCTCAAACTTTCGCCCTATACCCGCCTCCATGTCCACCAGGATGGCCTCGGTGACGGCCTCGCGGAAGGCGCCTGGCAGCTTCACCTCCACGAACTCGCGCCACTCGTCCAGGTTCATGGCGTTGTCCAGGCTCATCATGGGCCGGGGGTGGCGGAAGGACTCGAAGCCCTCGGACACGCCGCCGCCCACGCGCCGGGTGGGCGAGTTGGGGTCGGACAGCTCCGGGTGCGCGGCCTCCAGGACCTGCAGTTCGCGGAACAGCTCGTCGTACTCCGCGTCGGAGATCTCCGGGGCGTCCAGGACGTAGTAGCGGTGGTTGTGGTGCTCCAGCTCCTCGCGCAGCCGGGCTATGCGGGCGGCCGGGTCGAATTCGTTCACAACAGCTCGCAGATGCGCTGCAGGTCGTTCTGCCTGCCCAGGGTGATGAGGGTATCGCCGGACTCGAGGATCTCCCTGGGGCCGGGATTGAACACCAGCTCGCCCGAGGCGCGCTTGATGGCCACGATGATGAGGTCGAATTCCTTGCGGATGTTGGACTCCATGAGATTCTTGCCCACCAGGGGGGACTTGGCGGTGATGTCCAGCTGCTCCAGCTGCAGGTCGATGTGCCCGCGCACGGCCAGGTCCAGGAAGTCCGTCACCGTGGGCCGGAGCACGCTGTGGGCCATGCGCACCCCGCCGATCAAGTGCGGCAGCACAACCTTGTTGGCCCCGGCGAACTCCAGCCGGGTGATGTGCGAGGCGTTGTTGGCCCGGGCGATGATGGAGATGGCCGGGTTGAGCTGGCGCGCGGTGAGGGTCACGTAGACGTTGGCCGCCTCGTCGGTGAGGGCGGTGACGATGCTCTTGGCGCGCTTGATGCCAGCGGCCACGAGCAGTCCGTCGTCCGTGGCGTCGCCGGAGAGGTGCATGATGCCCTCGAGCTTGAGCTTCTCCACCAGATGGGGATCGGTCTCGATGACCACCACGTCGGGGGTGACCTTCATGATCTCCTGGACCACGACCCCGCCGATGCGGCCGTAGCCGCAGACGATGTAGTGGTTTTCCAGCTTGTCTATGCGCTTCTGCACCTTGCGCCTCCACAAGAGCTTGTGCAGGTGCCCGTCCACGAGCATCTGCGAGAAGGAACCGACCATGTACGCGAACGTGCTCACGCCGCAGAGGATGATGATCGAGGTGAGCAGCCTCCCCTTCTCCGAAAGCGGGTGGATCTCGCCGAAGCCCACCGTGGAGAGGGTGATGACCATCATGTAGAAGCTGTCGACGAAGCCCCAGCCCTCGACCTGCATGAACACGAAGAGCCCGGCCAGGAAGATCAGGCACATGATCATGAGCCCGATGACGAACTGGAACAGCGAGCCCCACTTGTCCTTGAAGGCCCGGATATGGGCTATGTTCAGGCGTGCCACCTCTACTCCCCCAGCGCGAGGATTCTCTCGCGCAGGCTGGCGATGCGGTCGCGCAGGGCCGCCGCGCGCTCGAACTCCAGCTCCTTGGCCGCCTCGCGCATCTCGCGCTCCAGGGCCGAAATTTCCTTCTTCAGGCGCTTTGGGTCCAGCTCGCGCAGCAGGTCGTCCGCCGTGGCCGTTGTCTCGTCCGGCACGGCGTGCGCCGCCAGCGCGCCCAGGAGGTTGTCCAGCCCCTTCTTGACCGTGGTGGGCACGATGCCATGGAGCGCGTTGAATTCCAACTGCTTTTCACGCCTGCGGGCCGTCTCGTCAAGGGCCGCGCGCATGGAGGGCGTGGTGGAGTCGGCGTAGAGCAGCACCCGGCCCTCGGAATTGCGCGCCGCGCGACCGAAGGTCTGGATGAGCGAACGCGTGCTGCGCAGGAAGCCCTCCTTGTCCGCGTCCAGGATGGCCACCAGGCTTACCTCGGGGATGTCCAGGCCCTCGCGCAGCAGGTTGATGCCCACCAGCACGTCGAACTCGCCCGCGCGCAGGGCCTGGATGATGGCCATGCGCTCCAGGGTCTCGATGTCCGAGTGCAGGTAGCGGGCGCGCACGCCCATCTGGTTGAAGTAGTCGGTGAGCTCCTCGGCCATGCGCTTGGTGAGGGTGGTGACGAGCACGCGCTCGTCGCTGGCCGCGCGGGCCTTGCATTCGCCCAGCAGGTCGTCCACCTGGCCCGCCACGGGCCGGATGTCGATGAGCGGGTCCACAAGCCCCGTGGGCCGGATGATCTGCTCCACCACCAGGCCCTGGGCGCGCTCCAGCTCCCATGGCCCCGGCGTCGCCGAGACGTACACCGCCTGGCCGATGCGCTGCTGGAACTCCTCGAAGTTGAGCGGACGGTTGTCCAGGGCGCTGGGCAGTCGGAAGCCGAAGTCCACCAGCGTGCTCTTGCGCGAGAAGTCGCCGTTGAACATGCCGCCCACCTGGGGGATGGTGATGTGGCTCTCGTCCACGAACATGAGGAAGTCCTCGGGGAAGTAGTCGATGAGCGTGGCCGGGGGCTGGCCCTGGGCGCGGCCGTCCAGGTGTCGGGAGTAGTTCTCGATGCCGTTGCAGTAGCCCAGTTCCTCGATGGTCTCCAGGTCGAACATGGTGCGCTGCTCCAGCCGCTGGGCCTCCACCAGCCTGTTCTGGCGGCGGTATTCGGCCAGGCGCTCCCGCAGTTCCTCGCGGATGTCGTCCATGGCGCGCTTCAGGTTGTCCTGGTCGGAAACATAGTGGCTGCCCGGGTAGATGACGGTCTTGCGCAGGGTTGCCAGCACCTGCCCGGTGAGGGCGTCGGTCTCGTGGATGGCCTCGATCTCGTCGCCGAAGAAGGTCAGGCGCAGGGCCTTGTCCCGGCTGTAGGCCGGGATGAGCTCAAGGGCGTCGCCGCGCACGCGGAAGGTGCCGCGGTGGAAGTCCACGTCGTTTCGCTCGTACTGGATCTCCACCAGGCGCTTGATCAGGCTCTCCAGGCTCAGCTGCTGCCCCGTCTCCACGGGGATGATCATCTTGGCGTAGTATTCCGGGCTGCCCAGGCCGTAGATGCAGCTCACCGAGGCCACGATGAGCACGTCGCGGCGCGTCAGAAGCGCGTGGGTCGCCGCGTGGCGCAGCTTGTCGATGTCGTCGTTGATGGACGAGTCCTTCTCGATGAAGGTGTCCGAGTGCGGCAGGTAGGCCTCGGGCTGGTAGTAGTCGTAATAGCTGACGAAATACTCCACGGCGTTGTGCGGGAACAGGGCCTTGAACTCGTTGAACAACTGCGCGGCCAGGGTCTTGTTCGGGGCCAGCACCAGAGCCGGGCGATTCAGCCGGGCCACCAGGTTGGCCATGGTGAAGGTCTTGCCCGAGCCGGTGACGCCCAGGAGCACCTGGTCGCGCACCCCGGCGCGGATGTTGGCCGCGAGTTCGTCGATGGCCTGGGGCTGGTCGCCCGTGGGCACATGGTCGCTGACGATGGTGAAGGGCTGGGTCATGGGTTCCCGCGCTGGCCGCCCCCCCTTGTCTTGGGGAGGCAAACCATCTATGATTTCACAACTTCACAAGCCGGAGGAGACACGCTCATGGACATCGAGATCATCAAGCCCGAGGGCAGCCTGCCCAGCGAACGCGCCTATGCCGTGTCCATGACCATAAAAAGCTTCAAGGGCCGCCGCGACGTGGACGTGCACCTGTTCCGCCACGCCTGGGACCCCGAGGAGGAACCGGCCATGGACTGGGACGCCCTGCTGGGGGCCCAGGGCATGGGCGAGGACGAAAAGGCCGCGGGCAGCCGCCACGTGGTGCTGGAGTCCTTCACCGCCGAGGAGCGCGACCAGCTCATCGCCTACCTCAAGGAACACTACGCGGGCAAGCTCAAGAGCGTGTTCTCCGCGCCCATCCCCTTCCCGGTGCCCATTGGCCTCACGGCCCTGTCCTCCATCAGCGAGGGCAAGAGCGTGGGCTTCATCCACTTCGAACGCATCCCGCACTTCAACCTGCGCCTTGCCGTGCGCGGGCTGTACGACCTCTCCCAGCACAGGCCCATCGTGGAGACCGAGGCCAGCGCGGGGTAGCCGAACGGGCGCCCCTGGCCGCGCCTACAGCAGCCGGCCCAGGGCCATGCCCAGAAAGATCGCCGCCAGCCCGGCCACGGTCTGGCCCACGATGTTCAGGCCCGCCCAGGCCCACTGGCCCTCCTGCAAGAGCGTGGCGGACTCGAACATGTAGGTGGAAAAGGTGGTGTAGGCCCCCATGAAGCCTGTGAGCACGAAGAGCTTGACCTCCGGCCCGAGCCCTGTGCGCTTTTCGAACAGGCCGAAGGCCAGGCCGAAGAGCAGGCTGCCCGAAAGGTTCACCACCACGGTTCCCAGGGGAAATCCCGAGCCGGTGAGGCGCTGGCCCCAACCACCCACGAAATAGCGGGCCAAGGTGCCCAGCGCGCCAGACACGCACAGGATGAGGAGTTTCTGCACGGTTCGCCCTCTTGAGCGGCATAGGGCCGCCTCACCCAACTACCAGCGCAAGCCACGGGAGAAAAGCGGAAATATGGCCCTGGAAATGGAGCGCAAATACCTGGATGTGGACCACGCGGCCCTGCGCGCCCGCCTGAAGGCGCTGGGCGCCGAATTCCTGGGCCGCTGGTTCGAGGCCAACGCCGTGTACGACGACTCCGACCGCAGCCTCAAGGCCGCCGGGACGCTGTTGCGCCTGCGCGAGAAGCAGGGCCGCCACGTGCTGACCCTCAAGCGCAGGCCGGACTCGGCCTCCCCGGAAGGCGTGAAGGTGTACGAGGAGCACGAGACCGAGGTGGCCGACGGCGGCGCCCTGCGCGCCCTCCTGGCCGGGCTGGGCTATGCCCCGGCCTTCGCCTACGAGAAGGTGCGCGAGAAGTGGCGGCTCGAAGGCTGCGAGATCTGCCTGGACGCCCTGCCCTTCGGCGACTTCTTGGAGATCGAGGGCGACGAGGCGGGCATCGAGGCCTGCGCACGGGCCCTGAAACTGCCGCCGGACAAGGCCTCCACGGCCACCTACCACGAGCTGAACCGCCGCCGCCGCGAGTCCGCCGGGCTGCCGCCCGAGGAGTCCTTCGTGTTCCCCGCCGCACGTGCCGGGCGCCTGCGCGCGGAACTTTCGGCCCAGCCCCTCGACAGCGCCCCAGAAGGTGCCTAATATTGCAGCTGTGGAAATCTTCCGCAGCCGGAGCAGGACCAGATGAGCGACAGATCAACGGACACGCGCCGCGAGCCGGGTCTCCTCGACGCGCTTGAGGTGCGCGAGCCCAGGCGGTTCAAGGTGCTTTTGCACAACGACGACTACACCACCATGGACTTCGTGGTCCACGTGCTCCGGCGGGTGTTCCGCAAGAGCGAGGACGAGGCCGTGCGCATCACCATGGCCGTGCACAAGCAGGGCATTGGCATGTGCGGCGTGTACACGGCCGAGGTGGCCGAGACCAAGGTCGAAACCGTTCACTCCATGGCCAGGAGCGCGGGCTACCCCCTGCGCGCGAGCATGGAGGAGGTGTGAGCATCATGCTGAGCAAGGGACTCGAATCCGTCCTCACCAGCGCCTTCCACGAGGTGAGGCGCCGCCGCCACGAATACCTGACCCTGGAGCACCTGCTCTACGCCATGACGCGCGAGGCGGCAGGCTCCGACGTGCTGGACGCCTGCGGGGCCGACGTGGACCGGCTGCGCGAGCAGTTGGAGACGTTTTTCCGCGAGCACATGGACACCCTGCCCGAGGACTCCGAGAGCGAGGTGGTCCAGACCCTGGGCGTGCGCCGCGTCATGCAGCGCGCCGTGTGGCAGAAGCAGTCCTCCGGCAAGGAGACCGTGCACGTGGGCGACGTCATCGCCGCCATGTTCGAGGAGGAGGACTCCTTTGCCGTCCACTTCCTGAACAGCCACGGCGTCAGCCGCCTGGACGTGCTGGAGTACATCTCCCACGGGCAGCCCATGGACGGGGACGACCCCGGCCTGGGCCTGGGCGATGACCTGGACGACCTGGACCGCCAGGCCGGGCGCCGGGGCCAGCCCGCCAGGCCCGATGCAGACAGGCCCGATGCCAACAGGCAGGGCCAGCGCGAGCGCAAGAGCCCCCTGGAGGAGTTCACCAGGAACCTCACGGAGCGGGCGCGCCTGGGCGACGATGAGGCCTTCCGCCGCCTGGTGGAGACCCACGAGGCCCGCGTGGCGGCCGTGGTCGTGGGCATGCTGGGCGCAGACGAGGCGGAGGAGGTGGGCCAGGAGGTCTTCATCCGCCTGCACGGCTCGCTCCATCAATTCCGGGGCGAATCCCAGCTCTCAACCTGGCTGACGC
>CAZCYB010000003.1:69984-155281 GCA_964502805.1 uncultured Desulfocurvus sp.
GAGCGGGCGCGCCAGGGCAAGATCGACCCCATCATCGGCCGCGCGGCGGAGCTGGAGCGCACCATCCAGGTGCTGGCCCGCCGCCGCAAGAACAATCCCATCCTGGTGGGCGACCCCGGCGTGGGCAAGACCGCCCTGGCCGAGGGCCTGGCCCTGTGCATCGCCCAGGGCCGCGTGCCCGAGCAGTTCAAGAGCGCCGAGGTCTTCGCCCTGGACATGGGCGCGCTCATCGCGGGCACCAAGTACCGCGGCGACTTCGAGGCCAGGCTCAAGGCCGTGCTTGCCGAGCTGGGCCGCGTGGAGAACGCCATCCTGTTCGTGGACGAGATCCACACCATCGTGGGCGCGGGGGCCGTTTCCGGCGGCAGCATGGACGCCTCCAACATCCTCAAGCCCTTCCTGGCCAGCGGCGAGGTGCGCTGCATCGGCTCCACCACCTTCGAGGAATACCGCAACCACTTCGAGAAGGATCGCGCCCTGTCCCGCCGGTTCCAGAAGATCGACATCCTGGAGCCCAGCGTGGAGGAGACCATCGAGATACTGAAGGGCCTGAAGCCCCACTACGAGGGCTTCCACGGCGTGACCTACACTCCGCCAGCCCTGAGGAGCGCCGCCGAGCTCTCGGCCCGGTACATCACCGAGCGCTTCCTGCCGGACAAGGCCATCGACGTGCTGGACGAGGCCGGGGCGCAGTTCAAGCTGGCCAGCGCCGCCAGGCCGCGCAAGGACAGCCGCATCACCGCCCAGGACGTGGAGAGGATCATCGCCAAGATGGCGCGCATTCCGCAAAAGCGCCTCTCCGGCTCGGACAAGGACCGCCTGCAGGGCCTGGAGGACGAGATCAGGAAGGCCGTGTACGGCCAGGACGAGGCCGTGGCCGTGCTCTGCAAGGCCATCCGGCGCTCCCGCGCGGGCATGAAGCAGCCGGGCAGACCCCTGGGAGCCTTCCTGCTCACCGGGCCCACCGGCGTGGGCAAGACCGAGCTGGCCAAGCAATTGGCGGGTGTGCTGGGCGTGCAGTTCCTGCGCTACGACATGAGCGAATACATGGAGAAGCACGCCGTGTCCCGCCTCATCGGCGCGCCCCCGGGCTACGTGGGCTTCGACCAGGGCGGCCTGTTGACCGAGGCCGTGCGCAAGAGCCCGCACTGCGTGGTGCTCTTCGACGAGATCGAGAAGGCGCACCCGGACGTGTTCAACATCCTGCTGCAGGTCATGGACTACGCCACCTTGACCGACAACACCGGGCGCAAGGCCGACTTCCGCCAGGCCATCCTGCTCATGACCTCCAATGCGGGAGCCCAGGAACTGGCCAAGGGCGGCATGGGCTTCACCCGCAGCGACCCCAAGGCAGCCGCAAGCGATCGCAAGGCCGGGGCCATGAAGGCCATCGAGCGCCTGTTCAGCCCGGAGTTCCGCAACCGGCTGGACGCCATCGTGCCCTTCAGCGCGCTCAACCGCGAGGTCATGCTCAAGGTGGTGGACAAGAACATCCGCGAGCTGAACGACCAGCTGAAGGACCGCCGCGTCACCGTGAGCCTCACCGAGGCCGCGCGCACGCACCTGGCCGTGCTGGGCCATGACCCGGCCTACGGGGCCAGGCCCATGGCCCGCGTGGTCCAGGTGGAGGTCAAGGACGCCATCGCGCCTGAGCTTCTGTTCGGCAGCCTGACCAAGGGCGGGCTGGTGCTGGTGGACCTGGCCTCGGACGTGGACCCGGAGTCCCGCCCTGCGGCCTCCAAGGCCAGCACAGGCGCGGGCAGCGGGGACTTCATCTTCGCCTACACACCGGCCGCGGCGGCGGAGCGCTCCTCGGAGAAATAGCGGCATGGCCATCTACCGGCTCTTCGAGGAACCCCTGTTCCCGGACCCCGAGGAGGCGGACCCGGACGGCCTGCTGGCCGTGGGCGGCGACCTCTCACCCGAGCGCCTGCTCACGGCCTACGCCTCGGGCATCTTCCCCTGGTATTCCGAGGACTCGCCCATCCTCTGGTGGTCGCCGGACCCGCGCCTGGTGCTTGAACCGCAGGCCCTGCACATCCCCGCCAGCCTCAAGCGCACGCTCAACTCCGGGCGCCTGCGCTTCACCCTGGACCGGGACTTCGCCTCGGTGATCCGGGCCTGCGCCCGCGCCGCGCGCCCGGGCCAGAGCGGCACCTGGATCGTGCCGGAGATGGTGGCCGCCTACGAGCGGCTGCACCGGCTGGGTTTTGCGCACAGCGCGGAATGCTGGGAGGAGGACCGCCTGGTGGGCGGGCTCTACGGCGTGTCCCTGGGGTCGGTGTTCTTCGGAGAGTCCATGTTCTTCACCCGGCCCGACGCCTCCAAGGCCCTGTTCGCGGCCTTCGTGCGCTGGCTCGCGGCAAACGGCTGCACGCTCATCGACTGCCAGCAGACCACCGCGCACCTGCTGCGCTTCGGCGCCCGCGAGATCTCCCGCAAGGAGTTCCTGCGGCGCGTTGCCGTGGGAGTCAGGGCCCCAGGACTGCCGCCCAGGTGGGACTTCGGCCCGGATTCGCCTCAGTCCTTGCAGTAGCGAACCACCTCGCCCGCGATGGACGTGAGACCCATGACCTTGTGCACCCCGCCGTGCTTGATGGCCTCCTGCGGCATGCCGAAGACCACGCAGGACGCCTCGTCCTGGGCGATGGTGTAGGCCCCGGCATCGAACATCTCGCGCATGCCCTTGGCCCCGTCGTCGCCCATGCCGGTCATGATGACGCCCACGGCGTTCTTACCCGCGTAGCGCGCGCCGGAGCGGAACAGCACGTCCACGCTGGGCCGGTGGCGAGAGACCAGCGGCCCGTCCTTGACCTCAACATGATAGCGCGCGCCGCTGCGCTTGAGCAGCATGTGCCTGCTGCCCGGCGCGATGAGCGCCTGGCCGCGCAGCATGGTGTCGTTGTCCTGGGCCTCCTTGACGGTGATGCGGCAGATGCCGTCCAGCCGCTTGGCGAAGGCCGCGGTGAAGTTCTCGGGCATGTGCTGCACCACCGCGATGGCCGGACTGTCCATGGGCAGGGAGGTGAGGAAGGTCTGCAGGGCCTCCGTTCCGCCTGTGGAGGCCCCCACCAGCACCACCTTCTCCGTGGTGCGGAAGTTGAATTCCGAGGGCTTGCCCTTTGCCAGCATGACGTCGGCATCGAGCTTGGGCGCCACCTTGAAGGCGACCCCGGAGTGCGGGCGCACCTTGGCCCGGGCCGCCGCGCGCACGGCGTCGCACACGCGGATGCGCGACTCCTCCAGGAACTGCTTGGTGCCGATCTTGGGCTTGGTGATGATCTCCACAGCCCCGAATTCCAGGGCCTTGAAGGTGGTCTCGTCGCCGTCGATGGCCAGGGAGGAGCAGATGACCACAGGAATGGGGTGCTGGCTCATGAGCTTGCGCAGGAAGGTCAGCCCGTCCATGCGCGGCATCTCGATGTCCAGTGTGATGACGTCCGGGGCCTGCTCGCGCAGCTTCTCCGCAGCCATGATGGGATCCGCGGCGGACCCGATGACCGTGATGTCCGGCTCGGCGTTCAGGATGTCGATGAGGGTCTGGCGCACCAGGGCCGAATCGTCCACCACCAGCACGCGAATCTGCTTGGTCATGCGTCTCCCCTGCGAGGCAGCTTATCCAACGCGTTTGTAGACCGTGGGAGCCACCTGCACCAAAGGCAGGGTCATGCCCGCCAGGCTCTCGGAATGGCCTATGAACAGGTAGCCGCCGGGCACCAGCTTGCGGCAGAAGCGCGAAAACAGCATCTCCTGGGTGGCCCGGTCGAAGTAGATGACCACATTGCGGCAAAAGATGATGTCCAACTGCCCTTCAAAGCGGAATTCCTCCATGAAGTTCAGGCGCCGGAAGCGCACGCGTTCGCGCACCTCCCGGGCGATGCGCACCAGGCGCCTGGTCCTGTCCTTGCTGCGCAGCAGGTAGCGCTTACGGACATCCGGCGGGATGGGGGCGATCTTGGATTCCGGATACACGGCGCGCACGGCCATGCGCAGCACCTGGGTGGAGATGTCCGTGGCCAGGATGGAGAAGCCGAAGCCGGCGTTGAGCCGCGCGAACTCCGAGAGCACCATGCCCAGGGTGTAGGGTTCCTCGCCGGTGGAGCAGCCCGCGCTCCAGATGTTCACGTTGCGGCCCGTGCCCCCCCGCGCGAAAAGCTCGGGCAGCACCCTGCCGGTGAGGATCTCGAAATGCTTGGGCTCGCGGAAGAAGTCCGTGGTGTTGGTGGTCACCACGTCCACCAGGTTGTGCAGTTCCTCCTCCATGCCCGCGGGGCTGAAGAGGTACTCGCAGTATTCCTCGTGGGTGGCCATGCCCAGTTCGCGCAGCCGCTTCTGCAGCCGGGCCTCCAGAAGCGTCTTCTTGGTCTGCGGCATCTTGATGCCCAGCTCGGTCTTGATGAACTCGCTGAAGCGCTCGAACACGCGTGGCTGCATGCGCGTAAGTGTGGCGTTGCCAGCTCCATCGTCCAGGGGGCGGCTGCGGGGGGGCTTTCGTTCTGTCATCGCTGGGGGTTGGTCATGGTTCAGGAGCCCTGCTGGGCAACGACGCTGCGCACCAGCCGGGGAACGTCCAGGATCAGGGCCAGGGTGCCGTCGCCCCGGATGGTGGCGCCACTGACGCCTTCGGCGTCGCGGTACACCCGGCCCAGGCTCTTGATCACGGTCTGGTGCTCGCCGATGACATGGTCCACGGCGATGCCCACGCGGCGGCCCTCCACCCCGGTGATGACGATCTGCTCGATGGGCGGGGGCGCGCCCTCTATCTCGAACCAGCGGCGCAGGTTGATGTAGGGCACCAGCTCGCCTCGCAGGTTCACCAACTGCTGGTCGCGGTTCTCGTCCTTGTCGCGGGCGTGCAGTTCCACGCACTCCTCCACTATGGACAGGGGGATGACGAAGTAGCCGTCGCCCACCTGCACCTGCAGGCCCTCGATGATGGCCAGGGTGAGCGGCAGGCGGATGGTGATGGTGGTGCCGCTGCCCTTGGCGCTGGTGATCTCGATGCTGCCGCGCAGGGAGTCGATGGCGCGGTGCACCACGTCCATGCCCACGCCCCGGCCGGAAATGTTGGTGACCTTGGCCGCGGTGGAGAACCCGGGCTGGAAGATGAGCTTGTAGATCTCGGCCTCGGTCAGGTCGGCCTCGGCGGAGATGAGCCCCTTGTCCAAGGCCTTGGCGCGGATGACCTCCGGGTCCAGCCCCTTGCCGTCGTCGGTGATGCGGATGAGCACCTCGCTGCCGGAGTGCTCGGCCTCCAGCAGGATGAGCCCGGCGGGCTTCTTTCCTGCCGCGCGGCGCGTCTCCGGGTCCTCGATGCCGTGGTCGATGCTGTTGCGGAGCAGGTGCACCAGCGGGTCGCCCAGGCGCTCGATGACGGTCTTGTCCAGTTCCGTCTCCTCGCCACGGGTCACCAGCTCCATCTCCTTGCCCAGTTCCGAGGACAGGTCGCGCACCAGGCGGCGGAACTTGCTGAAGGTGGTGCCGATGGGCAGCATGCGGATGCCCAGGGTGCTGTCGCGCAGCTCGGCGCTCAGGCGCTCCAGCTGCTCTGCCAGCATGGTCAGCGTGGAATCGCCCCGCTCGCCCACCACCTGGGAAATCTGGGCCTGGACGATGACCAGCTCGCCCACCAGGTCCACAAGGGTGTCCAGCTTGTCCGCCGCCACGCGCAGGCTGGTGCCCGCGTCCTTGGCAGCCGCTGCGGCAGGGGCGGCCTTGATTGGCTCGCGCTCCCGCTGCTGGCGGGCAACGGCCTTCTCCACCTGCTGCTCGGTGACCAGCCCGGCCTCGGTGAGAATCCTGCCGATGGGCTTCTGCTGCTTCAGCGCGCTTTCCAGGGCGTCCGGGGTCAGGGCACCCTCCTCCACCAGGAGCTCGCCGAGCTTTTTCACCGGAGGGGGCGTGTCCAGAAGGTCCAGGGCCACGGGCCGTTCCTCGGGGAGATCCTCGGCAAGACCCCCGCCAGGGGCGGCAGGGGCCGATGCGCCGCCCTCGCGGGTCTGGCACAGGCACTCCGGCACGGCAGCCGCAGGCGCGGGAGCCTCAAGCGGCAGGGGCTCGAAGGTCACGTCCAGGTCCACATCCGTAAAGAAAAAGAGATCCTGGATGGCCGACTTGGGAACATTGGTGGTGAGATCCACCTCCCAGGCCAGGCGCAGCTCCCGGGGATTGAGCTCCCCGAGGCCGGGCAGCCCGGTGTGGTCCACGCGCACAGTGCATAGGCCAAGGCCGCGCAGCTCCTCGAACAAGGGGTCCAGGCGCAGTTCCTTCTCCACCAGCGCCACCCGTGGGCGGATGCCGATGCGGTAGCGCTTGGGACCCACGCACTCGCCTTCCGTCTCGGGGGCCGGCTGGTCCTCTGGCCCGGCACCACTCTCGCCCCTCGGGGCAGGCTCCGGGCAGAGGTTCTCGGCTTCACCGGGCCCGGCCACGGGTGCAGGCTCCGGGTCCGTTGCGGGCTGGGGCTCCTCCGCCGGGGCCTGGGCCACGGGCTGCGGCGTGGCCAGGGCGCGCAGGCTCTCCAGGATGGCCGCGCCCTGTTCCACGGTGCCCCCCGCCTCGTCCGGACCGCCCAGCATGGCCATGATGTGGTCACGCGCGGCAAAGGAGACGGTGATGAGCTCCTTTGTGACGGGGAGCTCCTCGTTACGTACCTTGTCGAAGATGTTCTCGATGTCGTGGGTGAATTCCGCGATGTCGTCGAAGCCGAACATGGCCCCGGAGCCCTTCACCGTGTGCAGGGCCCGGAAGGCCCGGTTCACGAGGTCCAGGTTGCCGGGCTCGCCCTCCAGTTCCAGGAGCGTGGCCTCCAGCTCGCCGAGCAATTCAAGCGCTTCTTCACGAAATATTTCGCGGCTTTGATCGTCAGTCATGGGCTACAAATCCTTGTGCGTGAGGGTCGAGACGTGGCAGAGGTGCCCCCTTGGCAACGACGTTCCTGGCAGCGGGCCATGTGCCCGGCGCGGCTGGAAGCCGTTCGCACTGCCCGCTGTCATGCACCATCGGCAAAACCCGGGCATAAGTTTACGTAGCCTGAGGAAGGAAGAATTGCAACGCAGATGGCGCTCTTTAACTGGAAAGAGTGTCAAATCGGGCAAACTTCATGACGAAGGAGGCCCGGCCCTGGGTGGCCGAGCGCAAATAGGTGCTGAAGCCGAAGAGCTGCCCCAGGGGGGCCAGGGCCTGCACCAGCTTGGCGCCGCCCTTGTCCACGATGTTCTCCACCTTGGCCCCCTTGGAGCCCAGCAGGCCGATGACCTCGCCCACGAAGGCGTCCGGCGCGCTGATCTCCACCCACATGATGGGCTCCAGGAGCTGCGGGGAAGCCGCCGCCAGCACGGCCTTGAGCGCCATGGCCGCGGCCATGCGGTAGCCAGCGGCGCTGGACTCGCCCTCCCTGCGGGGCATGTCCAGGATGCGCAGCTTCACATCCTGCACCGGGTAGCCGCGCAGCACGCCGCTCTGCAGGGCGTCGGCCAGGCCCTCGGCCACGGCGTCGGTCCAGGCCTGGTTCAGGCGCGTGGTGTCCACCTCGAAGTGCACCACCCGCCCGGCCCCGCGCGGCAGGGGCTCCACGGCCAGGCGCACCGCGCCGTGATGCATCACCTCGCCCAGTTCGCGATGGAACTCCTCCTGGGCCTCGGCGCTGGCGGTGACGGTCTCCTGGTACACCACCTGGGGCTTGCCCGTGCGGGGCTTGAGGGAGTGCTCCCGGGCCATGCGTTCGAGCAGCACCTCCAGATGCAGCTCGCCCATGCCGGAGAGGATGACCTGCCCGGTCTCCTCGTCGCGCGCAACGGCCAGGGTCGGGTCCTCCAGCAGGTACTTCTCCAGCACCTCGTCCAGCTTGTCGGCCTCGTCGGCGTTGCGCGGCTCTATGGCCAGGGAGATCACCGGCTTGTACGCGGCGATCTGCTCCAGCAGGATGGGCTCGTCCTTGCGGCACAGGGTGTCGCCCGTGCGGCCGAAGCGCATCCCGGCGGCGGCCACTATCTCCCCGGCCTTGGCCACCTCGATCTTCTCGCGGCGGTCGGCGTGGAGCTTGAACAGGCGCGCCACGCGCTCCTCGCAGCCGTGGGTGGCGTTGAACACGGTCTCGCCCTCGGCCAGGTGGCCGGAATAGATGCGCAGGAAGGACTGCTTGCGCCCGGACTCCATGACCACCTTGAACACCAGGGCCGAGAGCGGGGCCTCCGGGTCCGGCGGGAAGGAGCGCGGCAGGCCGCTTGCCGGGTCCATCCCCGTGGCCTCGGGCAGGTCCAGAGGGCACGGCAGATAGTCCACGATGGCGTCCATGAGCGGCTGCACGCCGATGTTCTTCAGGGCCGAACCGGCCAGCACGGGCACCAGCTTGAGCCCGATGCAGGCGGCGCGGATCACCGGGCGCAGCATGTCCGGTGTGATGTCCTCGCCGCCCAGGTAGCGCTCCAGGAGCGCGTCGTCGTGCTCGGAAAGGGCTTCCAGCAGCTTCTCGCGCCAGGGGGCCGCGCGCTCCAGCTCGGCTGCGGCCAGGGGCAGGCGTTGGTATTCCGCGCCCTTGCTGTCCGGGTCGAACACCAGCCGCTCCATGGTCACCAGATCGAACACAGCGGAGAGGTCCGCGCCCTCTCCGTCCGGCACCTGCAGGGCCACGGGGTTTGCGCCCAGCTTCTCGCGCATGGAGTCGAGCACGGCGGAGAAGTCCGCGCCCAGCCGGTCCAGCTTGTTCACAAAGGCCAGCTTGGGCACGTGGTAGCTCTCGCTCTGCCTCCAGACGGTCTCGGACTGGGGCTCCACGCCGGACACGGCGCAGAACACGCCCACGGCCCCGTCCAGCACGCGCAAGCTGCGCTCCACCTCCACGGTGAAGTCCACATGGCCCGGGGTGTCGATGAGGTTCACGCTGTGGTCGCGCCAGGCGCAGCTCGTCACCGCCGAGGTGATGGTGATGCCACGCTCCTGCTCCTCGGGCATGAAATCCATGGTGGCCGTGCCCTCATGGACCTCGCCCATGCGGTGGATGCGCCCGGCGTAGAACAGGATGCGCTCGGAGAGCGTGGTCTTGCCCGCGTCGATGTGGGCGATGATGCCGATGTTGCGGATCTTCGGCAGGTACTTGGCGCTCAGGGGCTTGCGGCTCACGGCGGGGTGCTGCTCCGGAGGTTGCTCAGCGTTCGGAGGAGAAGACCGTGGCCCGGCGCAGGAAGACGTCCTGGCAGAGGCAGTCCCAGGCCCACATGCCCAGCTGGGAGCGCGACACAGTGACCCGCGCCCCCTGCCCCGCAGCCTGGTAGGACAGGGCCATGCGCCCGTCCGGGGCCAGGAGCAGGTCGCGCGGGGCCAGGGCGAAGGCCTCGAAGGCCGACGCGGCGGGCTTGCGGCCTTTCTCGCCGGGGGCCAGGCCGCCCTCCTCGAAGGGAAGGTCTCCGTAGGCCAGGGCCACGCAGTCCGGGGAAAAATCATCCTTGGAGTCCCGCCAGAGGGCGACCTGGGCGGGTGGCGCAAGGGCGACGCGACGCACCTGGGTGGAGGCCGGCAGGCTCCGCAGGCCCGGCCTGGCCAGGATGGCGCGCACAGGGGCCGTGTCGGCGTGGAGGAGCACTCCGGGCAGCCCGCTGGCGGTGCAGTGGGCCAAAAGCCGCTCCACCTGGGCCGGGCCCAGGGCGGCCACGCGCTCCTGCCCGGCCAACTCGCAGGCGGCCAGGGTGGAGTTGGCCAGGCCCCCTGCCCCGCCCAGCCGAACCACCAGCACCTCGGGGATGCCCGAGCACAGGGCCGGGACCAGGGCGGAGAGCAGGAAGGCCGGGGCGTCCATCCCGCCGTCGCAGAGGATCACGGCGAAGGTCGCCGGGGCGGTGTCCGTGGCAACGGAAAGGCCGGAGCGCAGTACGTCCAACCGCGTGGCCGCAAGGGATTCGCGCGGGGGATTCAGGGCGTAGTGCGCGGCGATGATGCGCTTGAACAGGGCCCGGCCGGAGTCGCCGCAGGCGTTGTACGCGCGGGCGAAGCGGGCGTCGGTGACGAGGCGGGAATCAAGCCAGCCGGGAAAGGCCAGGCCGGTGTCCGGGTTCTCCTCCGCTTCGTCCATGCTCCGCCTCCCGCCCGGGCCCCCGGGTTACAGCCACTTGGTCAGGCGCTTCCAGGTCCACTGGACCTTCTCGCGCTCGATCTCGGACAGGGACTTCTGGTACTCGAAGTAGGAGTACTCGGCCCGTTTCCTCACGTAGTCCTTGAACTCCACCACGTCGCCGTAGTTCTCCAGCACGTAGAGGTAGCGGTGCCAGGCCGGGCCGAACTGGTCCGTGCGCCAGAAGAAGTCGGCCACGAAGATCTCGTGCTCGGCCAGGATCTTCCGGGACTTGTAGATGTACTCCTTGCAGTGCTTGGAATACTCCGAGTTCGGGTAGTTCTCCTCGATGCGGTAGAAGATCTCCAGGGCTTCCTTGACGTTGTCCTGGCGCAGGTCGATGGTGCGGAACTGGTTGAAGTTGCTCAGGCCCATCTGGAAAAGCACGTAGGGGATGTTCGCGTTGCTGGGGTGCAGCGTCTCGAACTCCTTGTAGGCCTCCACGGCCTCCGGGTAGCGTTTGTCCAGGAAGTAGGCGTCGCCCAGGGCGACTTCGGCCTTGGGGGTCAGCGGGCTGAAGGGATAGCGGTCCTTGAGCTTGAGGAAGCTCTCGGCGGCCATGCCGTACCGCTTCTCCTTCATGTACTCCATGCCGCTCTCGAAGAGCTCCTGGGCCGTGTCGTCCGGCGGCGGCAGGAAGTAGTAGTCGATGAGCCCGCACGACGCCAAAAGCGGCATGCACAGGAGCAGGGCCGTGGCCAGCAGGCGTCTAGGCATGGAGGGTTTCCAGGTAGGCATAGGCCGCAGTGGCCGCGGTGGCGCCATCGCCGACGGCGGTGGCCACCTGGCGGCAGTTCTTGCTGCGCACGTCGCCCGCGGCGAAGAAGCCGGGCAGGTTGGTGCGCATCTCGGTGTCGGTGATGACGAACCCGGCCTTGTCCCGCTCCAACCCCTGGGGCACAAAGGAGGCCACAGGCTCGAAGCCCACGAAGACGAACACGCCGTCCACAGGCAGGTCGCTCTTCTCGCCGGTCTTGACGTTGGTGAGCTTCAGGCCCGTGACGCCCTTGAACGGGTCGCCCGCGATCTCATCCACCACGGTGGAGCGATGGATCTGCATCTTGGGGTTGATCTCGCACTTGTCCTGGTAGCACTTGCAGCCGCGGAACTCGTCGCGCCGGTGGATGAGGTGGAGCTTGTCCACGATGCGCGCCAGGTACAGGGATTCCTCCAGGGCCGAGTTGCCGCCGCCGATGACGGCCACGGTCTTGCCCCGGTAGAAGTTGCCGTCGCACAGGGCGCAGTACGAAACGCCCTTGCCCAGGTACATGTCCTCCCCGGGGGTGCCCACGCGCTTGTAGCGCGAGCCGGAGCACAGCACCACGGCCTTGGCCTCCACGGTCTCCTCCCCCACCTCGATGCGGTAGACCCCGTCCTCGGGACGGATGGTCCGGACCTCGTCGGAGATGCGGTCGAACTCGTAGTTGGAGACGTGCTCCACGAACTTGTCCACAAGCTCGTACCCCTTCACGGCCTTGGGGAAGCCGGGATAGTTCTCGATCTCCTCGGTCATGAGCACCTGGCCGCCGGGAGAGAGCTTCTCGATCAGCAGCGTGCTCACGCCGGAGCGGACAAGGTAGAGGACCGCGGTGAGACCGGCCGGCCCTCCCCCTATGACGACGGCATCGTACTTCTTCATGTTCCTACAGGGCCTTCTTGGCGATCATGTCCTTGATGCTGCTCTTGGACACCGCGCCGGTGGTCTGGTCAACGACCTCGCCGTTCTTGAACAGGATGAGCGTGGGAATGGCGCGGATGCCGAACTTGCTCGGGCTGGCGGAATTCTCGTCCACGTTCATCTTGCAGATTTTCACCTTGCCGTCGAACTCGGTGGCCAGCTCGTCGATGATGGGGCCCATGGCGCGGCAGGGGCCACACCAGGGGGCCCAGAAGTCCACGAGGACGGGCACGGGGCTCTTGAGGACTTCCTGATCGAAATTGCCGTCGGTGACCTGGATGGCCATACGCTCTCCTTGTATTCTCTGCGTGAATGACTTGCGTCCGAAACAGGGCTAGCCGTGCCCCGGATGGTATTGCCACATTTCCGCAAACCTAGTTCTCAAGCCGTTTTCTGTCAAGACGCGCCGCCCCAGCCAGCGGTGCCTCAAGGTACGCAAATCCAGTCCTCGGGCACGGCCCGGCCACGCGGAACGCTCTCCATATCCAGGGCGTGTCTGCGCCCGGCGGCCAGGGCCAGCCACCCGGCCCGGGCGATCATGGCGGCGTTGTCCGTGCACAGGCCCGGACGCGGCAGGCAGAGGGAAAGTTTCCTGCGCCCGGCCAGCTCGGCCATGGCCGCGCGCACGAAGGAATTGGCCGCCACGCCCCCCGCCACCACCAGGGACCGCAGGCCCGCTCCGCGCCCGGCCTCCCTGTCCAGGGCCCGCTCCACCTTGATGCGCAGGGTGTCGGCCACGGCCCAGTTGAAGGCCGCGCAGACCCCCGCCAGGCCCTCCGGGTCGCCGGAGAGGGCCAGCAGCCCCTCGCGGGTAAGGGAGCCCGCGCCGGGCATGGCGCCGAAGCCCAGGCGCGGGTGCTGCTCCAGGTGGGTGGCCACGGCGGTCTTGAGCCCGCTGAAGCTGAAGTCCAGGTTGTCGTTGGAAATGTAGGCGCGGGGGAACAGGCCCGTGTCCGGCGCCACGCCACGGGCCAGTTCGTCCAGGTAGCGGCCGCCGGGGTACGGCAGGTTCAGGAGCTTGGCAACCTTGTCGAAGGCCTCGCCCGCGGCGTCGTCCAGGGTGCGGCCCAGCAGCGTGAACTCCGTGGGCGAGTCCATGCGGTAGATGTGCGTGTGCCCGCCGGAGACCAAGAGCCCCAGGGCCGGGAAGGCCATGTCCTGCTCCAGCCCCGGCGCCAGCAGATGCGCGTGCAGGTGGTTCACGCCCATGAGCGCGGCCCCGGTGGCCAGGCACAGGCCCTTGGCGAAGGACAGCCCCACCAGCAGGCTGCCCAAAAGGCCCGGACCCCGCGCCACGGCGATGCCTTCGATATCCCCGGGCCGCACGCCGGACTTGGCCAGCAGCTCGGCGAACAGGCGCGGAAGGATGCGCTGGTGCTCGCGCGAGGCGATCTCCGGCACCACGCCGCCGAACACGGCGTGCATGTCCGTCTGCGAGGCCAGGACCTCGGCCACGAGCCTGCCGTCACGAACCAGGGCCACCCCGGTCTCGTCGCAGGAGGTCTCGACACCCAGTACGAGCATGGGCCCCCTAGGCCTGTTGGGCCTGGGCGTAAATCTCCTGCACCCGCTCCACGTCCTTCTTCGAGCCCACGAACAGGGGCACGCGCTGGTGCAGGTTGTCGGGCTTGATGTCCAGGATGCGGCGGTAGCCGTCGATGGCCATGCCCCCGGCCTGCTCGATGATGAAGGCCATGGGCGAGGCCTCGCACATCAGCCGCAGCTTGCCGCCGGGCTTGCTGGGATCGCGGTTGTCCGAGGGATACATGAAGATGCCGCCGTATATCAGGTTGCGGTGGAAGTCGCTGACCAGCGAGCCGATGTAGCGCAGGCTGTAGGGCTTCTTGCGCGTCATGCCCGCGGCCTTGAAGTGGGCCAGCACGTCCAGGGTGGGCTTGTCCCAGTAGTGGTAGTAGCCCTCGTTCACCGAGTAGATCTTGCCCTGGTCGGGGATGCGCATGTCCGGGTGGGAGAGCAGGAACTCGCCCACGCTGGGGTCCAGGGTGAAGCCGTTGACCCCGTCGCCGGTGGTGAAGACCATCATGCACGAGGAGCCGTACAGGATGTAGCCCGCGGCCACCTGGTCCGCGCCGCGCTGCAGGATGTCGTCGCTCAAGAGCTGCGAATCGCTGGGGCTCTTGCGGCGGTAGATGGAGAAGATGGTGCCGATGCTCACGTTCACGTCGATGTTGGAGCTGCCGTCCAGCGGATCGAAGATGACGAAGTAGTCGCCCGTGGGCAGCCCTTCGGGAATCTCGATGATGTCGGCGTTCTCCTCGCTGGCCATGGCGCACAGGGCCCCGCAGCGCGAAAGCCTGTGGATGAGCACCCGGTTGGCGAAGTCGTCCATCTTCTTGACTTCCTCGCCCTGCACGTTGACGTCGCCGGTGAAGCCCAGCACGTCCACCAGCCCGGCCTTGCTCACCTCGCGGTGGATGATCTTGGCCGAGAGGATGAGCTCGTTGAACAGGCGGGTGAAACGGCCGGTGGCCATGGGCACCTGCTTCTGGTGCAGCAGCAGGTGCTCGGTGACGGTGATCTGCTGGGACAAGGCTTACTCCTCCGCTCGGCGCGGGCGTGCTAGGGCTTGAATCCGAAGAAGGGCAGCAGGTTCACGCCCTTGTCCTCGTAGGTGGCGTTGGCGCTCTGGGTGGCGTAGACGAACTTGTCCGCGCCGATGTACCGGGCCAGCCAGGTGAAGTGGTTGCCACCGGCCTCGACCTGGCCGTGCACGTCCTTCTTCATGTACTCCTCCCAGGGCAGCTCCAGCAGGGCCTCGGCCCCGGGGATGGGCTGAGCCCCCGAGGTCCAGAGCTTCTTGGCCCGGGGGTCCACGATGATGAGCTCCTCGGGGTGCGGGCAGAAGGTGAACAGCACCCGCGGGTCGAAGTGCACCACGTGCAGGCCCACGAACTCCGTGCCCTCGAAGTTGGGCGTGCCGAAGTACAGCTCCGGCCCCAGGGCCGTGTAGTCCACCACGGTCTTCACCAGGGTCTCGCGCCAGATGGACTCGAACACCAGCGGCTCGCTGAAGCGCTTGAGCGGCACCGGCGGCTTGCGGATGAGGATGTCGCCCGTGGCGTCGGCCACGATGACGCCGCTCACCCAGGGGAAGCGCGCCAGGAGCGCGTCCATCCATTCCGGGCTGGGGCGGAAGTCCTGGCTGGTGGCGTAGCGCATCAGCGCCATGACCTTGGCGTCCACCGGGGAGAACAGAAGCGCCAGCTTCTCCTGGTTGGGATTTTCCCACTGGTAGCGGTTCACGTCGATGGACGGCGTGGGATTGATCTTGTCGCGGGTCTCCAGGGTCGTATGCCGTGCGTAGTCGCGGGTGCTCTCCCAGGTGGAGCCGAAGGCCCCGCACCCGGCAAGGAGAAACGCCAGCGCCAAAAGGCTGGCCCAGGCCGCGCACGTGGCGCCGGTCCTGCGGATCAGGGGGGTGTTGGCAGTCAACGCGGTCCTCGTTTGGTGGTTCAAGGCTGGATGCGCGCTTCCAGGCGGCTGGCCAGGGCCTCAAGAGTGCTCATGAGGCGGTTCTTGGCGTGCTTGCCAAAGGGATCCTGCTGCGCCGGGGCGTGGGAGCCCACGGTCTGGGCCTCGGCCAGGCCGTCCTCCATGCTGCGGATGCGCCCGGCCAGTTCCTGCTTCTCGCGCTCGTCCAGGGAGCGTCCCCAGAGCTCGCGATAGATGCCGAGCGCGCCCACGAAGTCGCCCTGCGATGCGAGCAGGTCGGCCATGGTGCGGGTGCGGAAGCTGCCGGTGTCGGGCTTGGGCCCGGTGTAGGGCGTGTCGTCGACTCCCGGCATGGCGCCCACGGCCTGGGCCGGGGCCGCGCCCATGGCCCGGTGCGCCTGGCCGGGCTCGCGGTGCTTCTGCGCGCGGTGCTTCAGCGGCCCGATGAGCCGGTCCGTCAGGGGCCCCAGGCCCTCGATGACCACGTCGGTCCACTTGATGGGCTTGTCCGTGAAGTGCGAGGCCGCAAGCATGAGGAACACGGCGAAGTCGCGCTCGCTCTCCGCCGTGCGCTGGGCCCACAGGGACCAGAAGGCCGGGTAGCGCTCCAGGGGCTTGGTCACCAGGGGCAGCTGTGCCTGCGCCTCCTCCCAGTGCTCCAGGCGCACCAAGAGCTGGATGAGCAGCAGCCGGGCCTCCAGGCAGTCGGGGTGGCGGTCCAGCCCGAGGCGCAACGTCTTGACGGCGTCCTCAAGCTGCCCGGTCTCCACAAAGAGCTTGGCCAGCGGAAAGAAGATCCGCGAGCCCGGCTCCAGGGCCAGAACCTCCTGGTACCATTCAATCTTTCTTCTCATCGTCCGCGGCTCCCTGGGGGATGTCCCCCTTGCCAGAGAAGATGTACAAGACTTCGTTTTCCTTCACGTAGTTCATCCTGTCGCGGATGATCATCTCCTGATAGGCCCTGTCGGACTTCAGACGCCGGATCTCCTTGCTCAGTTCCAGGCTCTTGGCGTCAATCTCCTCGAGCTGCTGCTGCAGCTTGGCCGAGCGGGCGCGCATGTTCAGGTACGCGAACAGCCCATGCTCGCTCCAGATAAGCCGGAACAGCAGGAACAGGTTCACAAAGATCAGAACGCCGAGCAGTACCCTCTTGGCCATGCGCCGCTCACTGCAACAAGGGAGACCCGAACCGGCCGGGCTTGACCTGGGACAGGGGCACGCGCAGTTCCTCCAGGAAGCTGGAGGTGGCCGTCTCCACGCGCTCCACGTCCTCCTCGCTCAACACCACCGTGTCGATCTTCTGCAAAAATTCCTTGAGCACGGTGAATTCCGCGAGAAGGCTCTTGCCGATCTCTATCTTCTCAAGCTCCGGCTCCAACTCCAGGATGGTCTGGAGGCAGTTGGATATCCGGGCCATGTGGCTGCTGGTCGCTCTGCTCATGAAACCCTGCTCATGGGTGGAAATGGCCCTCGCCCTGCGGCGCATGCTCACTCGACCTGTAACCAATTTTTGTAGAAATTGTACAGATAATTCCCGCCCGAAAAAACAGTAAGCGCCAAAGCCAGATACAGCAGAATCATGCCCGGCGGGTGCGGGTCGAAGCCCAGGATGGGGTAGTGGGCCACCAGCGGCGCCAGGGCCATGCTCTGCACGATGGTCTTGAGCTTGCCGAACCGGTCGGCGGCGATGACAATGCCCTTGTCCGCCGCCACGCCGCGCATGCCGGTGACGGCCAGCTCACGGCAGATGATGACCACCACGATCCAGGCCGGAACCCAGGTGAGCTCCACCAGCATGATGAGCACCGAGCCGATGAGCAGCTTGTCCGCCAGGGGGTCCAGGAACTTGCCCAGGTTGGTGATGAGGTTCTGCCGCCGGGCGATGTACCCGTCGGCCATGTCCGTGAGCGAGGCCAGCACGAACAGCGCCGAGGCGACATAGGCCGCGACGACGGTCTTCTGGGTGTGCTCTATGGAGAGCAGCACCACGATGACCGGCACCGCGAACACGCGCGCCAGGGTGAGCATGTTGGCCACATTCAGAATCACGGACGCCTCATTGCGGTTGTTATCTGTGCACCGTGGAAGCGGCTTCCAGGCTGGTCTGCGCGGCCTGGGCCACGCGGTCGCCAAGCTCGAGCAGGGCGCGCTTGGCCGGGCTGTCGCCCTCCATGAGCACCACGGGAACGCCGATGTCGCCCGCCACCACGGTGGCCGGGTCCAGGGGAATGGCCCCCAGGAAGTCCAGGCCGTACTGCTCGGCCAGGTCCTTGCCGCCGCCCTTCTTGAACAGGTCGATGTCCTTGCCGCAGTGCGGGCAGGCCAGGCCGCTCATGTTCTCCACCACGCCCAGGATGTTGGCCTGGGCGTACTGCAGGAAGTTGATGGCCTTGCGCACGTCCGCCAGGGAGACCTCCTGCGGGGTCGTCACCACCACGGCCAGGGCCTCGGGAATGAGCTTGAGCACCGTCATGGGCTCGTCGCCGGTGCCCGGGGGCGAGTCCACCACCAGGAAGTCCAGCTCGCCCCAGCGCACGTCGGAGATGAACTGGCGGATGGCCGAGGTCTTCATGGGCCCGCGCCAGAGCACGGCCTGGTCCGGGTCCAGAAGCAGCGACTCCATGGACACCACGTGCAGGTTGTCGCTGTACCGTTTGGGCTTGACCAGGCTGCCCTTGGCGTCCGGCTCCAGCTGGCCCTTGAGGCCCAGCAGCCGGGGCACGCTGGGGCCGTGGATGTCCACGTCGATGAGGCCGACCTTGAAGCCCTTGGCAGCCAGGGCCGCCGCGATGTTCACGGACACCGAGCTCTTGCCCACGCCGCCCTTGCCGCTCATGACAAAGAGCTTGAACCGGATGCGGTCCAGGGTGGAGGAAATCTGCTTGTCCTGGAGCTGGGTCTTCAAATCACCCGCGCCAGGACCAGGGGAACACGAACCGCCGCTGCACGAACCCACGATAGACTCTCCTGCAAAAATAGGAATGGCGCGGCAAGCCGCCGCGTGAATATGCAAGTATGGCTGATTTTATTGCCGCTGTAAACGGCGGGGATTGGCTACCAGCCGTGGGCGCCCACCAGGTCCACGAACTGCACGCCGCAGACCTCTGTGCGTTGCGCCACCCCGCCGTTCTTCTCCACCAGCACCAGGCACTGGGTGCGGCGCGTGGCGCCCACGGGGATGACCATCCTGCCGCCCTCGCCCAGCTGGTCCACCAGGGGCTGGGGCACCTCCGGCCCGCCCGCCGTGACCATGATGCGGTCGAAGGGGGCGATGCTGGGCCAGCCCAGGGTGCCGTCATCGAGCTTCACGTGGACGTTGAACAGGCCCATGCCGCGCAGGCGGTCGCGCGCGGCCTCGCAGAGCTTCGGAATTCGCTCCACCGTGTACACGTCCGCCCCAAGCCTGGCCAGCACAGCGGCCTGGTAGCCCGAGCCGGTGCCGATCTCCAGCACCTTCATGCCCGGCGCCACCTGCAGCAGCTCGGTCATGAGCGCCACCATGTACGGCTGGGAGATGGTCTGGCCCTCGCCTATGGGCAGGGGGTTGTCCAGGTAGGCCTGCCGTGCCAGGGCCTCCTCCACGAACAGGTGGCGCGGCACCTCGCCCATGACGGCCAGCACGCGGGGGTCGGAGATGCCCCGGGGCACAAGCTGTTCGGCGACCATGCGCTCGCGCATGCGCCGTGGATCCACACGCATCGGCAACCACCTTGATTCGCAAAGGGAACACGGACACACAGTGCTGACCAGAAATCCCCTCGCAAGTCAACATATCCGCCCTGCCCCGGCTTGACACATCCTCTCTTTCCTGGGAAAAATTGTGAAAAGATGCGATGGCAACACGTTCACGCAGAGCCAAGGAGCGCGCCATGTTCAAAATCCGCGAACTCATGACCACCCCGGTGTACTCCCTGCGCGAGACCGACACCCTGCAAAGCGCCCGCGCGCTGATGGACAAGAAACGCATCCGCCACGTGCCCATCACCACCGGCGACAACGTCTTCTCCGGGCTCATCACCAACCGCGACGTGCTGGCCAACACCATCTCGCACCTGGCGGGCATCGACCCGGACACCCAGAACGAGATCGACGCGGGCATCCCGCTGAAGGAAATCATGCGCACCGACGTGCGCACCATCTCGCCCGACGACCTGGTGAAGGAGGCCGCCTTCATCCTCTACCGCAACAAGTACGGCTGCCTGCCCGTGGTCGAAAACGGCAAGCTGGTGGGCATCGTCACCGAGGCGGACTTCCTGCAGCTCACCGTCCAGCTCCTCGAGGCCATGGACCAGGCCGAGAAGCAATAGCCCCGCGGCCACGCCCATGCCCACCTCCAGCCCGCCGCGCCCCCGCAGGCGCGGACAAAGCAGCACGCACACATGAAGGACATGCCCATGGAAAAGAAAGGTTCCGGCGCTTTCCTGCGCAATCTGGCCATCCTCCTCGTCCTGGCCCTGGCGGGCCTGGCCGCCTTCTTCTTCATCCTCGACGGCAGCCCGGCCCAGCTGACCCTGAGCCCCAAGGGCGACATGGCCTCCTACGGCACGGACTTTACCCTGCACCTGAAGTCCAGAAACGCCGCCCTGAAGACCGTTTCCGTCAGCGCCACCCAGGACGGCAAGCGCCTGGAATTCCTGCAGCGCACCTTCTCCAACGCCACCATGGAGCACACCGAGGTGTTCCGCCTGCCCAGGGAGGGCGGGTTCAAGGAAGGCCCGGTGGAGCTGACCATCGAGGCCCGCGTCAACTCCTGGCTGGCCTTCATCGGGCGGGGCAAGTCCAGCATCGTCAAGAAGGTCACCCTGGACCTCACCCCGCCCCGGCTGAACATCAACTCCGGCGTGCACAACGTGAACCAGGGCGGCAGCGGCGCCGTGAGCTTCACCGTGTCCAAGCCCGTGGAACGCGCGGGCGTGGCCGTGGGCGAGCACTTCTTCCCGGCCTTCCAGCAGAAGAGCGGCGAATACTTCTGCTTCTTCGCCATGCCCCTGGACATGCCGCCCTCCGCCTTCAAGCCCAAGGTCGTCGCCCGCGACATGGCCGGAAACGAGGCCATCCAGAGCCTGCACATCTTCGCCATTCCCAAGAGCTTCAAGTTCGACAAGCTGAACATCCCGGACAGCTTCCTGGAAGACAAGATGGGCCAGTACACCGCCCAGTACCCGGCGGAGAAGTCGCCCCTGGACATCTACAAGCGCGTGAACAGCGAACTGCGCAAGCTCAACGAGGCCGAGCTGAAGAAGATCGGCCAGGAGACCGCCGACACCCCGCTGTGGAGCGGCGCCTTCCTGCGCCTGCCCAACGCCGCCGGCCGCGCCAACTTCGGCGATGCCCGCGACTACTACTACAACGGCGAGAAGATCGACCACCAGACGCACATGGGCGTGGACCTGGCCAGCCTGGCCAACGCACCCGTTCCCGCCGCCAACGCGGGCAAGGTGGTCTATGCCGGGTTCCTGGGCATCTACGGCAACTGCGTCATCATCGACCACGGCCTGGGCCTGCAGAGCCTCTACTCCCACCTGGACGCCATGGACGTGCAGAAGGGCCAGGACGTGCAGAAGGGCCAGTTCGTGGGCAAGACCGGCACCACCGGCCTGGCCGGGGGCGACCACCTGCACTTCGGCATGATCGTGCACGGCATCCAGGTCAGCCCCGTGGAATGGTGGGACGAGCACTGGATCAAGGACAACGTGCAGCACCACCTGACTCCGGGCAAGTAGCCCTGGGCGGGCATCAGCCAAAAGAAAGGCCGGGAAGCGCTTCCCGGCCTTTTTCATTGGCTGATGTCCCCTGTGGAGGCTTCCTGCCCCCCCAGAATCGGCTCCTGGCACCGTCCACAGGTAAAATATGGTGTTCGCGGCGAGGTATTTGGGGCTGTTTCCAAAAAGATGGATATTGTTCTCTGGCAAGGAAGGAGCCGGTTTGCGGCCGGGGATAGTACTTTTATGGTACAGCCCTGGCCGCAAACCGGCTCCTGACGATGCCCAGAGGGCAATAGACGCTTTTTGAAACAGCCCCCTAGTGCGTGGGGCGCTGATACTCTTCCTTCACCAGCAGGTCGGAGAGGGGCGAGACATTGTCGCGTCCGCAGAACAGCGCGCCGGAATTTCCGCAAACCAGGGCCGTTTCCAGCACCGCGTCCACGTTTTCCACAGGCCGGATGTCCAGGTCCTTGAGAATTTCCTCGGGCACTTCCTTGAGGTCCTTCTCATTCTCGGCGGGGATGAGCACGGTGCCGATGAGGCCACGGTGGGCGGCCAGGAGCTTCTCGCGCAGGCCGCCGATGGGCAGCACGCGCCCGCGCAGGGTGATCTCGCCGGTCATGGCCACGTCGTTGCGCACGGGGATGTTCAGCACGGCGGACACGATGGCCGTGACCAGGGCCACGCCGGCGGAGGGGCCGTCCTTGGGCGTGGCGCCCTCGGGCACGTGCACGTGGATGTCGATTTCCTTGTGGAAGTCGCGCTTGAGCCCGAAGAGGTCGGAGCGCGAGCGCAGGTAGGAGATGGCCGCCCGGGCGGACTCCTGCATGACCTCGCCCAGCTTGCCGGTGATCTCCACCTTGCCCGAGCCGGGCATGAGGACCACCTCGACCATAAGGATCTCTCCGCCCATCTGGGTCCAGGCCAGGCCGGTGCACACGCCCACCTGGGGCTGGTCCTCGCGCTTTTCGTAGCGGTGCTTGGGGATGCCCAGGAAGGTGGCCACGCTCTGCTTGTTCACGGCCACGCTCTTCGTGTGCTCCGGGTCCTCCACGATCTTCATGGCCGCCTTGCGGCACACGCTGGCCAGCTCGCGCTCCAGGTTGCGCACGCCCGCCTCGCGGGTGTAGCGGCGGATGATCTCCAGGATGGCGTTATCGGAAACACTTAGGCTCTCGCCGGTCAGTCCGTGCAGCTCGGTCTGCTTGCCCAGCAGGAACTGCTTGGCGATCTTGAGCTTTTCTGTCTCCAGGTAGCCGGGCAGGCGGATGATCTCCATGCGGTCCTGCAGGGGCAGGGGGATGGAGTGCAGGGTGTTGGCCGTGGTGATGAAGAAGACCTTGGACAGGTCGTAGTCCAGGTCCAGGTAATGGTCGTTGAAGCTGTAGTTCTGCTCGGGGTCGAGGACTTCCAACAGGGCCGCCGAGGGGTCGCCCCGGAAGTCCGTGCTCATCTTGTCCACCTCGTCCAGGCAGATGACGGGGTTGTTGAACTTGCAGCGCCTGAGCGAGTGGATGATCTTGCCCGGCAGCGCGCCCACGTAGGTGCGCCGGTGGCCGCGGATCTCGGCCTCGTCGCGCACGCCGCCCAGGGACACGCGCACGAACTCGCGGTCCATGGCGCGGGCGATGGACTTGGCGATGGAGGTCTTGCCCACGCCCGGGGGGCCCACGAAGCACAGGATGGGGCCCTTCATAGTCTTAACCAGGCTCTGCACGGCGATGTACTCGAGGATGCGCTCCTTGGCCTTCTCCAGGCCGTAGTGGTCCTCGTCCAGGATGCCGCGCGCCTTGGCGATGTCCAGCGGCGTGTCCTTGACGACGCCCCAGGGCAGGTCCAACACCCAGTCCACGTAGTTGCGGACAACGGTGTATTCCGCGCTGGAGGGCTGCATCTGCTTGAGCTTGCGGATCTCCTTCTTGACCCGCTCGCGCTGCTCCTCGCCCATGACCTTCTCGTCCAGGCGCTTCTCGAGCTCGGCGGCCTCGGCCGCCGGGTCGTCCTCGCGGCCCATCTCCTTGTGGATGGCCTTGATCTGCTCGTTCAGATAGTACTCGCGCTGGTTCTTCTCCATCTGGGTCTTCACGCGGCCCTTCACGCGCTTCTCGATGGAGGCGATCTCGATCTCGGCCAGCAGGAGCTCGTAGACGTATTCCAGGCGCTCCACTGCGTCCAGGATCTCCAGGGCGTGCTGCTTGCGCTCGAACTCGATCTTCAGGTGCGGCATCACCGCGTCGGCCAGGGCGCCGGGCTCGCGCAGGGCGGCCATGGCCAGCAAGGATTCGGGGGCCAGCTTCTTGTTGCCCCGGGCGTAGGTCTCCAGGGCCTCGTTCACGGAGCGCACCAGGGCCTCGCCCTCCTGCGCCGTGCCGGGCAGGTCGGGCAGCCGGTCCACGCGCACCAGGGGGAAGTCGCCCTCCAGGCTCGGGTCGGTGGGCACCAGCTGCCAGTTGGCGCGCGAAAGTCCCTCGAAGAGCACCTTGATGGTGCCGTCGGGCAGGCGCAGCATCTGCAGGATGCGGCTCACGGTGCCCACGGCGTACAGGTCGTCGGCCTCGGGCTTCTCTTTTTCCGGCGACTTCTGCGTCACCAGGAAGATGTGTTTGTCGTGCAGGGCCAGCGCGCTCTCGATGGCCTTGATGGAGGCCTCGCGCCCCACGAACAGCGGCACGATGGAGCGCGGGAACATCACCACCTCGCGCAGGCTCATGAGCGGGAGGACGGTGTCGTCGGGGATGAGTTCGCGTTCCAGATCGTTCAATTCGGACATGCAATTCTCCTTGCTGCCGGTGGACGCGCCCGGGTTACGGGCAGTGCCCCAAGAATAACCCCGCCGGGACGTTTGTCAAAGCCCTGAAGCGGAAAATCAGGCGCTCTTCACTTCCTGGTGGTAGATGAGCAGCGGTTCCACGCCCTTCTCGATGACCGCGCTGTTCACCACACACTCCTTGACCCCGGTGAGCGAGGGCAGCTTGTACATGATTTCGAGCATGGTGGACTCGAGCACGTTGCGCAGGCCGCGCGCGCCGGTCTTGCGGGCGATGGCCTGCTCGGCGATGGCCTTGAGCGCGTTCTCGGTGAAGCGCAGGCTCACCTTGTCCAGCTCGAAGAGCTTCTGGTACTGCTTCACCAGGGCGTTCTTGGGCTCGGTGAGGATGCGCACCAGGTCGTCGCGGGTCAGCTCCTCCAGCGCGGTGACGATGGGAATGCGGCCCACGAACTCCGGGATGAGCCCGAACTTGATGAGGTCGTTGGGCTGGCTCTGCAGCAGCAGTTCGCCCACGCCCAGGCTCTTCTTGCTCTCCACCTTGCCGCCGAAGCCCATGCTGGAGCCCTGCATGCGCTGCTGGATGATCTTGTCCAGCCCGATGAACGCCCCGCCCAGGATGAACAGGATGTTCGAGGTGTTCATGCGGATGAACTCCTGCTGCGGGTGCTTGCGGCCCCCCTTGGGCGGGATGTTGGCCTCGGTGCCCTCGATGATCTTCAGGAGGGCCTGCTGCACGCCCTCGCCGGACACGTCGCGGGTGATGGAGGGGCTGTCGCCCTTGCGGGCGATCTTGTCGATCTCGTCGATGTAGATGATGCCCCGGCTGGCGCTCTCGATGTCGTAGTCCGCGTTCTGCAGCAGGGCCACCAGGATGTTCTCCACGTCCTCGCCCACGTAGCCGGCCTCGGTGAGGGTGGTGGCGTCGGCGATGGCGAAGGGCACCTTGAGCAGGCGCGCCAGGGTCTGGGCCAAAAGCGTCTTGCCCGAGCCGGTGGGGCCGATGAGGAGCACGTTGCTCTTGTCGATCTCCACCTCGTCCTTGCTGGCCTGGGCGTAGAACACGCGCTTGTAGTGGTTGTGCACGGCAACGGACAGGATCTTCTTGGCCTTGTCCTGGCCGATGACGTACTGGTCCAGCAGGGCCTTGATCTCCTGCGGGGGCAGCAGGCGCACGTCGGCGGTCTCCTCGCTCACGTGCTCCTGGGCGATGATGTCGTTGCACAGGGCCACGCACTCGTCGCAGATGTAGACATCCGGGCCCGCGATGAGCCTCTGGACGTCCACCTGGTTCTTGCCGCAGAACGAGCAGGTCAGTGTCGTGGGGCTGCCGCCCTTCTTCTTGTTGGAATCCATAGGGCTAGTCCTTCTTCTCCAAGTCGCCGCGCTTGGTCATGATCTTGTCGATGAGACCATACTCCAGGCCCTCCTGGGCGGTCATGAAATAGTCGCGCTCCGTGTCGCGCTCGATGCGCTCCATACTCTGGCCGGTGTGGTTGGCCAGGATTCCGTTCAACGATTCGCGCATGCGCAGGATCTCGCGCGCCTGGATGCCGATGTCCGTGGCCTGGCCCTGGGCGCCGCCCAGGGGCTGGTGGATGAGGATGCGGCTGTGCGGCAGGGCGTAGCGCAGGCCTTTCTCTCCGGCGGCCAGAAGCAGCGCGCCCATGCTGGCGGCCTGGCCCATGCACAGCGTGGCCACCGGGGGCGCCACGTACTGCATGGTGTCGTAGATGGCCATGCCCGCGGTGACGGAGCCGCCCGGCGAGTTGATGTACATGTAGATTTCCTTCTCCGGGTCCTCGCTCTCCAAAAACAGGAGCTGGGCGCAGATGAGGCTGGCCACATGGTCGTCGATGGCGCTGCCGAGCAGGATGATGCGGTCTTTCAGCAGGCGGGAGTAAATGTCGTAGGCGCGCTCGGTGCGGCCGGTGGTCTCGATGACAATGGGGACGGCGGGCATGGGTGTCGGCTCCTTGGCTTGGCCACCGCCCTGGGCGGCGGCCTGTGTCACGCGCATCTGCGAGGGCCGGGGCCGGAAAATACGTCCGGTCGGGCCTGGGCGCCCTCGGCCATGGGCAACTTTAGCAATAATCGTTCCGGCAATCCAGCACGGAATGGGGCTCCGTCGGAGGGGTGCCGAAACAGGCGCGCGGCGGCCGGAGCTGGTTCCCCGGGCCGCCGCGCGGTATCAATTCGCAAGCGCTTGGTGGGGCATTGCCGCCCTACTCCTTGGGCTCCTTGGGCTCCTCGGCCTTCTTGGCGCGGGGCTTCTTGGCCTTGGGCTTGGCCTCGGCCTTGGCCTCTCCGCCGGCCTCCACGGCCTCCTTGGGCTCAACCTCGGTCTTCTTGGCGCGGGAGTAGATCAGGTCCATGGCCTTGTCGGCCAGCAGGCGGTCCTTCAGCGGGAACACGAGGTTGTTCTCCTCGTAGTACTGCTTCACGGTGAGGAAGTCCTGGCGGCTCTGCATGGCCAGCTGCTGCAGGGTGCGGTCGATCTCCTCGCTGGTCACCTCGAGGTTCTCCTTCTTGGCCACGGCCAGGAGGAAGATCTCGCCCTTCACGGCGTCCTCGGCCTGGGCGCGCTGGGAGTCGCGCAGCTCGGGCATGTCCTTGCCCAGGGCCTGCAGGCTCTTGCCCTGGCGGTCCAGGCGGCGCTCCAGGTCTTCCAGCAGGCGGTCGATGCGGTTCTCCACCATGCTGGGCGGCAGGTCGAAGGAGACCTTGGACAAAAGCTCGTCCAGGAGCTTCTTCTGGGCCACGGACTTGTGCAGCTGCTCGCGGCTCTGGGTGTAGGAGCCGATGATGGCCTCGCGCATCTTCTCCACGGTATCGAAGCCGCCGGCCTTCTTGGCCACCTCGTCGGTGAGCTCGGGGATGGTGCGGCTCTTGATGGCGTGCAGGGTGGCCTTCATGACCAGGGTCTCGCCGGCCATGGCGGGGTTGATGAAGTCCTCGGGGAAGGTGATCTCGCACTCGCCCTTCTCGCTGGTCTTCAGGGTCTTCAGCATGGCCTCGAACTCGGGCAGGGCCTGCTGCTGGCCCAGGGTCAGCTCGAAGTTCTCGGCCTGGATGCCCTGGAAGATGGCGTCGCCCTTGTAGGCGGCGAAGGTGACAACAACGAGGTCGCCGTCCTGGGGGTTGCGGTCCTCCTTGATGGTGGCGACCACGGCGGCGTTCTCCAGGATGCGCTTCTCAACCTCGCGCACCTCCTCGTCCTTCACGATGGCCTTCTCCACCTCGACGGCGAGGCCCTCGTAGTCCGGCAGGGCGAAGTCCGGGGCCACCTCGAAGCTCACGGTGTAGACGAACTCCTGGTCGCGCACCAGTTCCTTGCCCTCGCCCGCGTCCACGTCGATGCGCGAAAGCGGCATGATGCCCAGGTTGTTCAGCACCTCGTTGATCTGGTAGTTCACCAGGTCAGTGGTGGCCTCGCTGTAGATCTGGGTGCGGTACTTGGACTCGATGACCGAGGCCGGGGCCTTGCCGCGGCGGAAGCCCTTGACCTCGTAGCGGTTCTTGTACAGGGCCACGGCGGTGGAAAGGGCCGCGTTGACCTCTTCGACACCCACCGTGATGGTGATCTTCCGGGTGACCGGGGAAAGCTCTTCAACCTTGTAGTCCATGGAAAACGTCCTCCGTTTGGGATGTCAGCCCGCAGCCGTGCGCGGGTCGCATAATCGTTCTGGTGCGAGAGGGGAGACTCGAACTCCCACGGACGCGGCCGCTGGATCCTAAGTCCAGTGCGTCTACCAATTCCGCCACTCTCGCGAAAAGTCCCGATTAATAAGCGCGCGCGGGGAGCCTGTCAACCATGCCCCCGGAACGTACTCAGCCAAGGGCTTCCAGAATGCGGCGGACCTTTTCCAGCATGGCCGGGGCATCCGGCGCCAAAAGCCGGATCATGGGCTCCTTGCCGGGGGCGCCGGGGTCGTGCACGGCGTCCACCGTGGCCGGGGCCTCGTGGCGCTCCATGGCGCGCATGGTGCCCCAATCCATGGTGCCGGTGCGGTCGTCGTCGCGCAGGGGGCGCTTGTCCTCGGGCTCCTCGGCGCGGTCGAAGCCGGCCAGAACCATGCCGATCTTGCGCATGGTGCGCAGGGTCAGGTCCGAGTGGCGGATGTTCAGCGCGCAGCGCAGGGAGGGCACCACCTTGGCCGCGGCCAGCAGCACCCGCGCCATGTGCGAGGAGGCGCCGAACTCCGGGCAGCCGGAGAGGATGACCTCGCCACGCCGGGTGCAGGTGATGCGCCCGGAAAAGGCCGCGATGTCCATGACCCCGCTGGCGTGGGGCACGGCCAGGGCCAGGTTGGAACGCACCTCCGGGATCAGCTTCGCGAAGCCGGGCAGCAGAGACAGGGTCCGCCCGGTGTCCGCCAGCTCGGAGAGCACGCCAACCCTGCTCTTCTCTTTCAGCATGGGCAGGCCGTGGTTGGGGCTGCCGCCGCCGGCGCCCACGGAGAAACTGGCCCGCAGCGCTCCCTGCATGAAGTCCTGGGCCTTGCGCACCGCCGCCAGCATGTCCAACCCCAGGCCCAGGTGGGCGGTGATGGCCGCCGAGAGCGCGCAACCCGTGCCGTGCAGGTTGCGGGTGTTCACCCGGGGCTGCATGAGGGGGATGGGCTTCTGCCCGATGGCCGCAAACCAGTCCGTGGAGGTGGGCGAGTCCATGTGCCCGCCCTTGATGAGCACGGCGCGCGGCCCGAAGGCGAGCATGCGCTCCGCAGCGGTGCAGATGTCCTGGGTGGTCTTGATGCTCATGCCGGTGAACAGCTCGGCCTCGGGGATGTTCGGGGTCACCAGGTCGGCCAGGGGAAAAAGGTCGCGGGTCATGGCCGACACGGCGCTCTCCTCCAGCAGCCGCGCCCCGGACTGGGCCACGCACACCGGGTCCACCACCAGGGGGAAGGTCCGCTTGGTGCCCAGCAGCACCGGAACCAGGGCCTCGATGATGGCAGCGGAGAAGAGCATGCCCGTCTTGGCAGCGCGGATGCGGATGTCGGAGAGCACGGTGGTGAGTTGCTCGGCCACGAACTGGGGCGGAACCGGGTGGATGCCGGTGACGGCGGTGGTGTTCTGGGCGGTGAGGGCGGTGATGACGCTCGCGCCGAAGCAGCCGAGCATGGTGAAGGTCTTCAGGTCGGCCTGGATGCCGGCCCCGCCGCCGGAATCGGAACCGGCGATGGTCAGGGTGCAGGGATTCTCACGCATGGGTGGTGTGGCCTCGTCGCGCCCCGGACGGGGCCTTGGCGTTTGTGGGGAGCTACGTCGCCCCCATGAACCCCGCAGGGGCTAGCCGCCGGTGCAGGTGTGCTTCACGTAGTCGTCCAGGGAAACGCCGCTCCAGGCCTTGCTGGTCCAGTAGGCCGTGGCCCAGATCATCAGCGCCGTGGCCTGCAGGTCCGTCAGGCGCCGCAGCTTGATCTCGATGTTGCTGCGGCTGGCCCCGTGCATGATGTGGGCCTCGCGCTCGTCGCAGGCGCTCTCCACGCGCAGCATCAGGTAGGCCTGCTTGGACTGGTTGGGCAGCAGGCGAACGTCGCGGTGGGCCTCCAGCACGGTCTTGAGCTCGGCGGTGGTGAACTCCACGGAGACCCCGCGGATGAGCTTGAAGAACACGTCCACGGCCCAGGGCAGGATGAATTCCGCGCCCGCGCTCTTGGTCTTGAAGTAGTCCTTGAGCCATTTTTCATGGTCGGAACTGATGCGGGCGGCGACCTGGGGCATGTTCGTCCTCCGTTCGTCCTTGCGTGCTACCGAGCCATTCCCTGGGTAGTTGCACTTGTCTAACCGAATCAATGGGATTCGATCAAGAGAAAATCTAGACTTTTCCCGCTAATCCTGAACCCCGTCCCTGAGTTTGCGGAACATGCGCATGAGGTAGCCGCGCGGCACCGGCCTGCCGTCCACGGCCATATCGCGGAGCAAGGTGACCACATTGCCGCTGGGCGTGCGGATGGAGGCGGTTTCCAGGCTGTAGGCCACGGCCCCGCCATCGGCCCAGGTCAGGCCGATGTTCAGCACCCAGCCGTCGTCCGCCGGGGCCCAGCTCGTGCCCACCAGCCGGCGCTCCTCCGCGCCCTCGATGATGCGCAGGAAATCGCAGACGCTTAAGGCCTGCCCACCCCTGTCGCACACGCCCAGGTACTGCTCCCCGCCGCTGCGGATGACCAGGGGCTGGTTCAGGTGTGCGTCGGGCGGCACGGGCAGCGCCACGCAGGCGCCCCGTGGCCCGGCCAGGGCGGCTCGCAGGGTGCGCACCTCGCCCTCCAGGGCGGCGATGCGGGCGTCCTTCCTGGCCTCGGACTCCCGGCTGGTTCGCAGGGCCAGGGCGTGTTCCTCGCGCAGGGCGGCCAGGTCCCGGCGCAGCCGCGACTGGGCCTCCAGCACCTCGGAAACCTTGAGCAGGGCCCCGTTCATGGTGCGCAACACGCCATCGGCCAGGGCCGAAGGCTCGCCACGGGGCAGCACGCCCTCGCGCTCCATGCGCTCCAGGGATTCGAAGCTCTCGGCCCAGTGCCGCGCCAGCTGTTCCTCGCTCCAGTCGAAGTTGCCCATGCTCCTCCGCCTGCCCGCAAAGGCGGGCCGTACTCCAGGCACAGATCACGCCAAATAAATTGTTTCTACTTAAGACAATCGCAAAATGGTGTCTAGATATTTTTTATATCGAAGAATTGGACCCTTGCGGCCATCGCCCCCCCGCGTGGCCTGAAACTCGCCCGTCGGGACAATCCGCAACCGTGCCAAAGTATATATGTTGGTGGCAGGGATATTGTTTTGATTGAAACGGACCGAAATTGTATGTTACAAATACATGTCGGGTCCCCTGCGACCCTTGCAGTGCCATGCCCTCTGGAGGTCACCATGAAGAAGCTCGGCATCAAGATGAAATTTCTCATCCCCGCGGTGGCCTTCGTGCTCATAGGCTTCGGCGTGCTCATCTGGCTCAATGCGAAGACAACGCGCTCGAGCATGGAAAGCATGCTGCGCGACAGCATGACCATCCTGAGCGAGTCCATCGCCCGTGACTTAGGCGGCAACGTGGGCACCACCTTCGAGCTGCTGAGCACCTGGAGCGAGGAGCCCATGATCCGGGAGTGCCTCCAGACCGGCAACCCGGAGAAGGTCACCGCCCAGTACCGCAACGTGCTCAAGCGGCTGACAAGCGCGGGCATCCAGTACGTCAACGTCTTCGACCTCAAGGGCGACCTCGTGGCCACCACGGCCCAGCAGTCCGGCAGCGGCAAGGTCAACGTGGCCGACCGCGACTACTTCAAGGGCGTCACCGAGGGCAAGCAGGAGCGCTCCATCGGCAAGGCAATCCTGAGCCGCACCACCGGCAAGAAGGTCGTCATCCTGGCCCACGGCGTCAGCGACGGCGGTAAGCTCATCGGCGTCATGACGGCGGCCATCGACCTGGATTCCCTCACGGCCCAGGTCAACGCGCTCAAGATCGGCAGCACGGGCTACGTGGCCATACTGGAAAAGAGCGGCGCCACCCTGGCCCACCCCAACAAGGACCTGCTGCTCAAGGACGACCTGGCCAAGACCGACTGGGGCAAGAAGGCCCTGGCCGTGGCCGAGCGGGATTATTTCAGCTTCAACGACGGCAAGCACCAGAGCGTGGCCGTGTTCCACAGCAAGGTCACGAACTGGAGCATCGTGGTTTTCGCCCCCGTGGCCGACGTGGACGCCACGGCCAGCATGGCCATGCGCGAGAGCATGCTCCTGGGCGGCATTGCGGCCCTGGTGCTGGCGGTGGTCATCGTGCTGCTGGTGAACACCACCATCGGCAAGCCCGTGTCCAAGTGCGTGGACTTCGCCAGCGCCGTGGCCTCCGGCGACCTGGACAAGACCCTGGACCACCAGAGCGGCGACGAGCTGGGCGTGCTTGCCGGGGCCCTGCGCGACATGGTGGCCAAGCTCAAGGCGGGCATGGAGGCCATCAAGGTCAAGGAGGCCGAGGCCCTGACCATGGCCCAGCGGGCCGAGAAGGCCCTGCTCGAGGCCCAGGAGGCCGAACGCCACGCCTGCGAGGCCAGGGCCCTGGGCCTGAAGGAGGCCGCCACCAAGATGCAGGGCGTGGTCACCGGCGTTGAGGGCGTGTCCGGCGAACTCATCCGCCAGATGCACACCATCGAGTCCGGGGCGGAGAACCAGCGCATGCGCACCACCGAGACCGCCACGGCCATGGACGAGATGAACGCCACGGTGCTGGAGATCTCCCGCAACGCCTCCACCGCCTCCCTGGAGGCGGACAAGATGCGCGACACGGCCAAGAACGGCAAGGAAGTCGTGAACAAGGCGGTGCAGGCCATCGGTTCCGTGCACGCCGTTTCAGCCCGCATGCGCGAGCAGATGGGCGAGCTGGGCGAGAGCGTCAAGGGCATCGGCAGGATTCTTGAGGTCATCAACGACATCGCCGACCAGACCAACCTGCTGGCGCTCAATGCCGCCATCGAGGCGGCCCGCGCTGGCGACGCCGGGCGCGGCTTCGCCGTGGTGGCCGACGAGGTCCGCAAGCTGGCGGAGAAGACCATGGTGGCCACCAACGAGGTCGGCACGGCCATCAACTCGGTGCAGAGCGGCGCGCGCCAGAACATCGAGAACGTCAACGAGGCCACCAGGGCCATCGACGAGGCCAACCGCCTGGCGGGAGACTCCATCTCCGCCCTGGACGAGGTGCTGCACCTCTCGGCCACCACCTCCGACCAGATCCGTTCCATCGCCACCGCGGCGGAGGAGCAGTCCGGGGCCAGCGGCGAAATCGACCACGCCGTGAAGGACATCATGAACGTGGCGGGCAACACCATGCAGTCCGTGGAGCAGTGCCGCGCCACCATCAACGAGATGGCCCGGCTGTCCGAGGAACTGAAGCGGATCTTAAGCGAGCTGACCGCCTAGTCGCGGTATTCCTTCTGGATGGCCTCTATCCCCGAGAAGTTGGCCAGGAACACGTCATAGAGGGCAGGGTCGAAGTGCGTCCCCCTGCCCTCTTTCATTATCTCCAGGGCCTTGTCGTTGCTGAAGGCGGGTTTGTAGGGCCTGCGGGTGGTCAGGGCGTCGAACACGTCCGCCAGGGCGCAGATGCGGCCAAAGAGCGGAATGTCCTCCCCGGCCAGGCCCTGGGGGTAGCCGGAGCCGTTCCAGCGCTCGTGGTGCGACATGGCGATGACCGCCCCGGACTCCAGGTACTTCGACGAGCCCCCGGTGAGAATCTTGGCGCCGATCTCGGCGTGGGTCTTCATTATCTCCCATTCGTCGGGGTCGAGCTTGCCGGGCTTGAGCAGGATGGCGTCGGGAATGCCGATCTTGCCGATGTCGTGCATGGGGCTTGAGTAGAGCACCAGGTCCACGTCGTCGCGCGTCAGGCCGAAGCGCTCGGCGATGAGCGCGCAGTAGCGGCTCATGCGCATGATGTGGCTGGCCGTGTCCTCGTCCTTGTACTCCGCGGCGGAGGAAAGCTCGCGGATGGTCTCGATGTGGTCGTGCACCGTGGCCTGCCGGGCCAGTTCCAGGTCGGCCAGGGCCTCGCGCAGGGTGCGGGTCTTCTCGGCCACCATCTGCTCCAGGTGGGCCTGGTAGCCCTTCACCTCGTCGTGGTAGGCCTTCATGCGCAGAAGCGAGCTCATGCGCACGCGCAGCTCCGTGGCGTCGATGGGCTTGGCCACGAAGTCGTTGGCCCCGGACTCCACGGCCTTGAGGCGGTCCTCCTTGGCCGAGAGCGCCGTGACCATGACGATGGGCAGGTCCGCGAAGCTGGGCATGGCGCGCACGGCCTTGGCCACGGCGAAGCCGTCCATGTCCGGCATCATGATGTCCAGCAGGATGAGGTCGAAGGAGGCGTCGAGCAGTTCCAGGGCCGCTCGGCCCGATTCGGCGGTGACGCACTGGAAGCCGAAGGACTTGAGCAATCCTTCAAGGACCTTGCGGTTGATCAGCTCGTCGTCGACAACAAGTATTTTCTTCACGGTTTCCGGCATAGGGCTCTCATGCTTCGGTACTGGGGGGGGCCGTGATCAGGGACTGTAGCGCCAAGGCCCGCGACAATCAACGATAGAGGCAGCCCGAAACTTCCGCGCAGCCGAATCCTGCCAGGGTGGCGCTGTGCCGCAGCTCCTGGGGCAGGCCCCCCGGGCAGCGCAGCGTCTTGCCCTGGGCGACAAACCCGGCCTGGGCGGCGCACAAAAGCTGCAGGAACAGCACGTCGAAGCGCAGGCCCTCGGCCATGGCCAGGTCCACCGAGCCGCAACGCGTCAGGGCCACCAGCAGCGCGGCCTTCAGGTGCTCCAGGGCCCGGCCGGTCATGTCCCGGGGCAGTGTGACCCGCCCGGCGCCCTTGTCCACCTGGAGGGCCACGGAGCCGAAGCTCTCGCACCAGCAGTCGGCCTGGCGCACCTCCACGGCGTCGCCCGCCTCGGCCATGCCGCGCACGCGTTCCTGCGGCAGCTTCACCAGGCTGGCCACGTACTTCTGCTCCAGGATGGTGGCGAAGAGCACATAGAACGGGATGCGGTTCTCGAACTCGTCCAGGCCGCCCACGGCCTCGAAATCCAGCTTGCAGTCCACGATGCGCCCGGTGTCGGAGAGCAGCCGCATGACCTCCAGCGGCAGGGTGTTCCGGCCGTGGATGTCGTGGATGAGATCGAACTCCAGCAGGTAGATGTCGTAGCCGCCCTTGCGGGCCTGGTCCAGGCTCACGGGGTCGATGACGAAGATTCCCGCCTTGCCCACGCTGATTTCCTCGGGACCGGCGGGCTTGCCCGCGCCGCCGCCCGCCAGGGCCTCCAGGCTGGCCACCTGGGCGTCGATGGACATGGACTCGCTCTGCGGCACGTTGCCCACAAGCTCGGTGAGGCGGTCAAAGCCGGTGAGCAGCACGCCCACCACCTCGTGGCTGGCGGGAAGCTCGCCCGCGCGCACCATGTGCAGCACGTTCTCCAGCTTGTGGGCCAGGGCCTTGATGTTGTCCAGGCCGAGCATGCCCGCCCCGCCCTTGATGGAGTGCGCGGCGCGGAACACGCTGTTCACAAGCTCCGGGTCCTGGTTCTCCCCGGCGGCCTCCATGTCCATGAGTGAGGACTCGATGTGGTCCAGGTGCTCCCGGCAGTCCTCGACGAAGCCGGGCACGAGGTCGTTCAGCTCGAAGCTCATGCGCCCTCCCCGCCGCTGGTGGCCGCCCGGGCCACGGAAAAATGCTTGTCCAGCCGCATGAGGGTGAGCAGCTGGTGGATCTCCGGCCCCACGTTCACCACCTTGAGCACGCCCTGGACCTTGGCCAGGGTGTTGTGGGCCGCCACCAGCAGGCCGATGCCCACGGAATCGATGCTGCGCACCTGACCGAAGTCCAGGGTCAGCTCGCGCACGCCCTCCCGCACCAGTTCCTTGAACTCCTCGCGCAGCGCGGGCATCTCCTGGGCCGAGACCTTCTCGGGCATGGCAACGGTCTTCGCTTCTCCGGTCTGGTTCATGTCCCGCTCCTCCATGGATACTCGCTTGGTCAGCAGCACGGAGTTCCCCCGGGGGTTGAACTCCACGCCGTCGGCATAGGATTTCATGATGAACAGCCCGCGCCCCGTCTCGCTGCCCGGATCCGGGGGCGTGCGCTCCAGCTGGCCCCGCCAGTCGAAGCCGGGGCCGTCGTCCTCCACCCGCAGGCGCACCTCGCCGGGCGGCAGGGTCAGCTCCACCCGCACCTCGCCGCTGGCCGAAAACGGCGCGCCCTTGCCCAGGGCATTGAGCAGGGCCTCGCGCGCCAGCAACTCCACGTCGAACAGGGCGCCGTCCAGCCCCTTGCCGAGCAGGAAGCCGCGCAGTTCGTCAACGGCCCGGTCAACGAGCTCGATGCCGCCGCGCAGGCGCAGGGTCAGGCCCTGCCCGGTGGTTGTGGCTTCGAACCCGTCGGACATCAGACCTCCACCCCCAGCAGCAGCACGTCGTCCCGCGGCCGCTCCACGCAGGTGAACCGGTCCGCCATGCCCTGCACGGCCTGCTCCAGCGGCTGCTCCGCCCCAAGCTCCAGGGCCTCGGCCAGCCGCGCGCGAAAGGCCACGTCCGTGACATATCCTGTTCCGACGCCGTCGGCCAGCCCATCCGTGTACAGGTAGAAGCGGTCGCCCGGCGCCGTGCGGCCCGCCAGCACGTCCATGTCCAGCTCCGGGAACAATCCCAGCGGGGTGCCTTCGGGTCCCAGCTCCTCGGACCGGCCCGAGAGCCAGGCCATGACGGGCGGGTGCCCGGCCGAGCAGAGCTCGTAGGTACCCCTGGCCCGGTCCACCCGCAGGTAGGCCGCGGTGAGGTAGGTCTCCTCCGGGGTGATGGTGAACAGTATGCGGTTCATGGCCTCCAGGGTCTCCCGGGTGGAGCGCGCCACGCTGGCGTGCTGCCGGAACAGGGCCTTGAGCGAGGAGGTGATGAACGAGGCGCCCAGGTCGTGGCCGCTCACATCGGCCAGGAAATAGCCCGCGCTGCCGCCGCCGAAGTCGATGACATCGTAGAAGTCGCCACCGGCCTCCAGCACGGGCAGGAAGCGCACGGCGAAGCGGGCCTCGGGGATGGCGTCCGGGCGCACGAGCAGGGCCAGCTGCGCGGCCTGGATCTGGCCCAGGCGTGCCGCCTGCTGGTCGATGATGCTGCCCTGCCTGCGCTTGAACTCCAGGTGGGCGCGCACGCGGGCCACCACCTCCTGGGCGTGGAAGGGCTTGGTGATGTAGTCCACCGCGCCCAGGTCCAGCCCCTCGACCTTGTGGCTGTCCGCGGCCAGGCAGGTAACGAAGATCACAGGGATGTGCGCGGTGGCGCCGTCGCGCTTGAGCATGCGGCAGGCGTCAAAGCCCGAGACCTCGGGCATCATCACGTCGAGCAGGACGAGGTCCGGGCGCTGGCTGCGGGCAAGGTCCAGGGCTTCGTTGCCGTCCGCGGCGCTCATGACCTCGTACCCGGCCTTGCCCAGGATGCCCCTCAGCACCGCGATGTTCAAGGGCTCATCGTCCACGACGAGCAGTCTCTCTCTGCGTTCGGACATTGCGGGATGCGCTCCTGCGGTCAGGTCTGGAAACGGGCCGTCTCATCACGGTCCGTTTCTACAGCAGAGAGTATCTTTATGATAAAAATGCGCAAGAAAAAAAGTGGAGTGGATACCCGCGTGGCGACCTACTCCGGCTTGCGGCAGGAGAACACGGCCCCCTCGGTCACGGGTGAACTCTTGAAGCCGGTCATGACGTGGAGCACGGGATTCTGGAACCCGGCGGCGGAGAGCATATCCAGGAAGGACCTTCCCGGCACGGCGCCGTCCTGTCACCTGGCCCAGGACTGGCCGCCCCCCATGGGGCTCAGGAGTTCCGGGGGCGCGGTGCGCACCTGGTCGGCGATGTGCAGCCGCCCGCCGGGCTTGAGCACGCGGAAGGCCTCGGACAGGGCCCTGGCCTTGTCCGGGATGAGGTTGAACACCCCGTTGGAGATCACCAGGTCGAAGCTTGCGTCGGGGAAAGGCAGATTCTCGCAGTCGCCCTCCTGGAAGCGGACGTTGTCCACACCGGAAAGGATTGCGGCCTCGCGGGCGCGCGCCACCATTTCCGGGGAGAGCTCAACGCCCTCCACCCTGCCGCCGCTGGCACGGCGCGCGGCGATGAGCGCGTCCACCCCGGCGCCGCTGCCCATGTCCAGCACGGCGTCGGCGGGGCCCGGCGTACCCGGCAGGAAGGGGTTGCCCACGCCGCAGTAGCGGCGCAGCACCTCGGGCGGCAGCCCGGCCCACAGGGCCTCGTCGTAGCCCAGGCCCCGCAGCCCGGCCTCGCCGGTGGGGTAGTCGAAATGGCCCGCAGGATCCTGGGCGGCCTGGCGGAAGCGCTCCAGGATGGCGGCCCGGGTAGTGTCGCGCTGGGACTGGGAGGGATCGATGGGGAACATGGCTGGTCTCCTTGAACGCCAGCATAGCGCAAGCCAGGAGATAAGGCCATTATTTTATCTATTTACATGCCCCATGGCAGCCATAGACAGGCACCGGACGCGCTAGTTCACAAGCCCCATGAACTTGAGGACATAGAAGGTCAGCGCGGCCACAAGGCCCGAGGCCGGGATGGTGATGATCCAGGCCACGACCATGTTTCCGGCCACGCCCCAGCGCACGGCGGAGAGGCGCTTGGAGGCGCCCACGCCCAGCACGGAGGTGGAGATGACGTGGGTGGTGCTGATGGGCGCCCCGAAGTGGCTGGCCCCGGTGATGACCAGGGCGGCCGCGGTCTCCGCCGCGCAGCCGTGGATGGGCTCGAGCTTGAAGATCTTGTGGCCCATGGTCTTGACGATCTTCCAGCCGCCGGTGGCGGTGCCCAGGCCCATGGCCAAAGCGCAGACGATCTTGACCCAGAAGGGGATCTCGATGGCCGGGATCTCATGGAAGATGAACAGGGCCAGGGTGATGATGCCCATGGTCTTCTGGGCGTCGTTCTGGCCGTGGCTGGTGGCCATGAAGGCCGAGGAGACGATCTGGAGCTTGCGGAAGAGGGTGTTGACCTTGCGCGGCTTGTACTTGTGGAAGGACCAGGACAGCACGACCATGAGGATGTAGCCGCACAAAAAGCCGCCCATGGGCGAAAGGATGAGCGGGATGAGCACCTTCTTGTAGATGGACATGTAGTTGAGGGAATCGAACCCGCTGTAGGCCACCGCCGCGCCCATGAGCCCGCCGATGAGCGCGTGGGACGAGGACGAGGGCAGGCCCAGGTACCAGGTCAGCAGGTTCCAGAAGATGGCCCCGCACAGCGCCGCCAGCACCAGGGCCTGGCAGCCCATGACCATGTCCGTGTTCACGATGCCGCTGCCGATGGTCTTGGCCACGCTCTCGCCCATGAAGGCGCCCGCGAAGTTGAGCACCGCGGCCATGATCACCGCCGCCTTGGGCGAGAGCACCTTGGTGGAGACGATGGTGGCGATGGCGTTGGCGCTGTCGTGGGCCCCGTTGGTGTAGTCGAAGAACAGGGCGACGGCCACGATGGCCACGAGCAGCAGCGGGATCTCAAGCATTTTTGAGCACCACGCCTTCGATGATGTCTGCCAGGCCCTCGGCCCGGTTCACGGCCTGCTCGATGCGGTCGTAGATGTGCGTCCACTTGACGATCTCCATCACCGACTCGAAGCCCGTGAGCTTGATGTCGTACACCTCGCCCAGGGCCACCAGCAGGAGCATCTCGCACTCGTACTTGAGCGCCTTCACGCTCCTGGCGCCCTGCTCCACCGGCTTGCGCTCGCTCAGGCGGTCGAGCATGCGGCCGTTCTCCTCCACCATGGCGGTGAGGTTCTTGACCAGCTTCTTGGCCGGGAACTTGATGAACTGGAAGTCGTACAGGCCGATGCGCGTGGAGATGGCCTTGATGAGGTTCAGGAGGTCTTCCTGGGCGATGTTGATGTCGTGGATGTCTTCGCGGTCGATGGGGGTGATGAAGGTCTGCGAGAGCTGCTGGGCGATGCTGCGGGAAATCCCGTTGCCATCCTCCTCGATGAGGTTGATGGACTTGCACTTGTTCTCAACGTCCGAGAATTCCTGGAAGATGCCGTTGAGCACGAGAACGGCCTCGCGCAGCTTCTCGTTCTGCTTGGCGAAAAGCTCGAAAAACTGGATTTCCTTGGGAAAAAAGCTGAAGCCCATAGGCTCTCCTTCGTGCGGTGGAATGAAGTGGGCGCGCCGGGTGGCGGCGCAGCCTTCACGTTTGGTGAGGCACCATACCCCTGTCGCGGCGGTCTGCCAAGTCCCGGCGTGAACCCATGCCGGGTTGTGACACGAAGCGGGCTTCCTTGACAGGGTACCGGGAATTGCGCAGAACGGGCTAATGAACGGACTGGCGCCACACTCCAACCAGCTTGCGGCTCTGCAATCCTGTGCCCCGGTGACGCGGAGCGGTGCCTCCACCATAGCGGGAAACGAAAAAAGCCGATCCCATTTGGAATCGGCTTTTGTGCTTTCGTGGTGGGTCACCAAGGAATCGAACCTTGAACCTCCGGATTAAGAGTCCGCTGCTCTACCAATTGAGCTAGTGACCCACGAAGTGCCCCGCGTCGGCGTTGCGAAGAGGTGTTTATGTGTCGGGCCCTCGTTTGTCAAACGATTTTTCCCAGGACTTTCAAAAAAATGCTCAAAAAAACTCTGGCGACGACACTAGCGCTTATAATTTCAGCATGTTACGTGTTTTCCTCGGCGATGGCGCAGCAGCGCCACGAGGACTACCCCCTCACAACCCAGTGGCAGGTGTTCCGCTACGCCACGGACGAGGGGCAAAGCGGGCTTGCCGCCGTGCTCTGGATCGAGCCGGACGCGGGCTGGTACACCTATACCCAGAGCCCCGGGGGCCTGGCCAAGCCCACGCGCATCACGGCCTCGCTCAAGGGGTCGGGCCCGCTCAAGACGGTCTACCCTCCGGGCAAGGCCAAGGACGACGTGGTCAACCCCGGCACCACCGTCAACGCCTACGAGGGCCGCACGCCCATCCTCTTCCCCCTGCCGGAGGGCGCCAAGCCGCCCCTGGCGCTCACGGCCCAGGTGGAGATGCTCTTGTGCACCAAGGACAAGTGCCTGCCCACCAGGCTGGAGCTGACGCACACCGAAAAGGCCCAGGCCACCTGGCCAGATGCCCGCAAGCAGGCCTGGTGGCCGGTGCTGGCAAAGGCCCTCAAGGCCGCGCCCAAGGCCCCGGCGGCACAGGCCCCAGCCAGCGAGGCCCTGCCCGCTCCCTCGGTCTCGGCAGCAGAGCCCGCAGCCACGGCCACCGCCCCGGGGGACTGGTCCGGCCTGAAGCCGCGCTACCTCCAGCCCTCACTGGAAGTGGGCGGGCTCCTGAAGGCCGTGCTCCTTGGCCTGCTGGCGGGCTTCATCCTCAACTTCATGCCCTGCGCCCTGCCGGTGATCAGCCTGAAGCTCTCCGCCCTCATGGCGGGCAGCGGCGGCGCCTGCGAGGCCACGCGCCGGAGCAAGATCCGCGAGCACTTCCTGTTCCTGGCCCTGGGGGCCATGCTCTACTTCCTGTTCCTGGCGGCGCTCTTCGGGCTCACGGACCTGGCCTGGGGCCAGCTCTTCCAGGAGCCGGAGGTGGTGCTGGCCCTGACGCTGCTGGTCTTCGGCCTGAGCCTCTCGCTCCTGGGCGTGTTCAGCCTGCCCATCATCGACCTGAAGTTCGACCAGATGACCACGCACCCCAAGCTGCAGTCCCTGTTCACGGGCATGCTCACCACCCTCCTGGCCACGCCGTGCAGCGGGCCTTTCCTGGGCGGCGTGCTTGGCTGGGCGCTGCTGCAGCCCCCGGCGGTCATCACCACCGTGCTCATGAGCATCGGCCTGGGCATGGCCACGCCGTACCTGGGCATCGTGGCCTTCCCGGGTCTGGTGCGGCACTTTCCCAAACCCGGCCCCTGGACAGCCCACGTGGAGCGCGCCGTGGCCCTGTTCCTCATGGGCACGTGCATCTACCTGCTGAACATCCTGCCCGAGGCCATGGTGCTCCCGGCCCTCGTCCTGCTGCTGCTCACGGCGGTGTGCGCCTGGATCTGGGGCGACGCCGGGCCGGGCTTCGACACCACGCGCGCCCGCGTCATGAAGCTTACGGCCGTGGGCCTCATGGCCGTTGGCCTGTTCTGGGCCCTGCAGCCCAGCCCCAAGGCCCCGTGGGAGCGCTTCTCCCGCCCGGCGCTCACCGAGGCCCTGGGCCAGGACACCGTGCTGGTGGACTTCACCGCCGACTGGTGCCCCACCTGCAAGGTGCTGGAGCAGACCAACCTGACCCCGGCGCGGCTCACGATGCTGAAGGCCCGCTACGGCGTGCGGCTGATGAAGGCCGACCTCACCGAGCGCAACCCCGAGGCCGAGGCGCTGTTGCATTCGCTGGGCAGCAAGAGTATCCCGCTTCTGGCCATCTTCCCGAAATCCATGCCGGAAAGCCCGCTGGTGCTGCGCGACCTGTTCACGCCCGAGCAGCTTGAGGACGCCGTCCGGCAGAGCACCGAGAAATAGGAGCCGTCCATGCTCTCGTTCACCTTCCACATGCCCACCGCCCTGTCCTTCGGCCTTGGCCGCCTGGACGAACTGGAGACCAGCCAGCTCGTCCCCCCCGGCAAGAAGGCCATGATCCTGGTGGGCCAGAGCGGCAACGTCATCCGCCAGGGCTACCTGGACCGCGTGCTGGGCCTGCTCTCGGCCCGGGGCGTCGCCTGCACGGTGTTCGACTCCGTGCGCGCCAACCCCCGCGCCGAGGACGTGGACGCGGCTGCGGCCAAGGCCCGCGACATGGGCGTGGAGTTCCTGGTGGGCCTGGGCGGCGGCAGCGTCATCGACACGACCAAGTGCGTGGCCCTGGCCGCGGCCAACGAGGGGCCGTTCTGGGCGAGCATGCAGTCGGGCGCCTGGGAGGGGGCCAAGGCCCTGCCCCTGGTGGCCATCCCCACCACGGCGGGCACGGGCACGGAGACCAACCGCGTGGCCGTGCTCTGCGGGCCCGAGGGCAAGCGCGGCTTCGTGCATCCCGGCTTCGCCCCGGCCCTGGCCATGGTGGACCCGCAGCTCAGCTCCTCCTGCCCGGCCCGGCTCACGGCGCTCACGGGCATGGACGCCTTCTTCCACGCTGTGGAATGCTTCCTATCCAAGGCCCGCCAGCCCATGACGGACATGCTCTGCCTGGAGGCCGTAAGCCTCATCACGCGCTTCCTGCCCACGGCGGTGGAGGACGGGGACGACCTGAACGCGCGCATGGCCATGGCCTGGGCCAGCACGGCGGCGGGCATGTGCCTGACCATCTCCTCGCCCATCTCCCAGCACTCGCTTGAGTACTCCTTCAGCGGCTCCAACCCGGACTCGCCCCACGGCGGCGGGCTGGTGCTGCTCTCCCGGCCCTACTTCGCCCGGCTCATCGAGCTTTCGGAAGACGACGAGGAGACCAGCGAGCGGCTGCTGAACCTGGCCGTGGCCATGGGCTTCGGCCTTGAGCGGGAGCCGGAGGTCCACCCCTTCCTGGAGGCCCTGGACGCGCTCCTGGAGGCCGTGGGCCTGGCGGACCTGACCCCGGAGGAGTTCGGATTCGAGCCCGGGCAGGTGGACGCGTTCACCGAGGCGGCGCTGGGGCTCACGCACACGCGCGGCTTCGCGAACACCCCGGTGGCCATGGATGCCGAGGACCTGCGGGCCATCTATCAGGCCACATTCGAGAGATGATAGGGGGGCAACGGCCTGAGGCGATCGCCAGGCCGTGCTAACCCAGCCAGGAGCGCACCAGCTCCGGCAGGCGGCCCAGGCCCTCCACGCGCAGCCAGCGCACCTCCGGCTCCTTGGCGAACCAGGTGAGCTGGCGCTTGGCGTAGGCGCGCGTGTTGCGGTACCAAAGGTCGCAGGCATCCTCCAGGGTGGCCTCGCCCAGGATGTGCGCCAGAAGCTCCTTGCAGCCGATGCCGCTGTATCCCGGCGCCTCTCGGTCCGGGCAGCCCTCCCAGGCCCTGCGCACCTCGTCCAGGGCCCCGCGCTCCAGCATGGCGCCGATGCGCTTCTTCAGCCTGGGCTCCAGCTCCCTCAAGGTGGTCGAGATTCCGATCTTGCACAGCTCCACGCCCTGGTCGCCCTGCCGCTGCTCCTCGAACCAGGCCGAGAGCGGCCTGCCGGTGCCCAAGAGCACCTCCAGGGCCCGGGCGATGCGCTGGGTGTCGTTGGGGTGCAGGCGCGCCGCGGTGGCCGGGTCGCCCTTGGCCAGGTCCGCGTGCAGGGCTGCGGAGCCCTCCCGGCCCATGCGCTCCAGCACCCAGGCGCGCACCTCCGGCGCTATGGGCGGGATGTCCGCCAGGCCGCGCTCCAGGGCGCGCACGTACAGCCCCGTGCCGCCCACCAGCACGGGCACGCGGCCCTGCTCCAGGGCGGCGGCGATCTCCTCCCTGGCCAACTCGGCGAAGCGCGCGGCGGTCATGGGCTGGGCCGTGGGCACAAAGCCGTAGAGCCGGTGCGGGCACACGGCCTGCTCGTGGGCCTCGGGCTGGGCGGTGACGATGGGAAAGTCGGCGTAGACCTGGCGCGAGTCGTAGTTGACCACCACCACGGGCAAGGCCCGGGCCAGGGCCAGGGCGGCCTCGGTCTTGCCGGAGCCCGTGGGCCCCAGGATGCAGACGGCGCGCAGCTGTGCCATGGCCGGTCCTAGCAGCCCCCGCCCGTCTCCCCGTATTTCTCGGCCAGGCGCTGGAGAACGGCCTCGGGCACCAGCCCGCGCACGTTTCCGCCGCGCAGGGCCACCTCCTTCACGATGGTGGAGCTCAGGTACATCCACTTGTAGTCGGTCATGAGGAACACGGTCTGCACCTCGCGCGAGAGGCGGCGGTTCATCAGCGCCATCTGGAACTCGTACTCGAAGTCGGACACCGCGCGCAGGCCGCGCAGGATGGCCCCGGCACCGCGCTTGACGGCGTAGTCGATGAGCAGCCCGTCGAAGGGCTCCACCACGATGCGCGGCTGCCCGGCGAAGGACTCGCTGGCCATGTCCACGCGCTCCTGCAGGCTGAAGCAGGTCTTCTTGGGCGTGCTCTGGGCCACGGCCAGCACCACGGTGTCGAAGATCTTGAGCCCGCGCTTGATGAGGCTCATGTGGCCGTAGGTCAGGGGATCGAAGGTTCCGGGGTAGACGGCGAGTCTTGGGTCGAGTTCAACCACAGCAGTATCCTCGTCTGCCCGTAGAGCCTCTCGGCCTGCGGGATGAGTTGCGGGGGGGCCTCCCCCACGGCCGCCCTGGCCTCCACCTCGGCCACAACAAAGGCCTCCGGGGCCACCCAGCCTCGCGCCAGGGCCTTTTCCAGGGCCGGGGGCAGCAGGTCGTGGCCATAGGGCGGGTCGATGAAGATCAGATCATACGCCGCTTCCGGCGTCTTGTTCAAGGCCTGGAACAGATCGGCGCCCAGCACCCGCGCACGCTGGGCCGGCACGCGCAGGTCGGCCAGGGTCTGCTTGATGCAGGCCACGGCGCGGGGGTTCTTCTCCACCAGGCAGGCCTCGCGCGCGCCCCGGCTCAGGGCCTCTATGGCCAGGCTGCCGCTGCCCGCGAAAAGGTCCAGCACCCGGGTCTCGGGCCAGTGGACCCCGCGCGCCTCCAGCATGGAGAACAGGGCCTGGCGCACCTTGGCCGTGGCCGGACGGTAGCCCGGCCCCTCCACGGTGCGGATCTCCCGGCCCTTGTATTCCCCTGCTATGACGCGCAACCCTTCGCCCCCCTACATCTCGGAGATGAGCTCCACCATGCGGCGGTTCAGGTCCAGGAAGCGGTCGCGGATCTCGGTCTGGGCCACCCAGGGCTTGTCCTTGGCGCGCTCCAGACGCTTTTGATACTCGGCGAACAGGGTCTTGGAGTCAGCCAGGAGGTAGTCCCAGTCGATGCTCGGGGCGGCCTTGGCCGCGTCCACCACGGGCACCATGGCCTTGCCGGGCTTGAGGGTCAGGTCCTCCAGGTAGCTGGGCACGTGCACCTCCAGCCCCAGCTGGTCGTGGATGAGCCCGGAGAGGGTGGTCAGGGCGCGCTCCTCGCCGTGGATGAGGATGACCTGGGTCTGGTTGCTGTCGAAGCTCTTCAGCCAGGTGAGGATCTCCTCCTGCCCGGCGTGGGCCGAGAACCCGCCGATGGTGAAGATCCTGGCGGCGATGGCGATCTCCTCGCCGAAGATGGTGATGTGCTTGGCCCCGTCCACGATCTTGCGGCCGGGCGTGCCCACGCCCTGGTAGCCGCAGAACACGATGGAGGCCCCCTTGCGCCAGAGGTTGTGGCGCAGGTGGTGGCGGATGCGACCCGCGTTGGCCATGCCGCTGGCCGAGATGATGATGGCCGGGCCGGTCATGGCGTTCAGGGCGCGGGATTCCTCGGTGCTTTGGCTGAAGCGCAGGTTGGGCAGCGACAGGGGGTTCTTGCCAGCCTTGAACAGGGCCTGGGCGTCCTCGTCGAAGTACTCCTGGTGCTTGCGGAAGATCTCCGTGGCCTGGATGGCCAGGGGGCTGTCCAGGTACACGGGCATGTCTTTGGGCAGCTTGCCCTCCTCGGAAAGCAGGAACAGCGTGTACAGGATCTGCTGGGTGCGCTCCACGGCGAAGGCCGGGATGATGACCTTCTCGCGGTTCTTGTAGCTGTAGGCGATGGCCTCGGCCAACTCCTCACGGCTGGTCTCCGTGCTCTTGTGGTTGCGGTCGCCGTAGGTGGACTCCAGGAACACGTAGTCCGCCGTGCCGCCCTTGCTCGGGTCGCGCACGATGAGCTGGTTGGGTCGTCCCAGGTCGCCGGAGAAGATCAGCCGCGTGGGCTGGCCGTTCTCCTGGTAGGTGATCTCCAGAAAGGCCGAGCCCAGGATGTGCCCGGCGTCGCGGTAGGTGACGCGGATGCCCGGGGCGGGCTCGAAGGGCGTGTCGTAGCCCACTGTCTGGATGAGCGGGAAGGTGGCCTGGGCGTCGGCCGTGGTGTACAGGGGCTGCTCCATCATGGCCGCGCGGCGCTCCACCAGGGGGAAGGTCGTCTGGGGCTGGGCCTTGCCGCGGCGCTCGCCGGAGGACTGCGGCGGGGTGGCGGGCTGCACCTTGCCCCGCCTCAGGCCCCTGCGCTGGCGCTGCTCTGCGTCCATCTCCTGGATGTGGGCGCTGTCCAGAAGCAGGATCTGCATCAAATCCCGCGTGGGCGGGGTGGCGAAGATCCTGCCCTTGAAGCCGGTGCCCACCAGCCGGGGCAGAAGCCCGATGTGGTCGATGTGGGCGTGGGTGACCAGCACGAAGTCCAGCTTGTCCGGCTGGTAGTTGTCCATGTGCAGGTTGCGCTTCTCGATTTCCGCGTTGCCCTGGTGCATGCCGCAATCCACGGCGAAGCGCACTCCGGCGGTCTCCAGGATGTAGCAGGATCCGGTGACGGCCTGGGCCGCGCCCAAAAAGCTGATCTTCATCGTTCCCTCGCTCTCGGCGTTGCTGTGTTCCGGCGATCCGGCGCGCCCGCCCCCTGGGTTGGCGCTTCCAGTCGCGGCAGTTTCTGTGTACAAAGGCGCTTACGCGCGCCTTGCGGCAAGGAATCCTACCTATCCTTGAATCCGGGGGGCCCGCAACCACTTTTCCCAACCAGAGGTGCCCATGCCCGCTTCCAAACAGTATCTCATCGACGACCTCTCCATGCAGGAGTCCTGGCGCCTGTTCAAGATCCTCTCCGAGATCGTGGACGGCTTCGAGACCCTGAACGACATCGGCCCGGCGGTGTCCGTGTTCGGCTCCGCCCGCGTCAAGCCCGAGGAGCCCTGGTACAAGAAGACCGAGGAGCTCTCGCGCCTGCTGGTGGACGGCGGGTTCACGGTGATCACCGGCGGCGGCCCGGGCCTCATGGAGGCCGGGAACAAGGGCGCCTTCGAGGCCGGGGGCCAGTCCGTGGGCCTGCACATCCACCTGCCCCTGGAGCAGAAGAACAACCAGTTTTTGACCACGCGCTGCGACTTCCGCTACTTCTTCGTGCGCAAGCTCATGTTCATCAAGTACGCCATGGCCTACATCGCCCTGCCCGGCGGCTTCGGCACCCTGGACGAGCTCTCCGAGGCCCTGGTGCTCATCCAGACCCGGCGCATCAAGAAGTTCCCCATCGTGCTCCTGGGCACGGAGTTCTGGGCCGGACTCATCGACTGGTTCAAGGCCCGCCTTGTGGCCGACGGCTACTGCAACCCCAAGGACCTGGACCTGTTCCTGGTCACGGACTCCTGCGAGGAGGCCGTGGAGCACATCCGCAGGCACGTGGTCATCTAGGTGGACGCCCCGGCGCGGACGCCAGACGACCGGCGCGCCCTGCTCCACGGCCTGGGCACGGTGCTCATCTGGAGCACCGTGGCCTCGGCCTTCAAGATCGCGCTCCGGCACCTGGACCACCTGCAGCTGCTGCTCGTGGCCGACTGCGTGTCCGTGCTTACGCTTGGGGCCATTCTGGCCTGGCAGGGCAAGCTTGGGCTGCTGCGCACGCTGTCGCAGGCGGACCTGTGGCGCAATGCCGCCCTGGGAGCCGTGAACCCCTTCCTGTACTACCTGATCCTGTTCAAGGCCTATGCCCTGCTGCCCGCGCAGGTGGCCCAGCCGCTCAACTACACCTGGGCCATCACGCTCTCGCTCCTGTCCGTGCCGCTCTTGGGCCAAAAGCTCACCCGGCGCGACCTCGGCGCCATCTGCATAAGCTACCTGGGCGTGGTGCTGCTCTCCACCCAGGGCGACCTCTCGGCGCTGGGACGGCTTGACTTCGGCAGCCCGCTGGGAGTGGCCCTGGCGCTGGTGAGTACGCTCGTCTGGGCCCTGTACTGGATCGGCAACACGAAGAACGCCACGGACCCGGTGCTGGCGCTGTTCCTCAACTTCTGCGCCGCACTGCCGCTGATCCTGGGGGCCACGCTCCTGTTCTCGGAGCTGCCGCCCCTTTCCGCAAACGGACTGCTGGCCGCGGCCTACGTGGGCGTGTTCGAGATGGGGGTCAGCTTCGTGCTCTGGCTCTCGGCCATGCGTCTCACCAGCAGCACGGCGCGCATCGGCAACCTGATCTTCCTCTCGCCCTTCCTGTCGCTCCTGCTCATCCACCTCATCCTGGGCGAGACCATCCACGCCACCACCTTCGCGGGGCTGGGGCTCATCCTGGCCGGAAACCTGATGCAGAAGCGCCGGGGCTAGAACTTCCCCCGCCCGCTGACGAAGTGCCCAAGCACCTGAAGGTGGGCCTTCTCCTCGCTGGCCAGCAGCAGGAAGGTGTCGCGCAGATCCGCGTCCCCGGCGGTTGTGGCGTGGCGCGCGCGGCGGGTGTACAGGTCCAGGGCCTGGGCCTCTATGGCCATGGCCAGTTCCAGGGCCTCGCCCAGGTCCGAGGGGTCGGAGAGCTGGCCCAGGTACTCCTCCGCCCCCACGCCGCCCTCCAGGGTGCCGGGGGCCGCCCCGGCGCGCGCCAGGGCCTCGAAGGCCGCGTCGTCGGAATACCCCGGCTGCCTGCGTGCGCTGTTCAGGATGACCTGCCTGTGGCGCACCTCGAAGGCGGCCAGGCGCTCGAACACGGAGCGCATCTCGCCCGCCGAGCGTCCGGCCAGCTCGCGGTAGAAGCCTTCCAGGGCCAGCTCCATGCCCCAGGCCCGGGCCAGCGCTTCCAGGGGCGTGGCGGCGGAGAGCAGGCTCTCCAGGCCCAGGTCGCGCGGTCCCGTGGCCTGCGCGCCGTCCCAGGCGGTGATGCCGCCGTCCATGCTCGAAACATCGGCGAACCCGGACCCGGCCAGCAGGTTGGCCCCGGCCAGGCTGCGCTTGCCCGAGCGGCAGTAGGTCAGCACCGGCTTGCCCGGGTCCAGCTCGCCCAGCCTGTCCTGCAGCTCCGGCAGGGGGATGTGCGTGGCGCCGGGCAGGTGGCCCTCGGCGTACTCGAAGTCCTGGCGCACATCCAGGAGCGTGCGCGCGCCAAGCCGGGTGGAGTCGAGGAAGGCCCGGGCTTCGGACACGGGAATCTGGCGGACCTGGCTGGGCATGGCGGCCTCCTTTGGCGCGGCTAGGCTTAAGCGTGGTTGCGCAGCTTGAGCTCGGCCGGGTGGGGCCGCAGGTACCACTGCCCGGCCAGATACTCCTGCCCGAATTTCCTCACGTAATGGTTGAGCAAAGTCACGGGAACTATGAGCGGCAACAGCTCCCGGGCGTAGGCATCCAACACTTCCAGCAGCTCGGCCTTCTCGTCGGACGTAAGCTGGCGCTTGAAGTAGCCCATGACGTGGGAGAGCGCGTTGACGTTCTTCTTCACCGTGGCGGCCAGGCGCAGGCCCTCCATGAGCAGGGCCAGGTACTCGCCCGCCAGCACGGCCATGTCCCGTCCCCTGGCCTGGGCCACCAGGCGCCCCAGAGCGGTGTAGTGCCTGGGGCTGTGGGCCATGACCAGCAGCTTGTGCCGGGTGTGGAAGTCCACCAGGCGGCCCGGAGTGAGTCCCTGCGCCTCCAACTCGCGCCAGCGGTGCATGACGAAGAGCCGTTCGATGAAGTTCTCGCGCAGGCCGGGGTCGTTGAGGCGGCCCTCCTCCTCAACCGGCAGGCCGGGGAAGCGCCGCAGGAACTCCGCCGTGAACAGGCCCACGCCCTTGAGCACGGGAGTGCCTCCCTCCGGCGGGTACACCTTCACCCGCTCCATGCCGCTGGAGGGGGAGCCGGACTTGAACACGAAGCCGCACAGGGGCAGCGCGGCCAGCTCCTCCACCCTGGCGGCGGAAAAGGCCCGCATGCGCCCGGTGAGATCCACGCCGGTCTTGATGGTGACCAGCCGGGGGCTGGCCGGGTCGCCCACCAGGCGCATGGCCTCGCGGGGAATTCCCAGGCCGCATTCCGCCTCCGGGCATACGGGGGCGTAGTCCACGAAGCGGCCCAGGCCATCGCGCAGGAAGCGGTCCAGCTTGTGGCCGCCATCGTAGCGCACGTTCTCGCCCAGCAGGCAGCGGCTGATTCCAACCAGCGGCTTCATGCGACCTCCGTTGGCGGCTAGAGGAGCCCCTGGTCCCAGTTGAACACGCTGGTGCGCGGGGCGGATTCCAGGAACCGAGGCCAGGGTTCCCGAAGCATGGCGAAGAAGGCGTATCCGGCGCGCTCCAGCTCCGGCCTGCGGGCCAGGATGTCCAGCTCCCAGCCGGGGTAGATCCAATGGTTCCCTCCGATCTTGCGCACCCAGGCCACCTCGCCGCGCGGGCTCAGGACGGGCTCCTCCAGGCGCACCTCCTCGGCCAGGATGCGCGTGATGCCAAGCGGCCAGAACCCGCCCAGCACGATGCCCAGGGGGATGGGCGAGCGCGCCGGGAGCGAGAGCAGTTCCTCGCCGGAGAGCTCGGGGCTCACGAAGGCGGCGGAAAAGCCCAGCGCCGCGTACTGCGCGGCGGTCTGGCCGCTGGCCAGGTTGCAGAAGGGCCCGGAGACCAGCCTAAGCCCGGTCTTGTCCGGAAACAGCCCGGCCTGCCAAGGCGCGTTGCACACGAAGTTTTTCGCCCCCCGGTCCAGGGCCTCGGCCAGCAGGCGGGCGTAGCGCTCCTCCTCGGCGGGCCAGATCACCGGCGGCAGCCACCACCAGACCTTGCCCGTGAGCGGCCTTGGCACGTCCAGCAGGGCCGAGCGCTCCAGCCACACCGCCGTGTCGATGCGCGCGCCCTTGCCCTGGGCCCTGGGCGGGGCCTTGGGGTGGGCCCGGAACACCTGCATGTCCGTGACCTTGCCGCGCGGCGCCGGGGGCAGGGGCGCGGGCGAAAAATCAGAGGCCTCCTTCTCCGGCGGCTCCACTGTGGCCTTCAGGTCGCGCTCCATGGAGGCGATGAGCCGCATCAGCTCCGGCTCGCGGCGGTCGATGAGGAAGACCGGGGCCTTGGACGGGGGACCGAACCGGCCCTCGGGCTTGATGTCCAGCCTGCCGCCCTTGGGCACGTTGCGGCGCAGGGGAATGGTCTGGTGCCAGGAGTCGTCCTCGCAGCCCAGGCGGATCAGGTCGCCGGAGAGCAGCGGGGCCCGCGTGGCCACGTAGCAGCGCCCGCCGGGCTCGCGCTTGATCTGGCCCACAAGCAGGCCCGAGGCGGTCTCCTGCTCCGGCCTGACGGGCGGATAGGGCCGCTGCGGCAGGAACACCCCATGGGTGCCGGGGCGGCCCAGGGCCTGCTCGAGGAGGCTCATGGCCGCCTTGCGCGCGGTGGGGTCGCCGGGCTGGTCGCGCAGCATGCGGTAGGCCGTGACCACGTAATAGACGTAGTGGGGGCCCTTCTTGCGGCCCTCGATCTTCCAGGCCGTGACCTGGGGAATGTCCAACAACGGCTTGGTCAGCACATCCAGGGAAAGGTCCTGGCAGGAGAACAGGCGCTCGGGCTTGCCTTTGGCCCCCCCTTGCCTGTACAAGCGGCGGCAGGGCTGGACGCACCGCCCGCGCAGGCCGCTCTTGCCGCCGAAAAAGCTGCTCCACCAGCACCGGCCGGACACGCAGTGGCACAGCGCGCCGTGGACGAACAACTCCAGGCCCAGCCCCTGGGGGCAGGCCTCGGCCATGAGCTTCACCTCGTCGAGGTTGAGCTCGCGCGGGAGCACCACGCGGCTGGCGCCGAGTTCCTTGGCCACGGCGAAGGCCGCCGGGTGCGTGGCGTTGGCCAGGGTGGAGATGTGGATCTCGCCCTCGTACCCGGCCTGCCGGGCCATGGGGATGAGGCCCAGGTCCTGCACGATGAGCGCATCGGGCCGGACCATGCTGGCCAGGCGCTGGATGAGCCCGCCCGCGGCGCGGGCGTCGCCGGGCTTGAGCAGCACGTTCATGGCCACGTATACGCGCACGCCGCGCTGGTGGGCATAGTCCGTGAGGGCGGCAAGCTCGCCCAGGCCGAAGTTCTTGGCCTGCATGCGGGCGGAGAAGTGCTTGAGGCCCAGGTAGATGGCGTCGGCCCCGGCGGCCACGGCGGCCAGGAAGCTGGCGCGGTCCCCGGCGGGGGCCATGATCTCCGGGCGGTGTTGGTTCGTCTGCACGATGGTCCTTGGAAGGCTGAAGTGACGCGGCGGCGCAAAAGCTCCGGCGCAATATAAGGAAGGTACATGGTGGTCAGAAATTGCCGTGAAGTCAAGGTGCTCTCCCTGCGCTACCTGGGCGCGTGGGACGGCCCGAGCGACTTTGTGGAGCTCACCCTGGAAAACCCCGGCTGGCAGGGCTACAAGCCCGGACAGTTCGTCATGGTCCGGCCCCTGGAATGGGGCCTGGAGCTGCCCTGGGGCCGGCCCTTCTCCATCAGCAGGGCCGACGAGCAGAGCCTCACCGTGTTCTTCCAGGTGGTGGGCCGGGGCACGGCGCGGCTGGCCCGCCTGGCCGTGGGCGACGAGGTGGCCGTGTGGGGCCCCCTGGGCAACGGCTTTTCCGCCCCGGCGGAGACCCCCACCCTGCTCCTGGCGGGCGGCATGGGCCTGGCGCCCTTCCGGGGCTACATCGAGAGCCACCCCACCCCGGAATTCCTGCGCCTGTTCTTTGCCCACCGCATGCCCATCGACCGCTACCCGTACATGGAAATGGCCGAGAAGGTCCGGGCCGAGGCCATGCAGGAGAACACGCCCGACGACCTGCCCGCCATCATCGAGCGACTGGGGGCCGTAATGGACGAGACCCAGGGCGGCATCGTCCTGGCCTGCGGCCCCACGCCTTTCCTGCGCACCATCCAGCAGCACGCCCTGGCCACGGGCCAAAAGGCCGAGCTCTCCCTGGAGAAGAGCATGGCCTGCGGCGTGGGCGCCTGCCTGGGCTGCGTGTGCAAGAACGCCGAAGGCAAACACGTTCAGGTCTGCGCGCGCGGCCCGGTCTTCCAGGCCGACGCCGTGCAGCTCTAAGGGAGGCCCGGAATGGATCTGCGCGTGGAATTCGCCGGGCTGGTGCTGAAGAATCCCATCATCACGGCCTCGGGCACCTTTGGCTTTGGGCTGGAATTCACGAATTTCGGCGACCTGCGCCGCCTGGGCGGCATTGTTGTGAAAGGCCTGTCGCTGAAGCCACGCGAGGGCAACGCCATGCCCCGCATCGTGGAGACGCCTTGTGGCATGTTGAACGCCATCGGCATCCAGAACCCCGGCGTGGAAGCCTTTGTGAAGGACAAGCTGCCGCTCTTGCCCTGGCGCGAGACGGCCATCATCGCCAACCTCTATGCGTGCTCCGTAGAGGAGTTCGGCGAGCTGGCCGGGGTGCTGGCCGGCGAGGAAGGCGTGGCGGCCCTGGAGGTCAATGTCTCCTGCCCCAATGTCAGCCAGGGCGGCTCCGCCTTCGGCCAGGACCCGAAGCAGATTTCGCGGGTCACCGAGGCGGTAAAGAAGCGCGCCGGGGGCAAGCCTGTGATGGTGAAACTCTCGCCCAACGTCACGGACATCGCCGTATGCGCCAGGGCCGCCGAGTCCGGCGGGGCCGACGCCGTGTCGCTCATCAACACGCTCTTGGGCATGGCCGTGGACATCACCACGCGCAAACCGCGCCTAGCCAACGTGGTGGGTGGTCTTTCCGGCCCGGCCATCAAGCCCGTGGCCCTGCGCTGCGTGTTCCAGGCCAGCCGGGCGGTGACAATCCCGGTGCTGGGCATCGGCGGCATCGTCAGCGCCGAGGACGCCCTGGAGTTCATCACCGTGGGCGCCACGGCGGTGCAGGTGGGCACGGCCAATTTCCTCAGGCCGGACCAGTGCTTCCGTATCATCGATGACCTGCCCAGGGTCATGCTCAAGGCGCGGGTCTCCAGCATGGACGAACTGCGCGGAAGCCTGGAGCTGCCGGGACAGTAGGGAGTTTTTGCGCCGGTCGGCGTTTTTTCGCTTGCCACCCGGCCCGTTTCAGATTAATTGCAACTTCCTCGCGGAGAGGTGTCCGAGACCGGCCTAAGGAGCACGCCTGGAAAGTGTGTGTACCCGAAAGGGTACCGGAGGTTCAAATCCTCTCCTCTCCGCCACTTTTCTTCTCATTTTCACATCACATCCGGGGAAGCCGGACGGCGGGTTCGCCGTGAACCCCGTCAGGTCCGAAAGGAAGCAGCGGTAGCGGTCCGAACCCGGGTGTCCGGTTTCCCTAAGAAGGGCGCAGCAATGCGCCCTTCTTTTTTGTCGTCAACACGCCATCTGGCGTTTACAAAACCGGAGCAAGCTGGTAATTGACTCCAACTTTGCTGAATAATCATACAAATGCAGCCAATTAACCCTTCGAATTAATTCCATGAGAGGAAGATTCATGTTCGCCAAACGCAGCAAGCTACGTCTGACCCCCTACCTGCTCGCCTTCGTCCTCATCCTCTCCCTGCCCACCCAGTCCCATGCGGGCGGCTTCGCCCTGTACGAATACGGCGCCCGGGCCAACGCCATGGGCGGCGCCATCATCGCCCTGGCCGACGACGCCTCGGCCGTGGCCTACAACCCCGCGGGCATCACCCAACTGCCCGGCACCCAGAGCATGATCGGCGCCACGGTCATCGTGCCCAAGGGCGAGGTGAGGCACCGGGACCAGGCCAACACGCTGACCAAGACCAACTACTACGTTCCGCCCCATGCCTACCTCACCCACCAGCTGAACGACCGGGCCTGGTTCGGCCTGGGCATGTTCTCCCGCTTCGGCGTGGGAACCGAATACGTCAGCGACTGGGGTGGCCGCGCCAACATCTACAAGGCTGACCTCATGACCATCTCCGTGTCCCCGAATTTCGCCTACAAGGTCACGGACAACCTCTCGGCCGCCGCGGGCATCGAGCTCCTCTACAGCCAGGCGGATCTCCGTCGCTGGGTCACCACCACCCGGGACCTGCGCATGAACGTCGATGGCATTGGCTTCGGTTGGCACGGTGCCCTGCACTACAAATTCAATGACGAGTGGAGCGCTGGCTTCACCTACCATTCCAGCCAGAAGCACACGGACAACGGCAAGGCCAAGTATGCCAATCAAGGTGCGGGCTTCATCGATGGCGACCTGCAGATGAGCCTGACCCTGCCCGCCTCCTACACCCTGGGCGTGGCCTACAAGCCCACCAGCAAATGGAAGCTTGAGGCCGACCTCATCTTCACCCAGTGGCAGGACTACGAGAAACTCGTGTACGACTTCGAGCGCATGCCTGGCACAGGTGTCCCGGGCGAAAGCATCAGCGAGAAGAACTGGCGCAACGTGTGGCGCGTGCAGCTCGGCGGCGAATACCAAGCCCTGGACTGGCTGGCCCTGCGCGCAGGCTTTGTGTGGGACCAAGACCCCATCCGCAAGGGCTACGAGGACTACATGCTGCCCTCCAGCGACCGCAAGATCTACAGCGTGGGCTTCGGCATCAAGGATGACCGCTTCACCTACGACTTCTCGCTCATGTACCTCATGAACAACCACCGCAGCATCGACAGGGTCACTGGCTCCTCGGCAGGCGCGGCTGAGTACAAGGACAGCCGCGCCTACATGGCGGGCTTCTCCGTGGGCTACAAGTTCTAGTTCCTGCCCAACCCGGCGAATCTAGCCCGGCCAGCAATGGCCGGGCTTTTTTTGGCCTGCCCGCCGCCAAGTGTGACAATATTGCAAATTCTACACAATCAACACCTTGAGAATCTCCAATTTTGTAAGCACAGCATGTCGAGGCTCGCATCATCATTGTGCAACATGCTATTATTTCATAACTAATTGACTTGGCCCGTTTCTTGATTATGACGACTCGACCGAGCCACAGGCCGAGCGCGATGTTCCCGACCCCCTCTCCTCGCGCTGTCGGCTTGATTGCGGAAGGATTATGGGCTATGTTCCGACCCGGAATGTGGCCAAGACAGAGGAATTGGCGCAATTTTCTCACAGAATTGCCAAAACGCTCCAACTTTCTGAAGACAGGAGACAGCCACCATGAGCGGAATCCAGGCACGGCTCAACGCCATCTCGGCCATCATCAACTTCAAACCGGCGCACGCCCCCCTCAACTACCACGACACCAAGCCCACGGACATTTTCGGCTCCAACGTCTTCAGCGAAAAGGTCATGAAGGACCGGCTGCCCAAGCCTGTCTACAAGTCCCTCAAGAAGACCATCGACCTGGGCGAGAAGCTGGACGCCAGCATCGCCGATGTGGTGGCCAACACCATGAAGGACTGGGCCATTGAGAAAGGCGCCACCCACTTCACCCACGTGTTCTACCCGCTCACCGGCATGACCGCCGAGACGCACGACGCCTTCCTCGTGCCCGACGGCCAGCGCCGCCCCATCGCTGCGCTCCCCGGCAAGATCCCGAGCCACGGCGCCCCCGCCGCCTCCAGCTTCCCCTCCGGCGGCCTGCGCTCCACGTTCGAAGCCCGCGGCTACACCGCCTGGGACGTGACCAGCCCGGCCTACATCCTGGAGAACCCCAACGGCACCTTCCTGTGCATCCCCACCGCCTTCGTGTCCTGGTCCGGCGAGGCCCTGGACAAGAAGACCCCGCTCCTGCGCTCCAACCAGGTGCTCAACGTCCATGCCAAGCGCGTGCTCAAGCTCTTCGGCGTGGACACCAAGCTGCCCGTCACCTCCTTCGCCGGTCCTGAGCAGGAGTACTTCCTCATCGACCGCAACTTCGTGTTCTCCCGCCCCGACCTGCTCATCGCCGGCCGCAGCCTCTTCGGCGCCAAGCCGCCCAAGGGCCAGGAGTTCGAGGACCAGTACTTCGGCGTGGTGCCCCGCCGCGTGCTCTCCTTCATGATGGAGGTTGAGCGCGAGCTGTTCAAACTGGGCGTGCCCGTCAAGACGCGCCACAACGAGGTGGCCCCCAGCCAGTTCGAAATCGCGCCCATCTATGAGGTGGGCAACCTGGCCACGGACCACAACCAGATGGTCATGACCACCCTGCGCAGCGTGGCCAAGCGCTACGGCATGGTCTGTCTGCTGCACGAAAAGCCGTTTGCGGGCATCAACGGCTCGGGCAAGCACCTGAACTACTCCATCGGCAACGCCGAGCTGGGCAGCCTGTTCGACCCGGGCGACAACCCGCACGACAACGCCCAGTTCCTGGTCTTCTGCGCCGCCGCCATCCGCGGCCTGCACAAGTACGGCGCCATGCTGCGCGCCACTGTGGCCACCGCCTCCAACGACCACCGCCTGGGCGCCAACGAGGCCCCCCCGGCCATCATGTCCATGTACCTCGGCGCCCAGCTGGCCGACGTGTTCGAGCAGATCAAGAAGGGCAAGCTCAAGGGCTCCAAGAGCAAGGGCGTCATGAACATCGGCGTGGACACCCTGCCTCCGCTGCCAATGGATCCGGGCGACCGCAACCGCACCAGCCCCTTCGCCTTTACCGGCAACCGCTTCGAGTTCCGCGCCGTGGGCTCCTCCCAGTCCATCGCCGGTTCCCTGGTGGCCCTGAACACCATCATGTGCGAGTCCCTGGACTACATCGCCACGGAGCTGGAGAAGGCCACCAAGGGCGACCCCAAGAAGCTGAACGCCGCCGTGCAGACCCTGCTGCAGAAGATCGTGAAGGAACACGACGCCATCATCTTCAACGGCGACGGCTACTCCGAGGCCTGGCACAAGGAGGCGGCCAAGCGCGGCCTGCCCAACCTGAAGACCACCCCCGAGGCCCTGCCCGTGCTCACCACCAAGCCGGTCATCGAGCTGTTCACCAAGTACGGTGTGCTCACCGAGGCCGAGCTGCACAGCCGCGAGGAGATCTACCTCGAGCAGTACTGCAAGACCCTGAAGACCGAGGCCAACCTTGTGGTCCGCATGGCCACCACCATCATCTTCCCCGCTGCCATGCGCTACCAGAGCGAGCTCGCCTCGGCCTGCGCCAGCCTCAAGGCCATCGGCCACGACTACAAGATGGGCGCGCTTGAGGATGTCACCGCCAAGCTGCGCGGCATGCAGGCCGCCGTGGCCAAGCTGGAGAAGCTCCTGGACCACGAGGCCAAGAGCACCCACGCCGAGGCCAAGCACCTGTGCGAGAAGGTCCTGCCCTGCATGGGCGAGGTCCGCGCCTTCGCCGATGCCCTGGAGTCCGTGGTCGCCGACGACCTCTGGGCCCTGCCCAGCTACCAGGAGATGCTGTTCATCCGCTAGCGCGGCTGACCGGCACCGCCAGAGACGAGCAAAGGCCGCCCCCGCGAGGGGGCGGCCTTCTTCATTGTGCCGATATGGCTGAAAAGCCTTACTTGTCTGGCAGGGGCAGGTCCAGCGGCTCAAAGCCCTGCCAGCCGGGCCCGTCGAAATGCCACCACTCCGTGGGGATGGTTGCGAAGCCCTGGGCCACCATGGCCCGCTCCAGCGCGGCGCTGTTGCGGCGGGCCTCGGGGCTGGCCGCCGTGCTGTCCCGGTGGGCCTTCTCCGTGAAGTCGTCAAAGGCCGTGGGCATGGGCAGCTCCGCCCCGTTCTTGTCCACCAGGGTTACGTCAACGGCCGCGCCCCGGTTGTGCTTGGAGCTCTTGACCATGCGCCCGTCCTCGCGCTTTGGCTGCATCACGTAGCGCTCGTCGGGCATGATCTTCCAGAACGCCTCCTGCACCGAGAAGGGCCGGTAGCAGTCATACAGCTTGAGCCCCAGGCCCTGCTTGGTCAGGGCCCGATGCGCGGCCACCACCCGCTTGGCGATGTCCGCGCGCAGGTAGCAGCGGGCCGAGGGATAGACCTGGACGCCGGTGAAGTTGTTCGTCGTGGCGTAGCGCATGTCCAGGCGGATTCCCGGCTCCAGGCTCGTGGGCTCCACAAGCCCGGAGCGCCGGAGTTCCGCATCACGCTGGTCCGCGGCCTGGACCGGCGCCGGGCCGACCTGCAGCAGCAGGAATGCCAGGACTATCGCCGCCCAGGCCCGGCGGCGGGCCATGCGGGAAAACACACTCATGCCCGCCCCGTTACTTCGCGGGCTTGGCCTTGGCCTTGCCCTTGCCCCGCTTGGTCCACAGCTGCATGTCCTTCATCTTCTTGCGGCGGTCGCGCTGCAGGGACTTGCACACCAGGGGCATGCCCTTCTTGAACCCGTGCTTCTCGCGGTACTGGTTGGGGTCAAGGCCGTGGCTGGCAAGGTGCTTCTTAGTGATGATCTTGAACGACTTGCCGCATTCGCAACAGGTAATGGATTTTTCGCGCACGCTCTTGGCCGGATCGCACGCGATCTCCTCTTCTTCCACCTGCGGTGCGCCGCCCGCATCAATCTCGCGAATGCCACGAGAGAGCTTGCGGACCATGGAGGTGATCTCCTCCTCGGTCATGGTGCGGACGCTGGCCTGCGCTTTGACGATCTCGAGAGCTTCCTTCAAATAGTCATCCATGTGCACTCCTTTACGGCTTGTTGCCAGCCAAAAGGCCGACAATCTTTTCCGTTGCTCTGCTACTGTAGTGGCCGTTACCACCAGATATACGTGACGTCAACAATGCCTGCACACATTGCCGATCACGAACACCATGGCCCGGCGCAGCATGCATCAGCAGCCGGTGCAGCAATCCGCCCGCGCTGTGGAGCAATGGACGCAGACGAAAAAAAAGGAGCCTCCCTGACGGGAGGCCCCTTGCAGCTTTCGATATGCCAGCCGCTACTTCTTGAGCCAGCTCATCATGCCGCGCAGCTTGCCGCCCACCACCTCAATGGAGTGCTCGGCCGCGATGCGGCGCTTGGCGTGCAGGGTGGGCTGCCCGGCCTGGTTCTCCAGGATGAACTCCTTGGCGAACTCTCCGGTCTGGATCTCGGTGAGGATCTTCTTCATCTCGCGCTTGGTCTCCTCGGTGATGACCCTGGGGCCGCGCGTGAAGTCGCCGTACTCGGCGGTGTCGCTGATGGAGTGGCGCATCTTGGCCATGCCGCCCTCGTACAACAGGTCCACGATGAGCTTCATCTCGTGCAGGCACTCGAAGTAGGCCATCTCCGGCTGGTATCCGGCCTCCACCAGGGTCTCGAACCCGGCCTGGATGAGCGCGGTGCAGCCGCCGCAGAGCACGGCCTGCTCGCCGAACAGGTCGGTCTCGGTCTCCTCGCGGAAGTTGGTCTCGATGACGCCGGAGCGGGTGGCGCCGATGCCCTTGGCGTAGGCCAGGGCGACCTTGAGCGCGTTGCCGGTGGCGTCCTGGTGCACGGCCACCAGGGCGGGCACGGCGCCGCCCTCGGTGTAGGTGCGGCGCACCATGTGGCCGGGGCCCTTGGGGGCGATCATGATCACGTCCACGTCCGTGGGCGGCTTGATCTGGCCGAAGTGGATATTGAAGCCGTGGCCGAAGGCCAGGGCCTTGCCCGCGGTGAGGGCGGGCTTCACCTCGGTGTCGTAGATGAGCTTCTGGAGCTGGTCCTGGGCCAGGATCATGATGACGTCGGCCTTCTCGGCGGCCTCGCGCGCGCTCACGGGCTCGAAGCCGTGCTCCTTGGCCAGGTGGTAGTTGGCGCCGCCGGGGCGCTGGCCCACGATGACGTTGACGCCGGAATCGCGCAGGTTCTGGGCATGGGCGTGGCCCTGGCTGCCGTAGCCGATGACGGCGACGGTCTTTCCCTTCAGCAGGCCCAGGTCAGCATCGTTCTCGTAGTAGACTTTCATGTTCTCTCCTTGTGATTCGCAGGACCGGCGCCCCGCGGTGTTGACGGGGTTTGGCGTGCGGCCGCGCGGAAGCGCTAGCCCTGCATGGAGCGCTTCATGGCAACCATGCCCGAGCGCGCGATTTCCTTGATGCCGAAGCGGGTCAACAGCCCGATGATGGCGCTGAGCTTGTCGTGGGTGCCCGTGGCCTCGATGGTGATCTCGTCGATGCTCACGTCCACGACCTTGCAGCGGAAGATGTCCACTGTGCGCAGGATCTCCGCCCGGTTGGCGTCGTTGGCGTTGACCTTGAGGAGCATCATCTCGCGCAGCACGCTCTTCATCTCGGTGAGGTCCACGACCTTGATGACCGTGATGAGCTTCCTGAGCTGCTTGACGATCTGCTCGATGATCTGCTCGTCGCCCTCGGTGGTGATGGTCATGATGGAGACGCCGGGATCCAGGGTGGGCCCGACGTTCAGGGACTCGATGTTGAAGCCGCGGCCGGAGAACAGCCCGGCCACGCGCGAAAGCACGCCCGGCTCGTTCTCCACGGTGACGGATAAGGTGTGTCGCATGTTCGTCACCCCCCCTACACCAACAGCATGTCGGTCAGGGAGGCCCCCGCCGGCACCATGGGGTACACGTTCTCCTCGCGCTCCACGCGCACGTCCACGATGACCGTGCCCGGGGTGTCCAGGGCCTGCTTCAGCACGCGCTCAACGTCGGCCTTCTCGGTGATGCGGAAGCCCGTGGCCCCGTAGGCCTCGGCCAGCTTCACGAAGTCGGGCTGGGCGTCCATGCAGGTCTCGCAGTAGTTGCGCTTGTAGAACAGCTCCTGCCACTGGCGCACCATGCCCAGGTAGCCGTTGTTCAGGATGACGATCTTGACCCCCAGGTTGTTGCATACGCTGGTGGCCATCTCCTGGATGTTCATCTGGATGGAGCCGTCGCCCGCCACGTCGATGACCAGCTTGTCCGGGCAGGCGAACTGCGCGCCGATGGCCGCGGGGAAGCCGTAGCCCATGGTGCCCAGCCCGCCGGAGGACAGGAAGGTGTTGGGGCGCTTGAACTTGTAGAACTGCGCGGCCCACATCTGGTTCTGGCCCACCTCGGTGGTGATGACGGCGTCCCCTCCGGTGAGCTCGTAGAGCTTCTCCACCACGTACTGCGGCTTGATGCTCGTCTCGCTCTGGCGGTAGGTCAGGGGGTGCTCCTTGGCCCAGGCCTGGACCTTGGACAGCCAGGGCAGGTGCCCGGCCTCGAAGTCGTAGTCCCCAAGGCTGGGCTCCAGCTCCTCCTGCAGGGCCTCCAGGGCCAGCCTGCAGTCGGAGACCAGGGGCACGTGCACGCTGACGTTCTTCTGGATGCTCGTGGGGTCGATGTCGATGTGCACGAGCTTGGCCTTGGGGGCGAAGGTGCTCACCTTGCCGGTGACGCGGTCGTCGAAGCGCGCGCCCACGGCCAGCACCAGGTCGGCGTTGTTGATGGCCATGTTGGCCGCGTATGTTCCGTGCATGCCCAGCATGCCCAGGAAGAGCTTGTCGTCGCCGGGGAAGCAGCCCAGGCCCATGAGGGTGGCCGTCACCGGGATGTGCAGGTTCCTGGCCAGCCAGGTCAGGGCCTCGTGGCCCTTGCTGCTGATGACGCCGCCGCCGGCGTAGATGATGGGCCGCTCGGCGTCGCGGATGAGCTGGGCCACCTTCTTGATCTGCCCGGCGTGGGGCCTCAGGTTCGGGTTGTAGCTGCGCATCTTGACCTCATCAGGCCAGACGAACTTCGCCTTGCGCTGCATGACGTCCTTGGGCAGGTCCACCAGCACGGGGCCGGGGCGGCCGGTGCGGGCCAGGTAGAAGGCCTGGCGGATGACGTGGGCCAGCTCGTTCACGTCCTTGACCAGGTAGTTGTGCTTGGTGCAGGGCCGGGTGATGCCCACGATGTCCACTTCCTGGAAGGCATCGTTGCCGATGAGCGGCGTGGGCACCTGGCCGGTGAGGATGACCACCGGGATGGAATCCATATAGGCGGTGGCGATGCCGGTGACCGTGTTCGTGGCCCCGGGGCCGCTGGTCACCAGGCAAACGCCGACCTTGCCGGAAGCGCGGGCGAAGCCGTCCGCGGCGTGGATGGCGCCCTGCTCGTGCCGCACAAGCACGTGCTTGAGCGAGGAGTTGGGCAGCTCATTGTAGATGTCGATGACGGCTCCGCCAGGGAACCCGAAGACTACCTCCACTCCTTCTCGTTTCAGACATTCCAGCAGGATCTGAGCTCCTGTGAGCTCCATAGGCTTACGCCTCCTGTTGACGATACTTATCCAGCAAGGCTTGCAGTTTCGTCTTTCCGGCAAGCTTCTTCTTCTTCAGCTCCTTGATCTCCTGCTCGACTACGGGGCTTAGGAAAGGCTTGCCTTCTAGCTTCTCGATCATCTTCTCGTATCCTATGTGCTGCGACCACAGGGCGGAAAGCTCGTTGTCCTGGGGGGCCAGCTTCTCGATGAGGGCGCGTTCCTTGGCTTCCATGTTTCGTCTCCTTGTATTTGGAGGTTTGCCTTCCGGCCCGCCCTCAGCCCATGACTTCGGGCCAGGCCGGCATTGCATCGTTGGTTATCCGCAGGGTCTTCCCGCGGGAGGCGTGCCCCGTCTCCAGGGCCACCTGGCTTCTCTTCAGGCCCAGCAGGGCCGCCACATACTCCACCAGGGCCGTGTTGGCCTTGTTGTCCACCGCCGGGGCCGCCAGCCGGATCTTCAGGCTGTCCTGATACATCCCGGCCAGTTCGCTGCGCTTGGCCCCGGGCTGCACCCAGACACGCACAAGCCAGCCGCCCGCGCCCGAGGGGCGGACATACGCAGGCAAAGCTCCGCCCTTGCTCACGCCCGGGCTACTCCGCCTTGCGCAGATATTTCAATTTGGACTCCAGGGACTCCAGCCTCGACTCGGAGGGGTCCTCGGACTCCAGCATCCGCAGGTGCGACTCAATGAGCCCGCGCAGCTGGATCTCGAACTGGCTGCGCTGGCGCTTCAGGTTCTCGATGTCCTCGTAAAGCTGGGCCAGGCGGTTGTGGCCCTGCTGGACCATGCCCTCGGCCTTGCTCCGGGCCTCGTCGATGATGAGCTGGGCCTCGCGCTGGGCCCCGGCCTTGATGTCGTCCACCATCTTCTGGGTGCTCATGAGCGTGTCGCGCAGGGTCTCGTCGCGCTGGCGGAAGTCCTCCACCGCGCTCTCCATGCGCTTGACCTTCTTCACCAGGGTCTTGCGCTCCTCGGCCACGCTGCCGAGCATCTCGGCCACCTCCTGCAGGAGCTGGTCGACCTCGTCCGGGGCGTAGCCCCACATGCGCTTGGAAAACTTGCGGTTCAGGAGGTCGATCTTGGAGATGGTCACGGCGCGTCCCCCCTTACATGCCCATGGTGCGCATGGACATGCTCATGTCGAAGACCAGCCTCTCGAGCAGGGCGTTGACGATCTGGATGCCGAAGATCACCACCAGGGGCGAGAGGTCCATGCTGCCGACCATGACAAAGGGCATCCAGCGGCGGATGCGCATGTACACGGGGTCGGTGATGTTGCGCAGGAAGCGGACGATGGGGTTGTACGGGTCCGGGTTGACCCAGCTGAGCAGGGCCGACACGATGGCCACCCACATGTACAGAGTCAGAAGCGTGGTCGTGAGCTGAACGAGCTTCACCAGAACGATCATCAAGTAGGACATTCAGCCTCCGGGCAGGCAGCGCCGCGCGGTTCAGGCGGCCCTGCGTCTGACTCTTTCTTGGCACACCCCAAGGGAAGAATCAAGCCCCTACGGATGCTCCCCGGACGCTTCGCCGCGCTCCGGCCAGGCCCGCTCGAAGGCCCGCTGCAGCGTGGGAAAGTCCGGCACGTGCAGCTCGGCCTCCAGGGCCGGGTTCTTGAAGGCCCAGAACGGCACCCCGGCGTTCCTCGCCGTGGCCTCGTCCACGCTGGAATCGCCCAGGAAGGCCACCTCGCCGGGCTGCATGCCCCAGGCGGCCAGGATCTTCTCCACGCCCTCGGGGTCGGGCTTGGGCCTGGTCACGGTGGCGGAGGTCATCACCGGGTGGAACACGCCCTCCAGGTCCACTGTGGAGAGCACCATGGGCATGGTGTCCATGCGGTTGGTGTTCACGGCCAGGGGCAGGCCCAGGTCCTTGAGCCTGCGCACCAGCCGCCGGATGCCCGGCTCGCGCTTCAGGTGCGGCAGGATCTCGCGGTAGTCCAGCTCCAGGCGGTAGGCCACGGCGGCCTCGTAGTGCTCCTCCGGGATGATCCGGCGCAGGGACTCGAAGACATTGAGGATGTGCGTGGCGTCGGCCTCCTCCCGGTTCATGGGCGGCAGGCCGAAGCGCTTGCGGAACTGGTTGTAGTACGCGGTGTTGGCCGCGTAGGAGTCGATGAGCACCCCGTCGCAGTCGAAGATGAGGCCGCGAACCCGGCGCAGAAAGGTGGCGTCGGTCTGGTCGGTGAGCAGCATGCGGACCTAGGCCCCCTGCCCGGCGGGCAAAAGCACGGCCACGGCGAGCTGGGCCTCCAGCCAGGGCCGGTCCTCGGGGGCGCGGTCCAGCCCCAGGAGGCGCCAGGCCGGGGCGCGGCGGGCCGGGATGGGCTCCGTCACCCCTTCCAGGCGGACCTCGGCGGGCTCGGCGGCGGCCAGCACTCCGGCCTCGGCCAGCTCAGCGGCCACGTTCGGGTCGGCGGTGCAGAACACCGCGCCGGGCGCCAGCACGGCCATGGCCTCCAGCACGCGGCGCCAGGGCGCGGGCTCAGGGGCGGCGTCGGGCACGCCCAGGCCGGAGAGCAGCCGCCCCACGGTGAGGGCATCCTGGTCGGACTCGTCGTCCACGTCGGCCTCGCCCAGGGACACGCTCCTGCCCAGGCGCTCCCAGGAATCCGAGATGCCCTGGCCGATGCCCTTGAGCTCCTGGGCGCGCTCCTCCAGGTTCCAGGCCAGCAAAAGCAGCATCTGGGCCTGGCGGCGGGCCTGGTCCAGGGGATCGGCGGCCTGTGCGGTCGAGTCCCCGGCGGCATTCCCGGCGATGGCGCGCTCCACCTCGCCCAGCACGGCCAGGCTGCCCTCGCGGGACATGGCCTCGTCCTCCTTGAGCAGCCCCTGCACGGCAACGTCGCGCGGGCTGGCCATGGACATGCCGAAGCTCAGCGTGTCGTTCAGCAGGGCCTTGGCGTGGCGGCGGTCAAAGGGCGCGGCCTCGGGCATCAGGTGCTCAGGGCTTCCGGGCCGGGCCAGGCCGGGGTCGAGGAAGCGCACGGCCTCGGGCAGGGCCTGGCGGGCCTCGTCGCTCAGGGACTGGGGCAGCAGGGAGGGAAAATACAGCAGCATGGCTTGGCTCCTGGTTCGTTCGTCGTGGACGGGTCAGTCGTGTTCTCGCGGGGCGAAGTGGCGGCACACCCCCTCGCACTCCGGCAGCTTGAGCAGGCAGAGCTCCTCGTGCAGCAGGCGGCACTCCGGCAGGCTGCCGTCCGCGCCGGGGGCGTAGTCCGGGCAGTCCACGTCCTCGCCGGTAAGGCGCTCGAAGCGCCTGCGCAACAGCTCCGGCAGGCCCGCCTCGGAAAGGCCGAACCGGTCGGCCCGCTCCAGAAAATCGTCGTAGGCCGACTCCCAGCGCAGCAGCACCACGCAGCGCCACCGGCGGTGGTAGCCGGGGTTGAGCGCCTCCTCGTACAGGCAGCGGCCCCGGTCGTAATGGCGGCAGCCCACGCCGGGCAGACGGACGACCCGCCCGCCCTCAGCCACGCGGCAACGCAATCAGGCTGTGCGACATCACGCGCCCTCCGGCGGCCTGTGTAAGCTCCCCCACAGCCGTTGTAAAGCTTGGCATTGACCCGGGCCCGGCTAGGGGCGTACACGGCGCCCTGGAGGGACACCATGGGCGGCATCACCGGCATCCTGATCATCGTCATCGTCGTGCTCATCATCACCGGCAAGAACAAGCTGCCGGAGCTGGGCACCGGCCTGGGCCAGGCCATCCGCGGCTTCAAGCGCTCCCTCTCGGAGCCCGACGAGATCGACGTGACCCCGCGCGACCAGCGCAAGCCCCCGGCAGACACCGGGGAAGGGGACAAGAAGCCCTAGGGCCGGTGCTCCCCGCCGCCGTTCTGGCCGCCGCCGTGCCCGTTCCCCAGGCCGTTCTGCGGAATGAGCCGGAAGCCCAGCTGCACATAGTACACCCCGGACACCGCAGTAAGCAGGGCCACGGCCCCGATGAGCCCGAGGCGCGCGCCGGGGTAGGCCACCATGAGGCTGTGCTCCACCATGATGAGCAGCACCAGCGAGATCTGGCCCAGGGTGGCCAGCTTGCTGAACCACACCGGGCGGATGCCTGTGCGCACGTCCACCCCGCTGTACTGCAGAAGCGTCAGCCCGCCCACGATGATGACGTCGCGGCTGACCACCAGCACCGCCAGCCAGCTCGGAATCCAGCCCTGGAAGGCCAGGCACAGGAATGAGGTGACCAGCAGCACCTTGTCCGCCAGGGGGTCGAGCATGGCCCCGAAATTGGTGCGCTGCTTGAGCAGCCGGGCCAGCAGGCCGTCCAGGGCGTCGGTGAACCCGGCGATGGCGAAGAGCACCCAGGCCAGGTCGAAACGCTTGTCCACGAAGGCCATGACGAACCCCGGCGTGAGCAGGATCCGCGACACCGTGAGCAGGTTCGGGATGGTCCAGGCGGTGGGCGAGGTCATGGCCTGGCCGCCCCGCCCAGCAGGGCCTCGGGCCTGGCCAGGGTGAGCTTGCGGGCGGGCAGCGCCTCGCGCAGGCGCTCGGCCAGCCTGGCCTGGTTCACCACGCGCACGCTCCAGCGCGCGGAGATGCCTCCGGAGCGCACGTCCAGCGTGGCCACCTGCACGTCCTGCACGCAATCGTCCCAGCCGGAGAGCAGCCGGTCGAAGTCCAGCACCCCGTCCAGCCCGCGCCAGCCCGAGAGGTCCACGTAGCGGGCCGCGCCGCCGGGCCGGAAGTCCCGCCCGGCGAAGAGCATGCCCCAGAGGTTCTGCCACACCGCCTGGATGTCCTAACCATCGGCTGCAATGGGCACGGCGGGGGCTGCTCCCGGCCTGGCGGCCTGGCGCAGCACGGCCTTGTAGTAGCCCTGGGGCAGCTTTTCCAGGGTGATGTCCAGGGGCGCGCCGGCCTGAACACCGGCCTGAACGCCGGTCTGCGCGGAAACCCGCTCCAGGCCCATGACCAGGTTCAGCTCCTCCAGGGCCTTCAGCTCGCCCTCGGCCACGCCGGGGCCCAGGCGCAGGGCATAGCCGCGCGTGCCAGCGGAAAGCAGGCCCAGGCGCTGCAACTGCGCGCGCAGGGCCGGACGGTTCACCTCGATGTCGTAGTCCATGGGAGCCGGTGCGGCGGAAGGCACCGGATTCTCCGCCGCCCCCGGGCCATGCGCCTTGGGCGCGCTCTCCTGGTAGCTCAGCACCAGATCGCGCGACCTCGGCGCCAGGAAGGCGCGCAGGGCTTCCACGCGGCGCTCCGGCAGGGGCGCGGGCAGGATGCGCAGGGCGTCCTGGGCCACGGCCTCGGCAAAGGCCCGTTCCAGGGCCTGCTGGCGGGCCTGGGCCTGGGGCAGGGTGGGATCAAGCGGCACGCTGACGCGCAGGGCCTCGGCCAGGGCGGCGGGGGCAAACGCCAGAAGCAGGGCAAAGGCAAGCAGGAGCACCGGCGCGGGCGCGGCAAGGCGCGGTCTGGGAACCAAGGGGCAAAGGCTGGGCAAGGGCGGCCTCCGGTGCTGCTGGGCCATGGCCGGGGGGCAAGGGGCTCGCCCCGCCCTGGACAAGGCATCAAACCCGCTGATATCCTGCCCAAAGCGATCTGGCAAGGGCCGATGCGGGCTTGCTTGCGGAAGCGGTGTCGATGGGGTAACGGACAGGCATCGGACCAGAGGACCACGGACGAGGCGCGCCAGCGCCCGGAGGACGCCATGAACCTGTATCTCATGCAGCACGGCCCCTGCCTTCCGGCGGAGGTGCACGCCGAGCAGCCCCTCTCCCCCGTGGGCCGCGACCAGATGCAGGCCACGGCCAAGGCCATGCGCATCATGGGCCTGTGGTTCGACGCCCTGGCGTGCAGCCCCAGGGCCGGAGCCACCCAGACCGCCCGGCTCATCGCCGAGGGCATGGGCTACTCGGCCAGCTGCGTGGGCGCCCTGCCCGCCCTGGACCCCGGCACCAGCCTCAAGGCCTGCCTGGAGGCCCTGCGCCCCCTGGAGCGCCACCAGGCGGTGATGCTGGTGGGCCATTTGCCGCTGTTGGGCGACCTGGCCTCGCACCTGCTCTCCACCGGGCCCAGGCTGGGCCTGAGCCTGGAGAACGGCGCCCTGCTCTGCCTCTCCGTGCCCAACCTCTCGGCCCGGGGCGGCACCCTGCGCTGGCTTTTGCAGCCCCCGCAGATGCAGATGATCGCGTCGTCCTAGATCCTATTCCACGCAGACAAGGTCGTAGGCCTTGCCGGTGAGGCAGGCCGCTGGCCCCTGCTCGCGCACCTCGAAGGTGTTCTCCACCCCCACCATGCCCAGCCCAGGGATGCCGTGCTTGGGCTCCAGGGCAAAGCACTGCCCGGCCTCCACGGGCCTGTCGAAGCCCTTGGCGATGGCGGGCCAGCCGTCGATGGCCAGGCCGATGCCGTGGCCCAGGAAGGGCACCTTGTTCTCGCCCAGGCCCATGAAGCCCTCGGCGAACCCGGCCTTCCCCGCCCACTCCAGGCAGTGCGCCCAGATCTCGCTCACCAGGGCGCCGGGGCGCAGCTGCTCCGCCGCCCAGGCCTGCACGTCCACGCAGAAGGAATGCGCGGCCTGGACCTCGGCGGGGATGCTTCCTTTTGGCCCGGCCCAGTAGGCCTGGGTCTTGTCCGTGTGGTAGCCCTCCAGCTGGAAGCCGATGTCCAGCATGAGCGGCTCGCCGGCCTTCCAGACCTTGCCCGCGTAGCCCATCACCGGCACGGCCGGGTGTTCGCCGCGCAGGCCCAGCGGCCCGTTGAAGCTACTGGGATAGTTGCCGGAATCGCCCGCGGAAACGTGACCCAGGAAACATTCCTCGCCAAAGGCGTTCATGCGCAGGATGCCCTGGTGCCCCAGTTCGAAGAACACGGCCCAGGCCAGGTGGGAGATCTCGCGCTCGGTCATGCCCGGGCGCATGGCCCTGGGCAGCACGTCGTGCAGGGCCAGGTGGTGGCGCTCCCCGCAGTGGCGCAGGATGGCCAGCTCCCACTCGCTCTTGAGGCTCTGGGCGATGGCCAGGGCCTGGTCGCCGGAGACGAAGCGGATGTGCTTGAGCCGCGCGGCCAGCATCTCGCCCAGCTGCCAGGTCAGCCCGGCCATGTCCACGGCCACGCAGTCCGGCAAGGGCACCCCGGCATCCGCCGCAAGGCCCGGCAGGTCCTTGTAGGACTTGTACGCGGCCACGCGCACGCCGGGGGCCTCCAGGGCCGCGCGGTCCACGCCCTTGCGCAGCAGCAGGAGCGGCTGGCCCTCAAGCGGCAGCCACAGGCAGCCCATGCCCAGGGTGCCGGTGAGGTAGTACACCGAGGTGCGCGCGAACACCAGCAGGCCGCCCGCCTCCGGGCACAGCTCGCGCAGCAGGCGGCGGCAGCGGTCGTGGCGCAGGGCGAGTTCCTCGGCGGGGATGGTGGCCAGGGCTTCGAACATCAGGGACTCCTTGTGCGGCCATGCTCCGGGCAGGCCAGGGTCTAGGCAATGGCGTACGATTAGGGTACAGGGCAGGTGCCGAAACCATGCGCCCGAGGGCGCGAGGAGCACATGCTGCACAGCGAGAAAGAGCTAGCCGCCCTCCTGGGCGAGGTCAAGACCATTGCCGTCATCGGAGCCAAGGACCGGCCCGGCCAGCCCGTGGACCGCGTGGGCCGGTACCTCATCGGCGCGGGCTACCGGGTATTCCCGGTGCACCCCACCCGCACGGGCGTGTGGGGCCTGCCCACATACAAGACCATCCTGGACATCCCGGAGCCCATCGACCTGGTGGACCTGTTCCGCGCCCCGGAGCACTGCCCGGCCCACGCCGAGGAGGCGCTGAAGCTGGCCACGCGCCCGCGCTGCTTCTGGATGCAGACCGGAATATTCAGCCCGCGGGCCAGGGACATCCTCAAGGGTTCCGGAATCCTCGTCATCGAGGACCGCTGCACCATGGTGGACCACCAGCGCCTGCTCGGAGGCCGCCATGGCTGAGTCCCTTCCCGCGTTCGACTGCAAGCGCTGCGGCCACTGCTGCCACGGCGAGGGCGGCATCGTCATGACCGCCAAGGACCGCGCCCGCCTGGCCGCGCACCTGGGCCTGGGCGAAGCCGAGATGCTGGAGCGCTTTGCCGAGCGCGCCGGAGAGAAGTTCCGCCTGCGCGTGGGGGCCGACGGCTACTGCGTGTTCTTCCGCGCGGGTCACGGCTGCGCCGAGCACCCGGGCAGGCCGGACATCTGCCGCGCCTGGCCCTATTTCCGGGGCAACCTCGTGGATGCCGTGAGCTGGGAGATGATCCAGACCGACTGCAAGGGCGTCAACGCCGCCAGCGGCCACCGCGTCTTCGTGGCCGAAGGCGTGGCCTACCTGCGCGAGCACGGCCTGGTGCACAAGCCCGGGCCCGAGGCCCCGCACGCCCTGGTGCTGGACCCAGACGCCCTGCTGGACCAGGCGGAATGAACATCCAGGACTGCTACCGCATCCTTCAGGTGCCGCAGGGCGCCGGGCTGGACGAGGTCAAGAGCGCCTTCCGGCGGCAGGCCTTCCAGCTCCACCCGGACCTGAACCCCTCCCCCAAGGCCGCGGAACAGTTCCGCAGGCTCAACGAGGCCTACGTCCTGCTCACCCACGCCCTGAAGGACGGCGGCGCCAGGTTCGGCGACGAGGGCCCGCGCCCCGGCAGGCCCGATGCCCGGGCCGAAGCCGACGACGCCCAGTCCAGGGCCCGCAAGGCCAAGGCCGAGAAGGCCTACGCAAAACAGCGCGCCAGCGCCGGTGGCTCCGGCCCCTCGGCAGCGGGTGTGGGCTCGGCCAGGTCCGGCAGCTTCTACTTCAAGGAGGAGGAGGTCCTGCGCGACCTCTTGTCCGACCCCTTCGCCCGCCAGGTCTTCGAGGACATCTACAGCCAGCTCAAGACCGGCAAGCCCGGTGCGGCAGGCCCGGCTGGCAAGGCCTTCGGGGCCACCCCGGCCCCCGGGGGCGACCCGGAGAAGCGCCGCCGCCTGAACATCCAGTGGGGCGAGAAGAGCATGGACCTGGACATGAGCCGGGGGATCATCGGGGGGATCAAGGATTGGCTGCGGGGCCAGCTGGACTTCGAGCAGACCGTGCACTACCCGGCCCATGCCCTGGGCCCGGGCCGCGCCCTGCGCCTGACGGTGAGCCCGCGCTTCGGCGAGCCCAGGACCGTGGAGCTCACCCTGCCGCCGGACTTCGTGCCCGGCCGCCCCATCCGCCTCAAGGGCCTGGGACGCAAGCTCGGCCCCTTCACCGGCGACCTCATCCTGCGCGTGCTGGCCCGCTAGGGTTTCCGACAAAAATGTCGGGGGGATGCGCGCCCCTTGTCATCGCACGGGAAATTGACTAGTCCGCGTGGAGACCAATTCCACAAGGAGCCCTGCATGCTCGCCATCCTCGACTACAAGGCAGGCAACCAGACCAGCGTGCGACGCGCCCTGGACCACCTGGGCATAGAGAACCGCATCACCAACGACCCGGACCAGCTCGCGGCGGCCCACGGCATCATCTTTCCCGGCGTGGGCGCGGCGGGCCAGGCCATGGACGAGCTCACCAGCGGCGGCCTGGACGAGGTTCTGAAGGGCCTGATCTGGCAGGAGAAGCCCCTGCTCGGCATCTGCGTGGGCTGCCAGATCCTGCTGGACTACTGCGAGGAGAACAACACCCGCACCCTGGCCATCATCCCCGGCGAGTGCCGCCTGTTCAACCCGGCCTGGGCCGAGGAGGACGGCACCCCCATCCGCGTGCCGCACATGGGCTGGAACAGCGTCCGCCTCAAGCAGGACTGCGTGCTGTTCAAGGGCATCCCGGCGAACGCGGAGTTCTACTTCGTGCACTCCTACCACCCCGCGCCGGACCCCGCCTTCGTCATCGGCGAGACCAGCTACGGCGAGGACTTCTGCTCCGTGCACGGGCGCACCGGCCTGTGGGCCGTGCAGTTCCACCCGGAAAAGAGCGGCACCCCGGGCCTGCAGCTCCTGAAGAACTTCCACGACTACTGCCTGGAGGCCGCCGATGCTCAGTAAGCGCGTGATTCCCTGCCTGGACGTGCGCAACGGCAAGCTCACCAAGGGCGTGAAGTTCCAGGGCAACGTGGACATCGGCGACCCCGTGGAGACCGCGCGCATGTACTACGAGCAGGGCGCGGACGAGATCGTGTTCTACGACATCACCGCCTCCAGCGAGGGCCGGGGCATCTTCCTGGACGTGGTGGAGCGCGTTGCCAGCCAGATCTTCATCCCCTTCTCCGTGGGCGGCGGCATCAATTCCGTGGCCGACATGCGCGCCGTGCTGCTGGCCGGGGCCGAGAAGTGCTCGGTGAACTCCGGCGCGGTGAAGAACCCGGACATCATCAGCGAGGGCGCGGCGGCCTTCGGCTCGCAGTGCGTGGTGCTGGGCATGGACGTGAAGCGCGTGGACAAGAGCGAGGCCATCCCCTCGGGCTTCGAGGTGGTCATCCACGGCGGGCGCAAATACACCGGCCTGGACGCCCTGGAATGGGCCAAGACCGGCGAGGCGCTGGGCGCGGGCGAAATCTGCCTGAACTCCATCGACGCCGACGGCACCAAGGACGGCTACGACCTGGAGCTCACCCGGCTTGTCACCAGGAGCGTGCGCATCCCGGTCATCGCCTCCGGCGGGGCGGGCAATCCGCAGCACATGGCCGAGGCCTTCACCAAGGCCAAGGCCAGCGCGGCGCTCATCGCCTCCATCGTGCACTACGGCGAGTACACCATCCGGCAGCTCAAGGAGCACATCGCGGGCCAGGGCGTGCAGATGCGCATGGTCTGGTAGCGCAAGCGGCAGGGTCGCCCCCCGAGCACTCCGGCCCCGGCCCGCAGATGGCCGCAGCCGGTCACGTCCGCAACCAAAGCGTGGGTGCCATGACCAAGGCTCTCGATTCCTATGCCCGGACCCTGGCCGACCTGGAGGCCCGGGGCCTGCGCCGCCGCCTGCCCCGGGCGGACGCCGCCCCGGCCCTGGACTTCTCCGGCAACGACTACATGGGCCTGTCCGCCCGGCCGGAGCTGGTGCGCGCCGCCATCGAGGCGGGCGAGCAGTACGGCGCCGGGGCCACGGGCTCGCGCCTGCTCTCGGGCAACACGCCCCTGCACGAACGGTTCGAGGCGCGCATCGCGCGGGACAAGGGCACCGAGAGCGCGCTCATCTTCTCCTCCGGCTACCAGGCCAACGCCGCCTGCATCGCCGCCCTGCTGGACCGGCAGGCGCTGGGCGCGGAGCCCCTGGTGTTCTCCGACAGGCTGAACCACGCCAGCATGCACCTGGGCTGCGCCCTGGCCGAGGCCCGGCAGCTCCGCTACCGGCACCTGGACCTGGCGCACCTGGCCGAGCTGCTGGACAAGCACAGGGCCGACCCCCGGCCCAAGTTCCTGCTCTCGGAGACGGTCTTCGGCATGGACGGCGACGTGGCCGACGCGGCCGCCCTGCAGGCCCTGGCCCTGGAGCACGGGGCCCTGCTGTACCTGGACGAGGCCCACGCCACGGGCGTGTGCGGCCCGCGCGGCTACGGGATCACCGAGGCCCTGGAGCTTTCGCCCGCCACGGTGGTCATGGGCACCCTGTCCAAGGCCGTGGGCGTGTCCGGCGGCTACGTGGCCTGCACCAAGGTCATCCGCGACTACATCGTGAACCGCGCCGGGGGCTTCATCTTCTCCACAGCGCCCTCGCCCCTGGTGGTGGGCGCGGCCCTGAAGGCCTGGGAGCTGCTGCCGGAGATGAACGAGGAGCGCGCCGCCCTGATGGCCAACGCCCAGTGGCTGCGCAAAGCCCTTGCCGCCGCCGGGCTGGACACCGGCACCTCAACCACGCACATCGTCCCCGTCATCCTGGGCGACCCGGAGCGCACCCTGCGCGCCCGCGACACCCTGGCCGCCCGGGGCATCAACGTCTCCGCCGTGCGCCCGCCCACCGTGCCCCAGGGCACCTCGCGCCTGCGCCTGGGCCTCTCCGCCGCGCACACCCGCGCGGACCTGGAGCGCCTTGTGGAGGCCTTGTCCGACATATGACCGGAGTGGTCCTGCTGCACGGCTGGGGGCTCGGCCCCTCCACCTGGGACGCCTGGCTCCCGGCCCTGGGCGGCGCGCCCGTGGCGCTGCTGGACGCGGGCTATTTCGGCCCGCCACGCCTCGATCTTCCCCCCGGCGCTGACGGCTGGGTGGGCGTCGGCCACTCCCAGGGCTTCGCCCGGCTGGCGGCCATGGACATTCCCTGGCGCGGGCTCGTGGGCCTGGGCGCGTTCCTGCACTTCCGCCCTGTTCCGGCCCACCCGGCCGGCACCCCGCCGGAGACCCTGGACGCCATGCTCGCCCGGCTGGACGAGAATCCGCCCAACGGGGCGGCGGACGTGCTCACCCGCTTCCGCCGCCGCTGCGGGCTCAAGGACTTCCCTGTCCCGGCCCTGGCCCAGGAGGGCCTGGGCCGCCTGCGCGCGGACCTCGCCGCCCTGCGCGACCTGGACCTGGCGGCCACGCCAGCCTGCCCCACCCTGCTGCTGCACGCGGCGGACGACCGCATCGCCCCCGTGGAGCTTGGCCGGGAGGCCGCGGCGCGCACCCCCGGCGCGCGGCTGGTGGAGCTGGACTCCGGCGGCCACGCCCTGCCGGTCACCCGCGCGGACCAATGCCTGCCGCATGTCCTGGAGTTTTTGCGTGGCCTCGGCTGAAAGCGGCGCGCAGTCCGGCGCCATCGCCCGGCGCTTTGGCCGCAGGGCCCGGGACTACGAACGCCACGCGCACCTGCAGCGCGAGGCCGCCGAGGCCCTGTTCGCCTTCGCCGCCCCCGAAGGAGCCCTGCCGGGCTCAGGCCTGGTGGTGGAGATCGGCTGCGGTACGGGCCTGTTCACCGGCTTCGCCTCCGCCCCGGGCGCGCGCGGGGACAGGCCCTATCTGGCCACGGACATCGCCCCGGAGATGGTGGCCGCCTGCCGGTCGCGCTTCGCGGGCAGCTCCGGCATGGCCTTCGCCGTGCTCGACGGCCAGGAGGCGGCCTTTGCCGAACCGCCCGGCCTCATGGTCTCCAACCTGGCCTTCCAATGGTTCGCCGACCCCGTTGCGGGCATTTCTCGCCTGGCCGGGCAGGCCCGGTCCCTGGCCTTCTCCGTCCTGGTGGCGGGCAGCTTTCCCCAGTGGCACGGGGCCTTCTCCGACCTTGGCCGCGCCTCCGGGCTCATCCCCTTGCCGGACGAGAATGCCCTGCTTTCCGCCCTGGCCGCCCTGCCCCACCTTGGCGGGCTGCCGGGCGCGCGCCTGCGCCACCAGGTCCTGGAACACACACGCCACTACGAGAGCGCGGCGGCCTTTGTGCACAGCTTCCGGGGCATCGGCGCGGACCACCCCCGCCCCGGCTACCGCCCCGCGCCCATCCGCCCGGTGCTCAGGCGCTTCGCCCACGGCATGGACGCCACGGCCCGGGTGCTGTACTGCGTGCTGGAACGCCACAAGGAGGCAGGGGGCTGATGCGCGTCTTCGTCACCGGAACCGACACCGACGCGGGCAAGACCGTGGCCTGCGCCTGGCTGTGCCTGCACAGCGGCGCGGACTACTGGAAGCCCGTGCAGTCCGGGTACCCGCCGGACCGGGACGCCGACGCCGTGGCCCGGCTCTCCGGCGCGTGCGCCCACCCGGAGCGCCACCTGCTGCGCCAGCCCCTCTCGCCCCACGAGGCCGCCCGGCTGGACGGCGTGCGCATCGAACTCGACGACTTTTCCGTGCCCGCCACCAGCCGCCCCCTGGTCATGGAGGGCGCGGGCGGAGTGCTCGTCCCCCTGAACGACCGCCACACCATGCTCGACCTCATGGCCCGGCTGGCCGCGCCGGTCGTCGTGGCGGCCAGAAGCGGCCTGGGCACCATCAACCACACCTGCCTGACGCTCATGGCCCTGCGGTCGCGGCACCTGCCCGTGCTCGGCGTCATCCTATCGGGGGAGCCGAACCCGGCCAACCGCGCGGCCATCGAGCGTTTCGGGAACGTGCGCGTGCTGGCCGAGATCCCGCGCCTGGAACCCCTGACCCGCGAGGCGCTGCAACGCATCCCGGCCTCGCCCGAGGCCCTGGACTGGGTGAGGTGGAAGCCGTGAGCATAACGGACCTGGACAAGCGCCACGTCTGGCATCCCTTCACCCAGGAGGCCACGGCCCCGGAGCCGCTGCTCGTGGTACGGGCCCGGGGGGCCAGCCTGTTTTTGGAGGACGGACGCGAGCTGCTGGACCTGGCCTGCAGTTGGTGGGTCAACGTGCACGGCCACGCCCACCCGGCCATTGCCCGGGCCATCGCCAAGCAGGCCAGCACCCTGGAGCACGTGATCTTCGCCGGGTTCACCCATCCGCCCGCGGCAAGCCTGGCGGCGCGGCTGGTGGAGATCCTCCCCCGGCCCCTGGACCGCGTGTTCTACACGGACAACGGCTCCACGGCGGTGGAGGCGGCGCTCAAGATGGCCTGGCAGGCCTGGCGCAACCGGGGCGACCAGGGACGGCGGATGTTCCTGGCGCTCGAGGGCGCGTACCACGGCGACACCTTCGGGGCCATGAGCGTGGGCCGCACCTCGGGCTTCTACGCGCCCTTCGAGGACCTACTCTTCTCCGTGCGCCACCTGCCCTTTCCCGAGACCTGGGACGGTGACGCAGAGGTGGAGGCCAAGGAGGGGCAGGCCCTGGCCGAGGCCCGGCGCGTGCTGGACGCCCACGGCCACGAGGTCGCGGCCTTCATCGCCGAGCCGCTGGTGCAGGGGGCCTCGGGCATGCGCCTGTGCCGCCCGGCCTACCTGCGCGAGCTGTGCGAGCTGGTGCGCGCCCGGGGCATCCCGGTGATCTTCGACGAGGTCATGACCGGCTTCGGACGCACGGGCAGCATGTTCGCCCTGGAGCAGGTGGGCTTCACCCCGGACATCCTCTGCCTGTCCAAGGGCCTCACGGGCGGCTTTTTGCCCCTTGCCGCCACCGTGGCCAGCGCGGGCATCTACGAGAGCTTCCTGGGCCGGGACTTCCGCTCGGCCTTCGCCCACGGCCACTCCTACACGGCCAACCCGCTTGGCTGCGCAGCGGCCCTGGCCTCGCTGGAGCTGTTCCGCACCGAGGGCACGCTCTCCCGCATCCGGGCCATCCACCAGGCCCACGGGCCCTGGCTGGAGGAGGTCGCGCGCATCCCCGGCGTCACCCGCCCGCGCCGCATCGGCTCCATCGCCGCCGTGAATGTGGGCGCTGCCGACAGCTCCGGCAGCGACTACCACGCCGAGGTGGGCCCGAGGATCAAGGCCCTGAGCCTGGAGCGCGGCCTGCTCATCCGGCCCATGGGCAACGTGGTCTACCTCATGCCGCCCGCCTGCGTTACGCCGGAGCAGCTCTCCCGCGCACAGCAGGGCCTGGCGGACATCCTGCGCAGCCTGTAGCCGCCGCCCCAAGGACGCAAAAAAGCCCGCCCCGGAATCCCGGAGCGGGCCTTTTGTGCCAGTGGGCAGTCCCTACTCGGCCTGAAAGGTCCCGGACTTGCCGCCGGACTTGTACACCAGGCGGCAGTCGGTGATGCGGATGTCCTTCTGCACGGCCTTGCACATGTCGTAGATGGTGGCGGCGGCCATCTGGGCGGCCACAAGGGCCTCCATCTCCACGCCGGTCTTGGCGCTGGTGCGCGCCTCGGCCTCGATGAGCACCCGGCAGCCGGGCTCGTCGATGTCGAAGGTCACGTCGGCGAAGTCCAGGGGCAGGGGGTGGCACAGGGGGATGAGCTCGTAGGTGCGCTTGGCCGCCAGGATGCCCGCGATGCGCGCGGTGCCCAGCACCTCGCCCTTGGGCAGGGCCTTGGCCACCAGCAGGCGCATGGTCTCCTGGTTCAGCACCACGGCGCAGCGCACCCTCGCCACGCGCACGCTCTCGTCCTTGGCGGAAACGTCCACCATGCGCGCGCGGCCCTCGTCGTCCAGATGCGTGAATCCGCTCATGCCCGCTCCTCGCCCATGACCTTGTCCTTGGCCTTCTTGAAGAAGTTCTTGGCCTTGTTGAGCGGCTTGTCCTCCTCCAGCCTGGCGAACTCGCGCAGCAGCTCCTCCTGCTTGGAGGACAGGCCCGTGGGGGTCAGCACCTTGATCTCGATGAGCATGTCGCCCTTGCGGCCGCCGCCGGGATGCGGCAGGCCCAGGCCGCGCAGCTGGAAGATCTCGCCGCTCTGGGTGCCCTTGGGGATGTCCACGGTGATGGGGTCGTCCAGGGTGGGCACCTCGATCTTGTGGCCCAGGGCCGCCTGCACGAAGGTGATCTCCCGGCGCAGCACGAGGTTCTGGCCCTCGCGGTCGAAGACCTTGTCCTGCTCCACGCTGATGACCACGTACAGGTCGCCCGGAGGCCCGCCGTTGACGCCGGGCTCGCCCTCGCCGCGCAGGCGCAGGCGGGAGCCGTCGTCCACCCCGGCGGGGATGCGCACCTTGAGTTCGCGGGTCTTGCTCGTGAGCCCGCCGCCCCGGCAGGTGGCGCAGAACTTGGTGATGATCTTGCCCCGGCCGTGGCAGGCCGGGCAGGTGACGGAGATGCGGAAGAAGCCCTGGGCCTGCTGCACGTGACCGGTGCCCCGGCACTGGCGGCAGTCGCTCATGTCGCTGCCGGGCTGGGCGCCGGTGCCCTTGCAGTCCTCGCAGGGCACGCTCACCGGGATCTTCAGCTCCACCTCGTCGCCCTTGGCGGCCTGGCGGAAGCTGATGTTCAGATTGTAGCGCAGGTCGCTTCCGGCCTGGGCGCGGCGGCCTCCGGCGCGGCCTCCGGTGGCGAAGCCGAAGAACTCGCCGAAGATGTCGCTGAAGGAGCCGAAGATGTCCTCGGAGGAGCTGAACCCGGAGTAGCCCCCGTTCATGCCCTCGTGGCCGAAGGTGTCGTACCTGCGGCGCTTCTCGGGGTCGCGCAGCACGTCGTAGGCCTCGGCGGCCTCCTTGAACTTGGCCTCGGCCTCGGCGTCGCCCTGGTTGCGGTCGGGATGGTGCTCCAGGGCCAGCTTGCGGTAGGCCTTCTTGAGCTCGTCCTCGCCCGCGGTCTTGGAGACCCCGAGGACCTCGTAGTAGTCGCGCTTGGCCATGGCCTACTTGGACGGCTCGACGAAGATGCCCGCCTCGGGGATGGAATCACCCGGGAGAACCTTGCCTTCAGCGATCTCGCGCAGGGCGGTGACGGCTTCCTTGTTCTTGGACTCCACCAGGGGCGCGTAGCCTTCGCGGTACTGCTTCACGCGCTTGATGGCCATCTGGACGATGAGGAAGCGGTTGCCGACCTTTTCCAGGCAGTCTTCGACGGTGATTCTCGCCATGAATGTCTCCTTAGCTTGCGCTTATGGTTTGCGCGGCGCCGCTTCCGACCCCTGGGGAGGGGCGGCGGGACGGGCCGCGCGCGGGGGCAGGTGCCCCTGCAGGTCATCTATGATCTGGCTGCCCACGGGGTAGAACAGCTCCTCGTGGCCCACCTTGAGCCAGCACTGGCCCGGCGGCAGGCGCGAATCCACATAGAACGAAAAAAGGGCGAGGGACTTGTCGTCCCTGGCGAACAGCTCACAGGTCAGCCGCAGCTCCACCGGAGGGACAAGCCGCGTCACCGGCTCGGACTCGATGCGCAATTCTTTAAGTCGCCACAGCGTGATGTCAATACCCGGCAGCGCGCGGCCGTGGTCCCGGTCCTCCCAGCCCTTGGCCGTCTTGTCCGCGCCCAAGGTCTGGTTCCCCGCCGGGGCGAACACGCGCACGCGCTCCACCAGGGCGGCATCGAAGCCCACCACCCCGCGCCACTGCATGTCGTAGGTCTGGCGGTACAGGGCCCGGGCCTTTTCCCGGTCCAGCAGAAAGCCCACAGGGTGCCAGGAGGAACGCCCGAACACCGGGGCGCCCTCCGCCGGGGCGTAGAGCTCCAGCTGCATGGCCGCCTGGTCGCGGGCGGGCTGGATGGCGATGCTGAACTGGGGCTTGCCGGGGGGCTGGCGGTCCGGGCGGGTCAGCAGGGTGTCCGCCGCCAGCGCGCTCAGGTTGTGCAGGTACAGCCGCACCTCCGAGGCGCTCACCGAGGAGCCGCGCAGGGAGTCCGGGGCGTTGAAAATGTATGCGTCGTCGCGGCGCTCCAGCTCCCAGGCCAGGCCGGTGCCGCTGGTGAAGCTCAGCCGCTGGGCCTCCTCGGCGCGCAGGTCCAGCAGCCGCAGGTCGTGGTAGTGCTCGGCGGGCTTGTCCAGCTGGTGCAGCACGCTGGCGTCCAGCAGGAAAACGGTGTCGGGCTGGAGCGAGCACTGGGCGTGGATGGCCGCGCCGGCGGGCGTCTCCTTGCCAAGAAGGATCTGCACGTCGTGCAGGTCCCTGGAGGCGGACTTGATCAGGATGCGCACGGAGGGGTTGTCGAAGCCGTAGGAGGCGGCCTCCGCGGGGTTCTGCGGTCCCAGGTTCTGGGTGGGCCGGTTGTGGGCGATGGCCGCCAGCAGGGCCTCGATGCGCGCGCGGTCCGCCGGCGCCGGGGGCACGTCCGGCCCGTCGCCCTGGCCGCGCACCACCCAGCCGCCCTGCTCCCTCGCCAGTGTGAAGCCCTCGCCGCGCACGGTGATGTCCACCGAGGCCACCTCGTCCATCTCGAAGCGGGGCCAGAGCCCAAAGGCCATGTTCTGCTGCTGGTGCGACAGGAACAGGCCGATGAGCAGCGCCACCAGCAGGGAGAAAATGAGGAGTGCCCCGAAGCGGGGGGAGCGGATTGTCAACGGCAGCCTACCGGGTTGGACTTGGGAGCCGCAGGCTCACCCATAAAAAATCTCCCGCGAAGTCGAAAACTTACCGGGAGAAGGCGGATCAGGTTATATGTGAGAGGTACCAAAGGAGTTTCTGTTAACCCACAGTGCGCTTGCATGTCAAGAAGCTTTGGTCTACATCCCTCGCCACCGGGCGATCCGGACCCGGCCAGGAGGATTCATGTCCCGTTTCGGCAAGCTGACCTTTGCCCAGAAGAAATGCGTGAGCACCGTGGGCATGCTCATGCAGAAGACCGCCATGGCCGGGCCCGGCGCGCGCATCGGCGTGGCCGCGTCCGGCGGCGTGGACAGCTTCATCCTGCTCAAGACCCTGATCATCCGCCGGGCCATCCTGCCCTTTCCCATCGAGATCATGGCCCTGCACATCAACCCCGGCTTCGACCCCGCAAGCCACGCCCCGCTCGTGTCCTGGTGCCAGGAGCACGGCATCAGCGCGCACATCGAGCTGGCCGACCACGGCCCCCGCGCCCACTCCAGCGAGAACAAGAAGAACTCCGCCTGCTTCTTCTGCAGCATGCTCAGGCGCAAGAGCCTGTTCGACCTTTGCCGCGCGTACAACCTGACGCACCTGGCCTTTGGCCACAACGCGGACGACCTGGTGAACACCTTCTTCATGAACGTGGTGCAGAACGGCCGCGTGGACGGCATGAACGCCTGCGAGGACTTCTTCGGCGGTCGCCTCAAGGTGGTGCGCCCGGCCCTGTTCCTGGAAAAGAGCTTCATCAAGACCGCCGCCCGCCAGTGGGAGCTGCCCGTGTGGAGCAACCCCTGCCCCTCTGCCGGGGCCACCCGCCGCAGCGAGATCGAGGCCTGGCTGAGCCTGGAGACGGGCAAGAGCAAGCGCATCCGCAACAACGTCTTCGGGGCGCTCAAGCGCTACCAGGCCGAGCGGCATGGGCTCGACTTGACCGGCCTTTCCTGATGGGCTAAAGGGTGAGACCTTGGGGTCGTGCCCCGAACCGTGTACGGAGATTTGAAAACTTCATGCTTTTCGGTCGCTTCCATATAGTCGTCTTCCGCGAGAAACGGGGCAAGACGCGCAAGGTCCAGCTTCGCGGCTGGATGCTCATGGCGCTGGGCCTGCTGCTGCTGGCGCTTGTGGGCGGCAACCTTATCCTGTTGCGGAGCATGACCGCCAGCGGAAGCCTGGAACGCAGCCTCTCCCTCACCGAGAAATCCGCCACCGAACAGAAATCCCAGCTGCTGAACCTGAGCCAGAAGCTCGTGACCCTGCAGAAGGACGTGGGCCGCATCCGCGACTTCGACTCCAAGCTGCGCGTCATGATCAACCTGGAGCAGGAGAACATGGCCACCGTGGCGGCCCAGGGCGGCCCCGGCACGGACCTGGCCAAGGGCTACCTGCCCCTGTACCGCCAGGAGCTCCTGGCCCGCAAGATGAACGAATTCCTGCGCCAGCTCTCGGTTGAGGCCCGGCTGGAGGAAGTCCGCCAGCAGGAGATCATCCAGCGCCTGCGCGCCAACCGCGACGTGCTGGACTCCACCCCCTCGGTGTGGCCCGCGGGCGGCTGGATCACCTCGGGCTTCGGCTGGCGCACCTCGCCCTTCACCAGCAAGCGCGAGTTCCACAAGGGCCTGGACATCTCCGCCCCGGCGGGCACGCCCATCCACGCGCCCTCGCGCGGCACCGTGGCTTTCATCGAGCGCGACCCCTCCTACGGCCTGGTCCTGAACGTCTCCCACGGCTCCGGCCTGGTGACCCGCTACGCCCACCTGCAGCGCGTGGCCACGGACCTGAAGCCCGGCCAGGTGGTGCAGCGCGGCCAGGTCATCGCCCACATCGGCGACTCCGGCCGCAGCACCGGCCCGCACCTGCACTACGAGGTGCGCATCAGCGGGGTTCCGGTGAACCCCATGCGCTACATCCTGAACTAGCGCTCCCCGTCCTTTCCCGCCCCGCTCCCTTTACGCCCGGCCCGGGCTGCGCTACACAGTGCTTGGCGCCCAGGCCGCCATAGCGTCCCTCACCCACGCCAGCGAGCGAGAATGGACATCTTCCAGTTCGACCCCCGGTCCATCTTAAGCTTCTACCTGACGCTCTTCCGCATCAGCGTGGTGCTGTTCATCATGCCCTTCTTCGGCGACACCATCCCCAACATCATCAAGGCCACCCTGCTCATCGTGCTCACCCTGGCCCTGTGGCCCAAGCTCTCCTTCCCGGCGGAGCAGTACCCGGCCCACGCCATGAACCTGGCCGTGATGTTCGCCGGAGAGATCGTCCTGGGCATGTGCCTGGGCATCATCGTGCGCATGCTCATCGCCGCGGTGCAGATTGGCGGGCAGGTCATCAACTTCCAGATGGGCTTCTCCATGGTCAACGCCATCGACCCCATGACCGGCCACCAGGAGCCGGTGACCACGCACTTCCTGTACATGTGCACCATGCTCACCTTCCTCTCGCTCAACGGGCACCTGCACCTGCTCAAGGCCCTGGGCGCAAGCTTCGACATCGTCCCGCCGGGGGGGCTGTTCCTTACCCCCCAGCTCATGAGCGAACTGATCCTGTTCTCCAAGCAGATGTTCATCCTGGGCATCCGCATCGCCGCACCGGTGATCCTGGCGCTGTTCCTCGTGGACCTGGCCCTGGCGCTCATCTCCAAGATGGCCCCGCAGATGAACGTGCTGGTGCTGGGCTTCCCGCTCAAGATCATGGTAGGCTTTTTGTTCCTCACCTTCATCATGCAGATCATGGGCGACTACATCGCCAACTTCATCGAGGCCATGGACCAGGTCATGCTGCACATCATGCGCGTGGGCTCCAGGCCCTGACCCGCTCCACTGTTGACTTGCGCGGCCTGGGCTCATAGGCTGACCAATCAATAGGGAGGTCGGCATGGTGAAACGCGCGCCCATCGACAAGGGCCGGGGCAGGAACGCCGAGCGTACCCGCCAGGCCATTCTTCAGGCTGCCCGCGAGGTGTTCAGCCGCAAGGACTACGGCTCCGTGGCCTTAAGCGACGTCGCCGAGCGCGCCGGGGTCACGCAGAGCCTCATCCACCACTACTTCAAGTCCAAGAGCAGACTCTTTCTCTACGCCGTGCACACGGCCCTGGACGAGCACGACGAGGGCCTGGACGCTTTCGTGTCGCCCGGGCTCACAACGCCGGAGTTCCTGCCCGCCGCCCTGCGCGGCTACCATCGCTTTTTGGCCGAGAACGAGGTCTGCCTAAGGCTCATCCGGGTCATCGACCAGTCCCTGGCCAGCGATCCGGGCCTGCTCAAGAGCCTGGCCGAACTGGACGACGAGGGCGGCACGGGCAACCCCCAGCGCATGAAGAACCTGCGCGCGGCCTACGAGCGCGTCCTGGAACTGCAGGCAGCGGGCAGGCTCAGGCCCGGCATAGATCCCAAGGCCCTGCTCATGGTCATGCTTTCGGTGGTGGAGCATTGGTTCAGCTCGTCCAAGCGGCTCAACCACAGGCTGGCCGAGGCACTGGGCCGGGACGTGACCCAGGCGGGCGTGGACGCGGAGAGCTATCTGGGCACGGCCCTGGAGCTGTTCCTGCACGGCGCCATGAAGGATCCCGAGCCGGACGCGTCCTAGGTCCGGCATAACCAAACGCCAGACAACGCAAAAGGCCCAGTCCTGTGGACTGGGCCTTTGAAATAAAGTCTTGGCGGC
>CAZCYB010000004.1:0-63108 GCA_964502805.1 uncultured Desulfocurvus sp.
TGCCGGGCATCGCGGGCATCATCCTGACCATCGGCATGGCCGTGGACGCCAACGTGCTCATCTTCGAGCGCATCCGCGAGGAGCTGAACAAGGGCGTGCGCCCGCTGGAGGCCGTGGAAAAGGGCTACAACAAGGCCACCCTGACCATCCTGGACTCCAACACCACCAACGTCATCGTGGCCATCATCCTCTACCAGTTCGGCACCGGGCCCATCCGGGGCTTCGCCGTCACGCTGGTGCTGGGCATCGTCATGAGCATGTTCACGGCAATCTTCGTCTCGCGCATCATGTTCGACCTCTACCTCTCCAAGCGCCCGGCCGACGCGCCCGTGAGCATCTAAGGAGAAGCCATGAGCTTTCACTTCATCAAGAAAGAAACCAAGATCGACTTCATCGGCCTGCGCTACTACGCGTTCGCCGCGTCGCTCATCATGATCCTCATCGGCGCGGTGTCCCTGGGCATGAAGGGCGGCCCGCGCTATGGCATCGACTTCGCGGGCGGCGTCATCATCCAGGCCAAGTTCGGCACCTCCATGGAGCTGGACAAGGTCAAGAAGAGCCTGGAGGCCACGAACCTGCCCGGGCTCATCGTGCAGCAGGTGGGCCCGGCCAAGGACAACGACTTCATGATCCGCTCCTCCATCACCGAGGAGGTCAGCAGCGAATCCGTGCAGAAGACCGTGACCACAGCCTTCGAGAAGGACCTGGGCGGCGCCAAGTACGAGTTCAAGCGCATCGAGATGGTGGGCCCCAAGGTGGGCGAGGACCTGCGCGGCAAGGCCCTGGAGGCCATGTACTTCGCCATCTTGCTCATCGCCATCTACATCTCCGGGCGCTTCGAGCACCGCTGGATGGCCGCGGGAATCATGGCAGCGGGCCTGTTCGCGGGCATCACCGGCCTGCAGTACCTGAACGCGCCGCAAGTCTGGCTGGTGGTGGGCGCGCTCATCATCACCCTGGGGCTGTGCTGGTTCCTCAAGCTCAACTACGCCCTGGGGGCCATCGCCGCGCTCATCCACGACGTGCTCGTCACCGTGGGGCTGTTCTCCATCCTGAACAAGGAGTTCGACCTCACCATCATCGCTGCGCTGTTGACTCTCATCGGCTTCTCGCTCAACGACACCATCATCGTCTATGACCGCATCCGCGAGATCCGGGGCCTCAAGACCGGCGAGCCCCTGGCCGACATCATCAACAAGAGCGTGAACCAGACCCTGTCGCGCACCATCATGACCTCGGGTCTGGCCTTCCTGGCCGTGCTGAGCCTGTACCTCTTCGGCGGCGCGGTGATCCACGACTTCGCCCTGGCCATGCTCATTGGCATCGTGGTGGGCACCTTCTCGTCCATCTACGTGGCCGCGCCCATCATCGTCTCCCTGACCCCGCCCGACGCCGACGAGCCCCAGGCTCCGGCCAAGCCGCTCAAGGCCGCCAAGGCCAAGCCCGCGTAGGGCAGGTCAAAGAGCCGCAGGACCAAGGAAAAGGCCCCCATCCGTCGCCGGGTGGGGGCCTTCGTTATTGACTTGGCAGTCGGCTTACAGCTGGGCCAGCAGGGTTTCCTTGATGGAGGTGATGGAGCCTTCGCCGTTGAGCTCGATGTACTTGCAGGCGCCCTTGGCGGCCAGGGCCTTGTAGAAGTAGGCGGCGGCCAGGGTTCCGGTCTTGTCGTCGTAGTAGATGTCGTGGCGCTTGTCGATGGCGCCCTCGTCCTGGTCGTCGGCGCGGGCGGTCAGGGCGCCGCCGCAGACGCGGCACACGTCGCCGTTGGGCTTGATGGCGTCGATGAAGATGTTGTTGGGGTGGTTGTTGTCATTGGCGCACAGGCGGCGGCCCATGATCCGGTTCTTGGCCACCTGGCGGGGCAGCAGGATCTCGATGACGAAGTCCAGCTTCTCGCCGCCCTTCTGCAGGGCGTCCCACAGCTTCTCGGCCTGCACCAGGGAGCGGGGGAAACCGTCGAGCAGCCAGCCGTTCTTGCTGGCGTTCTGCAGCACGTCGAGCACCATGGGGATGGTGATGTCGTCGGGCACCAGCTCACCGCGGTTGATGTACTCCTTGGCCTTCATGCCCAGTTCGGTGCCGCCGCCGATGTGCTTGCGGAAGATGGCGCCGGACTCGATGTGGTCCAGGTTGTACTTGGCCTTGACCAGGGTGCCCTGGGTGCCTTTGCCGCTGCCGTTGGGGCCGAAGATGAGAATATTCATGATGCCTCCTAGAAGTAGTGCTCTTTGCTTGTGCAAAAGATTCACAAGCTCTTATCCGCACTCTTTTTTCCTGTCAATGCCCCTGAAGCGCACGCCTTTCTTTGCGAGGCGCGCCTCCTTGTCGCCCGGGAAGCGCAGGGCCTTGCCGAAAGCGCGGGCTGCCCAGAGCTCGTCCAGGCGCAGCAGGGTGTCACCCAGGGCCTGGCCTGGCCCCAGGGAATCAAGTGCGGCCTTGAACGCGCGCAGGCGCAGGGCGCTGCCGGCCGCGTCCAGCGCCCGGGCCGGTAGCAGCAGCCCTCCGTCCTCCAGGTTCACCATGGGGAGTTCCGCCACGGCCCGCTCCCAGTGCCCGGCATCCACCCTGGCCTGGCGCCACAGCCGCGCGGCGGAGGCCAGGTAGCTCGGGTTCTCCCGGACAAGGGCGGGCAGGGCCTCCTGGCGCATGCGGTTGCGCGCGCAGATGGGCTCGAAATTGGTGCTGTCGTCGCGCCAGGGGCGGCCGACGGCCTTGAGGAAGGCCTCGATGTCCCGGCGGGGGGTGAGCAGCAGGGGCCGCAGCAGGGCGCGCCCCGCGTCCCGGCCGGGCATGCCTCCCAGGGCGGGCCAGCCCACCCCGCGCGAAAGGCGCAGGAGCTGGTCCTCGGCCAGGTCGTTCAACTGGTGCGCCACCAGGATGACCTCGGCCCCGGCCTGGCGCCTGGCGCGTTCCAGGAACTCGTAGCGCGCCTTTCGCCCCGCCTCCTCCAGGCCCAGGCCCTCGGCACTGGCCAGTTGCGCCACGTCGCGGGACTCGCTGATGAGCGGCACGCCCAGCCCGTGGCACAGCTCGGCGGCGAAGGCCGCGTCCGCTTCAGCCTCCGGGCGCAGGAGGTGGTTCAGGTGCGCGGCCTGCACGCTGCCCCCGTGGATGCGGCAAAGCAAGGCGGTGATCACGAGCAGGGCGGTGGAGTCGGCCCCGCCGGAGAGGGCCACCAGGCAGGGCAGGGCGGGAAAGTCGCAGGCCAGTTCGCGCGCGGCGAAGGCGCGGACTTTGAGGCAGAACCGGGCCCAGCGGGGCGGCAGGTCCTGCAGGCGCGCGATGTTGTCCGAGGGCATTACACGGCGATGTCCAGTTCGCGCAGCAGGGTGTCGAGCCAGGAGACGACGTGCTCACGCTGGGCCGGGGTGGCGTAGCAGACGCAGGAGCAGCGCAGCTTGCCCTGGGCGCGCACCAGGAGCTCCAGCTTGAGCGCTCCGGCGTCCTCGTCAGCCAGGGCCTCCAGGGCGAAGATGTGCGGGCCGCACTCGGCCTGGTGGGCGCGCTGCTCGTCGTCCAGCAGTTCTTCGGGCACGGGGATGTAGTAGATGCCGTCCAGGGAGCCGCACAGGCCCTTGTCCTTCAGGCGCTGGGACACCTTGGCCACGTCGGCGGGGAGCAGGTCTTCGATGAGGTAGGCGCGCATGCGGGTTCCTATTTGCGGTCTGTCAGGTCGTTCAGGTCGGGGGCGTCGCAGCGGCCGTTCCCCTCGTCGTCGCCCATGGCGTCCAGGTGGTCGGCGCTCTTGCGGTCCAGGTGGGCGTCCTCGTTCACCGGGTCGCCGTCCAGGTTGAAGATGCGCCGGGTGACGTCGATGAAGCGCTCGGCCGAGCCCTCCTCGCGTGTGCGCCGCTTGAGGAAGGTGATGGGCTCGTGCAGCACCTTGCGGCCCACGGAGCGCACCAGCACCTCCAGGGCCTTGCGGGTGGCGTCGTCCACCTCTCCCAGGCGCTTCAAGGTCTTGGCCAACTCGCGCTCGGCCACGGTCTCGGCCCGGCCCAGCAGGTCGGTGATGGTGGGCTGCAGCGCCAGGGACCGGAGCCAGTGGGCAAAGGCCTGGGTCTCGTGGTCCACGATGGCCCGTGCCTTCACCGCCTCGCCCTGGCGGTTGGCCATGTTCTCCTCCACGACCTCCTTCAGGTCGTCGATGTCGTAGAGGTAGACGTTGTCCAGGCTGTTCACGTCGGGGTCGATGTCGCGCGGAACGGCGATGTCGATGAAGAACATGGGCCGGTTGCGGCGCTTCTTCAGCACTTCCTTGATGTCACGGGCGCGGATGATGGCCGTGGGCGAGCCCGTGGAGCTGATGACGATGTCCACGTCCTTCAGCCGCTCCACCATGTCCTCGAAAAAGAGGGCCTCGCCCTTCATGGTCTTGGCCAGCTCCTGGGCGCGGGCGTAGGTGCGGTTGGCTATGAAGAGCTTCTCGATGCCCAGGGTGAGCAGGTGCGTGGCGGCCAGCTCGGCCATCTCACCCGCGCCCACGAGCATGGCGCTCTTGCCCGCGAGGTCGCCGAAGATCTTCTTGGCCAGCTCCACGGCGGCGTAGCTGATGGAAACGGCGCTACTTGCGATGGCCGTCTCCGTGCGCACGCGCTTGGCCACGGAAAAGGCCTTGTGCAGCAGGCGGTTGGTGATGACCCGGGCGGTGCCCGCCTCCACGGCCTTGCGGTACGAGGCCTTGAGCTGCCCCAGGATCTGCGGCTCGCCCATGATCATGGAATCGAGGCTGGCGGCCACGCGGAACAGATGCCCCACGGCCTCCAGCCCTTCGTGGGCGTAGGTGTGCTCGCGCAGGGCGTCGATGGGCCCCTGGCAGCACATGGCCCAGTGGCGGCGGATGCCCTCGGGCACGTCCGTGTTGCGGCAGGTGGCGCCGTCGGCGATGGCCAGGATCTCCACCCGGTTGCAGGTGGAGAGGGCCATGACCTCGCGCAGGCCGCACTGGGTGAGCAGGCCGGTCTCGAAGTCCGTCAGGCTTGTGAGCGCGAACTTTTCACGGATGTCCACACCAGCGGTGCGGTGGTTCAATCCGACGAGGAAGATCTTCTTGTCCATAGCTTAGGGCTTGAATCCGTGGAACGTTGTGGGGACGAGGAAGTTGATGCCCAGCATGGACACCACGGTGAGCAGGAACACGACGATGGCCATGAGCGCGGGCTTGCGGCCGCGCCAGCCCAGGGCCACGCGCTGGTTGAACAGGTAGGCGAAGAGCACAAGCACGATGATGGCCAGGATCTCCTTGGGGTCCATGGAGAACACCCGCTTGGCCGCCAGCCAGGCCCAGACGAAGCCGGACACCAGGCCCACGGTGTACAGCGGAAAGCCCACCAGGCTGACCACGTGGTTCACGCGGTCGAAGGTGTCCAGGGAGGGCATGTCCTGCTGGAATTTCTTCAGGCCCGTCTTGGTCTTGATGCGCTTTTCCAGGTGCAGGAAGGCCACGCCCGCGCCGAAGGCCATGGCCAAAAGTGCCATGGCGGCGAAGAGCGTGCCGATGTGCAGGAAGAAGAACAGGCCCGTGAGGGTGGGCGGAAGCTTGGCCTGCACGCCAACGCTGGCGTTGGATGCCGCTGTGAACACCAGGGTGAGCGGCATGGCCACCATGGCCAGGAACTTGAGCCCAAGCCGCCACCACAGGGCCAGGAAGATGACCATGATGCCCCAGCCCAGCAGTGAGAACAGGAACCGGCCCGTGGTCAGGTCCTGGGAGATGTCCAGGGTGGACACGAGCACGGCCACGTCGATGGTCTGCAGGGCGAAGCCGAGCCCAGCCAGGGCCAGGGCGGCGTTCTTGAGCCTGTCCTGCCTGAGGGCCGAGCCCACGGCGAAGAGCAGGGAGCCCAGGAAGTAGGCGCCGATGAGGACGGTGGGGGTGATCTCAGACAAGGCCATCCAGAATCTCCGTGATCGTGCCGTGCAGGTCTTGGGGCAGGGTGCGGCGCAGTTCCGCGCGGGCCAGGGTCTCGTCGCGCTGCTCCAGGGCGTCCAGCAGCCTGGATTCCACCAGGGCCCGGAACACCTCGCTGTTCTGCTCCGTTTCGCGCCCCAGGGCAAGGACAAGTGCGCGCACCCGGCCCATGAGCGTGAGGAAGCGGCCGTAGCGCTCGCCGAAATGCTCCTCCAACTCCTGGCGCAGGCGCTTGGAGAGCGCCGGGCTGTGCCCGCCGGTGGAGATGGCCAGGGTCAGCTCGCCCTGGCACACGGTGGCGGGCACTGTGAAGCTGCTCAGTTCCGGGGCGTCGGCCACGTTGCAGAGGATGCCGCGCTCCCGGCAGAGGGTGCCGATGCGCTCGTTGAGAGCCCGGTCGCTGGTGCAGCAGAACACCAGGAACGCGCCGTCCAGGTCGGCTTCGGCAAAGGCGCGCCGCTCGTAGCGCACCGAGGTCTTGGAGAGTTCCTCGGGCATGGGCGCGGTGTCCAGCACTCGGATGCTCCCGGCCCCGAAGCCCGCCAGGGTGGCGATCTTCCTCCGGCCCACGCGCCCGGCCCCGATGACGAGGCAGGTCCGGCCCTCGAGGCTGACGAACATGGGGTACGCGCGCATGAACGGACCCATAGCAAATGGTCGGGGCCTCTGTAAAATGGCAATTGCCGCTTTCTTGCCAGATTCGCCCGGCCTGGGGTAGAGGTAGCGCACGCCACACCGGCAGGGATGTGCCCCACACGTGAACCGCGCCCTCGTCCTCCAGCTTGCCCGCTTCGGCGACCTCGTGCAGTCCAAGCGCCTGCTGCTCTCCCTGCAGGCCTCCGGCGCGGAGGTGCACCTCTGCCTGGACGAATCCCTGACCGGGCTGGCCCGGCGGGTCTATCCCTTCGCCACGCTGCACCCGGTGTGCGCCCACGGCACCGGGCTCTCGGGCAAGTCCCCACTGGACCAGGCCGGGGCGCTGCTCTCCCGCAACCTGCCCGCCTTCCGCGAGCTGAAGGCGCTTGAGCCGGACGCGGTGTACAACCTGAATTTCTCGCCGCTGAACTTCCGCCTCGCCGCGCTGTTCGACCCGGAAACGGTTCGCGGGCACCGCTGGGTGGGCGGCCAGGAGCGCATCGGCCCCTGGGCTTCCCTGGCCATGCGCTGGTCCGGCATGCGCAGGCTGGGGGTCAACATCGCCGATTTCTGGGCCTGGCACCACGAAAGCCCGGTGCCAGCGGACCAGGTGAACCCCCCGGCGCCGCCCTGGCAGGAGGGGGGCAGGGGAGGGGGCCTGGGCGTGGTCATGGCCGGGCGCGAGTCCCGGCGCTCCCTGCCGCCGCCGGTTCTGGCCGCCCTGGTGGGGGCCCTGCGGTCCATCCACGGGTTTTCCAGGGTGATGCTTTTGGGCAGCGCGGCCGAGGACAAGGCCGCCCAGGCCCTGCTGCGCGAGCTGCCGCCACGCCACGCCGAGGGCGTCACAAACCTCTGCGGCAAGACGGGCCTGGCCGAGCTTGAGGACACCGTGGCCGGGCTGGACCTGCTGCTGACCCCGGACACCGGAACCATGCACCTGGCCGCGCACCTGGGCGTGCCCGTGCTGGCCACGTTCCTGTCCTCGGCCTGGTGCTGGGAGACCGGACCCTACGGCCTGGGGCACACCGTGCTGCAGGCCGAGCGCGAGTGCCTGCCCTGCCTGGAGACGCGGCCCTGCCCCACCGGGGTGGAGTGCCTCCAGCCCTTTGCCGACCCCGGGCTGGCCCGCCACCTGGCCACCCGGCAGGCCGCTCACCTTCCGCCGGGCCTGCTGGCCCTGCGCTCCGACGTGGACAGCCTTGGGGCCAGCTTCACCACCCTGGCCGGCAGCGACCCCCACGCAGAGGCGCGCGCGCGCTTCCGGAGCTTCCTGCTGCGGCACCTGCGCCAGGGGCTGGCCGCCGGAACCGGGCCCGAAATCGAGTTTTCCCAGCGCCTGTACACCGAGCGCGACTGGCTGGTCCCTGATTTCGAGCAGCGTGACGAAGGAGACGACCTTGCGTTCCCGCTTTCGCGTTGATAATGCTAATTCAGCATGTTAAATTTTCTCTAGACTTTCTCTAGCATACAGAAGGCGCCGAAAGCGGCTCAAAACAGCCGAATCCGGCGCTCCAGGCAAGGAGGGTGGCGTGAAAATTCTTGTGGTGCTTCCGCTGTACGGCGGGTCGCTGCCCGTGGGCCGGTACTGCGCCGATGCGCTGCGTGAACTTGGCCACATGGTGGAGGTCTTCGAGGCCCCGGACTTCCACGAGAGCTACAAGGCCCTGGAGCGGCTGCGCGTGACCACGGACCGCCTCCAGCACCTGGAAAGCTCGTATTTGCAGGTGGTTGCCCAGGCCGTGCTGGCCAAGGTGGAGACCTTCGAGCCAGACCTGGTGCTGGCCATGGCCCAGGCCCCGCTGTCCATCCAGGCCCTGAAGCGCCTGCGCCGCGACAAGGTTCCCACGGCCATGTGGTTCGTGGAGGACTACAAGCTCTTCCCGTACTGGCAGGCCTTCGCCCCGCACTACGACTTCTTCGCCGTAATCCAGAAGGTGCCTTTCCTGAGCGAACTCGAGCAGTTGGGTGTTGGCAACGCCCTGTACCTGCCTCTGGCGGCCCATTCAAAAGTTCATAAACCACTTGAACTTTCCCCGGCGGAGCAGCGCAAATTCGGCTCGGACATCTCCTTCATGGGCGCGGGATACCCCAACCGCCGCGTGGCGTTCCGGGAACTGATCGGCCTGGACTTCAAGCTCTGGGGCACGGAGTGGGACGGCGACGCGGCGCTGGCCCCCTTCGTCCAGATGGGCGGCGCCAGGGTGAGCAGCGAGGACTGCGTGCGCATCTTCAACGCCACGAAAGTGAACATCAACCTGCACTCCAGCATCCAGGCCCAGGAGCTTGTCACCGGCGGGGATTTCGTCAACCCGCGCACCTTCGAGGTGGCCGCCTGCGGCGCCTTCCAGCTGGTGGACCGCCGGGGGCTCATGGCCGAGGCCTTTGCCGAGGACGAGCTGGCCACCTTCACCAGCATGGCCGAGTTCCGCGACAAAGTTCTGCATTTCCTCAACCATCCTGAGGAGCGGCAGGGCTATGCGCAGCGCGGCCAGGCCCGCGTGCTGCGCGACCATACCTACGCCCGGCGCATGCAGACCCTGCTGGACTTCGTGGCCCAGCGGCTTCCGGGGTGGCCTGTGCGGAAGGATGCGGCAGCGGCCGCCAGAGCCATGGACGGCGTTCCCGCCGAGATGGCCGGGGAGATCGCCGCACTGCTGGTCCGCCTGGGCCTGCCCGCGGACACCTCCTTCGAGGACCTGGTCTGGGCCGTACGCCAGCAACAGGGCCAGCTCGGCGAATTGGACGCTGCGGTGCTGTTCCTGGACGAGTGGCGCAAGCTCTACGGCAGGCGCACCGGAGCCAAGGGCTAGTCCGGGCTAGGGCTTGCGGGTGGTCCGCTTGCGCGAGGCCAGCCAGGCGTGCATCTTGGCCTCGGCGCCCTCGTTCTTCGGGAAGTAGTAGGTCGCCTTGGCCTTGGCCAGGTCGTGGGGCAGGTATTCCTGCTCCACCCAGGAGCCCGGGAAGGCGTGCGGGTACTTGTAGCCACGGCCGTAGCCCCATTCCTTGTGCAGGCTGGTGCTGGCGTTGCGCAGGTGCAGGGGCACCGGGCGCATGCCGTTCTCCCGCACCTCCTTCAGCGCGTTCAGGTATGCGGCGTAGCTGGCGTTGTTCTTGGGCGCCAGGGCCAGGTAGACCACGGTCTCCGCCAGGGGGATGAAGCCCTCGGGCATGCCCACGAACTCCACGGCCTGCTGGCAAGCCACGGCCAGGGGCAGGGCCTGCGGGTCGCCCAGGCCGATGTCCTCCGAGGCCGAAAGGATCAGCCGCCGACACACGAAGCGCGGGTCCTCGCCGCTTTCCAGCAGGCAGGCCAGGTAGTAGAGCGCCGCGTCCACGTCGCTGCCCCGGATGCTCTTGATGAGCGCCGAGGCCAGTTCGTAGTGCGAGTCCCCGTCGCGGTCGCCCTTGATGATGACCTCGGGCAGGGCCTGGCGCAGGGCCTCGATCTCCAGCTTGTCCTTGGGCAGGCTGGCCACGTGCTCCACCAGGTTCAGCAGGGCCCGGCCATCGCCCGCGCTCATGCCCGCCAAAAGGTCGAAGACCTCGTCCGGCCACTCCAGGCCCAGGGCCTGGGCTCCGCGCCGGGCCATGCGCACAAGCTCCTCGCGGGTCAGCGCGCGGAAGCGCAGCACGTGCAGCCGCGAGAGCAGCTGCCGGGTGACGCTGAAGGACGGGTTCTCCGTGGTGGTGGCCAGGAGCGTGATCTCGCCGGTTTCCAGGATGGGCAGGAAGAAGTCCTGCTGGGCCTTGGAGAAGCGGTGGATCTCGTCGAGGATGAGCACCTCGGCCCCTTCCAGGCGCTTGCGCAGGGCCGCCAGCCCGGCCTCGGGCGCGCTGACGCGGATCCAGCGCTTGCCATTGGCCTTGGCCATGAGCATGGCCAGGGTGGACTTTCCGCAGCCCGGCGGGCCGAAGAAGAGCAGGCTCGGCAGCCGTGGCCCGCGCGCAAAGGCCGCGACGCGGTCCAGCAGGTGGCCCTGGCCCACGAATTCGTCCAGGGTCTGGGGCCGGATCTTGTCGGCCAGGGGCTGCTTGTCGGCGATTTCGATGCGCATGGCGTCACGGGTCCTTTGCGAAAATTTAGCGCTGCGCGCCCGCCCTGGCGTGGTGGGCCAGTCCCAGGCAGAGCAGGGCGGCGGTCTCCCAGCGCAGGGGCCGGGGCCCCAGGCTGGCGGCGGCGGCCCCGGCATCCAGCAGCTGCCGCACCTCGGCGTCTTCCAGTCCGCCCTCGGGCCCCACGATAACCAAATGCCGCCCGGAGCGGAAGCGGGCCGGGTCGAGAACGGTTGAAGAATCCGCGCCCTCCCACAGGACGGTGGCGGAGGCGAACTGCGCACAGGTCCGGGCCAGACCCGCGGCGCCGCCCGCGACGCAGGCCAGCTCGGGCAGCCACACGGCCCCGCACTGCTTGGCCGCCTGCACCAGCTTGTCTGCCCAGGACTCCTTGGGCGCGTCCGGCGGGTCGCCCTGGCTGCGCTCGGCGCGCCAGAACCAGAGCCCGGCGGCCTCCAGCTCCACGGCCTTTTCCAGCAACCAGTCGCGCCGGGAGGATTTGCTCCAGCCCAGTGCCAGCACCAAACCGGAGGCCGGGCGCGGTTCCGAGAAAGTATCAAGAACCTCCAACACAGCGGAGTTCTTGGATTTCACTTCGCACAGCGCAAAACGCCCATGGCGGCCCTGGCCGTCGAACAGGCGCACCACCTCGCCGGGCCTGGCGCGCAGCACGCCGAGCAGGTGCCGGGCCTCCGGGCCGTCCAGCATCGCGCAGGCTCCGGGCTGCTCCGGGTCGGGCCACTGGCTGGCCGGGAGGTGGAAGGAGTTCAGGCGCGACATGGGGAGCGATGGGGCCGGACCCGCTGGGAGCCCGGCCCCTTTTGGCTAGATCTCGTGGGCCACGAGGCTTTCGAAGGTTTCGCGACGGCGGGCCACGGTGACCTTGTCGCCGTCCACCAGGATCTCGCAGGCGCGGGGCCGCGAGTTGTAGTTGGAGCTCATGGTGAAGCCGTAGGCCCCGGCGGAGTAGACGGCCAGGCGCTCGCCCTGGCGCACCTCGGCCAGCACGCGATCCTTGGCCAGGAAGTCGCCGGATTCGCAGATGGGGCCCACCACGTCCACGTCCTGGGCCGCGCGGCCCTGCTGGTCCACCTCCTCGATGCGGTGGTACGAGCCGTACAGCGAGGGGCGCACCAGGTCGTTCATGGCCGCGTCCACGATGACGAAGTTCTTGCTCGGGGTCTGCTTGGTGTACTGCACCTCCGTGACCAGGATGCCCGCGTTGCCCACGATGACGCGGCCGGGCTCCAGCACGATGGACAGGGGCAGGCCCTTGAGCGCCTTGGTGAGCGCCGAGCCGAACTCGCTGGGGTGGGGCGGCTCCTCGTCGTTGTAGGGGATGCCCAGGCCCCCGCCCAGGTCGAGGTACTTGATGTCCAGGTTCATGCCCTTGAGGCGCTCGTAGAAGGCCAGGAGCTTGTCCAGGGCCTCCAGGAAGGGCTCGATGGTGGTAAGCTGGCTGCCGATGTGGCAGTCGATGCCCACGGGCTCGATGGCGGGCAGGTCGCGCGCGAGCGTGTACGCTTCCAGCGAGTGGTCGATGTTCAGGCCGAACTTGTTCTTCTTCATGCCCGTGGAGATGTACGGGTGGGTCTTGGGGTCCACGTCCGGGTTGATGCGGAAGCTGACCTGGGCGACCTTGCCCATGTCCCGGGCCACGTCGTTGATGCGGATGAGCTCCTGCATGGACTCCACGTTGAACATGAGGATGCCCGCGGTGAGCGCCTGGCGGATCTCCTCGGGTTTCTTGCCCACGCCGGAGTACACGATCTTTGCCGGGGAGACGCCCGCCAACAGCGCGCGGTACAGCTCGCCGCCGGAGACGATGTCCATGCCCGCGCCCTGGCTGGCCAGGAGTTTCAGGATGGCCAGGTTGGAATTGGCCTTCACCGAGTAGCAGGTGAGGTGGGGCACCTCGGCGAAGGCCGAGTCGAAGGCTTCGAAGTGGCGGCGCAGGGTGGCCGCGGAGTAGATGTACAGCGGCGTGCCGAAGCGGTCCGCCAGTTCCTTCACGCTCAACTCCTCGGCGTGGAGGCTGCCGTTCTTGTGCTGGAAATGATGCATGGCTGTTCGTGCTCCTGTTTGCTGCCCTTTATTGCGGCGCCACCAGCATGAGGTCTGACAGCACCGTGTCCAAACTGGGAAAGATGTTGAAACCCACGGCCTGCACCCGGTAGGTCTTCTGCGGGTCCAGGTCGCAGACCGTGAGGACGATGCGGTTCATGTCGCGGCGGTAGGCCGCGTCTCCGGGGGTGAAGGAGCGCACCAGGCGCGGGGAGAAGGGGCAGGACTCGCAGCCGTCGTCCGGCCCGGTGCCGATGGGCTCGAGCATGACCTTCACCGTGTCGATGTTCTGCCAGGCCCCGGCGGCCTCCATGTTGACGATGATGCAGGCGTTGCTGCGCATGGCCTGCACAGAGCGCCAGCGGAACTTGTCCTCGGTGGAGACGGGCGAGGGCCACTCGCGCTTGCCGCAAGCAGAGAGGGCCAGGGCTACGATGGCCATGAGGGTGAGGAGCCGGAAGGTGTTCCGCATGGGGGCTACGCGTCGCTCTCTATGCTCTTTTTCCATTCGTGCAGCAGGGTCAGCGCTGCCAGCGGGGTCATGTCCTCGACGTTCAGGCGTTTGAGCTCGGCGAGCACCACGTGCTCCGGCTGCGGGGCCTGCTCAACAGGCTTGGCGGGCAGGCCGGGCAGCAGCGTCTGCCGCGCAAGCACCGCCGCGCCGCCCGCGCCTGAGGCAGTCTGCGATTTTTCCTCGAGACTTGCAAGAACTTCGCGCGCGCGCTGCACCACGGGCTGCGGAACACCGGCCAGGCGGGCCACCTCGATGCCGTAGCTCTTGTCCGCCGGGCCGGGCACAAGCTTGCGCAGGAACACGATGTCGCCCTTCCACTCGCGCACGGCGATGTTCAGGTTGCGCAGGCCCGGTATCTTGCCCTCCAGTCCGGTGAGCTCGTGGTAGTGCGTGGCGAAAAGCGTACGGATGCCGCCGCGCCCGCGCCGGGAAAGCTCCTCCACCACGGCCCAGGCCAAAGCCAGGCCGTCGAAGGTGCTCGTCCCGCGCCCGATCTCGTCCAGGATCACCAGGCTCTTGGACGAGGCTTGGCGGAGGATGCGCGCGGTCTCCATCATCTCCACCATGAAGGTGCTCTGACCCCGGGCCAGGTTGTCCGAGGCGCCCACGCGGGAGAACACGCGGTCCACCAGCCCGAGGCTGGCCTCGCGCGCGGGCACGAAGGAGCCCATCTGGGCCAGGATGCAGATGAGGGCGGTCTGCCGGAGCACCGTGGACTTGCCGGCCATGTTGGGGCCGGTGATGAGCAGGATGCGCCGGGCGTGGTCCATGCGCAGGTCGTTGGGAATGTAGTTGCCCGCGCCGGTGGCGGCCTCCACCACGGGGTGCCTGCCCTGGCCCACCTCCATTTCGATGCCCTCGTGCAGGGCTGGACGGCACCAGTCCAGCACACGTGCAGTCTCCGCCAGGCCCAGCCAGTAGTCCAGGGCGGCCACGCACCCGGCCATGAACATGATGCGCGCCCGAAGGCCCGCCAGGTGCTCGCGTAGCTCGCCGAAGAGTCGGTATTCCAGGCTCTTGCGCTCGTCGGAGGCCGAGAGCAGGCGGTCTTCCAGGTCCTTCAGCTCCTGGGTGATGTAGCGTTCGCAGTTCACCAGGGTCTGCCTGCGCAGGAAGTGCTCCGGCACCTCGTGCTGGAAGGCCTTGGAGACCTCCATGTAGTAGCCGAAGACCCTGTTGTACCCCAGCTTCAGCTTAGGGATGCCGCAGGCCTCCTTCTCGCGCTCCAGCATCTCCTGGATGCGCGCCTCGCCGTGCTCGGTGAGGCCGATGAGCTCGTCCAGGGCCTCGGTGTAGCCGGGGCGGAACATGCCGCCGTCGGTGATGACCAGGGGCGGGGTGTCCACCAGGGCGCGGGAGAGCAGGTCCGTGACCTCCTCCAGGCCGTCCCAGTTCTTGAGCAGCGTGGACAGCTCCTGCGGGGCCCCGCCCTGCGAACCAGCGGCGGCCAGGCGGGCCTGGTCAAGCCGGGCGCCCAGCGCGGGCAGCAGGCGCAGGCTCTCGCGCAGGGCCACCATGTCGCGCGGGGTGGCCCGGCCCAGGCTGATGCGCGTGGCCAGGCGCTCCAGGTCCTGCACCTGCTCCAGTTGCTTGCGCAAAGCGGAGCGCAGGGCGTCGTCCGCGTGGAGCCAGGCCACCATCTCCTGGGAGCGCAGGATGGGGGAAAGTTCGCGCCAGGGCTGGCGCAGGCGCGACTCCAGAAGCCGCCCGCCCATGGGGGTCAGGGTGCGGTCCAGCACGTGCCACAGGGTGCCCGGCCCGGCCTTGCCGTCGAGCCTGCGGAAAATCTCCAGGTTGCGCTCCGTCACCTCGTCCAGGATGAGGTGGCGGGAGAGGTCCAGGGGCCGGAACTCGCCCAGTGGCGGGGCGTCGGTCTTCTGGGTCTGGCGCAGGTAGGCCAGCAGGGCCCCCAGGGCGCGCACCAGCTCGGGCTTGTCGTCCAGGGCCAGGGTGGCCAGGTCCGGCGCATGCTGGGCAGCCAGCACGGCCTGGGTGGCCCCGGCCAGGTCGTGGTGCGCGGGCTGGAGCACGGGCGTCACCTGGGCGGAGAGGTCGCCGTGCTCCTGGGGAACCCGCTTCCCGGCGGGCAGCAGGATCTCGCGCGGGCCAAGCTTGGCAGCCCACTGCCAGAGTTCGGTCTCGCGGCGTGAGTGCAGGCCCGACCACTCGCCGGTGGAGAAGTCCGCCCAGGCCAGGCCGCCCGCGCCCTTGTCCGCGTCCCAGTAGAAGCTGGCCAGGTAGTTGTGGGCCTTGGCCGTGAGGTTCAGGTCCTCCACCACCGTGCCGGGGGTGAGCACGCGGGTCACGGCGCGCTTCACCAGGCCCTTGGCCTGCCGGGGGTCCTCGATCTGGTCGCAGACAGCGATCTTGTAGCCCTTCTCCAGAAGCTGGGCCAGGTAGCCGTCCGCGCTGTGGTGCGGCACCCCGCACATGGGGATCTTGACCTCGGAGTTGGGATTGCGCGTGGTCAGCGTGATGCCCAGCTCGCGCGAGGCCACTTCGGCGTCCTCGTGGAACATCTCGTAGAAGTCGCCCATGCGGAAGAACAGCAGGGCGTCCGGGTGCTCGGCCTTCACCTGCATGTACTGCTCGAACATGGGGGTGAGCTTGGGAGCCGTTGCGGTGGCGGGCTGGGTCATGGAGGGGAACCTACGAGAATTCCTGGCGGAACAGGATGCTGTGCCAGGAGCGGCAGCGCGGGCAGGTGAAGAAGGTCCTGTCCCAGCGGAAGCCGCAGACCTGGCAGACGAAGCGCTTGGACTTGCGCGCGTGGCTGATGAAGTAGGCCAGCTGGTCGCGCAGGAAGGGGGTTAGTTCCTGGTCCACCAGCACCAGGGTCACCAGCTCCAGGCGGGCCAGCCAGAAGTCGGCGTTGAGCACCAGGGCCTTTTCCAGCCAGTGCTTGGCGCTGTGCAGGTCGGCCTCGAAGAGATGGAACTTGGCGCAGTAGTAGCAGAGCAGGGCGTCCGGCGGCAGGGTTGCCAGCACGTCCACGCAGGTGCGCACCAGTTCGGAGATGGCCGCCGGGCTCAAGGGGTTGCGCTCCGGCTGGGCGGGGTCCTCGCTGCGGCAGGTGGACAGGGCCTCAAGCAGGCCCTCCAGCAGCAGAAAGCGCTGCGGGGCCGGGATGGAGGTGCAGGCCGCGCGCAGGGACTCCGCCAGGGGGCCTGGCTCGCCGCACAGGGCGTGGTGCACCACCGTTGCCAGCCAGGCTTCGGGCGAGGCCGGGAACACGGCCAGGGCCTGGGCCAGCAGCTTTCGGGCCTTGTCGTCTTCGCCCTGGCGGAAGAGCCGGCCGGCTTGGCGCGCGAGGTAATGCGCCGTGGCCATGGCCCGGCCGACGTGGCCGTAGTGCTCCGCTGCGATCTCGTAATCGCCGCAGTCCGCAGCCAGCATGGCCAGCTCCAGTTCGATGTCCTCGCCGCTGCCGCGCAGGCTTTGGGCCTCCTGGAAGGCCGCGCGGGCCTTGTCCAGCATGCCCCCGCGCCGGAAATCCCGACCCAGCTCGAACAGGCTCCGCGCCTTGAGGTGGCGGTCCAGCCCCGGGCGCTCGATGAGGCTGGTACGGATCTGGATGGCGCGCTCGATTTCGCCCTGGGAGCGGTACAGGTTGCCCAGGGCCAGGTAGATTTCGACGGATTCCGGGTTGTTCCGGACGGCCTTGGACAGCTCCTCGATGGCCGCCTTGGTGTCCTGGTGCGTCAGCGGCTCGCCCGTCTTCACGGGATCGGGCGAGGCGCCCGGACCGCCGATCTTCCGGGCAAGCTTGAACAGGGCGTTCCAGGGCACGTGCGCTCCTAGTCCTGGTGGGGCATGCCCGGACCCGGGGGAACGTTGCCGGGCTGGTTCAGGGGCAGGGTGCGCAGGGCAAGGGCCTCGTCCTCCAGGGCGGCGTGGGACTTCTTGAGGTTCTTGAGCTCCAGCCCCAGGCGGATGCGTTCCACCAGCAGGAAGGCCAGGCTCAGGAAGACGCCGGAGAGGAAGGCAACCAGGGCCACGGTGTACACCGGCAGCGGCACGGTGACGTAGGTCTTGGCCAGCAGGTTCAGCTCCAGCACCACGGTCTGCGAAAGCGGCAGGGTGTTCTGGATGAAGAAGACCATGCAGAAGGCGAAGATGAGCACGGTGAGGAGAAGCTTGAGATAGCGCATGGTGCCTCCGTTCTAGTTGCCCAGGGCCTCGAAATGGGGCCTGAGCCGCTGGTAGGTGGAGCGCAGGTGCTCCGGGATGACTCGGGTTTCGCTGAACACGGCCATGAACGAGGAGTCGCCGTTCCAGCGCGGCACGATCTGGTAGTGGATGTGCGCGGCGATGCCCGACCCGGCGGCCTCGCCCAGGTTCAAGCCCGCGTTGATGCCGTGGGGCCGGAACACGTCCTGGAGAATCCGGACGCAGTGGTTCAGCAGGTCGGCGTTCTCGTGCAGTTCCTCGGCTTCCAGGGCCGTGATGCAACTGACGTGGCGGTAGGGCGTGACCATGAGATGCGCGTTGTTGTACGGGTACTTGTTCATGATCACGTAGTTGTGCCTGCCGCGGTACAGGATGAGCCGCTCCTCGTCCTCGGCCGTGTGCTCCGGCACGCAGAACACGCACTCGCCGGGCTTGGGTCCGAGGATATACTCCAGCCGCCAGGGGGCCCACAACACGTTCATGGCGTCGTCACTTCCTTCGCGGGGCGGCCTCCGGCCGCAACCGCTTCGCATCTTTCGGCAATCCTACACCCTGGCGCGGCCAAGGGCAAGATTGGCGGTCCAGGTTCCGGCGGGCGGCTAGCCCAGGAAGAACAGGAAGGTGTCCAGCACGAAGAGCGGCACCAGGATGCCGCCGGACCAGGCCATGTACCCGAAAAAGCTCGGCATATCCACGCCCTGGGACTCGGCGATGGAGCGGACCATGAAGTTGGGCGCGTTGCCGATGTAGCTGTTGGCGCCCATGAACACCGCGCCGCAGGAGATGGCCGCCAGGGTCTTGGGCATCTGGTTCATGAGCATGGCCGCGTCGCCGCCCGCGGTGTTGAAGAACACCAGATAGGTGGGCGCGTTGTCCAGGAAGCTCGACAGGATGCCCGTGAGCCAGAAGTACATGTGGTTCACCGGCGCGCCGTCGCTGGTCACCAGGGCGATGATGGGGCTTAAGGCCCCGCTCTGGCCCGCCTTGAGGATGGCGATGGCCGGGATCATGCTCACGAAGATGCCCAGGAACAGCTTGGCCACCTCGACGATGGGGTCCCAGGAGAACTCGTTGTCCAGGCGGGTGCGCCTCGGCGTGGCCAGCCAGGAGACTCCGGCCAGCGCGAGCAGGATGCCGTCGCGGGCGGCGTCCTGGAGCTGCACGCGCATCTGCCCGATGGGAAGCTCCACCCCGGGGTTCCACAGCCCGCTCATGAGCACCGCGCCCACCACGCCGCCCAGCAGCACAAGGTTCAGCCCCCCTTCGATGCGGATGGGCTCGCGCGCCCCCTGGTCCTTGGCCTCGGGGCGGCCCTCCTTCTTCAGCAGCGTCACCTCGATGCCGTAGTACAGCGCCAGCAGGAGCACGGAGTTGAACAGCATGATGTGGTAGAGGTGCGCGGTGGTCCAGAAGAAGCTCACGCCCTTCAAAAAGCCCAGGAACAGCGGCGGGTCGCCCAGGGGGGTGAGTGAGCCGCCGATGTTGGACACCAGGAAGATGAAGAAGACCACGGTGTGGATTTTGTATTTTCGGTCCTGGTTGGCGCGCAGCAGGGGCCGGATGAGCAGCATGGAGGCCCCGGTGGTGCCCATGAGGCTGGCCAAGAGCGTGCCCACGGCCAGGATGCCCGTGTTCACCGCCGGGCTGCCGTGCACATCCCCGGCCACGCGTACCCCGCCGGAGATGGCGAAGAGCGAGAACAGCAGGATGAGGAAGGGTATGTATTCCAATATGATGGTGTGCTGCAACTCGTACAGCGCCAGCCCGACGCCGTGCAGCGCCGCGAAGGGCGCCAGGAAGGCCAGGCCCCAGAACACGGCGATCTTGCCGTAGTGGTGGTGCCACAGGTGGGGCAGGGTGAGGGGCAGCAGGGCGATGGACAGGAGCATGAACACGAAGGGCAGGGTCCACCAGGCCTGGAGAACCGCGCCGTCCAGGTGGGGAACGGCCCCGGCGGCCAGGGCCGGGGCGGCGCCGGCCAGGGGCAGCGCCAGGAGCGCGGCAAGAAACGTCAGCGGTCTCATCTGGGCTTCCTTTGCCGAGGGGCGGGCTGGGCGGAATCGGCGGTCTGCGCCGTTTTCCGTACCTCGCCGATGAGCTTCTTGGCAAGCTCCAGCTGCCTTTCCCGCGTCGCGGCCTCGCCGTCGATGGCCGCCGCTCGCACGAGCTTCAGGATGCGCGCGAAGTCCGGGCCCGTGGTCAACCCCAGCTGCTTGAGGGCGTTGCCCCCGATCTGCAACTCGCGCGAGCGCATGCGGTTCAGGTACTGGGAGATGCTCCGGCGCAGGCCCTCGCGCCGGCTGCGGGCCATGAGGAAGAGCACGCCCTCCACGGGCAGGGGGTCCAGGGCGAAGTACAGCTCGCTCAGGGGAGAGTGCCCGTCCTGCCACTTCATGAGCAGCGCCAGGGCCTCGGCGATGTGGTCGCGCAGGGTCAGGAAGTCCCCCTGGTCGCGCTCCGAGAAGCGCAGCCGGGCGCAGACCTGGGTGAGCTGGTCGCGGTCTATGCCCACGGTCATGCCCAGCAGATACAGGCGGAAGGGCTGCACCTTGGGCTCCAGGTAGAGCAGGGCGTACCAGTTGTGGACCTTGTGCAGCTCCATGATGATGCGCGTCTTCTCGTCGTCCAGGGCCAGCATGGGATGGATGGCCGCCAGGAGCTTCAGCTCCTGCATGCGCTCCAGGCAGGCCAGCACGTTCTCCTCCTCCAGGATCAGCGTGAGCTCGTGCGTGAGCCGGTTGCCGGAGACCTTGGCGAAGAGGTCGAGCTGCAGGGCGTTCTTGATCAGCCGCAAGGTCTGGGTGGCGATGCGGAAGGAGAAGCGCTGCTCGAAGCGGATGGCCCGCAGGATGCGCGTGGGGTCTTCCACGAAGCTCAAGGAATGCATGACCCGCAGGACCTTGTCCTTGATGTCGCGCTGGGCGCCGAAGAAGTCCACCAGCTGGCCGAAGCTGCCGGGGTTCAAGTGCAGTGCCAGGGCGTTCACGGTGAAGTCGCGGCGGTACAGGTCCATCTTGATGGAGGAAAGCTCCACCGTGGGCAGGGCCGTGGGGTATTCGTAGTATTCCAGGCGCGCGGTGGCCACGTCGATGCGCATGCCGTCGGGAAAGAGCACCACGGCGGTCTTGAACTTCAGGTGAGGCTTCACTCGTCCGTGGCGCAGGCTGGCCAGCTCCCGGGCGAAGTGGATGCCGTCGCCTTCCACCACCAGGTCGATGTCCAGGTTCTGCCGCGAGAGGATGATGTCGCGCACGAAGCCGCCCACGGCGTAGACCTTGTAGCCCAGCTGTTCGGCCAGGTGGCCGCACTGCTCCAGCAGGGCCAGGATGGAGCCTGGCAGGTTGGTGCGCATCACCGGGCGTATGTTCCGCTCGTGCTTGCGGTCGGGCAGGAGGGTCTCGGGGATGCGCGCGGGCTGCTCCACCAGCAGGTTGACCAGGTCCGTGCGCGTGATCACGCCCACCAGCTCATCATCAGCAACCACAGGCAGCAGCCGCTGGCGCTTGCCGATGACGAACTCGATGACCTTGTACAGGTCCGTGTCCGGGGCCACCTTGCCCGGATCGGGCACCATGTACTCCGCCACGGCCACGTCCGCCAGGCCATGGGAAACGGCCTTGTCCGCCAGCTTGTGCTCCAGCACGCCCACGCAGCGCATGCTTCCGGCCTGCACCACGGGCACGCCCTTGAGGCCGTAGCGCATCATGGTCTCCGCCGCCTCGGCCATGGTGCGCGTGGATTCTATGAACACCGGCGGCTTGCTCATGAGCGTCTCGGCGGTGATCTGGGGGTTGATGTGCGAGTAGAGGAGCGCCACGAGTTCATCACGCACCTCGTTCAGGGTCTTGTCCTTGATGGTGGCCGAGGCAGCATAGCCATGCCCGCCGCCACCGAAGAAGGAGCAGAGCTGCCCGACGTTGACGTCGGGAGTGCGCGATCTGGCCACGACGTGGATGCGATCGCCCATGCGCCCGAGGGCGAAGAGCACGCGGATGTTCTCCATGTCGATGAACTTGTGCACAAGATATGCGAAGTCGCTGACGAAGTGCTCGGTGCTGACCGTGGTGATGACCACCTCGATGCCGTGGAACTCATGGGTGGAGGCCGACTCCAGGAGTTCGCTCAGGACCTTCACCTGTTCTGATGACAGATCGCGCGCGAGCAGATCGGCGATGACGCCAAGGTCCATGCCGTGGCGGCGCAGCCAGGCGCCTGCCTCGAAGTCCTCCGTCACCGTGGAGGTGAAGCTGAAGGAGCCCGTGTCCTCGAAGATGCCCAGGCCCAGCACGGTGGCCTCCTCGACAGTGGGCTCTACGCCACGGGCGATCATCTCGTGAACAAGGATGGTGGTGGTGGAGCCCCAGGGCAGCACCTTGGAGAAATCGGCGCGCAGGTCCTCCTCGGTGTCCGGGTGGTGGTCGTAGGTGTGGATGGCGAGCCCGGGCCGGTCCAGCAAGGGGCGCACGTGCTCCAGGCGGGACTTCTGGCGCGTGTCCACCACCACCAGAAGCTCCACCTCTGAGGGGTCGATGTCCTTGAAGGCCTTGAAATTGAACAGGTACGTGGTGCTCTGGATGTAGAAGTTGCGGAGGTTCTTCTCCTGGCTGCCCGGGAAGATGAGCACCGCGTCGCCGTAAAGCTTGCTGGCGGCGATCATGGCCGCCAGGGCGTCGAAGTCCGCGTTGGCGTGGGCGGTGATGACCGTCTTGGGCCGCGGGCGCGGCGGCGTGTTCATGCGTCGCTCCTGGTGGCGGTGTGGGCGGGCGCGGAGCGCGGGTGGTACTGCTCGTGGATGCGCATGAGCCGGCCGGACTGGATGTGCGTGTAGATCTCCGTGGCGTTGATGGCCGCGTGGCCCAGGAGCAGCTGCACCGTGCGCAGGTCCGCGCCGCCTTCCAGCAGATGCGTGGCGAAGGAGTGCCGGAAGGTGTGCGGCGAGATGCTGCGCCGGATCCCGGCGTCCTCGGCGTACTTCTTCACCAGCTTCCACACCCCCTGGCGCGTGAGCCCCTTGCCCGAGCGGTTGAGGAAGATGTGCTGCGACAGCGGCCGAAACTCGGCGCGGCGCAGGGAGATGTAGTCGTCCAGCAGCTTCTGGGCCGCGAAGTGGATGGGCACCAGGCGCTCCTTGGCCCGCTTGCCGAACACCCGCAGGATGCCCGTCTGGGGGTCGTAGTCGGCCAGCTTCAGCTCGATGAGCTCGGAGATGCGCAGACCAGCGGCGTACAAGAGCTCCAGGAGCACGCGGTCGCGGTAGCCCAGGGCGGTTGTCGCGTCCGGACAGGCCAGGAGCCGGAACATCTCCTCGCGGGTCAAAAACTCCGGCAACTGCGCGGGCAGCTTGGGGTTCTCCAGCAGGGCGGAGGGGTCCTCCTCCAGCAGGCGCTGCTGAACGCAGAAGGCGAAGAAGCCGCGCACCGTGGACAGGTGCCGGGCCAGTGTGGACGCGGCCAGCCTGCGGGCGCGCAAGTGGGTCAGAAAGAGGAACAGGTCCCGCTGGCCGCAGGCTTCCAGGCCCACGCCCACCTTGTCCAGGAACTGCAGCAGGGCGCCCAGGTCCGCGGCGTAGGCGGCCACCGTGTGCTCGGACAGGCCGCGCTCCACGGTGAGGTGCTCGAGGTACCTGTCCACCAGCGGGTGCGCCGGGGGCAGCGTGCGGGCAGGGGGGCTGTGCGTTCCTCGCGGACCTTCGTTCATGTGATCATCACCTGCGAAGCGGCTCCAGGCTTGGCGAACATGGAGGTCCATGCCCGAAAAAGTGCGGTGCCGAGCCTTTTTGTAAACGCTTTCGATCGCCCCGGCAAGGGCGCGCACGGACTGCGCCCCGCAAGGGGCGGTCCGCATTGACTTCGAGGGCGTGACAATTTACACAGACCTCTCCATTTGCACCCAAGGAGACTCGAATGCCTGATTTCCAGCTTGCCCAACGCCTTGCGAGCCTTCCCCCGTACCTTTTCGCCGCCATCGACAAAGCCAAGGAAGAAGTCCGCGCCAAGGGCATGGACATCATCAGCCTGGGCATCGGCGACCCCGACCTGCCCACCCCAGACTTCATCATCGAGGCCCTTTGCGCAGCGGCCAAGAACCCGGTGAACCACCAGTATCCCTCGTATGTCGGCCTCTTGAGCTTCCGCCAGGCCGTTGCCGACTGGTACAAGCGCCGCTTTGGCGTCACGCTTGATCCCGCCACCGAGGTGGTGAGCCTCATCGGTTCCAAGGAAGGCATCGCGCACTTCCCCCTGGCCTTCGTCAATCCCGGAGATCTGGTGCTCATCGCCACGCCGAACTATCCGGTGTACGGCATCACCACCGAGTTCGTGGGCGGCATCCCCATGTACCTGCCCCTCACCGATGAGAACAACTTCCTGCCCGACCTGGACGGCATCAGCTCTGACACCTGGAAGCGCGCCAAGGCCATCTACATCAACTACCCGAACAACCCCACGGCGGCCACGGCCCCGCGCGAGTTCTACGAGAAGCTGATCCAGAAGGCCCTGGAATTCAACGTCATCGTCGTGCACGACGCCGCCTACACCGAGATGTACTTCAGCGAGGCCAAGAAGCCCCTGTCCATCCTGGAACTGCCCGGCGGCAAGGATGTGGCCATCGAGTTCCATTCCCTGTCCAAGACCTACAACATGACCGGCTGGCGCATCGGCATGGCCGTGGGCAACGCCTCCCTGGTCAAGGGCCTGGGCAAGGTCAAGGAGAACGTGGATTCCGGCATCTTCCAGGCCGTGCAGGAGGCGGGCATCGTGGCCCTGAACCAGGGCGACGCGTACAGCGCCAGCCTGCGCGACATCTACCGCGAACGCCGCGACGTGGTGGTGGCCGCCCTGCAGAAGGCCGGCATCTCCTGCCGCATCCCGGACGCCACGTTCTACGTCTGGTCCAAGGTTCCGCAGGGCTTCACCAGCAATGATTTCGTCACCAAGGTTCTCAAGCAAACCGGCGTGGTCACCACCCCGGGCAACGGCTTTGGCGCTCCGGGCGAGGGCTATTTCCGCATCTCGCTCACTGTCGACACGGATCGTCTGAAGGAGGCGGTGTTACGGATTTCCCAGCTCTAACCACCTATGTCGCCCTGGGCTCCAACCTGGGCGATCCGGAGGCCAACGTCAGCGAGGCGTTGTCGCGTCTGGAAAACTATGGCGACGGCATCATCTTCGAGGCCCAGTCCAACATCTATAAGACCGAGCCCCAGGGAGCGGTGAAGGACCAGCCCTGGTTCGCCAACGCCGTGGTGCGCCTCAAGGTCGAGAGCGACATATGGGCCCCGGCGGGCCTTTTGTCCACGCTGCAGGCCATCGAGGGCCAGATGGGCCGCGTGCGCCATGGCGAGCAGGGCGGGCCCCGGGTCATCGACCTGGACCTGCTGCTCTTCGGCGACGTGGTCATGGAGTCCGAGTACCTGACCCTGCCGCACCCGCGCATGTTCGACCGGGCCTTCGTGCTCGTGCCCCTGCGCGAGGTGCTGCTCCAGGGCACCGTGTTCCCGGACGGTCGCGACATCCACCAGGCCCTGGCCGAGATTGCGTACACCCTGGACGGCTACACCATCAGCCAGAAATAGCGCGGCCCACGTTCGCGCCGGAGGTCCAACCCCATGATGAGCCTCACAAAACTCCTCATCATCGTCATCTGCGGCTTCGTGGTCTGGAAGCTCTTCATGGGTGACAAGCGCTTCAAGGAGAAAAAGGCCCAGGAGGCCGCCGCCGAGCCCAAGATCAATCCCGGCGAGATGGTCAAGGACCCGGTGTGCGGGGCCTACGTGTCCAAGAACAGCGACATCCGCGTGCGCCAGGGCGACGTGGTGCACAACTTCTGCTCCTACGACTGCCGCGAGGCCTACCTGAAGCGCATCGGCGCGGTGGTGGAGGAAGAGAACAAGGAATAGCGGGGCCGTCCTAGGCGGCTCCCGCCCCCCATTTCCCTGAGGAGGGTCGAGCATGAAGATTTTCCTCGACAGCGCCAATCTCGAACACATCCGCCAGGCCAAGGCCCTGGGCGCCATTGAGGGCGTCACCACCAACCCGAGCCTGCTGGCCAAGGAAAAGGGCGACTGGAAGAAGCTCGCCCGCCAGATCTGCAAGGAGATCGACGGGCCGGTGAGCCTGGAGGTTCTGGCCGTGGATTGCCAGGGGATGCTCCAGGAAGCGCGCGAGCTTGTTAAGATTTCTCCAAACGTCGTGGTGAAAGTTCCAGTAACACTTGAAGGAATCAAGGCCATCCGCGAACTGCACCTGCGGGGCATAGAGACCAACGCGACCCTGGTTTTTTCGCCCAACCAGGCCCTGCTGGCCGCCAAGGCCGGGGCCTCCTACGTGAGCCCGTTCATCGGACGCCTGGACGACGTGGGGCAGGATGGCATGCAGGTCATCCAGGACATCATGACCATCTTCCGCAACTACGACATCCAGACCCAGGTGCTGGCTGCGAGCATGCGGCACGTGAACCATGTGTACCAGGCGGCCATGCTGGGCGCTGATGCGGCGACCTTGCCGCTTTCCGTGCTCCTGGACCTGGTGAGGCATCCGCTCACGGACATCGGCCTGGCAAAGTTCCTTGCGGACTGGGCCGGGAAGTAGGGAGCGCGCCTGCCCGGCCGCCCTTTCGTTCCCGAACGCCTTTGTCTCATAATGTAAATTATGTTAACTTTACTTTCCCTGCGCTGGGGCCTGCCCCTGCCCCGGAGCAGCCAGACGAGGCATGAATCATGAGGCATTTCTTCCGTCTTTCCGGTTCGATCCTGACCCTGGGCCTGTTGCTGCCGTTTGCCGCCCAGGTTCTGGCCGCGTCCCCGGCCAAGAAGCCCGCCGCCCCCAAGGCCGTCCCGGCCGACAAGCAGGCGGCTCCCAAACAGAAGACCGACGCCGCCTACGAACAGTGGCTCAAGAAGTTCGGGGCCTACGACCGCATCACCCCTGTGGGCGAGGACGAGGAACCCGGTTCCGCAGGCGACCTGAAGCGCGCCGAGGCGCATCTCATGCAGGGCGCCCCGCAGCAGGCTTTGGCCGTCATCGAGTCCCTGCCTCCCTATGAGGACGCGGCGCTGGAGTCCCAGCGGCTGTGGCTGGGCGCCCAGGCCTTCCGCGCCCTGGGCGATCCGCACAAGGCCGTGATGCTCTTCAGCCAGTCCGCCGCCAAGATGGACCCCAAGGCCCTGAAGGCCCGGCTGGGATCCGAGCCCGGGCTGGAGGCCCTGTGGGTGGATGTGTTCCGCCGCCAGTACTGGGCCTACGTGGCCACGCCCTCGGCCTCGCGCGATGCCCTGGAACTGACCCTGCGCACCTTGCTCGCGCAGGCCGAGACCGCCTGGGGCCTGGAGAACTTCTGGCTCAAGTCCAAGGAGGTCCTGGCCCAGGCCTCCGGCGAACCGGCCGAGACCCCGGCAAAGGCCCCGGCGCCCAAGGATGCCTCGGCGAAGGACGCCCTGGTCATCGGCGACGCCCAGCGCCTGATCATCGCAAAATCACTGGCCCAGGCCAGCCTGGAGGGCTACGACGACGCCCTCGCCTCCCTGGGCGGCCTGCGCGAACCCGCGCTCAAGGACTTCTGGGGCTCGTTCGTGAGCTTCCTGCGCACGGGCAAGCCCGGAGACACCAAGGCCCTGAACGCCTCGGGCCATGCCAAGGCCGCCGGGTTCTGGAACGCCAATCTTATGGCGCCCTTCTCCGGCAACCGCGAGGAATGGCTACTGGGCAACACCACTGCCCAGTCTTGGCTGAAGTTCCGCAACAATCTCATGCAATTGCCCACAGCGGATGCCCTGGAGGCAGTGGACAAGGAGATGCAGTCCCTGCTCCTGTCCGAGGACATGGCCCGGCTGCTGCGCTCGGCCAAGTTCATCCTCTACGTCCAGTCCGGGGATCTCGACAGCGCCAAGGAGCTTTGGGGCGCGCTGGATAAGCGCAAGCTGCCCGTGACCCTGCGCCTGGCCGGGGGCATCCTGTACCAGGAGGACGTGAAGAACCTGCTGCCCACGGAGATCGGCGCGGCCAGCCGCCTGGGCCCTGCCCTCTCGGCCTTGTACGCCGCCGCCGGCCTGGGCTCCCCCGTGGCCGGGGAGGCCCCGTTCTGGACCAGGATGGAGGTGGGCCGCTCCAGCAGCGTGAACAAGGTCTGGCCCCTGGACCGGCTGCTGGTCATCGCAGATTGGCAGGCCCGCTGGGCCGCCGCCCCGGGCCCGGAGCTGGCCCGGCGCTCGGCCTTCCTGTTCCCGGAGACGGCCTTCGGCTACGACTGCCTGGCCTACCTGGCCAAGAACGCCATCGAGGAGCGATACTTCCAGCTCGCGGGCACCTACCTGACGCGCATGGGCGCCGTGGCCGCGGACAAGCGCCAGCAGGCCCTGCGCCTGTCGCTCAAGGCCAAGATGGAGCGCGAGTCCGGTCGGGACGACGAGGCCCTGGCCAGCTACCAGGAGATGATCGCCCTGGGCCGGGACATCGACCCCAAGGCCCGCCTGGACATGGCCACCTTCCTGCAGCTCAAGAACGACTTCGCCGGGGCCAAGAAGCAGCTGCTCGCGCTCTGGGAGCAGCGCGAGACCATGCCCAAGCCGCTGCAGGCCGAAATCCTGTTCTGGCTGGGCGAGGGCGAGCATTCGCAGAAGAACTACGACGCCGCCTTGGACTATTACCTGCAGTTGGCGTATCAGTATTCCAAGGAAAGCATGTGGCCCACCGTGGCCATGTACCGGGCCTCCATGATCTATGAGCTCAAGGGCAAGTACGACGCGGCCAGGAAGTTCCTCAATGCCGTCATCGCCACGGCGGAACGCAAGGAGGAGCGCGAGGCAGCGCGCAACAGGCTCAACGCCCTGGAGGCCAAGGCCGGAAAGATCCAGCCCTCCACCGGCACCACCCAGGAAATGGTCTACCCCTTCTAATCCTTCATCAAGGGAGTCGCCTCAATGTCCACGGATTTCCGCACCCTGCTCAAGGAACGTCTGCGCAACGCTGAAACCGGCGAGCGTTGGTTCGACGACATTGACATCCAGGGCATCTACTACCTTTCGGTGCAGGCCAGCACCCTGCACGACTCCACGCCAATGGAGCTGCTGGACGACCCCGCGGCGTACGAGGCCTTCCAGGTCACGCTGCAAACCCAGCCCGGCGTGTTCATCCACGGCAAGCGCGGCGCCTGGCAGGATTTGACCGAGAAGCCCTGGTGGGCACTGCTTGAGGAGGACTCGCCCATCCTGCGCGTGGGGGCGTTTGTTCCGGCGGCCACGGTTCAGGCCATCTTCGACGACCTTTCCGCTGCGGCGGCCGCGCACCCCGAGTTCAAGGCCAAGAAAGGCGGCTGCGGCGGCTGTGGCGGGGGGCTGAAGGTCAACTAGAGTATCGGGGGCGGTCTCAACGGACCGCCCTGCCCTTATCGCGGGGGCTGTTCGCCTCCCCTAGCGTATAGCTGGGCAAAGTGGCGCTAAACGCTAGGCTATGGTCGACTCGCTCTCGTAGAACAGCTTGTGCCGCAGATACCTGACCAGTGCCAATTCCGGGACGTGCTTGTACATCTTATTCCGCAAACGGTAACGGAAATATGTGCTAGCAGGACCGGAAACGGATTTGAACAGCAAGCGCAGGGGGGTTGAGCGGATGCCATCCAGCGCGTTGCCCAAGGCATTGCCAAGAATGGACATGTAGCTGATATTGCCGATCCAGACACGCTCCTGGGCATTGTACCAAGGCAGCTTCAGACCTTCCAGATCATAGTCATCAAACAGCCAGTCGCACCAGCCATCCAGTGTCTGTGGCGGCTTCAATCCATGCTTCAGCGCCAGGGCAAAGCTCGGGGTGCCGGGCAGGGGCGTGAACTGCGCCATGGTCTCAAGCTGGGCCTCGTGGTTCTCCTGCTTGAGCGCGTACGCCATGTCGATGGTCATATTGATATCATCAAATGTTTCAGTCGGGTAGCCAATCACCAAGCCAAAGGCCGGGACAAAACCCAGGCGTTTGCAGCGCAGGTTGGCCTTGTGCGTCATCTCCGGGGTGATGCCCTTCTGCATGAGGTCAAGGACACGCTGCGAGCCGGACTCCGCACCAAACTTCAGGGTGTGGGCCCCTGCCCTCTTCATGGACAGCAGTTCGTCGTCGGTTGCGCCGAGAAAGACATCCACGCGCGTACCCGAGGTGTAGAAGCTCACGTCGATATTCTCGCGGATCATGCCCTCGGTGATGGCGAAGGCCCGCTTGCGATCAATGTAGAATTCGTCGTCGCGCAGCCAGAGCCCGTCGAGGTTGAACTTCCTCACATTCTCCGAAATCATGGCAAGGGCCTTGTCCGGACTCATGGCACGCCATTTCCGACCGCGGATGCTCGCGCTGGAGCAGAAGCCGCAGCGGAATGGGCAACCACGGCTGGTCTGGCCGATGTCGAGGACGCGTGCGCGGTGTTTCACGTACATGTCGCGGTGAATGTATCGCTCAACGTCGACCAAGTGCCATGGGACGGGCAGGAGGTCTTCGATATTCATAAGATCACGGTTTTCCGTGCGGAATACGAGACCGCCGTCTTTGTAGGCAATACCCTTGACTTCCTTCAAGGGCCGCTTGGATTCCAATGCGTGGATAAGTTCGCTGAAGGTCAGTTCCCCTTCGCCGATGACAACCATGTCGATGTCAGGGTGGGCGACAGTCTGCTCCGGCAACACTGTGGGATGTGTACCGCCCCAGACGATGGGTATCTTGCCGTCCGTGAGTTCACGGGCAATACGCGTGATCTTGAGGGCGTTCTTCACCTGGGTTCCGGTCATGCTGGAAACGCCGATGCAGATCGTTTCGTCGGTAATGAGCGCGCGAAGAGTTTCCTTGGTGATGGGCGCCACCCGTTGATCAAGAATGGCGATGCTGTAACCTTCCTGATCAAGCGGCGCTGCAATGGAAAGAATGGCATGTGGAGGAGCAACTGTTGAGCCGAAGTCCATCCCGGTTTTGGGATAGATGAGGATGATCTGGGGTTTGGCTGAGCGGTTCAAGGGTGCTCCTTCGCAAACGTTGAATGGTGCCCGTTGGCCTAACGCGATGAGTGCATAAAATCAAGCGTCGCTGGCAGGATTGTTTGATCGTGCCTGGTCAAAGCCCAGATACTCGAACAGCATCGAGGCCCATGCGCCGACCCCCAGGCCGAGAAGAGGTATGGAAACAATGGCGTAGGCCATGGTCAGGGCGCGCGGGTCCCCGACCTTGAGCCGAGGCACCACGAACAGGAGATACCCCATCGTCCAGACAGTGACCGAGGCGACCGCAGAAAGCAGGCAGGCAAGCCGAAGCCTGGACCATGGCACGGGATGGGGCACCCAGGATTCCTGAGTCAGTGCCTGGCTCGTTGCGCGGCGGTGCGTGAGGGGTACGAAAAAAAGCCCCATGCCGAAGAGTGAGGCCAAGTGCAACCACCATACGATTGGGGAATGGAACACCAACTCGACTCGGAAGGCCCCTGTCCGGTCCATATCCACGGCCTGGAAGGCAAGATCGGAGCGCATCACAGTGGCAGGTCGACCGTCGACACTGGCGGTCCAGCGAGGATCAAAGTTATTTGCAACAGTAAGACGCGCTGGTGCAGCGGCATTGACCTGAAAGACCAGACGATCGGGCGACCATTGCGTCAAGGTGACATCGCCAACGGAAACATCCGTTGCCCCGGAGGCAGAGGAAAGCCGGAAGGCATGGCTCGGATGCAGAACCCGGTACAGGAAGATGCGCATGGATGCGGAAGGGTCGGCCAGAGCAGGTGCGATTGGGGGTAGAAAGACCGACTTCGGCAAAGAATCCGAGGCCATGAGCTCGGCACGTCCTTCGATCGCCAGAAGCGGCTTGGCGGAAATGATGTATTCAACGCCCATGGCCTTCAGCAGCTTGAAGTCGAGATCATCAAGGGAACGCTGTGGCCCGTTAAGGACAAGAGGCCGCTGATCGTGGTCTGCCTTAGATCTGGTGAGGTACATTTGCCGCCAAACATCGCCGTACCCCTGGCGAAGCTCATTAGAATTCAATTGCGGGGCAATGACCTGCTGGACATATTCCTTATAGTATTTGTTGAACAGTGGTGACTTTCCGCCAACGGTATCCAACCCGTACGACTGCACAACAGCCGGATGCACATCCAAGCAGGCAACGCGGAAAAAAGGTGCTCCGGGCGTCTGACTCAAGGCCTCTAACGACTTGAGCCGATGGAGGGCGGCTGCAGGTATGTAAGTCCCTGAGGCCATATAGCTCTGTCGGTTCATCAGCGCAAAGCCAACCAAACAAAAGGCGAAAATGCAAATGCATGCCCGGTAGTCCAGAATAAACGATTTTCGTGTATCCTGATTGATTAGCATTATAAGGCATAAACCAGCGACCAAAACAAAGAGTCCAGAGATGATGGCGTACTCGCCTTTTCTAAGTGCTAGCGAGATCAGACCCAAAACCACGAAACGCGCAAAAAATTTTCTTTCACGCAACAGCATAGAGAATGCAGCGCTGACAATGAGCAAAGACACAGTGCCGGCAAGCATGGACGAAAGAAATAAGTCCATCTTTACCACAAAAGTGTTGGCAAGAAAATTCTTCATGTCGGAGCCGAAGATGCCCGCCACAAAGAGTGAAGACAGCAAAAAGTACGTAGAGATACGGACAATTCTGTTTCTAAAGCACAAGAGAATGCTTGGGAGGAGAAGTGGGAAAACAGGCAGTTCGACGAGACGATTCTTTATGGTTACGAAAAGGCTGTACAAGGCCTGCGAGAAGGCAACTTGCGGAAAATTCCAGTTGCGTTGTGCATATGGAATATATTCATAGAGACTTACGATCAAAGGCGTGAACAAAAAAACATATCCAGTCCATATCAGAAATACAATGAGCAGATGCATTTTATAGTTCCACTCACCGCGCATCAAAAATAACACAAGCGCAAAGTGGAAGACTGGAAAATGCGGTAATGTCAAGACAGGATACGAAATGAGGCTTACGAAGATCAACCATAAACACGCCACAACACGGGCTAAGAAACTACAAGAAGCATCGAGCGCTTCATGCGTCCAGACAGCAAAGGCTGGAAAAGCATAAGCAAAAACAATGTGGACATTATTGTTCACGAATGACAAGGCAAAGAGCGTTCCGCAAAAAATGGCCACGGACGCGCGGATGGAAAACATCCTGCTGAGAAGTCGAGTCATGCCCCAGCCTGCAACCACAACCTGGAACACGTTGAACAGCCAAGACAGAGCCCAGATGGGCATCAGATGTGAAAAGAAGACAAAAGGGTGGTAGGGAGGGTGCTGACCTACGAACGAAGGGACTCCGCCGGCATGGAAGGGGTACCAGCTGAAAGGACCATACTCCCGCCACAACATAGCCATGCGTTGAAAATGGCTGAAATGGACTTCCACAGTGTCATAGAAGTCAACAAATCCGTGCGGACCGAACGCCTTGTCGATGTGGCAAAGCACACCAAGGGCCAGAAACAGGGGCAGCACGCTGCCGCCTCCCACTCCGAAGAGGAAGCGGCTCGTCGCTGTTTTGGCTGCGCTGTGTTCCTTGGTCATGCGGGCCTGGCTGTATCTTGTATACCTACCGCCACCAAATTTTCTCACGCAGGAACTGGAAGAAGTAAGCCGCGCCCCAGCGGACGATCTGGAGCTTGCGTTCTCCGCCGATGCGTGCAGGTTCGTCACCGGGAATCTCAGTGATCTTGAGTCTGCGCTTGGCTGCCCGCACTGAGAGCAATGGCTCCCAGCTGATCCGGGTGAAGAAAAGAGTCTCCGGTGTACGATATGCACCTTCATCCATGAGTTCTAAGTCGTACACCATCTGCTTCTTGTACGCCCGATAGATCACCATGGCGTCCGTGTAATGCCCCCCATGCAGGAAATTCACTGTCTTGGTGAACAGCCAATTGCCAAACGCGGTGATGGGGTCGTCGTCTTCGCTTTTCGCCGGTCCAAGATAGCGTGATGCGATAACCATGTCATAACCTTCCCGCATTTTGTCCAAAAGCTGAGGGATCAGTTCTGGAACAGAATTCCCATCTGGGCTGAAGGTCAGCAGTACATCGCCTTCCACAAGGGGCATGACTTCACAATAAGCATTGCGAAATCCCTTCTTTTTCTGAACATATACTTGATATCCCTGCTCTCGTGACCATTCAATTGTTCCGTCCGTTGATCCGCCATCGACCACAATGATCTGGTCAACCCAGTTGCGGTTGATTTTTGGCATGATGGCTTTCATGCCATCGATTTCATTTAGGGTCATGACAAGCAATGTAGACTTCATAGGAGTATCCGATCAGAAATATCAGAGTTTAGTTCCAAGATAGCTCTTGTACACAAGACGGCCAACGAACACGACGCAAAAAATGAAGGATGCAGCGATGACCAGTTGCACAAGGCGCTGGGAATCGCCGTCAAGAACGAGCCCGCCAACCGAATAGCCAAGGTAGGCGAAGCCGTAGCTGAGTGGGTAGGGAAACACAAGCGTTGCCCAAAGGAAATCTAAAAGCGATACGGAGGTGAGGCCGAGCAGATAGTTGATTGGGCCGCTTGGAAACGCCGGATTGATCCGGACGAAGGCGACAACCTTCCAGCCACTCTTCGCTATCTTGGCGGACAGCCACGCGAGCAGGTTGTTGTCGAAGCTGCGGGTGAAAGGCTGGCCGAATGCGGATCTGGCGAACTGGAAGGCGATGGCAGACCCGATGGTACATCCGATGGTTGTATAGATGCTGCCAAGAAGCGGCCCCCAGAGGTAACCCGCCCCGAGGTTGAGCGGCAGGCTCGGAATCATGAAGACGACAACCACGGCATAGGTGCAGATGAAGACCAGTGGGGCCGAGATGGGGTTGCCGGCGATGAAGTCGATGACCACTTGGTGCGACAGGTTTCCGTTCTTCCAGGAATGCCAAGCCAGACCGCCGACCAAGGCGTATACCGCCAGCAACAAGAGCCGCTTGGGGCCAATGTAGCGCCGTAGCCCCTTGGCCCCTGCGCCGACCGCCGGCTGCTGCAGATCGGAAGTCATTATTCCTCTCCCCTGCTAGATGCGGCTCTTGTCCCGCTGCAAGGGCCTTGCGGCCATTTCCTGGATGTGACGCATGGTGTCCTCACCGAACTTGGCGCGGATCATGTCGAGATATCTTGGATTCTTGTAGTAGGCATCAAAGGCGTAGTCGCGGAAGGCCAGCACCTGTCCGCCAGAAAGATACTTGGTGGGCAGGGGCAGGCAGTTGCGTGAATACTGGGAGAAACCGCGCCAGTCCTCCGGCAGCGGGGCTCCGGCCGCAACAGCATCTTCATAGAGCCTGGAGCCAGGGTAAGCCATGGCCGAGTATATGTTTGCCCATTCTGCGTTGATCTCCTGCATGAGGCTGAAGGTCTCCTGCATGGAATCATAGTCATCCTCGGGCAGGCCGAAGATGAAGTTTGCGCAGATGTGCTGCCCCTGCGCATAGGTCATTTCGACAACGCGCATGACCTGCTCGGGCTTGTAGCCCTTGGTCACGGCCTCGATGACGCGCTTGCTGCCAGATTCGAACCCGTAGGCGATCCAGTTGACCCCGGCCTTCTTCATCACTTCAAGCATGCGCTCGCTTACCGTATTGACGCGGGCGTATGCCCAGAAGTTCAGGCCCCAGCCCCGCTCGGCGATGCGTCCGCACAGTTCCAGCACGCGCTTCTCGTTCACGGCGAAGAGTTCGTCCATGATCTTGATGTTGCGCACTCCGTAGCGTTCAACCAGCACTTCAAGTTCGGCCATGACGGCGTCAACACCACGAGTGCGCAAACGATGCTCGCCGAACAGGGCGTTGATGCAGCAGAACGAGCAATTGTACGGGCAGCCCAGGCTTGTGTAGAGCACCGCGTAAGGCTGGCGACGGGTGATGTCATCAAAGCAGTGCCAGTTGTGGGCCCTGTACGCGCCCATTGGCAGCAGATCCCAGGCGGGCATGGGCAGTTCGTCCAGGTTCTGCCACATGGCTGGCATGGTTGAGGGCAGTACCTGCCCTTCGGCCTTGCGCCACAGGCCCGGAATGCCTCTGAAATCCAAGGATCCTGCGCGCAAGGCGTCGATGAGCGGAGGCAGAGTGCGCAGGCCCTCGCCCTGGATGACGAAGTCGGCAGCTTCCTCGCGGGCCGTGCGCTCCGGCAGGGCGCTCACGTGCAGGCCTGTGAGCGCTACGGACATGGTCGGCGCCAGTTGCTTGAGGTGCCCCACGATGGCCCCGGCGCCGATCATGTTCATGGTGGAAGCCGATGGGTTGTGGCCAGAAACCAGGACCACGGTGAGCAGCGCGCCCCTGTCCTGAGCAGCCTGGGCCGTGCGCTCCCAATCAAGGCCTTGGGCCTCGGCGTCCAGTATCTCCACGTCGTAACCCTGGCCGCGCAAATACCCGGCAAGAATGGCCGCCCACAGCGGCGGCTCTATGGCCGTGAGCTGGAAACTCGACAGATCGCCGTAGATCTGCTTCTGGCTTCCGGGCTTAATGAACAGAACATCCAGCGTGGCCATACCCGCCTACTCCACCGCGTTGAGCACGGCGCATAGCTCGTGGATGCGCTCGGCGGCCAGGGTCGGGTAGTTGCCGATGTAATAGCCGAAGAAGTGGATGTGTTCCACCTCCGGGAATTCTTTGTAGTACCCGTCCGGCACGATGCCCTTGAGGTAGGGCTGGCGCAGTTGGTTGCCGCCGCCCGCGCTGCCGCGCCGGAATTCGATGCCCTCACGGCGCATGGTTTCTTCCAGGCGCGCCCCGAAGGCTGCGTCCGCATTCTTCAAAACGAGGTTGAAGGCGTAGTTGCAACTGCCTTCCAGGTCGAAGTCCGTGCGGTACTTTGCCGGATCGATAAGCGAGAGAAACAGTTCCAAGTTCTTGCGGCGGCGGTCGTTGCAGGAATCCAGACGCTTGAGCTGGCTGCGTCCCAGCACGGCGTTGATCTCCGTGCTGCGAACATTGAAGGCCGGGAAGGCGAAGATGAAGTCCGGAGAGAGCTCGGGGTTTTCGGTCGCGTACCGCGCCTTGAGTTCGGGGCTGTCGGCCTCGCGCACCATGCCGTGGGAGCGGAACATGCGGATGGCGTCGTAGAAGTCGTCGTCGCTGGTGCAGACCATGCCGCCTTCCACCGTGCTCATGTGGTGGGCGAAGTAGAAGGAGAAGTTGGAGGCCAGGCCCCAGGAACCCAGGCGACGCCCCTTGAAGGTGGCCCCATGGGATTCGCAAACGTCCTCGATGAGCGGGATGTTCCGGCGCTTCAGTTCGTCCAGCAGCCTGTCGTTTATGCCGTTGAAGCCCTGCACATAGGTCATGAACACGGCGCGCGTCCTGTCCGTGAGCTTTGCGATGATCTGCTCCGTGTCCATGCACAGGGTGCGGGGGTCAATGTCGACAAACATTGGCGTGAACCCGTTCTGCAACACCGAAGCCACGTCAGAGACCCATGTGAGGGTGGGCACGATGACTTCGCCACCACCGTAAAGGTGCTTGAGCGCCCCCATGGTGATGAGGTTGGCCGAGGCCCCGGAGTTCACGAACACGCTGTGCTTCACTCCAAGCCACTGTGACCATTCACGCTCAAAGGCACGCACGTTCTCGGACTGGGTGAGCCGGGGCATGCCCTGCAGGAAGGTGATGAGGATGTCCAGATCCTCGCGGGTGACGTTGTCTTCCATCAATGGCCACTTGAAACTCATGGCAACCCCTCGGGATTATTTCTGTTCTATAAACCAGGCATAGGTGCGGTCCAGGCCCTCGGCAAAGGCCACCCGGGGCTTCCAGCCCAGCGCGGAAAGCCGAGAGGAATCCAGCACCTTCACAGGCATGCCGTCGGGCTTGCTTGTATCGTAGGCAAGCCTGCCCGAAAAGCCCGTCACTCCCTGGAGCATTTCCGCCAACTCGGCGATGGACACGGCCTCGCCGGAACCGATGTTCAGCGGTCCCTCCCAGCTGTGCGAGCGCATGAGGAACACCGCCGCGTCGGCCACGTCGTCCACGTACAGGAACTCGCGCCGGGCCCGGCCCGTGCCCCATATGGACAACTCCTGCGCGCCTTCCGCCTTCGCCTGGCGCATGCGGGCCATGAGCGCCCCCACCACGTGTGAGTTCTCCGGGCTGAAGTCGTCTCCGGGGCCGAAATGGTTGGTGGGCACGGCGATGTTGAAGTCCAAGCCGTGCTGCTGACGCAGGGCCCGGCACAGCTCCAGCCCGGCAAGCTTGGCCACGGCGTAGGCCAGATTGGTGGGCTCCAGCGGCGAGGTGTACAAGCTGTCCTCGCGAATGGGCTGGGCCGCATCCTTGGGGTAGACGCAGGAACTCGCCAGGTAGAGCAGCTTCTTTGCGCCGAAGCGCTGGGCAGCGTGCAGCACATGGGTGGCGCAGAGCAGGTTGTCGGTAATCAGGTCCGCTGGGGCGCGGCGGTTGAGTCCAATGCCTCCAGCCTTGCCCGCGGCGTACACCACCCATTCGGGCCGGGCCGTCTCGAAGAAGCCGTCCACGGCGCGCTGGTCGCACAAGTCCGGCTCCCCTGCCCCGCCGCCCACGATGGTTTCGAACCCATGAGCGGCAAAGGCTCTGATGATGGCCGAGCCCAGGGCCTTGGAGCCGCCGGCGACAAAGATTGACGGACCGGGCATCAGCCGCGCACCGCCTTGCGGATGGCGTTCTTAATGTGCTCCTTGCCGATGTAATAAGCCTGCTCCAAGGTGTAGCCAGCCGGAGTGGGCAGGTCCGGGTTGGCCACACGCTGCACAGGCGCCTTGAGGCTGGCGAAACCCTTTTCCGCTACCATGGCCGAGATCTCGGCCGTGACTCCTCCGGTCTTCCAGCCGGTGTCGGCCACCACCAGCCGTCCGGTCTTGGCCACCGAGGACAGGACCAGTTCCTCGTCCAGGGGCCGCAGTGTGCGCGGGTCCAACACCTCGGCTTCGATGCCCTCCTCGATCGCCAGTTCCTGGGCGGCCACGTAGGCATCGCTCACCAGATGCGACACGGCCACCACGGTGGCGTCGCTGCCGCGGCGGCGGATGACGCCCTTGCCAATGGGCACGGTGTAAGGCTCCTCTGGCACGATGCCCATCTGCTTGAAATTCATGCGGTGTTCCAGGATGAGCACAGGGTTGTTGTCCTTGATGGCCGCCAGCATGAGGCCCTTGGCGTCGTAGCAGGTGGAGGGCATGATGAGCTTCAGACCCGGTACATGCATGAACAGACCCTGCAACGCCTGGGAATGCTGCGCTGCGGAACCCCAGCCCCGACCGATGCAGGCCCAGAACACAAGCGGGACACAGGCCGCACCGCCAAACATGTACGACCACTTGGCCGCGTGGTTCACCAGCTGGTCCATGGCTAGGAGCAGGAAATCCGGGCGGTTGTGGAAGTACACCGGGCGCATGCCGCCCAGGGCCGCGCCCACGGCCACGCCGGAGAGCGCGGTCTCGGCCAGTGGGGTGTCGAACACGCGCTCGGAGCCGTACTTTAAGTGCAGGTTGCGGGTGGCGCCGAACATGCCCGAGGGGTCATCCACCCCCTGCCCCATGACGAACACGCGATGATCAAGCGAGAGAGCTTGGGAAAGCGCCTCGTTGATGGCCTCGGCATAGGTGATGCGTCGACCGTCCAGGTCACTGGACAGGAAAGTCGGCTCGTTGGTGTCAGGAACTATGCGTGACCAGGGCATGGGCTACTCGCAGAAGAGGTTCAAGTGCAGGTCCTCGGTCGTGGGCAGCGGGCTTGTACGCGCGAATTCGAAGGCCGCGTCGATCTCCGCGGCGATGTCCGTCTCCCGCGCTTCCAGCCATGCGGTGTCGATGACGCCCTCGGCCAGCAGTCTAGCCTGATAGGAGCACACCGGGCACTGTTCGCCCCAGCGCTCCACCTCGGCCGGGTCGCGGTAGCCCTTCGGATCCTGGGCCTTGCATCCAGCGTGGCCCAGGATGCGGTAGGTCACGCACTCGATGAACGAAGGGCCTTCCCCCTTGCGCGCCCGCTCCACCGCGGCCTGGGCGGTCTGGTACACCAGCTCCGGGTCGTTGCCGTCGATCTTGGCCGAGAGCAGGCGGTCGGCAGCGCCCCTGTGGAACACGTTTTCTCCGCACTGGCGCGTGGCCGTTGGCGAGCACACGGCCCAGCCGTTGTTCTCCATGAGGTAGATGACCGGTAGTTTCTTGAGCATGGCGAAGTTGAGCGACTCGTAGAGCACCCCCTCGTCCGCCGCCCCGTCGCCGAAGAACACCACGCTCACGCGGTCAAGGTCCTGCATCCTGTAGGCCAGGCCAAGGCCGGTACCAATGGGGATGCCGCCGCCCACGATGGCGGAAGTGCCCAGGTTGCCGTGCTCAACGTCCACCAGGTGCATGGAGCCGCCATAGCCCTTGGAGCAGCCGGTCTTCTTGCAGAACAATTCAGCCATCATGGCGTTCAGGTCGCCACCTTTGGCCAGGTAGTGGCCGTGGCTGCGGTGGTTGCTATTGATGGCGTCGTCCGTGCGGAGCGCCGCGCACACGCCTGCGGCGATGGCCTCCTGCCCGATGTACAGGTGCACCGGGGTCTTCATTTCGTCCTTGAGGTATTCGGACTCGATGCGCTCCTGCACGCGGCGGATGCGCAGCATGGTGCGCAGCAGCGTGCGCCTCAGCTCTGGTATCATGCCTCGTCCTTGAGGGCGCGCAGTTCGCGGAAGCCCTGGAGGGCACGCCCGCTCTGGTCCCGCTCGGCCTGGCGGTAGTCCTGGCGCGAGGGCTCGTAGAAGATGATCTGGCTGCCGTTGCGGCTGAACTCGAAGGGCACGTGCAGGAGTTCGGAGAGTTCGTCGCGGACCCGATTCTGGGCCGAAGGCGGCACGAAGAGCAGCAGGAAGCCGCCCCCGCCCGCTCCGATGAGCTTGCCGCCGATGGCGCCGTTGTCCCGGGCGCGCTGGTACAGGTCGTCCACCACGCCGTTGGTGATGTTCTGGCTCAAGTCGCGCTTGGCCATCCAGGCGGCGTCCAGCAACTCGCCGAACCCGCAGATGCAGCGGTTGCCCTGCAGCAGCGTGATGCCGTCCTCCACCATGGAGGACATGGTGCGCAGCAGCTTGGCCTTGGCGCCCAGGTTCTCGACGTAGGTCTGGGCCACGTCCGAGGCCGTGCGCATGATGCCGGTGTAGAAGAGCATCAGGTGGTCGGTGAGTTCCTGCAGCCTGGGGCGGGAGAGGGTCAGGGGCCGCACCTCGATCTCGCCGTCCTTGTGGAACAGGATGTGGTTGAACCCGCCATAGGCCGCGGCGCACTGGTCCTGGGAGCCCACGGTCTCCTTGATCAGGTCCTGCTCGATGGTGATGGCTTCCGTCGCCAGCTGGCTTTTTGTGGGCATCAGGCCGCGCAGGGCATACAGGGCGTGGAGCAGGCCAACGGTGAAGGAGGAGCTCGATCCCATGCCGCTGCGCGCGGGCAGGTCGCCGTCGTGGTGGATCTCCAGGTTGCGCTCGAACTTGAGGAAACGCAGCGTCTCCCGGATGGCCGGGTGCTTGATCTCCTCATAGTGCTGGCACATCTCGATCTTGGAGTACACGGCACGGATGCGGTGCTCGAAAAAGGGTGGCAGGTAGCGCACGGTGATGTAGCAGTACTTGTCGATGGCCGTGGATAGGACCTGGCCGCCGTGCTTGAGGTACCAGCCGGGATAGTCTGTGCCGCCGCCGAAGAAGGACACGCGGAAGGGCGTTCTGCTCATGATCATGGGGCTGCGTCTCCACCGCCGGGCTGTGTCCCGGCCTGTTCGCCCCCGCCTCTGCGGCGCAGGGTCTGCTCAATGACGTCGGCCGCTTCGCGCAGGTCGTCGACGATGGCGTCTGGCGCGCTGTCTCCGTTCAGGGCGTGTTTCGAGCCGTATCCGGTACGCACGAGAATTGCGCAGGCGTTCACTACCAGACCCAGGTCCACATCGCAAGGTTTGTCGCCCACGACGAAGCTTGAGGCCGGGTCCAGGCCCAGTTCCCCGGCGGCGCGGAGGATGAGGCCGGGCAGGGGCTTGCGGCAGTCGCAGTCCTCGCCCGGGGCGTGGGGGCAGGAATAGATGCCCGCCAGGGCCACGCCCTGGGCCTCCAGCAGGTCCAGCAGGCGGCCGTGCACGCGCTCCACGGCATCGGGCCCGAAGTAGCCGCGCCCCACACCGGACTGGTTGGTCACCAGGACCAGCGGCAGCCCGAGCCCTTGCAGCTTGCGCAGGCCCTCCACCGCTCCCGGCAACAGTTCCACCCCGTCGGGATCGCTCAGGTAGTGCCGCTCGACGATGACCGTGCCGTCGCGGTCCAGGAACACCGCTGCCTTTCCCTTGTTCCCGGCCAGGAAGCGCCCGGCCTGGGCGTAGGTCTCCGGCAGGCCGATGTCCAGGAAGCGGCCCCCGGAGGCGAAGCCGCCCAGGGCTTCGGCCTGGGCCAGGCCAGGGAACACGTCCACCTCAAGCGAGGCGGGCTTTCCGGGCGTGAGGGAGTCCAGCGCGCCGCTCCTCAAGAGATAGATTCCAGCGTTGATGAGCCCGGGACCGCCCTGCCCTTTCTCGGCAAAGCCCAGCACCCGGCCTTCAGGGTCCAGGGACACGCTGCCGTAGCGGGCCTTGTCCTCCACGCGGGCCAGCAGCAGCGCGGCGGCGTACTCCCGGCTGGCGAACCAGTCCAGGTACGGGGCCAGGTCGGCGTCCAGGATGGAGTCGCCGTTCAGGGCCAGGGCCAGCTCGGAAGGATGGCGATCCAGGGCCAGGCGCAGGGCCCCGGCGGTGCCCAGTGGCTCGTCCTCCGGGGAGTAGAAGAGCTCCATGCCCCGGTAGCTGGGCCCCACCAGGCGCTCCAGCATCCCGGCCATGTAGCCGGTGCAGAACACCACCCGGCGCAGGCCCGCGCGGGCCAGCCTGTCCAGGATGTGGAAGACGAAGGGCCGGCCCAGCACCTGGGCCAGCACCTTGGGCCTGTCGCTCACCACCTGGCGGAGGCGGGTTCCGAACCCGCCCGCCAGGATGTATGCGGTGATGTCTGTGTTTCCGGGCATTACCGGGTGGGCGCCCTGCTAGACGTTGGCGAAGCGGTTGGGCTTCAGGATCCTGTAGCCCTTCAAGAGTTCCACGATGCCGTCGTCCAGGGAGTGGTCGGGCTTCCAGCCCAGGCCCTCGATCTTGTCGTTGCTCACCACGTAGTCGCGCTTGTCCGGGTCCTCGCCGATGGGTGCGGAGTGGATGTAGAAGTCCGGGCAGTACTGCTTGATTTTCTCGGCCAACTGGCGCTTGGTCAGGTTGGCGGTGGAGAGGCCCACGTTGAAGGGCTGGCCCTTCATGCGGTCGTAGTTCTCGATGCCGAAGATGAAGGCCTTGGCCACGTCGCGCACGTGGATGTAGTTGCGGCGGAAGTGGTCCTCGAAGAGGATGATGAAACGGTCCTTGAAGGCGCGGTAGGTGAAGTCGTTGACGAGCAGGTCCATGCGCATGCGCGGGCTCATGCCGAACACCGTGGCCAGGCGGAAGGTGATGGCGCTGCCCTGGTCCAGGAAGCCCTTCTCGATCTCAACCTTGGTGACGCCGTAGGAGGAGATGGGCCGAAGCGGCGACTCCTCGGTGCAGTAGGCGTCCTTCTCGCCGATGCCGTAGCCGGAATTGGTGGTGGGGAAGATCACCAGTTGGCTCTTGCTCACGTTCTTGACGATGTTCAGGTGCGCCTCGCGGTTCACCAGCTCGGTCAGGGTGGGGTTCAGCTTGCAGGCCGGGGCGCCCACGATGGCGGCCAGCGGGATGATGATGTCGTGCTTGGCCATGAGGGAATTCATGAGGGCGTAGTCGCAGATGTCGCCCTTCACGAACTCGAAGCCCTTGTGCGCGCAGCATTCCAGCAGAACATGCTGGCCGTGCATCAGGTTGTCCAGCACAGTGACCTCGTAGCCCTTCTCAAGCAGGATGGGGGCCAGGGTGGAGCCGAGGTAGCCTGCGCCGCCGGTGATGAAAACCTTCTGAGCCATGTTTGCACTCCCGAATGGATGGTTTAGCCAGAATACAATGTCAAACAAGCAAAGATATCCAAATCCCCCATCGCCAGCAAGGAAAGAAAACCCTCGGCATTCCGGGGCAATGCCGCGGAAGCAGCTGGCGGAATCCTACACCGCCCCACTCCGCCCTTGTGGAGCGTCGCCAGGTCTGGCATTGACACCCCCTGTCGGCGGCGACTAGGAAATCAGGGACCCAAAAGCCCTCCGAGGCGCCTTTCGCACCGGATCAACAAGGAGCCGTAAGCGTGCCCAAGCACAGCGAGAACAGATTCGAAAAGAACCCCAAGGCCGTGCTGGGCCTTCTGTACGGCCTGGTGACCATCGCTCTGCTCGTTGGGGCCTTCTTCCTGGTCAAAGCCGTACGGGACGAGGCCAAGCGGGGCGTGGAGCGCTACATCGTGCTGCGGGAGCGCCGCCCCTCCTCTGACATTTCCCAGACTCCGTCCAAGGATCTCGTATCGGTTGCAGACGGCCTGGAACGCAAGCCCTATCCCTTCCGCGTGGATGCCGACGGCTACCTCATGCCCTCGACCGTGCACGAGAAGGCGGACCGGACCGTGGTCTTCCTTGGCGGTTCGACCACGGAGTGCATGTACATGCAGGAGGAAGAGCGCTTCCCCTATCTTGTGGGGCGCAAGCTTGACCAGGTTTTGGGGCTGAAAGTGAACACCCTGAACGGTGGCACCGCAGGCAACAACTCCCTGCACTGCGTCCTGGCGCTGCAAGGCAAGGTGCTGGCCCGCAAACCAGACGCCGTGGTGCTCATGGAGTGCGTCAACGACCTGAACTTCCTCATGATCCTTGGCGGATACTGGACACCTCACGCCAGCCGAGGCATAGTCTTCGACAAGGAGTACGGCCCGGTCAAGAGCTTCATCCTTAAGCACATCACCGGGCGCAACGTGCTGGGCAAGTCCGCTGTGGATGAATTCGGGCAGCTGAGAGGCCAGAAACGCGCCCTGGACATCCCCGCGCTTGTGGCGGAATATCGGAAGAACCTGGAGCTCTTCGTCTTCGTATGCCGCCAGCACAATATCACGCCTGTGCTGATGACCCAGTTCAACCGCTTCACAGAGGTGCCGGAGGAGAACCTGCTGCGTCAGATGCAATCCATCAAGGATGACTGGGGCCAGGACTTTGCTTCCTACCGTCAGGCATACATGGCCATGCAGGATGCAATGCGCGCCGTTGCCGCAGAACAGAACGTGGCCCTCGTCGATCTGGACGCCCGCATCCCCAAGACCAAGGAGTTCCTGTACGACGTAGTGCACGTCAACGCCAAAGGCTCAGCCCTTGTGGCGGATGTCGTCGGCTCTGAGCTCGCTGGAATTCTTAAGCCTTCAGGCGGGCCAAAGTAGCTCGCTTGACTTTGCCCAATCGATGATGAAGTCTCAACCTTTCCTGAAATCCGCCTAGCTTGGCGGCAAGGAGCATTGTTTGCGACCCATGCGCGTCTATCTTGCCGACCTGGTGCACACCTGGGAGAAGGTGAGCGTCTGGACCATACCCGTGAACATCGGGTTCGTGGGCGGCTATGCGAAGAAGCAGTTCCCAGGCTTGGAGCTGACGTTGTTCAAGCGTCCGGAGCGGCTCATTGAGGCCCTCCGCCAGAGCCCGCCCGACGTGCTGGGCCTGTCCTTCTACGTGTGGAACCAGAACCTGAGCGGCCTGGCAGCCAGCATTGCGCGCAAGGCCAATCCCAACGTGCTGGTGGCGGGCGGCGGCCCGGTGTTCACCGACCTCAACGCCACCGAGGCCGGAGCGCGCGAGTTTTTCTCCCGCATTCCGGAAGTGGACGCCTACACCCTGAACCAGGGTGAGCGCCCCTTTGCCGAGCTTCTGGCCGCCTTCGAGGACCGGGGCCGCGACGTGCAGGCCCTGCGCGCCGCGCCGGTGCCCGGCTGCCTGGTCAACGACCTGCGCGACAAGGACATGGTGCTTGTCTCCCCGGCCCTGCCCGGCTTCGACAACCTGGATGAGATCCCCTCGCCCTACCTCAGCGGGCTCATGGACCCCTTCTTCGAGGAGCCCTATCTCCCGCTCATCGAGACCAACCGATCCTGCCCCTACCGCTGCGCCTACTGCGCCTGGGGCATTGGCAGCAGTCGACTCACCCGCTTCAGCCTGGAGCGCGTGCTGGCCGAGGTGGACTACATCGGCAGCCACTGCACCAAGTACGGCACCATGATGACCTGCGACGCCAACTTCGGCATCCTGGAGCGCGACGCCGAGATCGCCAGGGCCATCCGCCAGAGCAAGGAGAAGTACGGCTTCCCCCAGTTCGTCAACGTGCAGTGGGACAAGAGCAACCCGCCGCGCATCGCCCGCGTGGCCCGCGAGTTCGGCGGCATCGCCAGCGTGGGGGCCAGCTTCCAGTCGCACAACAAGAAGAGCCTGGAAGCCATCGGCCGCACCAACCTGCCGCTGGAGCAGATCGCGCCCATCCTGCGCGAGCTGGGCGCGCCGCTTTTCACAGAGCTGATCCTGGGCCTGCCCCACGAGACCACGGAGACCCACCTCACGGCCAACCGGGTGCTCATGGACCAGGGATTTGAGATCAACAACTACAACCTGCATCTGCTGCCCGGCACGCGCATGGACAGCCCTGAGTACCGGCGCGACTTCGTGACGCGCACGGGCTTCCGCCTGCACGACAACGCCTGGGGCATCTACGACGGACATACCGTCATGGAGGCCCAGGAGGTGGTGCTGGCCACGCCCACCATGCCCGTGGACGAACTGCGGGCTTTCCGCTTCCTGCACTTCCTCTTCCAGTTCATGTGGAGCAAGGAGTGGTACCGGGTGTTCCTGAACTTCTGGCGCGCATACGGCGTGCACCCGGTGGACCTCATGACCCGCGTGGGCAGGGCCACCCAGGAGGCAGCTGCCTCAACCTCGGACAACGCCGTGGCGCGCATGCGCCGGGCCTTCGACGCCGACCACGAACTGGAGAACTTCGCCAGCGCCAGCGAGCTGTTCGAGTACTGGGGCCAGCCGGAGCACTTCGACCGCCTGGGCCGAGGCGACTACGGCAAACTCAACATGCAGTATACCTTCGAGATCCTGCTGGGCTGCCACCAGGAGTTCGGGGCTTTCCTCATGGACCTCTCCGCGCGTTTGGCCGAGGAGCTCAAGATGCCCCGCCGCGAGGAGTTCCTCGCCACCTGCCGCGACGTCCTGGCCTTCCAGAGCGCCCTGCGCTTCGACCTGGAGGACGGCCCGGACGGTGAGCCCAGGCTGGTGCACTCGCGCACCCTGAGCTTCGGCAGCGACGTTCTCTCCTGGGTGGAGGGCGGCATGGCGGGCGAGCTTGTCCCCGGCGGCGGGCCTCACCTGGTGGAGTTCCACCTGCCCGGGGAGCAGGCCGACTTCCTGCAGAAACGGCTGGAACAATTCAAGAGCAAGAACCGCAACATGACGCTGCGGAAAATGGCCGAGTACCTCGGCCCCAAATACCTGCTGAACAAAACCCGGCGCAGCGCACAGCCCGGACCCCAGGCAGGGTAGGACCCCCATGACCGCACCGCGCACTAACCCCTTCGACGTCCACTACCGGGCCATCAATACCGTGGCCCCGGCGGACAAGCTCACCAATCTTCCTGATTTTCCGCGCATCATCGACGTGGAGCTGACCAACACCTGCAACTTCCACTGCCTCATGTGCCCGGTGGGCACCAGCGCCCAGTCGCGCAAGAAGGGGCTGATGAGCGAGGAGATCTTCCTGCGCGTGCTGGACCAGGCGTCCGAGCACGGCACCCCGCTGCGCTTCATCCTCTGGGGCGAGCCCACCCTGCACCCGCAGTGGCTGGACTGGATGGAGCTGACCGTGAAGCGCGGCCTGCTGGCCCACTTCAACACCAACGGCAGCAGGCTGGGCGAGACCGAAATGCGCCGCCTGGTGGACGTGGGCGTACAGTCCATGAAGTTCTCCTTCCAGGGCGTGGACTCCAAGAGCTACCGCGAGATGCGCAACACCGACTATTTCGAGGAGCTCATGGCCAAGGTGAAGCTCCTGCACGACATCCGAGGCGAAGCTCCCCATCCGTTCATCCATGTCTCCACCACCATCACCTACGAAGGCCCGGAGTTGGTGGCCGCCTTCCGCGAGCGCGTAGCCGCTTTCACCGACAAGGCCACCGTGGGCCGCACCGAGTTGGAGCGCTTCGACATCAGCAAGGCCCGCCTGACCGCCGAGGAGAGCGCGGCCCTGGCCCGCATGAAGGGCGAGGAGCAGTTGGTGCGCCAGCACCCAAGCTGCCCGGAGGTCTTCGACAAGCTCTCCGTGTACTGGGACGGCACGGTCTCGGCCTGCTGCCGCGACTTCGACGGGGTCATGGCCGTGGGCCACGTCCTGGATAAGCCCCTGGCCGAAATCTGGCGTGATAAGCAACTGGCCTTTTATCGTGAACGCCTGGCCGCTGGCGAGTATGATCGCTTTGAGCTGTGCCGGGTGTGCTGGGACTACCACGGCCTGCAGACACCGGGCCTGCAGGGACTCTAGGAGGCGCGCATGAGCCAGGACAAGGCCAGCCGCGACTACCTCAATGTGGTCTACGAGGAGGGACAGCGCCCTCAGAGCAGCTACCCCGACCATTTGGCTCGGCGACTTATGGAACTGGCCAGGCTTTCCCCTGGCATGCGCCTGCTTGACGCGGGCTGTGGGCGCGGCGAGATGCTGGCGGCCTTCGCCCGGCGCGGGCTGGTTTGCGAAGGTCTGGACTTGGCCGAAGGCGCTGGTTGTCCGCATCCCGGCGTCAGTGTGCGCCAGGCCGATCTTTTTGGCAGCGCATGGCCCTGCGAGCCTGACAGCTTTGACGCGGTGTTTCTCAAAAGCGTCATCGAGCACGTCATGGATCCAGCCCTGCTGCTGGCCGAGTGCATGCGCGCGCTCAAGCCCGGTGGCGCGCTCATTGTGCTCACCCCTGATTTCGCCAGCACCATGCACGTGTTCTATGAAGACCCGACGCATGTCCACCCCTACGTTCCCAAATCCTTGCATGACCTTTTCGTCATGTACGGCTTCACAGAGGTCAACACCCAGCGCTTCTGCCACCACGAGGCTGTGTGGAAAGGCGGCTTGCCGGCTCTTTTCGCCGACTTTTGCCACCTGGCGCTGACCACCCCCGCCGCCAGAGCCTTGGCCAGGGTCACGGGGCAAAAACTCATCCGCTGGGCCGTAGAAAGGCAGGTGCTCGGCATCTGCCGCAAGCCCTGAAACCGTAAGGAAGACACTGATCCATGAAACACTGGAAAGATCCCTTGGATTACTGCTGGCCGGTCATCGTCGAAAACCAGTCCCTGCGCCGCGAGATCCCGGACATCGAGGCTTTTTTCGAAACAGCCCGGCGCGAAGCCGAAGCGTTGCCACGCGATGGCAACGTGGTTCGCGACCCATCCCTGGTTGAGTTCATCCCATGCCCGATCTGCGGCAGCCGGAACACGCCGGAAGCGTTTGTTAAGTATGGATTCATCTACGCTGACTGCAACGACTGCGGCCATCTTTTCGTCCAGAACCGCCTGCGCGAGGATGTGCTCCTCGGCCTGTACCAGGCGTCAAAGACAGACAAAATCGATCGGAAGGTCAAGACCAGCGCTCCTCACCTGGACTACTGGGGCCAGATCTATGAAAAATACCTGAGCTTCATTGCGACCCTGGGCATCGCAAACAAAAACGTGCTGGACCTGGGCTGCGGAGCCGGTACGTTCCTGAAAAGTGTTCGCGCCCACACATGCCTGATTCCCCACGGTCTCGACTTCTGCGAGGACACCTTCGAAGACATCGTGGAGATAACGGGGCGCGAGCACTACTACTACCGCCTGCGCATGGAGGATGTGGACTTCGGGGAGAAGCGCTTCGGACTTATCACCTTGTGGGGGGTGCTGGAGCATTTGGTGGACCCGGTGGCAGTCATGGCTCGTTGCGCGGAAGTCTTGGACCACGACGGACGCGCGCTGGTGCTGATCCCCAATCCGCACAGCCGCGCCATCCGCATTCTTGGCGTTCAGACACCCACCCTGCACCCGCGCGGGCACATCAACCTGTGCACGCGCGACAGCTTCCGCCTTTTGTGTGAAAAGACCGGCCTAGCCGTTGAGAAGAGCTTCCAGGAACTGCCTGTCATCGACCTCATGCATCCTTTTGTGGACTATTCAGAGGCTCTTATCCGCGACATCGTCGCAAGTGATGCGGCCTACTACACAGTCTACCTGCTGCGGCGGGCCTAAGATCGAGAGGGATCCGTGCATTCGCCCGACGTCTGCATATCTTGGCTCAACGTTCACGGCGGGTCTTTCCACAAGTTGCTGCGCCTCAAGGATGAGCTCGCCACAGCGGGGATTTCCTGCGAGCTCTTGATCAGCAGCGGTCCTCCACGAGGACTCAAGGTCGGCGTGGATGTCCCCATGACTTCGCTCCCAGAGCTTGCAGCGCAAGGGGTGCACTTTCTGCCAAGGAAAGATGTCCTTGAGCGATCGTTGGGACTGCGGCCCAGGCTGCTTATCACCGATGCCCACTACGACCCGGATATTCCGAGGCTTATTGCTCAGGCCCGCCTGCAAGGGGTACAAACGGCCCAAATGGCTACGTTGCTTGGGGATTTCAGTTGTTACGGTCCGGACTGGCTTCTGTTGCACCACCCCCTCACGCTCTTCTTTGAGCTGGAATACCATCGAACGCAGGAATCACGGCTGCTGACAAAGGCCCGAGGGCTCTTCTTCACGGGAAATATTTTTTTCGAGCCAACACTGAACACGCTCAAAGGCGGCTTCACTTCCAAGGAACACTTTTGCGACAAGTATGGATTTGATCCAGCCCGTCCGCTTTGCCTGTGGCTCCCCAACGCTGCGGACGCAAAGGACAAGACCTATGGCGAGGTGCTCCGAGTGACGAGAGAGGCGGGGGTTGAACTGGCCGTGAAACTTCACCCGTGGGAGTATGCCTTCAAAAAGCACGGCACAGACCCTTGGGGTTTAGGAAAGACTTCGGATGAGATATGGGGAGCGCGAGCGGTCGACGAGAGTGATTCGACGTGGGCTTTCCATTACTGCGATATCGCTGTGATGCGCACATCGGCAACAAGCCTGGAATTGCCTTTCTGGAAGAAGCCCGGCGTTCTCTTGCCATCAAATTCCTATCCCGGACTGGTGAAGGCCCAGAACAGCATGGTCAAGTCGTGCACCGTGCCTTGTGCAACAATAACTGAACTCGCACAAATCCTTGCGATGCGTCCGTTGCCACAGTTCTCAGATGAGGCATACACAACCGCCCGGGGCATGGTGCGAATGGATGTTCAGCAGGACGCGTACGCTCAGACTCGAACCGCAATCAGGAAAATCCTGGAGAGTCCGGGAAATGGGCCAGCCATCGGTTCCCTGGCTTCCATCCGCAAGCTGTACCATTCGTATGTGTTTCCTGAACTTGAAGCCTCGCTCTCCCCAACTCGACGCCTGCGCTACACCTTGGCTCGCCTGTTCGATACACTCCGTGGCTAACTAAGCCACTTCCATGGCACTATGGTGCTGTTCAAGATTGCAATCGCCTCGATCGTGAATTGAGCAAGGGCAAGAAAAAAGCCGCAGCGTGTTCGCTGCGGCTTTATCTTTTATGGTGCCGAAGGGGGGACTCGAACCCCCACAGGATTTCTCCCACTACCACCTCAAAGTAGCGTGTCTACCAGTTCCACCACCTCGGCAAAGATCTTACTGCTTCTTCTCTTCAGCAGCGGCCCCGGGAATGGGAAGCTGCTTCTCTTCAAAGGTGACCGCGCCAGGCGCGGCCTGCTGCGCGGGGGCCGGTACTGCAATGCCGGCAGCGCCCTGCGTCATCAAGGAAGAGTCACCCAGAACGGACGACTTTGTCAAGACATTATACGCCAGCGACGTCACAAGAAAAATGGCTGCAAGCACACTGGTGATGCGGACGAGAAGGCCACCCGCGCCGGTGCTGCCGAACACGGATCCGCTGCCGCCGCCAAAGATGACACCCATGCCCTCCTGCCCGGACTGGAGCAGGACGAAGAGGATGAGGAAGACGCACACCAGAATGTGCAGGGTCAAGACAAGGGTTTCCAAAGACTTGCTCCTCGTTGAGCGCTTAGGCGTTAGGCCAGGACTATGCGGCTGAAGTCGTCAGCCTTCAAGCTCGCGCCTCCTACCAGCACACCGTCGACATTGTCAAGCCCGATGATCTCGGCAGCGTTGTCCGGCTTCACGCTGCCGCCGTACAAAATGCGCATCTGCGCAGCCGCGGAGCCGAAGATGGCCTTGAGCTCCTGGCGCACGAAGGCGTGGGCGTGCAGGATCTCCTTGGGTCCGGCCACCTCGCCGGTGCCGATTGCCCAGACCGGCTCGTAGGCGATGGACAGGGCCGCCGGGGCGCAGTCCCGGGGCACGTCCTTCACGCCCAGGCGGATCTGCCTGGAGAGTACCTCCACCACCTTGCCGGAGCGGCGCTCGTCGATCTTCTCGCCCACGCAGAGGATGACCTGAAGCCCCGCCGCAAGGCCGAAGGCCGTCTTGCGGCCCACCAGCTCGTCGGACTCACCCAGCACGTGCCTGCGCTCGGAATGCCCGGTGAGGGCGTAGCCCGCGCCGCTGTCCAGCAGCATTGCCGGGGAGATCTCGCCCGTGAACGCGCCCTGCTTCTCCGGGTAGAAGTTCTGCGCGCCCAGGGCGAAGCCCGGCGCACCGGCCAGTGCGCCGCGCACGGCGTCCAGCGCGGTGAACGGCGGAATGACGAGCACCTCGCGCCCGGCCGGGACCTTGCCCCGGGTCAGGTCCAGCAGGTCACGGGCCGTCTGCCCGGCCTCGGCCGCAGTCTTGTGCATCTTCCAGTTGGCGGCAAACAGCTTGATCATGGGCTCACTCCTTATTCCGGCGAAACGTGCGACCATCTACTCATGCCCAGACTTGCGACCGTTGTCCAGACCAGCCGGGCAAATCCCTTCCGCTTAGGCGGGGGGCGGAAAATCCAGCCGGAACAGCAGGGCGTCCTCGCCGTTGTCCGGGTAATAGTTGCGCCGCCGACCCTTCTCCTCGAACCCGAAGCGCCGGTACAGGGCGATGGCCCCGGCGTTGGACGCCCGCACCTCCAGGAACCCGGCCACCACGGCCCGCTCCCGGCAGATGCGCAGCACCTCGGCCAGCAGAACCTTGGCGTGGCCCTTCCTTCTGTGGAAGGGGTGCACGGCGATGTTCATGATCTCCATCTCGTCCACGATGAGCGAGAAGGCCACGTAGGCGATGAGCACGCCACGCTCGCGGATGCCCAGGATGTGGAAGGCCCCGCGCTCCAGGCCCAGCAGGAACTGCTCGCGTGTCCAGCGCGTGCGGAAGCACAGGCGCTCCAGCTCCATCACCTCGGCCAGGTCGGCCACGCCCAGGGGGCTCGCCTTTTCTGGCGGCTCTTTGCCTCTTTGCATGGGGGCCCTGCCCTGCTATCGTCAATCCTGCGGGCGAACGGCGCCCAAGCGTGCCGGCCCGCAGGGAATGTAGATGAAAAAGTCCAATCAAACAAGGATCCCGGAGCAGGCCGAGGAGCCGCTGGTGGAAGTCCTGGACCAGCGCGCGCGGCCCGTGGCCGTGGTCACCGTGTCCGAGGCGCGCCGCCAGTTGCTGCCCCACCGCAGCGTGGTGGTGCTGCTGGCCGACGACGAGGACCGGGTGTTCCTGCAGCGCCGCGCGGCGGGCCGGGGCAGGCGCCTGTGGGACGCCTCGGCGCGCGGGGCCGTGCTGGCGGGCGAGTCCCTGGGCGCCGGGGCCACGCGGATCCTGGAGCAGGCCACGGGGCTGCACGTGGAGCGCATGCGCCTGGCCTTCGAGCAGGCCCCCTGCGTGGAGAACGGCAACGAGCACCTGCACCTGTTCCAGTGCACGCGCCCGGCGGGCGGCCACGCGCCCCTGGAGCACGGCCAGTTCTACACCGCCGACGAAGTCTTGTTTTTGATGCGCGAGTTCCGGGAGCTGGTGGCGCCGCGCTTCATGCTCCTGGCCGAGGCCTCGGGCCTGTTCAGGCGGCCCGGGCAGCGCGCCTGAGCAGTTCCCGCATGAGCGGGTGCAGGCGCCCGTTGGACACCAGGATGTCCGGCGCGCCGGGCTCGTAGGGCCCGTCCTCGAGCATCCGCCCCACCTGGCCCCCGGCCTCCTCCACCAGCAGAACGCCCGCCGCGGTGTCCCAGGGGTTCAGCGCGAACTCGAAGAAGGCGTCGAAGCGCCCGCAGGCCACGTAGGCCAGGTCCAGGGCCGCCGCGCCGGGCCTGCGCACGCCCTGGGTGGCGGGCATGGCCAGCTCCAGCTGGCGCAGGATGCTCCCCAGGTGCGGGGCGATGTCATAGGGAAATCCGGTGGCCACAACGGCCTCGATGAGCGTTGCCGTGCCCGAGACCCGGACCCCCTGGCCGTTGCAGTGCGCGCCCTGGCCCAGCGCCGCGGTGAACAGCTCGCCCAGGATGGGCAGGTTCACCAGGCCCAGGATTGGCCGCCCGTGGTGGCACAGGGCCACGGAGGTGGCCACGAAGGGGATGCCGTGGGCGAAGTTCGTGGTGCCGTCCACAGGGTCCACCACCCAGGACAGGCCGCTTCCGCCCTCGCTCTGCCCCCCTTCCTCGCCCAGAAAGCCCGCCCCGGGCAGCAGACGGCCCAGGGAATCCTTGAGCAGGGCCTCCACGGCTAGGTCCGTCTCGGTCACGAGGTCCTTGGGGCTTTTCTTGTGCGATATGTTCCGGGGCAGGGCCCAGTTGGCGCGCACCAGCTCGCCCGAGGCGGCCACGGCGGCGGAGGCGGCGGCCAGCAGGTCCCGCAGGGCCGTGGGAGAGAACGGGGCGCTCATTTGCCCAAGAGGTCCTTGTACCCCAGGTCCGGGCGCAGGGTGGCCGCGGCGCCCAGGGCCTGGGCGAATTCCGGGTCCTTGACCACGCGGGTGCGCAGACCCAGGCGCTGGCTGAACCAGGCGTCGACGCCCGCAAGCCGCGCTCCGCCGCCATAAAGGTGCAGGCCCGTCTCGGCGATGTCGGCCACCAGTTCGGCGGGCAGCTTCTCCATGGCCCGGCGCACCAGCCCGGCCAGGTCCTCCAGGGGCGCGTCGAGCACTCCGGACAGTTCTGCGTCCGTGAGGTCCAGGGCGCAGGGCGTGCCGGTCATGGTGTACTTGCCGGTGACGGTCAGCGCCCGCCCGCCGCTTGCGCCATTGGCGCTGGCCAGCTGGCGGGTCACCTGCTCGGCCATGTTCTCGCCGATGGCCACCTGGCGCGTGGCCGCGAAGTGCCGGATCACGGCGGAGTGGAAACACTCGGCCCCCAGGGGCTCGGACTGGCAGTGGACGATGTCGGACAGGCACAGGACAGCGACTTCGGCCTGGGCCCCGCCGATGCCCAACAGCAGGGTGCCGCGCGCGGCCCGGATGTCCAGCACGGAGCCCAAAGCCGCCGCCAGCGGGGCGGAGAGCAAGTGCACCCTGGACACACCGGCTGCCTTGAGGCAGTCGGAGAAGGTGCGCTTCTCCAGGGCGGTGATGCCGCAGTTCACCGTGGCGCAGAGGGTCACGCGGCTGCCGTCGTCGGGCAGGACCTGCTTGAAGAAGTGCCGCAGCAGGCGCTTGGCCGCGTCGAAGTCCACGATGACGCCGCCGGAAATGGGCTTCACCACGCGGATTCGCTCCGGGGCCTTGCCCAGAAAGGTCTTGGCCTCGGTGCCCGTGGCCAGCACCGTCCCGTTGTCCTGGTCGATGGCGATGACCGTGGGCTCGTCGAGCAGGACCTCGCCCGTGGCTGTGGTGATGACGGTGCGGGCGCTGCCCGCATCCAGTGCGAAGCTGGTGCTGCGCAGAAGCTTGAGAGGATTGCGCAGACGGAGGGCCATGGATTCCTACTTGGCGGAGCGCCGGGAAATGAAGAACTCAACGCCGCGGTTGAAGGTTTTTTCTTCCTCGGCGGAGAAATAGCAGGCGGGAAGCTCGTTGCGCTGACGGTGGTAGTGCAGGCATTCGCAGCACAGGCCGCGGCGGCTGCAACCGGGGTAGGTGCAATTGCAGTACTGGGCGTTGATCTTGACGCGGGGACACTGGTCGAGTTTGCGCATGAAAACCTCCGCAACTTTGCTCGACGAATTCCTAATGAAAATCAGCAATAGCGTCAAGGAAGCCCGAACCGCCATTCCGGGTGATCCGCCGAACATTCTTCGGCGAAAGAAACCTCACGCAGTCGTTGAGCAAACCACGCGTTTGTGGCAAGACTGGAAAAACAACGGCGCCCCGCGCCAGAGCTAAGGAGCCATACGTGGACGAGCTGAGAAAGACCCCGCTGACCGACTGGCACAAGGCCAAAGGCGCCAAGATGGCCCCCTTCGCCGGATTCGAGATGCCCATCCAGTACGAGGGCATCATCGCCGAGCACAACCACACCCGCCAGAGCGTCGGCATCTTCGATATCTGCCACATGGGCGAGTTTTCGCTCAAGGGCCCCGGGGCCAAGGAGGCGCTCAACGCCCTGGTGACCCAGGACCTGGACACCCTGGCCCCGGGCAAGTGCCGCTACGGCTTTTTGCCCAACGACCAGGGCGGCGTGCTCGACGACCTCATCATCTACTGCCTGGGCCAGGACGACTACATGCTCGTGGTCAACGGCGCCTGCGAGGCCGGTGACTTCGCCTGGATCCAGTCGCACCTGCCCTCGGGGCCGACCTTCGCCAACATTTCGGCGCAGACCGGCAAGATCGACGTGCAGGGCCCCCGGTCCATCGAGGCCATGGAGGCCGTGCTGGGCGCGCCCCTGCGCTCCCTGGGCTACTTCAACCACCAGAAGATGACCTGGCAGGGCCAGGAAATCCTGGTCAGCCGCACCGGCTACACCGGCGAGCTGGGCTACGAGATCTACCTGGATTCCGCCCTGGCCCCGGCCATGTGGGAGGCCCTGGCCGCCCACCCGTTGGTGAAGCCCGTGGGCCTGGGCGCGCGCGACACCCTGCGCCTGGAGATGGGCTACCCGCTCTACGGCCAGGACCTGGACACCGAACACACCCCTGTGGAGGCCGGGTACGGCATGCTGCTGACCAAGAAGACGCCCCACACCGGCCAGGCGGCCATGCAGAACGTCAGGGAGCGCCTGGTGCCCCTGGTGATCCCCGGCCGCCGCAGCGCCCGGCACTACGACGAGGTGTTCAGCGCCGACGGCTCGAAAAAGGTGGGCATGGTCACCAGCGGCTCCTTCGGCCCCAGCCTGGGCCACTGCATCGCCCTGGCCTACGTGGCAGCGGCGGATGCCGACGCCGAGGCCTTCGTCGTGCGCACCCCGCGCGGAGACCTGGAGGCCAGGAAGGCCGCCCTGCCCTTCAACGGCGGCGGCACCGCGCGCATGAAACTGGCGTAAGGAGAGGGAAAGGGGGCGCTGCCCGGCGGCGTCCCCTTCGGCTCGGCGGTGGGCGCGGGCTAGCGCCCGGGCAGCAGGTCCAGCAGAGCCTGCTCCAGGCGCAGGTTCTCGCGGGCCAGCGCCTCCGGGGTGAGCTTGCCCTCCGGAACCTCGAGCACCGGGCCGAAATGAATCTGGCAGCGGCAGAAGGGCCTGGGCACCTGGAAGTGGTCCCAGCTTTTGTGGAAGACCCAGGCCGAGGAGCACTCCGCGCGCAGGGGGATGAGCACAGCCCCGGCGCGCTGCGCCAGGTACACGGCCCCGTCCTTGGGCTTGCGCCTGGGGCCGCGCGGGCCGTCAACGGTGATGACCCCGATGCGGCCCTGGTCCATGAATTTTCGCAGTTGCTGCAAGGCCTTGAGGCCGCCGCGAGTGCTGGAACCCCGGGCCACGGCGTAGCCGATGCGCTCCAGCACCTGGCTGATGATCTCACCGTCGCGGCTGTCGCTGGCAACGGTGGCCACCCTGCCATGCAGGTAGCGCTTGCCGTAGCCCGTGAGGGCGAAGAGCTCCTCGTGCAGGATGGCGAGCATGACAGGACGGCCCTGGCGCAGGTACTGCTCAACGAAGGCCAGAAACGGTTCGGCCTCGTAGCGGATGCTGCCCACCCACAGGCCGTAGAGCCAGGTCAGCGCCGGAGCGACTCGATCGGGATTGATGCGCATGGCTTGCTTGTCCGCACTCCTTGCCCCGGCCAGGGCCGGAAGGGTCCAACACATGACACGCCGCACCCTACGTTCCCCCGCCCGCGCTGGCAACCCGAAACCGGCCCATGCCGACCCGATTTCTTCATGTTTCAGTTTAGGAAAACCGGAATCACATCCGCCAAAAAGCACACTAGAGTATTTCTAGACTTTCTTTAGTATCAAGCAACCACCTGCAATACCGAGAGTTCGTCATATGACCATGCGCATCAACAAGTTTCTTGCCGAGTGCGGCGTCTCCTCCCGCAGGGGGGCGGACGAACTCATTACCCAGGGCCGCGTGACCCTGAACGGCATCGTCGTGGAGGGCCCGGGCGCGCAGGTGGACCCGCAGAGCGACCGCGTCAGCGTCGACGGCAAGCCCGTCACCCCCCTGCGCGAGATCGTTCAGGGCGCGGACGTGACCCTCATGCTGCACAAGCCCGTGCAGGTGGTCACCACCGCCCGCGACCCCCAGGGCAGGCAGACCGTGTTCGACATCCTGCCCGAGCAGTACCGCAGGCTCCGCCTGCTGCACGTGGGGCGGCTGGACTACTACTCCGAGGGCCTGCTGCTGCTGACCACGGACGGCTCGCTGTGCAACCGGCTCATCCACCCGCGCTGGCATCTGCCCAAGGTCTACCACGTGCTGGTGCGAGGCGAGGTGAAGGACGCCTGCCTCAAGGCCATGCGCGCGGGCATGACCCTGGCCGAGGGCGAGCAGCTGGCCCCGGTGCAGGTGGAGGTGCTGAAGACCCCGCCCGCCCATGCCAAGGGCGAACCCGGAGCCGCCCAGCCGGGCACCTGGCTGGCCATGACCCTGCTCCAGGGACTGAACCGGCAGATCCGGCGCATGTGCCGGGATTGCGGGCTCACGGTGCTCCGGCTCATCCGCGTCAGCCAGGGGCGGCTGGTGCTGGGCGATCTGCCGCGCGGCAAGGTCCGGGAACTGACGGAAGCCGAGGTGCTGGCCCTGCGCAAGGCCGTTGGCCTGGAAACGAAAGCGCCCCCGGCCGGAGCCGGGGGCGCTGCGAAGCGGACGAGATAGCGGGGGCTACTGCGGGGTCTTGGTGTTGTCCTTCACCTGCACGCCCTGGGGCACGGTGAACTCGAAGGCCTTGGGATCCGGGCGGCGGTCCGTGGTCAGGTTCTGCAGAGTCACCTGGTTGCCGTTGCCGTAGAAGTCCACGATAAGCACGCGGCCCAGCATGTTCGTCTTGGGGTCCACCCAGATGTAGGCCAGCACCATGGTGGGCTCCGGCTCCTTGGGAATGAGCCTGAGCTTGATGAGCCCGCCCTCGGTGCCCTGCTCCTCAACCTTGAAGTCCTCCTTCAGGTTGGCCTTGCCGGAGAGGAAGCGGATCATGGTCTTGGAGTTGAACACCTGGTTGGTGCGGTACTTGAGCGCCACCTTCTCGGACTCGAAGTAGTTCCACACGGCGCTCTGCCCCACCACCAGCAGTTCCTTCTCCGGCTTGTGGGTCTCCCAGCGCACCAGCGAGGGCTGCTTGAAGAAGATCTTCCCGCTGCGCTTGTCCACGCTGCCGCTGGCGGCGTTGGTCAACTCCTGCTGGAAGTCCGTCTGGAAGAACTGCATGGCATCGTAGCGCTTCTGGATGGCGTCGGTGATCTTGTTGGCCTGGGCCAGGCCGGGCTGGAGGCTTGCGGCCAGGGCAAGCATGAGGATAGACAAGAAAAACGTGCGGATTCGCATTGTCGGCTCCGGTGTTGGTGTGTCCCCGGCTGTTCCGGGGCGTCTCTTCCGGCGGCACCATAAGAAAACCGCGTCCGAAACGCAATGGAGGGCCCCATGTCCACCCTCGTCCCCATGATCGAGCGCCGGGCCATCGAGGCCGAGCTGCTCCTGCGCGTACACGCCGCGGCCATGCGCCGCCATGGGCCCCAGGCCGCGCGGGAACTGCTGGAGGAGGCCGTGGACGCCTCGGCCCGGGTGGCCGGGCGGGCCTTTGCCGCCAGCGCGCCTCACGGCCCAAGCCTGGAGCACTTCGCCACGGTGCTGGAGCGCTGGCGCGAGGGCGGCGTGCTGCGCATCGAGGACGTGCGCCTGGAGCCGGACCTGCTCAGCTTCTCCGTCAGCCGTTGCGGCTACATGGAACGCTACGCGGAGCTGGGCGTGCCGCCGGAGCTGCGCGCCGTGCTCTCCTGCCGCCGCGACCTGGGCTTTGCCGAAGGATATTCCGCCAGCCTGCGCATGGAACGCCCGGAAACCCTCGGCGAGGAGGGCACACGCTGCCGGTTCGCCTTCCATTGGACTGATTGAGCGAAGGGCCTTCCCGCGGATTTCTTTGGACCGCAAGGGCTTCCAATGCCCGGCGTTCTCTGGCATGAACTCTGGGCGCGGCGCGCCCAGCCCGCACCGCGTCCAGAACAATCTTCAGCACCAAGGAGTCCGCCCATGACCGAACGCCGCCTCATCACCTCCGGGTCCAAGTGGGAGCCCCTGCTGGGCTACTCACGCGCCGTGGTCGCCGGGAACACCGTGTACGTCTCCGGCACCTGCGGCGTGAACGCCGACGGCACCATCCCCCCGGACATGCACGGCCAGGCCAAGCGCGCCCTGGAGATCATCGAGGCCGCCCTGGCCCAGGCAGGGGCCACCATGAAGAACGTGGTGCGCACCCGCATCTTCGTCACCGACGCCAGCAAGTTCGACGACATCGCCAAGGCCCACGGCGCGGTGTTCGGAGAGATCCGCCCGGCCACCACCATCGTGGAGGTCTCCAAGCTCGTGGACGCCGCCTTCATGGTGGAGATCGAGGCCGTGGCCGTGCTCTAGCCTCCTGATCCGGCAGTGCAAATAGGGGCGCCCGCCGATTGGTGGACGCCCCTTTTTCCTTGCCCCTGTCCCAGGCTCACTTGACCACGGGGTATCCGGCGCGCCGCCAGGCCAGCATGCCCCCGGCCACGGAGGAGACCTGGGCGCAGCCCCCGGCCTTGAGCAGGCTGCCTATGATGTTTGAGCGGTAACCCGAACCGCAGATGACGCGCACCGGTCCGCTCAGGCACATGCCGATGCCCTTTTCCAGCACCTCGTCAAAGGGCATGTGTAGCGCCCCCTCGATATGCCCGGCCTGCCACTCCCCCGGGGTGCGCACGTCGATGAGCGTGATGCCCGGGCCGCTTTCCCGGCTCTGCCTCAAATCCTGCACCGAGACCTGCCTGAGCGAGGCCAGGGGCCGCCCGGCGTGGATCCAGGCCGCCATGCCGCCCGCCAGGTGGCCCAGCAGATCGTCGTAGCCGATGCGCTGGAGCTCCGTGCGCATGGCCTCGTAGCGGGCCCGGCCCTCCACCACCAGCAGGAGCTGCGAGCCCGGCTTCACGGCCATGCCCACCCAGTTGGCCATCTGCTTCTCGAACCCGATGTTCAGGCTGCCCGGGATGTGCGCCCCGCCGAAGGCCACGGCGTCGCGGGTGTCGATGACCACGGCCCCGGCGTCCATCAGCTCCGCGAATCGATCCGGCGGCAGGGAGCGCTCCAGGGGGCAGCGCTCCAGCAGCATGGGCCCGGCCAGGTTGGTGGCGATGATGTGGCTGAAGCTCTGGGGCCGCGCGGGCAGGTCCGAGAGCAGGGCGAAGCGGAAGGAACCGAAGGACTTGGGCCGCAGCATGGAGCTGGCCAGCCGGTCGTAGCCCAGGGTGGTGCTGCCCTTGGCGCTCATGCCCCGGCCGCACAGCGAGCCCTGGCCGTGGGCCGGGTACACCTCCAGGGAGTCCGGGAGCGCGCCCAGCACCTCGTACAGGCTGGCGTGCAGGTTTCGCACCTGCTCGTCCAGGATCTCCGAGCCCGGCAGGTCCGGGCGGCCAACATCGCCCACGAAGAGCAGGTCACCGGTGAGAACCATCTGCGGCATGGCCGAGCGCGCCACGTCCGTCACCAAAAGCGAGATGGAGTTGGGCGTGTGGCCGGGGGTGTGCAGCACCTCGATGCGCGCGGCGCCGAGCACGAAGGCGTCGCCGTGGCGCAGGGGTTTGTGCGGGTAGCCGGGCCGGGCGGTCTCGTGGATGTGGATTTCCGCCCCGGTGGCGGCGCGCAGTTCCTGGGCCCCGCTCACGTGGTCGGCGTGCACGTGGGTCTCGAAGACATGGGTGATGCGCATGCCCTCGGCATCGGCCAGCTCAAGGTATTCGCCGATGTCCCGGCGCGGGTCCACGATGGCCACGACCCCGGCGGCCGGGCAGCCGATGGCATAGGAAAAGCAGCCCAGGCCGGGCGTCTGCATCTGCTTGAAGAACATGGCGACCTCCAGGCGGTGTAACGGGACTCCACATTCAAAACTACAGCAACAGCCCCGCATGTCAAGGAAGGCCCACTCCGGTATGATTTTCCCCTGGCCCGCTCCTTGCTTCGGTCCCTGGCGGCAGGTCTTGCCCGCCGCAGCAAAACGACACGAGGACCACATGCCGCAATCCTTCTTCCTCCCCCGCCCGCCCGAGGACCTGAGCATCTGCTTCGGCGGCGGCGACTACGCCGAGGGCGGTCGCCTGCTCCTGGATTACCTGGTGCGCCACGCGGGCCTGCAGCCCTGCGACCACGTTCTGGACGTGGGTTGCGGCGCGGGCCGCGCGGCTTACGCCCTGGCGGGATACCTGGGCGCCGAGGGCCGGTACTTGGGCTTCGACACCTACCCCTTTGGCGTGGACTGGTGCCGGGAAAACATCACCCCCAGCCACCCGAACTTCCGCTTCGAACTCGTGGACGTGTACAGCGGGGTGTACAACCCCTTCGGCGCCGTGCGCGCCTCGGAATTCCGCTTTCCCTGCGCGGACGGAAGCTTCGACCTTGTGGTGCTCAACTCCGTGTTCACGCACATGCTCCCGGCGGACATGGCCCATTACCTGGACGAGATCGCCCGCGTCCTGCGCCCGGGCGGCCGCATGTTCGCCACCTACTATTTTATGAACGACGACGCCCGCTCACGCATGGCCCAGGGCAGGTCCAACCCGGACTTCACGCGCAGCTTCGGCCAGTTCCATGTGGCCGATCCGACCTCCATGGAGGACGCCGTGGCCTTCGAGGAGGGCCTGGTGCGCAAGCTTCTGTCGCGAAGCGGCCTTGAGGTGGAAAAAGTGCTGTACGGGCGCTGGTGTGGACGCGCCGAAGGCGAGAATGGGCAGGACATGCTGGTGGCTTCGCGCAGCGCGCAAAAGTGAATTCGCGCAATCACGCAAACGCAAAAAGGGATGGCGAACCGCGCACGGTGGCCATCCCTTTGCTTGCGTGGTGCCCCCGACAGGAATCGAACCTGTGGCACCAGGATTAGGAATCCTGTGCTCTATCCAACTGAGCTACGGGGGCGCTTCGGCAACGCCTGAGACCGAGCACCTACACAATTCTCCCGCAGCCTTCAAGGACAAAGTCCATGGCCACCGCCCGCGCCCGGCCCGGTCCGTCTTGCCAGGCTTCAACCCTTTACTTTATCCTCAACATGACTATCTCCTGCACCATCGGTTTCACGGTCCGGGCCACGGCCCGGCGCAGCTTCCAGGAGGCAACCAATCCATGAAACGACTGACTTCCATCCTTGTCCTGCTCTGCCTGCTTTTCACGCCCGCCCTGGGCCTGGCCGCCAGGGTAGACTGGCGCGAGGGCGACCTCTGGGACGCCGTGGCCCCGGATGGCGGTTTCTTCGAGGTCATCACCGCCAACCCGCCCTACGTCACCATTGACGAGTACCGG
>CAZCYB010000004.1:63118-145683 GCA_964502805.1 uncultured Desulfocurvus sp.
GTCGCAGGTCGAGGAGCGGGTCAAGAACGCGACCGAGAACCGCCCCGTCCGCGAGTACTTCGACCAGTGCGAGAAGTTCTTCGGCCAGCAGGACGGCCAGCCCCGCAAGCAGAACTCCCTGGGCTCGGGCTTCATCATCAGCCCCGACGGCTACATCGTCACCAACAACCACGTGGTGGCCGAGGCCGACGAGATCAAGGTGAAGCTCCTGGGCCGCGACAAGCCCTACGACGCCAAGATCATCGGACGCGACCCCGAGACCGACCTCGCCCTCTTGAAGATCGAGGCCGGAAACGGCCTGACGGTGCTCGAGTTCGCCAACTCCGACGCCACCAAGGTCGGAGAGTGGGTGCTGGCCATCGGCAACCCCTTCGGCCTGGGCCACACCGTCACCGCAGGCATCATCAGCGCCAAGGGCAGGCACATCGGCGCCGGCCCCTTTGACAGCTTCCTGCAGACCGACGCCAGCATCAACCCCGGCAACTCCGGCGGCCCGCTCCTCGACATGGACGGCAAGGTGGTGGGCATCAACACCGCCATCGTGCAGGGCGGCCAGGGCATCGGCTTCGCCACGCCCTCCAGCCAGGCGGACAAGATCATCGCCCAGCTCAAGAGCGGCAAGAAGATCCAGCGCGGCTGGCTGGGCATAACCATGCAGGAGCTGGACGACAACGCGGCGAAGGCCCTGGGGCTCAAGGAGCCCAAGGGCGTGCTCGTGGCCCAGGTCATCCCCGGCGACCCGGCGGACAAGGCCGGCATGCGCGCGGGCGACGTCATCGTCAAGGCCAGCGGCGCGGCGGTGGACACCCCTGCGGCGCTCTTAAACCGCATCGCGGGCCTCAAGCCCGGCGAGAAGGTCGTCCTCACCGTGCTGCGCCAGAACAGGAGCCTGGACCTCACCGTGACCCTGGGCGAGCGCAAGCTGGCCTCCCTGGCCCAGCAGCAGGACCCGCGTTCGCCCAAGAAGCAGCTCAGCGTCTCGGATCTGGGCCTGGGCCTGCGGCCCCTGGAGAGCGGCGAGGAGGCCCAGAGCCTGGGCCTGGACAAGCCGCAGGGCCTGGTCGTCACCGAGGTGCAGCCCGGCGGCCCGGCGGCCCAGGTGGGCATCATCCCCGGCGACGTGCTCACCAGCGCCAACCAGCAGGCCGTGAACAGCCTGGACCAGCTGCGCGCGGTGCTCGACGGCGACGCCAAGCAGAAGGGCGTGGTCATGCTCCAGTTCAAGCGGCAGGGAAAGAACTACTTCAAGGCCATTCCGCTGGACAAGAAGCGCTAGTTTCCGTAATCGACGGGGGGCCGCGAGACGGCCCCTCACTCGTTTCCAGGAACCCACACGCGATGCACCCGACCATCATCCAGGCCCCGGCCAAGATCAACCTCAGCCTGCGCATCCTGCGCCGCAGGCCCGACGGCTACCACGACCTGGAGAGCCTCTTCGTTCCCGTGCCCGGCCTGTGCGACACCCTGGAGATCTCGCCCGGCCCCGCCGGAAGCGGCTGCACCATCGCGATGGCCGGCGCGGGCATCCCCGGCCTGGCGGCGGAGGACAACCTCGTGCACAGGGCCTGGGCGGCTTTCGGCCAGGCCACGGGCTTCCGGCCCGACATCCACGTCGCGCTCACCAAGCGCATCCCCAGCGGGTCTGGCCTGGGCGGGGGCAGCTCCGACGCGGCGGCCATGCTCCGCTGGCTCAACGATCACGCGGAGGCGCAGGCGGGCCCCAAGGCCCTTGCGCAAGATAAACTCAGCGCCCTGGCGGCGACCCTCGGCGCGGACGTGCCCTTCTTCCTTGTTGGCGGCCCGGCCCGGGCCACGGGCATCGGCGAGGTGCTGGAGCCGGTGGGGCTGGACCTCTCGGCCTTCACCCTGGTCCTGGTCAGCCCGGACATCCACGTCTCCACGCCCTGGGCCTACGGCAGGTGGGACGCGCTCAATTCCGTTGGCGCGCCGGACAATGCTCGTGAAGAACTCTTGACAAGCGCGGCATCGGCGCATAAGAGACGAAGTTCCCTTTTGCCCATCGAGGTCCGGAACGACTTTGAAATGGCGGTGTTTCCCGATTTTCCGGCCCTGCGCCGGATCAAGGAGACCCTCCTCGGGCTGGGGGCGGCCTGCTGCGCCATGAGTGGCAGCGGGTCGAGCCTTTTCGCCCTTTATCGCGAGCCGGAGCAAGCGCAGCAAGCTGTCCAGGCCATGCGTACAGAGGGGGCGCCCGTGCACAGCGAGGCCCTGAGACACTGGGGTGTGGCCAAGCGGTAAGGCGACGGGTTTTGGTCCCGTTATCCGAGGGTTCGAATCCTTCCACCCCAGCCATCGCACTGCAAGGTAGAGGACATGTCTGGAAATTGTGAACTGAAGATTCTGAGCGGGTCCGCCAACGTCAAGTTGGCCGAGGACATCTGCGCCCACATCGGCTGCAAGCTCACTCCCGTGCTGCGTGAGACCTTCAGCGACGGCGAGATCCGCATCGAGATCGGCGACAACGTGCGCGGCGACGACGTGTTCGTGGTCCAGCCCACCTGCTCGCCCGTGAATTTCCACATCATGGAGCTCTGCCTCATGATCGACGCGCTCAAGCGCGCCAGCGCCCGCCGCATCACCGCGGTGGTGCCCTACTACGGCTACGCCCGCCAGGACCGCAAGGTCGTGCCCCGCGTGCCCATCAGCGCCAAGGTCGTGGCGGACTTCCTGGGCGTGGCCGGAATGCACCGGCTCATGACCATCGACCTGCACGCCGGACAGATCCAGGGCTTCTTCAACTGCCCTGTGGACAACCTCTTCGCCGCGCCCACCTTCCTTGAATACATGCGCGGCATCGAGGGCGAGAAGGTCATCGTCTCCCCGGACGCCGGCGGCGTGGAGCGCGCCCGCGCCTACGCCAAGCGCCTGGACGCCGGGCTGGCCATCGTGGACAAGCGCCGCGACGCGCCCAACCAGTCCAAGGCCATGCACCTCATCGGCAACGTGCAGGGCAAGGTGGCCATCGTGCTCGACGACATGGTGGACACCGCAGGCACCATGTGCGCCGCGGGCCAGGTCCTGGCCGACAACGGCGCCAAGGAGATCCTTGCCTGCGCCACCCACGCGGTGCTCTCCGGCCCGGCCATAGAGCGCATCGAGAAGAGCGTTTTCTCCCAGCTCCTGGTCACCGACACCATCCCCCTGGACGCCCGCAAGGCCGCGTGCAAGAAGATCGTCCCCCTGTCGGTGTCCAAGCTTTTGTCCAGAGCCATTGTGAACGTGCACGGAGAGGCCTCCGTGAGCGGACTTTTCGTATAACCATCGAACGCATTTTCGGTGCGCCCACGGGGCGTGCCGTTCCAGAAAGGAGAAGGACATGGCCGAACTGATGACGTTGAGCGTGCGTCCGCGCGCCGAGAAAGGCAAGGGCTCCTGCCGCCGCATCCGCACCAAGGAGCTGGTGCCCGGCATCTACTACAACCAGAAGGGCGACAACATCCCCGTTGTGGTCGACATGCTGCCCCTGACCAAGCTGCACCGCAAGGTCGGCAGCTCCCGCGTATTCCACCTGGAGGTCGAGAAGGACGGCAAGACCGAGAGCCTGCCCGCCCTGATCTGGGGCCTGCAGTACGACCCGCTCAAGTCCGTGCCCATCCACGTCGACTTCTACGGCGTCGACCTGGAGCGCGAGATCAAGGTCGACGTGCGCGTGGTGGTCGAGGGCAAGGCCAAGGGCATCATCCTGGGCGGCACCCTGGAAGTGTTCCGCGACACCCTCGAGGTGGTCTGCAAGCCCCTGGACGTGCCTGAGAAGATCGTCATCAACGTCACCGACCTGGACGTGGGCGTGAACCTGCACATCGACGAGATCGCCCTGCCCGCGGGCGTTCGCGCCGTGTACGAGGACAACTACGCCGTTGTCGGCGTCGTCGCCAAGGAAGCCGAGGAAGAGAAGGCCGGCGAGGCCGCGAAGTAGCCCCAGGGCTTCGCTTCCTGACATAAGCGCATCGAAGGCCGCTTGGCCATTTGCGGGGGGCCTCTGGCCCCCCTCGTTTTCCGCACGGCGTAACAGGGAACCTTCGGACACCGCATGGACAGCATCGGCCTCATCGTGGGCCTGGGAAACCCCGGGCCGGACTACGAGAACACCCGCCACAACTACGGGTTTCTCCTGGTCGATGCCCTGCTGCGACAGGCCGAGGGTCGCAAGAGCAGCCACCTGGAGGTGCTCCAGCAGGGGGGCGAGTTCCAGCTCTGGCGGCTGAACCTGGGCGGCTCAAGCTGCCTAGTGGCCAAGCCCCTGACCTACATGAACCTCTCGGGCAAGGCCGTGGCGCGCATCTGCGGTCGGCACGGCGTGGAATCCGGGTCCATCCTGGTGGCCCACGACGAGCTGGACCTGCCCGTGGGACGCATGAAGCTCAAGCGCGGCGGCGGCTCCAACGGCCACAAGGGCATCGACTCCATCGTGGAGCACCTTGGCGGGGGCGACTTCCTGCGCCTGCGCCTGGGCATCGGGCGGCCGGAGCACTCCTCCCAGGTGGTGCGCTGGGTGCTGGAGCCCTTTGCCCCCGAGGAGGCCGAAGGCCTTGCCGCCACCTGCGAGGCCGCGCTCAAGTGTTTGAATCTGTTGGCCCGCCGCGGCCTGGCCGAGGCCACGCAGTGTGCCAATTCCTTCGCCTGGGCGCCCCCGGCCCCGCCTGCCGAGAGGATGGACACTTCCGTTTGAATGGGGTATTCTTAGCATTCCCCGGACGTGTGTCCCTCCACCCCCCAAGGAGCTTTCGTGTTTCAGATCAATGAGTTGGTCGTATACCCCGCGCAGGGCGTGGGACGCATAGAGCGCATCCAAAGCCAGCTCATCGGCGGTGTGCAGGCCGAGTATTACATAGTACGCATCCTGAGCAACTCCGTGACCCTCATGGTTCCCGTAAAGAATGCCGCCAACGTCGGCCTCAGGCACGTATCCAGCCTGGAAACCGGGCAGGCGGTCTTCGAGTCCCTGCGCGACCGGTCCGACTTCACCGGCTACACCGGCCAGAACTGGAACCGCCGCTACCGCGAGTACTCCGAGAAGCTCAAGAGCACCGACCTGGCCGACGTGGCGTACGTGCTCAAGGAACTCTTCCTCATCGGCATGGACAAGGAGCTCTCCTTCGGCGAGCGCAGGCTGCTGGAGCAGGCCATGACCCTGGTCTCCATGGAACTGGCCTACGCCCTGGACCGCGAACAGGACGCCGTAAAGGCGGACATCAACGAGATGTTCTCCGACGTCATCGCGAAGCAGCAGGAAAAAATTCAAAAAGGCAAGTAGCCCCCCCTTGTCAAAGGGCGAGCATTTGGAGTAATCGCCGACCTAGCGCATTCGCGCGGCGTGTTTTCCCTCCGCAGCCGGTACTCCTCCTCGGAACCCCCGTCGCCTAGGTCAACGTTGAAGACATGCCGCATCCCGTTCCCCCTTCCCCGGAACGAGCGACCAGTCCGCCTGATGCGCATACACTACCGCCCCTGATGATCCTTGGAACCATCCTCACCGTGAGGACACGCATATTCCCGCAACCTTAACTCCCCGGAGCGTGAGGCCATCGATGCCCCGCGAGAAAAATCAAAACCACCAGTCCAAATCCAGCCGCTCCCAGTCCCCTGCTCCTGTTCAGGAATTCAACGAGGATGACTACTCTCCCAACGAGGAGAACAAGCTCAACCTCACGGAACTGAAGCAGAAGAGCATGCCCGAGCTCATGGAGCTCGCCAACAAGTACAACGTCGAGAATCCGAACAACCTGCGCAAGCAGGAGCTGATCTTCGCACTCCTGCAGGAATGCGCCTCGCAGAACGGCCAGATCTTCGGCGAAGGCGTGCTGGAGATCCTGCCCGACGGCTTCGGCTTCCTGCGCTCGCCGCTGTACAGCTACATGCCCGGGCCCGACGACATCTACATCTCGCCCTCGCAGATCCGCCGCTTCGGTCTGCGCAAGGGCGACTGCATCTCCGGTCAGATCCGCCCCCCCAAGGAGGGCGAGCGCTACTTCGCCCTCTTGAAGGTCAGCGACATCGGGTTCGAGCCGCCGGAGATGAGCAAGCACCTGGTGCTCTTCGACAACCTGACGCCCATCTACCCGGACAAGCGCTTCAAGATCGAGAACGGCGGCGAGAACTACGCGTCGCGCGTCATCGACCTGCTCGCCCCCATCGGCCGCGGCCAGCGCGGCCTCATCGTGGCCCCGCCGCGCACCGGCAAGACCATGATGCTCCAGACCATCGCCAATTCCATCAACGCCAACCACCCGGAAGTCTACCTCATCGTGCTGCTCATCGACGAGCGCCCCGAAGAAGTGACCGACATGGAGCGCACCGTGCGCGCCGAGGTCATCAGCTCCACCTTCGACGAGCCGCCCACCCGCCACGTGCAGGTGACGGAAATGGTGCTCGAGAAGGCCAAGCGCCTGGTGGAGCGCAAGCGCGACGTGGTCATCCTGCTCGACTCCATCACCCGCCTGGGCCGCGCCTACAACGCCGTCACCCCGTCCTCGGGCCGCGTGCTCTCCGGCGGCCTGGACGCCAACGCCATGCAGCGGCCCAAGCGCTTCTTCGGCGCGGCGCGCAACATCGAGTCCGGCGGCAGCCTGACCATCATCGCCACCGCCCTCATCGACACCGGCAGCCGCATGGACGAGGTCATCTTTGAGGAGTTCAAGGGCACCGGAAACATGGAGATCTACCTGGACCGCCACCTCTCCGAGAAGCGCGTGTTCCCGGCCATCGACATGAACCGCTCCGGCACCCGCAAGGAGGAGCTGCTGCTCGACGAGGACGTGCTGAACCGCGTCTGGATCCTGCGCAAGGTGCTCTCGCCCATGAACTCCATCGACAGCATGGAATTCCTGCTGGGCAAGATGCGCGGCACCAAGAACAACAACGAGTTCCTGAACATCATGAACAAGTAACCGGACTTGTTACGCTTCCGTCAAAAAGGATGTGCTTCGGCGCATCCTTTTTTCTTTTGGGGAATGCTGCTAGGATGCACAGCACGGAGGCCGAGCCACGGCCACCACAACATGGGGGACACATGACCCGCCCGCTCTCCCCGCTTAGGCCACTCGGCCAACCCGGCCAGCGCGCCCTGCTGCGCCTGCGCCTTGCGCTGGCCGCCACAGCCTGCCTGGTCCTCACCCTGGCGCCCAGCCTGTCCTTTGCCTTCTTCGGAACCATCTCGGTGAAGGACGAAATCGAGATGGGCAAGCAGTTCGACAACACCATCCGCACCCAGATGGCCTTTGTGGACGATCCCGAGATCGTGGCCTACGTCAAGGGCGTTGTGGACCGCGTCTCCACCACCCTGCCGCCCCAGCCCTGGCAGATCAAAAGCTCCGTGGTGGCCCACGGGGCCATGAACGCCTTCGCCATCCCCGGCGGGTACATCTACATCTTCACCGGGCTCATACTGGGCGTGGAGAACGAGGACGAGCTGGCCGCGGTCATCGGCCACGAGCTTGCCCACGTCACCGAGCGGCACATCGCTAAGCGCATCCAGCAGATGAAGGCCATCAGCATCGCCTCCATGGCCGGCATGGTGGCCGGGGCCCTGCTGGGCTCCGGCGGCGGCAGCAATACCGCCAACATCGGCCGGGCCGTCGCCATGGGCTCCATGGCCGGGGCGCAGTCGGCCTTCCTCATGTACACCCGCGACAACGAGCGCGAGGCCGACCACGTGGGCATGGATTACCTGGTCAAGAGCGGCTACAACCCCGACGCCATGCCCCGCACCTTCGAGCTCATGCAGAAGAACCGCTGGTTCATGAGCGGCGACAGCGTGCCCGCCTACCTTACCACCCACCCCGGCCTGGACGAACGCATCGGCTACCTGCGCGAGCGCATCAAGCTCATGCCCCAGGGCTACCTGCACCGCGTGTTCGCCCGCGAGCAGTTCCGCCGCATCCAGACCATCATCCGGGCGCGCATGACCAGCCCGGACACCGCCCTGGCCTATTACGAAAGCAAGCCCGAGGGCGAGCTCATCTGCCTGGACTACGTGGGCAAGGGCATCGCCCTGGAGCGCCTGAAGAAGACTCCCCTGGCCGAGAAGGCCTTCGCCACGGCCCTGGAGTGCGGACAGAACGACGCCCTGGCGCTGCGAGAGGCCGGGATGTTCTACTTCGGCCGGGGCGATTTCGCCAAGGCCGGGCCCCTGCTGCAGAAGGCCACCATCCTGAACCCCAAGGACGCCATGACCCAGTTCTTCCTGGCCCGCATGATGGCCGAGCGCAAGGACTACGCCCAGGCCATCCCGGCCATGGAGCGCGTGGCACGCGAGGTGCCGGAGGACAGCGAGGTGCGCTTCTACCTGGGCCGCATGCTCGGGGAGAGCGGCAACGTCTTCGGCGCGCACGTGCAGCTGGCCTACTCCGCCCTGTACGCCCGCGACACGAAGAAGGCCGAGTTCCACCTGGAGCGCGCCCGCTCCCTCGCCAGGTCCGAGGCCGACAAGAAACAGCTGGCCGACCTGGAGCGCACCCTGGGCGACCGCAAGGCCGGTCCCAGCATGGTCAAGCGCTAAGCCTTGAGCCCTGCCGCCCTTTCTGGTAGCAAAGCTCCCGTCGCAACACGCGCGCAAGGACAGCGGAATCCATGATCGCAGCCAGGACCATTGAAGAAATCGCAGGCACCATCGCCGGTTCCTGCGTCACCATCGGCAACTTCGACGGCGTGCACGTGGGCCACCAGCGCCTGCTGGAGCTGACCTGCGCCAAGGCCCGCAAGAAGAATCTCGTCAGCGTGGTGGTCACCTTCGACCCCCACCCCCTCACCGTCATTCTTGGCAAGTCCACCCCGCCCTTCCTCACCACCACCCGGCAGCGCCTGGGCTTCATCAGCGAGCACGGGCCCCACGTGGCCCTGGTGCTGGAGTTCACCCGCGAGATGGCCGCCCTGGAGCCCGAGGAGTTCGTGCGCCGGTACCTGGTGGAGGGCCTGAACATGCGCGAGCTGGTCATCGGCTACGACTACGCCATGGGCAAGGGCCGCCGTGGCAACTGCGAGCTTCTCACCAAGCTGGGGCGTGACATGGGCTTCGGTGTGGAGCAGCTGGCCCCGGTCATCGTGGGCGGCGCCGTGGTCAGCTCCACGCGCATCCGCGACCTGGTGCAGCTGGGAAACGTCTGGGACGCGCGCCCGCTCCTGGGCCGGTTCTTCGAGGTCTGCGGCACCGTGGTGGACGGCAAGAAGCGCGGCGCGGCCATGCTGGGCTTTCCCACGGCCAACCTGCTGCCCGAGGGCAACCTGCTGCCCAAGCCCGGCGTGTACGCCGTGTGGGCCGTGCTGGACGGCGAGCCCCTGGCCGCCGTGGCCAACGTGGGCTACAACCCCACCTTCGGCGACACCGGCCTGACCCTGGAAACACACATCATGGACTTCAGCCGCGACATCTACGGCAAACGGCTCACCGTCCAGTTCGTGCAGCGCCTGCGCTCCGAGCGCAAGTTCGAGAGCCTGGAGGCCCTCAAGGAGCGCATCGGCGAGGACGTGCGCCTGGGCCGCATCATCCTGGAGAGCAGCGAGGCCCAGCCCGGCAGGGGCGCCTCCTCCGGCACAGAGGACGACTAGGCCGGACGCCGGACCATCCTCCCCCGCACCTGACGGAGGCGCCCATGGACTTTGCGAAACTCACGGAGCTCATCGAGGGCGGCATCCCCTTCAACGAGGTGCTGGGCATCCGCGTGGACGAGCTGCGCGAGGGCTACGTCAAGCTCAGGGTGCCCTTCCGCCCGGAGCTCATCGGCGACATTCGCCGTCCGGCCCTGCACGGCGGGGTCATCTCTTCGCTCATCGACGTGTGCGGAGGCTTCGCGGTATGGACCTGCTGCCGCCTGGAGGACCGCATCGCCACCATCGACCTGGGCGTGGACTACCTGCGCCCGGCTCCGGCCAGGGATCTCTACGCCGAGGCCACGGTGCGCCTCTTGGGCAACCGCGTGGGCAACGCCCAGGTCATCGTCACCGGCGAGGGCGCGCCGGACGTGCACCTGGCCGTGGGCCGCTGCGTGTACAACATCCGCCGGGGCAAGTAGCCCCGCCAGCCACCGCCGCGCGCAAAGAGAAAGGCCGGGAGCGATCCCGGCCTTTTCCTTGTCTGGCGGCTACTGCTGCTTGTGGCACTGGCTGCAGCCCACGGGCCCCTTGCCCTGCTTCTTGTGGCAGCCCTGGCACGAGGCGTGGGCCACGCTCATGAGCGAGGGCGGGTCGGTGTGGGTCATGGGCCGGTCCAGGTGGCAGCTGGAGCAGCGCTGCTCCGTGCTCTTGCCCGTGGTCACGCGGCGGCCGTTCTTCAGCCCATGGTGGCAGACCACGCAGTTCTTGAGCTTGGCCTTCTGGTTGTGCGCCTGGTGCTCGAAGGGCACGGCCAGCCTGCGCACGCCGGGGTCGGCGTCGGGGCTCTGGGGGGCATCGTACTGGGCCAGGGCCGGGGCCAGCCAGGCGGCCAGGACCAGCCCGGCGATGGTGGCGGTGAGGCGGGGGAGGCGTCTAGGCTGCATGCGGGGGGATCTCCTACAGACCGAGGCGGTTCTTGAACAGCTCGTAGTTCAGGGCGGAATTGACCAACTGCACGCCGTGGTTGACCTTGATCATGTCGCGCAGCTTGTGGCGGGAGAGGATGGTCTCCATCTTCTTGGCCACGGAGAAGGTGTCCTCGCGCACCACGAGGATGGGCGTCTCCAGCACCTCGGAGCGGGTGAGGATGATGTCGTTGGGGTACAGGTTGCCGGTGAGGATGAGGCAGGGGCAGCTGCCCTCAAGGGCCACAAGCTGCACGTCGGAGCGGTCGCCGCCCACGATGATGGCCGAGTTCTTGTGGCGCATGAAGTGGGTGAGGAAGTTCTCCACCTGCATGGTGCCGATGAGGAAGTTCTCCACCACGCGGTCGGCCTTGTGGTGGGCGCTGATGATCTTTCCGCCCAGGCGCTCGGCCAGGTCGGAGACCTTGATGGCGCTCATGATGGGGTCCGAGGGGATGGTGGCCAGCACCTCCACGCCCTTGCGGCTGAAGAACGGCACCATGAGCTCGTCCACCTCGGCGCGGTAGCTGTCCGGGATGTCGTTCAAGATCACCCCGGCCAGGTCGTCGCCCAGGGCGTTCTTGCAGCGCAGCACGTAGTCGTACTTCAGTTCGTTCTGGTAGCGGTCGATGACCACGCTCCTTGCGCCCAGCGCGCGGGACACGCTCACGCCGTCCAGGCCGCAATAGGTGCCGGAGCCCAGCACGTTGCCCGACCCGGCGATGATCATCACGTCCTTGTCGCGGGAGAGCTCCTCGTAGGCCGAGACGATGCCGGGCATGAGGTCGCCGATGTCCTCGGTGAAGGCCCGCACGGTGAAGTCGCGGGTGACGACCACGGGAGTGACGAGCCGGGGATCCTGGCGCAGGCCCAGCACCTCCTGCACGAAGAAGGCGTCCTCGTCGCCGGGCTGGCCATCGGCCTTGCGCGGCACCGCCCCCACGGGCTTCATGTAGCCAACCTTGTAGCCGTCCTTCTTCAGGCGCAGGCCCAGGGACATGGCGATGAGGTTCTTGCCCGAGTATCCGGCCGTGGAACCTATGTAGACGCCGACCATTCTCTCCTCCTTACGGTGCGGGCCCAGCACAGCGGGCCCGCGCACACGCTACCAGCGCAAGGCTAGACGCGCAACGTCACGCGCACGTCGGCCACCAGCGCCCGCTCGTGGTTCACCAGCACAGGGTTGAACTCCGCCTCGTAGATCTGCGGGAAGTCCATAGCCAGGGCCGAGAGGACGAGCAGGATGTCCTCCAGGGCCCGGAACTCGATGGCCGGTCCGCCGTGCACGCCCTTGAGCAGCATGTACGAGCGTATCTCCCGCACCATGCCAAAAGCGTCGTCGCGACTCAAGGGGGCAAGGCGGAAGGCCACGTCCTTTAATATCTCCACATGGATGCCGCCCAGCCCGAACATGACCAGGGGCCCGAACTGCTCGTCGCGCTTGAAGCCAACGATGAGCTCTCTCGCGCCCGGGGGCGACATCTCCTGCACCAGGCAGCCCGCCACGTAGGCGTCGGGCCGCAGGCGCTGCACGCGGGTGGTCATGTCCCAGAAGGCCTGGCGCACCTGGGCGGCGCTCTTCAGGTTCAGCACCACCCCGCCCACGTCGGTCTTGTGCGAAATCTGCGGGCTGGCGATCTTGAGGGCCACGGGGTAGCCCAATTCATCGGCGGCGGCCACGGCGTCCTCGCCCTTGCGGGCCAGCACGGTGCGCGGCGTGGGCAACCTGTAGGCGCCCAGAAGTTCGCGGGCCTGGAACTCCACAATCTCCGTCTGCCCGGCGTCGATGGCCTGCCGCACGATGCGCCGGGCGGCGTCCAGGTCGCGCTCCGGGCTCTCGTACAGGGGCACGGGCATCTGCCGCCACAGGGCGTAGGAGTACATGGCCTCGATGCACTGCATGGCCGTTTCCGGAAAGCTGAAGCAGGGCAGCCCGGCCTCCTGCAGCACGCGCTTGCCCTCCTGCACGTGCTCCCGGCCCATGAGGCAGGCGTACACCGGCTTGTCCGAGCGCCTGGCCAGGTGCGCCACCGCCGTGGCGGCGGCCGCCATCTCCACCGAGGAGGTGGGCGTGATCAGGAACAGCACGGAATGCACCAGCGGGTCGTCCAGCACCGTCTCCAGGGTCTTGCGGCAGCGCTCGGCGTCGGCATCGCCCACCATGTCCACGGGATTGTACAGCGAGGCGTAGGACGGCAGGAAGCCCTGGAGCTTCTGGATGGTCTCGGGGCTTAGGCGCGCCATGTGCAGGCGGCGCTTCTCGCAGGCGTCCGCCGCCAGGATGCCCGGCCCGCCGGAGTTGGTGACGATGGCCACGTTGGGCCCGCGCGGCAGCGGCAGGCTGGAGAAGGCCCCGGCAAGGTCGAAGAGCGATTCCACGTCCGGGGCGCGGATGATGCCGCACTGCTTGAAGGCCGCGCCGTAGGCGCTGTCCGACCCGGCGATGGCCCCGGTGTGGGAGCTGGCGGCCTTGGCGCCAGCCGCCGTGGACCCGGCCTTGAGCATGATCACGGGCTTGACGCGGCAGACCTCCCGCGCGGTGCGCAGGAAGGCCTCTCCGTTCTGCACGCTCTCGATGTACCCGATGATGACCTTGGAGGCCGGGTCGGCCCCCAGGGCCTCCAGCATGTGGATCTCGTCCAGCAGGGCCTTGTTGCCCAGGCTGATGAACTTGGAAAAGCCGATGTTCTCGTCGGCGGCCCAGTCCAGGATGGACACGCACAGCGCACCGGACTGGGAGAAGAAGGCCAGGTCGCCAGGCTTGGCCCCGGTGGCGGCGAAGGAGGCGTTGACCCCGTGCCCGGTGTCCAGCATGCCCAGGCAGTTGGGTCCGAGCATGGCGATGCCGTGCCGCTCGCACAGCTCCACCAACTGTCGCTCCAGGCGGTAGCCCTCCTGCCCGGCCTCCTTGAAACCGGCGGTGATGACGATGGCCGACTTGAGCCCGAGGGCGGCCAGCTCCTCCATGGCCGGGAGCACGCTGTCCCGGGGCACGGCGATGACCGCCAGGTCGATGCCCCTGGGCAGCCCGGAGATAGTGGTGACCACCGGCAGGCCCTCGATGTCGCCCCCGCGCGGATTCACCGGGAACAGGCGGCCCTTGAAGCCCGCGGCGAGCATGTTCGCCACCACGGTGTGGCCGATCTTGCCCGGCTTGGCCGAGGCGCCGACGACGGCCACGGTGCGCGGGTGGAAGAAGGCGTGCAGGGCGCTGGGGTCCAAGGGCTCTCCGTGGCGGCCGGGGTGGCGTGACCAATTCACTGGGCGGGTGGCAGCCTCATCTACGGCATACACTGCCCGGCGGCCATGCTCAAGGGGTTGGGCGGACAACCTCCCGCATCCCCGTGGAATTTGCGCAGCATGCATTGCCTAGACGCCCGTGTACGCATATAGTGTCCGAATGCATGCCCCTGACCGGACGCACCCCTGGCCCGCCTGCGGCGCCGCCATCCTGGCCGGCGGCGCGGCCACGCGCATGGGCGGCATCCAGAAGGGCCTGCTCGAAGTCGCAGGCCGCCCCCTCCTGGACCATGCCCTGGCCACGCTTTCGCCCTTCTTCGAGGACATCATGGTGGTATGCAGGGACCCCGAGCCCCTGCGTGCCTATCTTTCGGGCCTTTCGGGCAAGGTTCGCGCCGTGGGCGACTCCTTCGAGGCCCGCAGCTCGCTCACGGGCATCCACGCCGCCCTGGCCGGGGCCCGCGCGCCCCACGTCTTCGTGATGGCCTGCGACACCCCGCTGCTCCGGCCCGCCCTGCTCTCCGCCCTGCTGGCCCACCTGCGGCCCGAGGACGACGTGGTGCTGCCCAGAAAGCCCGACGGCTACTTCGAGCCCCTGTGCGCCGTGTACTCCACTAGGTGCCTGCCGCACATCGCGGAGCAGCTCGGGCGCGGCGACTGCAAGATCATCCGCTTCTTCGACAAGGTCCGCGTGCACCCGCTGCCCGTGGAGGAGCTGCTGCGCGCCGACCCGGACCTGATCTCCTTCCAGAACGCCAACACCCCGGAGGACCTGCGGAAGCTGCGCGAAACGGCGCAGGCCCTGCTCCGCCCCCAGGAGGGACCATGACTCCCCCGAACAGCCAGTCCGCCGCTTCCGGCCAGTCCTCAGCACCGGGTCGGCCCGGCCAGCAGGGCCCTGTTTCCCGCGACCAGGCCCTGGAGCTCATGCGCCATCACATCCGGGCCCACGCGCCACAGGCTGAGCGTGTTCCCCTGGAGGCGGCCCTGGGCCGGGTCTGCTCCGACGACCAGTTCGCCGCCCGGTCCGTGCCCGGAGTCCCTCGCTCCAGCATGGACGGCTACGCCGTGCGCGCGGCGGAGACAACGGGCGCCTCGCTCAAGTCACCCGCGGAGCTGAAACTCGCCGGGGAGATCCGCCCCAGCACCTGCGACCCCGGCCCCCTGGCCCCGGGCTGCGCCTGCGTCATCCTCACCGGCGGGCCGCTGCCCCCGGGGGCGGACGCCGTCATCGCCGCCGAGGACGTTGAGGCGGTGGACGTGGCGGGCCAGGGCGTGCTGCGCGTGTTCGGCGAAATCCAGGCCGAGACCCACGTGCGCGAGGTGGGCTCGGACATCCGCGCGGGCACCCGGGTGGTGCGGCGCGGCGAGGAGTACACCCCGCCCATCCTGGCGGCCCTGGCCCTCTCCGGGGTGATGCAAGTGCCCGTGTACGCCAATCCGGACGTGCAGGTGCTGGCCGTGGGCAACGAGCTCACCCCCCTGGACGCCGCGCCGGTGCCGGGCCTGACCTCTGCGGACAACCTGCTTTTGGCCGCCGGGCTGCTGCGCCAGCGCGGTCTTGTGGGCATCACGGCTGAGGTCTGCCCCAACGGGGCGGAGGCCGTGGCCGGGCGGCTCAAGGCCGCCGGGGAACCCGCCTGCATCGTCACCACCGGGGGCACGGGCCCGGGCCAGCGCGATTTTCTGCTCCAGGCCGCCAAACAGGCCGGATTCGAGATCCTCTTCCATGGCCTGAAGATGCATCCCGGCAAGAGCGTCTTCGCCGCCGTGAAGGGCCGGACCATCCTCTTCGCCCTGCCGGGAACGCCCTGGGCCGTGTTCGCCCTCATGCACGCCCTGGTGCTGCCCGCGGCCTGCTGGCTGCGCGGCCGGGCCCTGCCCGTGCCCATCCCGGTGCTTGCGCGGCTGGACCAGACCCCGCCCGAGGCCCCGCCAGGCTGGGAAAAGCTGGTGGCCTGCACCATCACAGGCGTACGCGCGGAGCTGCACGCCCACCCGCTCATGGACCGCACCCGCGAAGCCCGGCTGGACATGATCGAGGCCCAGGGCCTGCTGCTGGTGCCCGCCCATGTGTCCGAGGGCGACCTGCTGCCCATGATCCCCATCTGGGAACACAAGCGCGGCCACAGGCCGTAACAACGCACCAAGCCAGGCAAGGATCGCCGCATGATCAGCACCACCCTGTTTCCAGGCCGCTACGTGCAGGGCGCCGGCGCCCTCTCCCGCCTCGGCGCGGAGCTTGCCCGCCTGGGCTCGCGGCACCTGGTCATCGCCTCGCCCTACCCGGCGGAACACCTGCTGCCGCCGCTGTTGCCGGGCCTGGAACAGTCGGGCGCGGTGCGCGTGGAGCGCTTCGGGCGGGAGTGCACGGACCAGGAGATCGAACGGCTGCTGGCCTGCGCCCGTGACTTCCGGGCCGAGACCGTGGCCGCCCTGGGCGGCGGCAAGACCCTGGACGCGGCCAAGGCCGTGGCCTCCCGCGCGGGCGTGCCCGTTGTGGCGGTGCCCACCATCGCCTCCACGGACGCGCCTTGCAGTTCGGTCTGCGTGGTCTACACCCCGGAGGGCGTGTTCCAGCGCGTGGACCTGCTGCCCCGCAACCCGGACGTGGTGCTGGTGGACACGGCGGTGGTGGTCAAGGCCCCGGCGCGGCACCTGGCAGCGGGCATGGGCGACGCCCTGGCCACCTGGTTCGAGGCCGAGTCCTGCCGCGTGAGCCGGGGCAGGAACATCGCGGGCGACGTGGGCTCCATGACCGCCCACGCCCTGGCCCGGCTGTGCTACGAGACCGTGCGCGACTGGGGCGTCGCGGCGCTCACCGCCTGCGAGGCCGGGATCGTCACCCCCGCCCTGGAGCGCGTGGTGGAGGCCAACACCCTGCTGAGCGGCCTGGGCTTCGAGAGCGGCGGCCTGGGCGCTGCCCATTCCATCCACAACGGCCTCACCGCCCTGCCCCAGGCCCACTCCCTGAGCCATGGCGAGAAGGTGGCCTTCGGCGTGCTGGCCTCGCTCTTCCTCACGGACAAGCCGCTGAAGCTCATGGACGAGGTGTACGCCCTGTGCGCGGCCCTGGGCCTGCCCACCACTTTTGCCGACCTGGGCCTGGCGGAAGCCTCGGACGCCGAGCTGCTGCGCGTGGCCGAGAAGGCTTGCGCCCCGGGCGAATCCATCCACAACGAGCCCGTGGACATCAGCCCGGAGCTGGTGCTGGCCGCCCTCAAGGCGGCGGACGCCGAGGGCCGCAGGCGCAGGGCCTGAGCCGACCAGCGCGCGTGAAAAGGCCCCGCAGCGGAGTGAACCGTTGCGGGGCCTTGTCGTTTCTGGAGCCAGCGAGGGGAATCGAACCCCTGACCTGCTGATTACGAATCAGCTGCTCTGCCGGCTGAGCTACGCTGGCGTTCGGCGAGGTGCTTGTTAGCCGAGGCGGGCCGCCGGGGTCAAGGGGAAAACGCCCGGGGGCTCAGCGGATCAGCCGCATGGCCTTGCGCACGAAGCCCTCGATGACATCGGCTGTTTCGGGCTGCATGTCCACGAACTGCCCGCCCAGGTACAGCAGGCCCTTCTTCTCGTCGATGCGCCGCAGGATGAACGGGGTGGTGAAGGCCTGGCCCGGGCCCAGGTGGCAGTGCAGCAGCAGGCGCTCGCCCAGTTGCAGGTCGCGCAGGGGGCTCTTCAGGTCCACTTTGGTGGACAGGCGGCAGCCCGAGGGGGTCAGGTCCGTGAGCATGATCTCGTGGTCGCCGTACTGGCCGTGCAGCATGCCGGGCACGCTCACCTGCACGCGCTCGTCGCACCGGAGCACCATGCGCTCCACGGTCTCCGGGTAGGACAGGAACAGGATGGGCGCGGGCTTGGACGTGCGCGCCAGCACCGAGGTGCGGAAGCCCTGAACCGCCCCGGCCCCGGAATGCTGGGCAACGGCCAGGGGGTTCTCCTGCAGGGCGGCGTGCACGGCCTGGGGCAGGCGCAGCTCCACCACGAGGTACGAATAGGGCCGCACGCCCACCACCAGGGCGTCGTACTTCTTGTCCACGCACAGCAGGCGGAGGGAGAGCCTGGAGCCCGGCTCCAGGGTGAGCTTGCTGCCGGGCAGGCGCTCAACGCGCTTTCCGGCTGCGGGCGGCGGTGCGGCTTTGCCGTTGTTCTTGGCGAGGTCGGAGTTTTGTTCGTTCATGGTTCCGGTCCGTGGGGGCGGGCCCCGGGGCTACGCCGAGACGATCTCCGGCGCGGTCTGGTCGGGCTCGAGCACGCGTGTCAGGTCCATGCGGTAGTCCTCGGGGTCCAGGCATTCCACGATGCGCAGGCCCTGAGAGAAGTCCTCCCTCGCAAGGTCCACCTCGGTCTGGGCCACGGGGTGCATGGCCGCGTCGAAGAGGATGCGCACCTTGGGCCGGGCGGCGTTCTCGCCGCTGTTGTCGATGGTGATGGCGTGGCAGCCGTTGGACAGCTTGACGAAGCTGCCGTTGGGGTACACGCCGATGCACTTGATGAAATGCTCCACCCCGGTGGGGCAGAAGGTGGTGTCGCGCCACTGGTACATCATGCCCAGGGCGTTGAAGGGCGGCATGGCGCTCTTGTACGCGCGCTTGCTGGTCAGCGCGTCGTACACGTCCACCAGGGAGAGGATGCGCCCGAAGAGCCCGATCTCCCCGCCGGAGAGCCCACGCGGGTAGCCCATGCCGTCGTAGCGCTCGTGGTGCTCCACCACGCCGCGCACCACGCTTGGCTCCAGGCCCGCCTGCCCGTCCACGATGCGGAAGCCCTCCAGGGGGTGGGTCTTGATGACCTGAGTCTCGCTTGGGGTGAGCTTGGCGGGCTTGTTCAGGATCTCCTCGGGGATGCGCGCCTTGCCCACGTCGTGGAACACCCCGGCCATGCCCAGCATGCGCAGGTTCTTCTCGTCGAGTTCCAGGTACTTGCCCAGGATGATGGCCAGCACGCCAACGTTGACGCTGTGGGTGTAGGTGTAGGCGTCGTACTCCCGCAGGTGGAAGAGCATGGCCGCTGCGGCCTCGTTGCGGAACACGCTGGCGATGAACCCGTCCACGATGGGAAAGGCCTCGCGGCAGTCGATCTCCTTGCCCCGGCGCACGTCCTCCATGAAGCAGTGGGCGTGCTCCACGGCCTCCACGTAGAGCTTCTCGGCCACGGGCAGCTCTTCGGCCAGGGGCGTGGCCGGCGTCTCCGGGGCCTTTCCGCCCCGCTCGGCACAGGCCTTGCGGTAATTGGTGTTGATGACGGCGATGGTCAGGGCGTCGTCGATGACCAGATCATCCACCCCGGACGGGACCAGGGTGTCAGCGGCCTCAAGGGTCAGCACCGGGCGCTCCACCTGCACGTACGGGCTCTCCTTGGAGCCTCGCCCGTACTTCACCAGGAACATGCCCGGCTCCAGGTCGCGCCGCTTGATGCGTTTGAGCACCTCTCCCCCCGCTGATGGACGTGGGTCTGTCCACACTGTCGCCTGCCGGGAACTTCTCCCAGTGACTAGCTACGTAGCTGAACCAAAACGTGAACAAAGTCAATGCAGGGGAAAAGGAAGGCCTTTCAGGCTTATCGGCGGAAAGGGGCGGATGGTGAAGGGGCTAGTCGCGGTTCTTGATCACCGGGCGGGGCTTGCTGCCGTCGGCGGCGCCCAGGAGGCCGTCGGCCTCCATCTGCTCGATGTAGCGGGCCGCGCGGTTGAAGCCGATGCGGAAGCGGCGCTGGATGAGCGAGATGGACGCCCGGCCCTGGCTCATGACGAACTCCACGGCGTCGGAATACATGGGATCATCGGCGATGCCGCCGCCCTCCCCCGCGCCGCCCGAACCGGCGGGGCCGTCGCCCTCCTTGCGCCATTCGGTGAAGTCCAGCTCGAACTGCTGGGGCTGGCGGGCCTTCCAGTGGGCCACCACGGCCTCGATCTCCACCTCGTCCACGTAGGCCCCGTGCATGCGCCGAAGCTTGGCCCCGCCGGACTTGTAGAGCATGTCGCCCTTGCCCAGCAGGCGCTCCGCGCCCACGGTGTCCAGGATGGTGCGGCTGTCGTGGCGGCTGGTCACCTGGAAGGAGATGCGCGTGGGGAAGTTGGCCTTGATGAGCCCCGTGACCACGTCCACGCTGGGCCGCTGGGTGGCCAGTATCATGTGGATGCCAGCGGCGCGCGCCAGCTGGGCCAGCCGCACGATGCAGGTTTCCACGTCCTTGGCCGCGGTCATCATCAGGTCGGCCAGCTCGTCGATGACGATGACCAGGTAGGGCATGGGCGTCAGGTCGGCCAGGTCCTCGGGCCGCTTGTCGCCCATTTCGGCAAGCTTCTGGTTGAAGGACTCGATGTTGCGCACGCCCACCCGGGCCAGGGTCTCGTAGCGGGAGTCCATCTCGCACATGGCCCACTCCAGGGCGCTCTTGGCCAGGGCCATGTCCGTCACCACCGGGTGCACCAGGTGCGGCAGGTCGGAGTAGATGGCCAGCTCGATGCGCTTGGGGTCGATGAGCAGGAGCTTCACCTGCTCGGGCGAGGCCTTGTACAGGATGCTGACCAGGAAGCCGTTGAGGCACACGCTCTTGCCCGCGCCCGTGGCGCCCGCCACCAGCAGGTGCGGCATGGCGGCCAGGTCGGCGATCTGCGGCGCGCCCTGGATGTCCTTGCCCACGGCCAGGGTCAGGGGGCTCTTGGCCATGGCGAACACCGGGGACTCGATGATCTCGCGCAGGCTCACGGTCTGGCGCTTCTCGTTGGGAATCTCCACGCCCACGGTGTCCTTGCCGGGTATGGGCGCCTCGATGCGCACGGCCAGGGCCTTGAGGGACAGGGCGATGTCGTCGTTGCGCGCGGCGATGGTGCTGATCTTCACCCCCGGCGCAGGCTTGAACTCGAACATGGTGACCACGGGGCCGGGCATGACCTGCTGGATCTCGCCCTGGATATTGAAGTCGCCCAGGCAGGCGGTGAGCTGCCTGGCCTTGGCCTGCAGGGCCTTGGAGTCCACCACGGCGGGCTGGACCGGGACCTCGCGCAGCAGCTCCGGGCCGGGCAGCTCCGGGGCGGCCTCGCCCTTGGCCTCAGCCCTGGGCTCTGCGGATTTCTTCTTGGGGGCCGGGGCCTCGAAGGGCCGCAGGATCAGGTCGTCCCCGGGGGAGTGCGGGGCCTCGGGAGCAGCCACAGCCGGAGAGGGACGCGGCTCGGCGCGCCTTGCCGGGGCCGGGGCGGGCGCGGCAACCTTAACGGGCTTGCCCTTGGTCTCGCGGCGGCTCTCCCACAGGGCCAGGGCCTTGTCGAACAGGGCCTCCAGCAGGCCCAGCAGCACCGCGAAGACCTTGCTCCAGCTCACGCCGAAGCTCACCTGCACCGTGGCCACGGAGAGGAACATCCAGAACAGCACCGAGCCCCAGGGGCTCAAGAGCTCCAGGGTGATGCCCGCGGCCGCCTTGCCAATGAACCCGCCGCTGGCCAGGGACGGCGCCTTGCCGTTCACGGCCAGGGCCCATGGCTTGGCCATCCAGGCCATGAGGCTCAGCACCAGCCCGCCCAGGCCCGCCCAGCGGTACCAGGGCAGGCGGAAGCGGTCGGAGAACTGGGCCAGCCCGAACCAGGCCAGCAGCATGGGCCAGATGAGCGCGCCCAGGCCGAAGATCTCCACAAGGAACCCGGCGATGTAGGAGCCCACGGCCCCGGCCAGGTTCGTGGTCCGGTGCGAGGGGCTGACCGCCTGGTTGAAGGTGGGGTCCAGCGGATTGAAGGAGAAGACGCACAAAAACAGGAAGAGGGCCACAAAAATGTAGGCCACCCCTTTCATTTCCATGCGGAACTTCGCCGTATCCGTACCCCTACCCTCCCGTTTGGAACTGCCGGAACGCCCGGCGCGGGCCGGGGCGGAAGCGCCCCGTCCGGGCCGACCAGCGCCCATTAGACGCGGCTGATGTATTCGCCGGTGCGGGTGTCCACCTTGATGCGCTCGCCCTGGGCGATGAACAGCGGCACGTTGACCATGATGCCGGTCTCCATCCTGGCGGGCTTGGTGGCATTGGTTACGCGGTCGCCCTGCACGCCGGGCTCGGTCTCGATGACCTCCATGGCCACGGAGGCGGGCAGCTCGATGTCGAAGAGCGCGCCGTTGTACAGGAACACCTTGAGGGTCTCGCCCTCGCGGATGTAGCCGCCCTTCTCGCCCACCTGCTCGGCGGGGATGTTCTTCTGCTCGTAGCTCTCCAGGTCCATGAACACGAAGTCGTCGCCCTCTTTGTAGAGGAACTGCATGTCCTGCATGGCGATATCGGGCTTGTCCACCTTTTCGCCGGAGCGGAAGGTCTGGTCCACAACGCGGCCGGTGAGGATGTGCTTGAGCTTGGTGCGCACGAAGGCGCCGCCCTTGCCGGGCTTCACATGCTGGAACTCAACGATTTCATAAGGCTTGCCGTCGATCTCAACCTTGAGGCCGCGGCGAAAGTCGGAAGTCGAATACATCAAGTCCTCCAAGGGGATTCCGTGCGCGGAACATGCTCCCGCGCCTGATTATTTTCCGTCCGGGCGCTTGGCGTTATGCCGCTCCAGCGCAAGGACGGCCAACGCATACCCGAGAATGCCGAAACCGGCAACAACCCCGATGCAGCTTTTCCCCATGAGGCTTTTCTGGCGCAGGGGCTCGTCCGTGCGGGCGAAGATGTTGGAAAGGTGCACCTCCACGCAGGGGATGCCGATCCAGGCCAGGCAGTCGGCGATGGCCAGGCTGGTGTGCGTGTAGGCCCCGGCGTTGAAGGCCACGCCGTCCATGCCGTCCCTGCGGGCCTTCTCCAGCCTGTCGATGAGGTTGCCCTCGAAGTTGGACTGGTGGAACACGAGCTCGACCTCGTCGCCCGCGTCGCCCAGCATGGCCTTGACCATGGCGGGCAGGGCGTCCAGGCCCTCGGAGCCGTAGATTTCGGGCTGGCGCTGGCCGATGTGGCCAAGGTTCGGGCCGTTCAGGACAAGGTATTTGCGAACGCTCATGTTGGCACCTGGCTGTTGGTGGTGGACGGACGGCACTTGACGCCGGGGCGAAAACCCCACATCACTGGACCGGCGGAAGCACTCACGCGCCCGCACAAGTCCGAGGCATTATGAATCGAACCTTCACTTTAGTCAAAACAGCCTACCTCAAGACGCAGCTGGACGCCAGCGACGAGCCGCAGATCGCCCTGGCCGGGCGCTCCAACGTGGGCAAGTCCTCGCTCATCAACTGCCTGGCCGGGCGCAAGGGCCTGGCCAAGACCAGCTCCACCCCCGGCAAGACCCAGAGCGTCAACTATTATCACGTAGCCCCCCAGGACTACACCCTGGTGGACCTGCCCGGCTACGGCTACGCCCGGCGCTCCCAGGAGGAGCGCGCCAAGTGGGGCCAGCTCATCGAGCGCTTCCTGACCACCAACCCGGGCCTCAAGGCCGTGGTCATGCTCATCGACGTGCGCGTGCCCCCGCAGAAGAGCGACCTGGAGCTGGCCTCCTGGCTCAGGCACGAGAACATCCGGCTCTTGCCCGTGCTCACCAAGTGCGACAAGGTCAAGCAGATCGAGCGTTCCGCCAAACAGCGGGAATGGAAGGATCTTCTGGGCGGCTACGCCACTCCGCTGTGCGTGTCCAGCGTCACCCGGCTCGGCATCGAGCAGCTCTGGGCCGAGCTGGACCGCCTGGCCGGGCGCGCCGAGCCGACAGACGACGACTCCGGCGACGACTCCGGCGACGCCGCCTAGCCCCGGGAAAAGGTCCGCCGCAGGCGGGCGGCCAGCCCGGGCACGGCCACGTAGCACAGGCGCAGGCACGCCAGGGCGATGAAGCCCGCGTTGGCCAGCCAGGCGGCGGCCACCGGCGGCAGCAGGCCCTTCTGGCCCACGCTGATGCCCAGCACGTACAGGCCGTAGTAGCAGAACACCACCACCATGCCCGCCACCAGGTTCACGTACAGGTTCTCCAGGATGCTCGTGAGCGCCAGGGCCAAGAGGGCCATGGTGACGATGGAGAAGGCGTAGGACCACTTGCCGTGCCAGGCGGTGCGCAGCCGCTCCACGTTGGAGCCGGACTCCCTGAGCTCGTCGATCATCTGGCCCAGGCTCCACAGCGGCAGCTCGGCCTTGTCGCCCGTGGCCACGGAGAGGAACCCGCGCATGTCCTGGCGCACGGGCAGGAACTGGGTCAGAAGCCTTGTGGTGGAAAAATCCCCGGTCTCGATCTCCCAGGCGTCCAGCAGGCCCCAGCCGTGCTCGTCCACCAGGGCGCGCTTGGCCGTGGTGATGCGGGCAAGCTGCATGCTCTCGCGGTCGAACTCGTACACGGTGACGTCGCGCACGCGGCTCTGCGTGGGCTGGGCCTCCCCGGCGTGCACGATGTACTGGCCGTCGCGGAACCAGAGGTCCTTCAGCACGCGCTTGTCCAGCTGCTTCTTGCGCACTTCCTCGCGCCAGATGCGGTTGGCCTCCTGCTCGCCGTAGGAGGCGATGAACTGGGAGAACACCAGTTGCCCGGCGCTCCAGAACAGGCCGTAGATGAGAAAGAAGCGGATGAACCAGCCCGTGGAGATGCCCCCGGCGCGCAGGGCCATCATCTCCCTGCTGCGCACCATGAGCCCGATCTGGATGACCAGGGCCAGCAGGAACACCGCGGGCAGGATCTGCGCGAACACCAGCGGCATCTTCACCGCGAAGTAGGTCAGGATCTGCTTCACGCCCAGCCCGGCGTCCAGGAAGTGGTCCAAGCGGTCCGCCAGGTCGGTGAGCAGGTAGATCACCGTGCCGCCGCCCAGGCAGGTGGCCATGAGGAAGAGGTTCTGGCGGATGAGGTACCCGCCCAGGGCGGAGGGACGCCAGGCCATCAGGCCGCCCTCCTCTGCTGCAGGCGCTGGATGGCCGCCAGCACCACGGCGGGTACGCGCTCGCGCACGGCGGAACGCAGGAAGGCCAGCCCCGTGCCAAAAAACAGCAGGTTCGGCAGCCACATGCCCACGTAGGCCGGCAGGGCTTGCGATTCACCCAGGCTCTCGGCCACGGACATGAGGGCGTAGTAGACCAGGAACACGCCCATGGCCAGGATGAGCCCGTGCTGCTGCTTGAGCGCGCGGAACACGCAGGCCACCGGCACGGAGAACAGGCCCAGCACCAGGCAGGCCAGCGGCAGGGCCAGGCGCTTCTGGATCTCCACCTTGACCTTCATCTGGCGCTCCGCGTCGAGCTCCTTTTTCAGCTCCGGGTCGGTGTCGTAGCGGATGAGCTTCTCGAAGGACAGCTCCTTGGGCGCCACGCGCTCAAAGCCCATGCCCCGCAGCATGTTGCCCAGGGGCAGGCGCACGGCGTAGCTGCCGAAGTTCAGGATGTCCAGCTGCTCGTCCTGGCGGCGGAAAATGCGCCCGCCCCGGAACTGGATGCGGATCTGCTCCTTCTCCGGGTCCGTGACCACGGTGCCCTCGGGCGCGATGACCGTGTTGGTGAAGCTCTTGCTCGTCTTGTCCTGCACGAAGATGAACTTCAGCTCGCCGCTGCCCAGGTCCACCTGCTGGGCGTAGATGGTCAGCCCCGGGAACTCCTGGTTGAACACGCCGGACTGCAGCGAAAGCTGGGTCTTGGTGCGGGCGAACTCCATGAGCGCCAGCTTGAAGTGCTCCATGCCCCAGGACAGCCCGAACAGGCTGATGTACAGGCAGAAGGCCGTGCACAGGCCGCTGAAGGCCAGGGTGGCGGGCAGGAGCTGGTACAGGCTCACCCCGCTGGCGCGCAGGGCGGTAAGCTCGCGGTCGTTGCTCATGCGCAGGTAGGTCAAAAACACGCTGAGCATGCAGGCGATGGGCGTGAGCAGGAGCATGAAGAAGGGGCTCAGGTAGACGAACAGGCGCAGCACGTCGACCACGCCCAGGTTCTGCGACAGGAGAATCTCGCGCAGTTGCAGCAGGCGCCCCACGAGGATGAGGCCCAGCAGGCAGCTGCCGATGAGCAGGAACAGCGACAGGTGTTCCTTGAAGATTTCGCGCTGGACTATCTTCAACAGTCCTCACCCTGCTTTGCCTTGTCCGCAAAAAAACGCGTCAGAAACTCCTCGTCCAGGGGCCCCAGGTTGAAGCGGGCGCTGGCCTCGTCGATAAGCTGACGCAGGCTCCTGGCGCCTTCGCCGCTGGCCTGCCGCTCGCAAATCCAGGCTATGGCCTTCTTGGAGAGCTCGCTGTGGGGAATGAGACCGGACATGTGACGCCTCCTTGGCTCGGCTGGACAACCCTTGCAAGACGTGAACCAGCAACACTTGGCAGGCAACGAATGCCAGCTTGGGGGGCCGAGGTCAACAGCCCCCCGGGGCCCCTGCTTCCGCCCCGCTCAAAAACTTTCTTTTCCCGGCAGAAGCCCCTTGCCTTTCGTTTCGAGAATGGCTAAAAGACGCTTCCCGTTGGGGACGTGGCGAGGTAGCTCAGTCGGTCAGAGCATGCGGCTCATATCCGCAGTGTCGGGGGTTCAATTCCCTCCCTCGCTACCACAAAAAAACAAACCGCGCTTCATGGCGCGGTTTTTTACTTGCCAACGGCGCCCAAGGTCTTACCTTGAGCGCACGATCTTTGACAGGGGGCGCACCGGTTTCGACGGGGACAGTCGATGCCGGAGTTGCAGGTCGAGGCGCCGCTGGCCTCGTTAAAAGCGGCAAGCACTCAAGTGCCAACGACTACGATTACGCTCTGGCTGCTTAATAACCAGTCACGATCCTTCTAACTGACGCCTGATACGTTTTAAGGATCGACAAACCCCATCGGGACGGCGCGCAAATGGAGTCTGCCGTATGCGCGCGGCACAAGGCAGACATGTCGTTCTGACGCCTGTTCGGGGGCACGCAGGGCGACGAGAATCAAACCCGGACTAAACCTGTAGAAGCTCCGCGCAAAGCGTTCTCGGACGAGGGTTCGATTCCCTCCGCCTCCACCAGTCCTCTCCATTCAGCATACCCTATGCTGAATTCTTCCTGTTTCCCCTGGCCTTGCACCCGTAAGTGCGCCACAGGCCAGGGCCTTCCATGGCGCGACCGCGCGCCGAATTCCCAAAAAAGCCTTTCCAAATGCCGCTAGAACGACGGCACCTTGACCCGCGAGTCCAGATCATGGGCGCGGCGCGCGTCGTTCCTCGCCTGGCCGACGTTGCCCAGGGCCTTCTGCGAGTATGCCCGGTTGGCATAGGCCGCCGCGAAGTCCGGCTCCAGCCCGATGGCCCTGCTGCTGTCCTCCACGGACTGCCTGTGGTTGCCCAGGGCCCGCTGCGAAACGGCGCGCAGGTAGTAGTTGTCGGCATCGCCGGAGTTGATCTTGAGCGACTGGTTGATGTCGTCGATGGCGCGCTGGTGCTGGCCCAGGTGCATGTAGGCGATGGCCCGCTGCTTGAGCGTGGTGGCCTTCTCGTTGCCGCTCACACGGCCCGTGTCCAGGCAGCGGCTCAGCAACTCTATCTGCGACTGCGGGCTGCGGACCTCCTGGGCCTCCTGGCACTCCTGGGGCAACCCCTGGGCCAGGGCCGGGGCGGCGCCGAGGAGCATGAGCAGCAGGCTGGCAAGAAGCGTGGCGGCAAAACGGCTGTCCATGGCGGCTCCTTTCGGTTTGGATGGCTTTTCGGTCCCTGGCTACCCTGTATCAGCACCGCGAGCATCAGGGCAAGGGCCCGGAAAAGACGCTCCACGCCGCGCAAAGAAGCGGCCACGGCCACCTTCCCGTATTGCCAGAACAGCCGTCGCGGGCTATGTGTGCGGGTATGCCCACGACGCACTGGCGAGACCTGCTGCACGATGCCGCCACCCCCAGCCGACTGATCCCGGCGGTGAGTTCCGGCTTTGTCATCGCTCTGCTGGTCGTCATCCTCGAGCTGTCCTTCGCCTCGCTCATCTTCTCCGGCCCCCTGGCCTCCTTTGCGCCCAGCGCCGCCGGGCTCACGCTCTTCGGCGGCTTCGCCATGTGCCTGGTGGTGGCGCTGTTCAGCAGCTTCCCGCCCTCGGTGTGCCTGCCGCAGGATGCCCCGGCGGCGGTGATGGCCTCCGTGGCCGCCGGCATCGCCGCCGCAACCCTGGCCGATGCCGGAACCGCCAACCCGGCCCAGGCCCAGGCCACTGTGGCCGCGGCCATGGGCCTGTCCACCGTCGCCACGGCCGCGGCGTTCCTCATCCTGGGCCGTTTCGGCCTGGGCAACCTCATGCGCTACATGCCCTACCCCGTTGTGGGCGGGTTCATGGCCGGCATCGGCTGGCTGCTCGTGCAGGGCAGCGTGGGCATCACCACGGGGGTTTCCCTTGGCTTCGCCACGCTGCCGCAGCTGCTGACCGTCGACAAGCTCCTGCGCCTGCTTCCGGCTGTGCTGCTCACCCTGGCCCTGCTCTCGGCCATGCGGCGCTGGAACAGCCCCTTCGTGCTGCCCGGCACCCTGGCCCTGGCTTTGGGCGCCTTCGGCCTGTACCTGGTCCTCACCGGCCAGACCAGGGCCGACGCCGCGCAGGCCGGGCTCCTGCTGGGCGGCATGCCCGAGGGCTCCATGCTCTGGCCGGTGTTCACCCCCGCCGACCTGGCCCTCATCCGCTGGGACGCGCTGTGGCCCCAGGTGCCGCAGCTGTGCACCATCCCCCTGGTGGCGGCCATCTCGTTCCTGCTCAACGCCAGCGGCATGGAGACCGCCGCCAAGAGCGACCTGGACCTGAGGCGCGAGATGTACGTCAACGCGGCGGCCAACCTCGTGGGTGGCGCGGGCGGCTCCCACGCCGGCTACACGGCCCTGAGCCTCTCGCTCCTGGGGCCCAAGACCGGCTCGAGCTCCCGGCTGGTGGGCCTGTCCTGCGCGCTGTTCATCGGCGCGGCCACCTTTCTGGGCGCCTCGGTGCTGGGCCTATTCCCCCGCTTCATCCTGGGCGGCATGGTGCTCTTCCTGGGCGTGGCCACCCTGCTGGACTGGGCCCTGGACGTGCGCAGACAGGTCGGCCTGGTGGAATACGGCCTGATCCTGTCCATTCTGTGCGCCATCGGGTTCTTCGGCTTCCTCACCGGCGTGGGCTTCGGCCTGGTCATGGCCACGGTGATCTTCGTCATCAAGTACAGCCACCTGCCCGTTGTCAGGCAGGACACCGACGCCACGGCGCTCTCCAGCACCCGCAGCCGCTCCGTGCCCGACAGGCACATCCTGCGCGAGCGCGGAAAGGGCATCCGCGTGCTGCGCATCACCGGCTACCTGTTCTTCGGCTCTGCCAACGTGCTGAGCCGCACCGTGTCCGGCCACCTGGCCCCGCAGACAGGCGCCCCGCCCAGCCACCTCGTGCTGGATTTCGCCGAGGTGGACGGCTTCGACTCCTCGGCGGTGAACTGCTTCCTGCGCCTGCTGCAGCGCTGCGCCGCCGCCGGGTGCGAGGTGGTCTTCGCCGCCGCGCCCCGGGGGCTGGAGGAGCAGATGCGCAGGTCCTCCCCGCAGGACGCCGGGGCCGCGCGCTTCCTGCCGGACCTGGACCGGGCCCTGGAGTGGTGCGAGGACGCCGTGCTGGCTCGCCACGAGCCGCACCCCGACGACAAGGTCCTGGAGACGCTCTTTGAGCGCTCCGTGGACGACATGATGCTGCACCTTGAGGCCGGTGAGCGCTTCGAGGCCCTGCTGGAGCGCCTGCACGGCCACCTGGAGCGGCGCGCGGCCAAGGCTGGCGAGGTCATCCTGACCCAGGGCGAGGTGCCCCAGGGCGTCTGGCTGCTGATCTCCGGCCAAGCCGACGAGCTTGCCCGGGACGGGCGGGAGGACGCTGTCGTCCGGCTGCGCGGCCTGGGCCCCGGAGACGTGGCCGGCACCACCCACCCGGAGCGCGCCCTGCCCGCACCCGCCAGCCTGGTGGCCGTGGCGGACTGCGCCCTGGGCTTCCTCTCCGCCGGGGCCCTGCGCGGCCTGGAGGCCACGGACCCGGCCACAGCCCTGGCCTTTTACAGCCTGTTCACCCCGCTGGTGGAGGCCCGCGTGGCCGAATCGGCCCAGGCCCAGCGCTAGCCTATCTCTAAGTACCTGCTCCCTAGACGGGCCTGCGCGCTGGACAATCCCCGGGAAAACAGGCTAGGAATACGTACGATACACATTATTCCCACTCGCGGAGGAGTCGCCGATGTTTTTCATCACCAACCGGGCCTTTGTAGAGGGCAACAAGACCGCAGAGATGCGCAAGGTCAGCTTTGACCTGGAAAACAACGAGGCGGCGCAGTCCGTGTATTTCTGCTGGCGAGACGACGCCAAGAAGGCCTACGTGGAACTGGGCAGCGAGAACTTCATGAAGGCCGTGCGCAAGGCCCCAAGCCGCCAGATCCTGTTCTACATCCACGACTCCGCCCACCTGCCCGAGGAGCACGTCTTCCCCATCGCCGAGAAGCTGCAGCGGCTTTTCGACGACCAGGACAAGGGCCTGGTGGAGGTCATTCCGGTGATCTGGCCCTGCGACAACGGCATGAGCGTGCTCAAGGACTTCCACGAGGACCAGATCGCCGCCGAGGGCAGCGGCATCGCCTTTGCCCGGGCCCTGGAGAAGTTCCTGGTCTGGCGCGAGTCCGTGAAGACCGGCGACGCCCCTTGCCTCAAGCGCATGAGCGTGCTGGCCCACTCCATGGGCAACAGGGTGCTGCGCCAGGCCCTGTTCTGCTGGTCGCGCTTCCACCGCAAGGGCCAGGTGCCGCTCATGTTCCGCAACATCTTCATGATGGCCCCGGACGTGTTCAACGAGGCCCTGGAGAACAGCCGCGAGGGCCGGTTCATGTGCCACGCCAGCCGCAACGTTGTGGTCTACTTCGCGGCGGACGACCGCATCCTGGGCACCGGGACCGTGGGCAACCTTGGCGCGGACTCTGCCTCGCGCCGCCTGGGCCACACCGGGCCGGAGCACTCGCACCTCACGCCCAAGAACGTGTTCACCGTGGACTGCGACGACGTGAACAACAAGTACGACCGGCCCAACGGCCACACCTACTTCCTGGACGACGAGAAGGGCGAACCGGGCAAGGTCTTTCTGCACCTGTACGACACCATGAAGAAGGGCCGCGTGCAGGGCCACGACGACCACCGCGCCCTGGTGGTGGACCTGAACTTCCGCAACTGCTAGCCCCCGGCCCCGGCCAACAAAAAAGGGCATCCCCGGGGGGATGCCCTTTTTTTCTGCCCTGCGTCCCGGCTACCAGGTCTCGGTGTCCGGGCTGTGGTAGTAGAACTCCACGCGGCGGTTCACGGCGCGGTTCTCCTCGTTGATCACGGGCACCAGGGGGCGGCTGTCGGCGTAGCCCGCGGCGCGCATGCGCGTGGCGGCTATGGCCCCGCCCCCCTTGGCCAGGATGTAGCGCAGGCTGGCGGCGGAGCGCGCGGCGGAGAGCTCCCACTTGGAAGGATACTGGCCGTTGCCGTTCTCTGTGTCGTCGGTGTGGCCGCGGATGACCAGGTTGACCTTCTGGTTGAGCAGAATGTTGGTGACACCGTCGAGGACCTTGGCGGCCTCGGGCTTGAGCACGGCGGAGTTGTGGGCGAACATGACGGAGCTGTTCACCTGCATGAGCACGCCTGCGTTGTCCGAGCTGATGCCGGAGTTGGACTGGATGTCCTTGTCCTGGGCCAGCAGTTCCTTCACCAGCAGCGCCACCTCGTACTTGAGCCGGTCCTGCTGGGAGAGGTTGACCTCGGGCACGCCCGTCTTGGCGTCCTTGGGAATGAAGGTGGGCATCACCACCTGCTTGGTGACGGTGCTGGAGTCCTTGCGCACGTCCTTGAAGACGATGGCCAGGGACTCCTTCTGCTGGGGCTTCAGCGCGGCGATGAGCCACATCAGGAGGAAGAAGGCCATCATGGCCGTGACGAAGTCCGCGTAGGCCACCTTCCAGCTTCCGCCGTGGTGCCCCCCGTGGTCCCCGCCACCCTTCTTCTTGATGATTATGGTGGTCCCGCCCTTATTTCGCGCCACCCTTCAACGCTCCTTCCAGTTCCTCGAAGGTGGGCCGGGCCGGGCCGGGAATGGCGCGACGCGCGGCCTCCACCGCGAGCATTGGGGCAAAGCCGCTGGCAAAGCCAACCAGGCCGGCCTTCACTACCTCCAGCATGGCATGGTTTTCCTTCACCTGGTACTCCAGGTTCTGGGCCATGGGGCCCGCAAAGCCGTAGCACATCAGGATGCCCAGGAATGTGCCCACCAGGGCCGCGCCGATGCTGTGGCCCAGCACCTCGGGCGGCTCGTTGATCTTGCCCATGGTGAGCACGACGCCCAGCACCGCGGCAACGATGCCCAGGCCGGGCAGTGAGTCGGCCACCTTGTTGATGGCCGCCGGAGCGATGGACTCGTGCTTGTGCGAGGCGTCCATGTCGATGTCCATCACCGCCTCGAACTGATGCGGCTCGATGTTTCCGGCCAGGAGCACCTTGAAGTTGTCGCAGATGAAGTCCAGCACCTCGTGGTTCTTCATCACCGCCGGAAAGCGGGTGAACACGGCGCTGCCGTCGGGCTTGCTGACGTGGGACTCGATGGACACGATGCCGTCGCGGCGGGCCATGTTCATCAGGGTGTACAGGATGGCCAGGATGTCCAGGTAGCTCTGCTTCCCGGCCTCCTTGGCGGTGAAGACCTTGAAGGCCTTCTTCATGGTTCCGAAGATGACGCTCTTGGGCGAGGCGATGAAGAACGAGCCGATGGCCGCTCCGCCGATGATCAGGAGCTCGATGGGCTGGATGAGCACACCAAGCGGACCGCCCTCCAGGACGAAACCGCCGATGACGCACCCGAGGACGACGAAGATGCCGATGATCGCAAACATTGGAACTCCCGACGAGGCATGGGCCTGGAACGCTTGGCTGGTGGTACGCAGAAGGGCACCGAGGGCCAGCCGCATTACCGGCTACTAGTATTGAACCAAATCACAGCACCTTGTAAAGCACAGATTTCCTGATTGCCATAATCTCACACTATGTCTGCATGTTAAACAAAGTCTAAAAAAACTCTATAGCCGTATCTCGGCGCCATCCATAAAAGACTTCAATTTGGGGGCAAGATGCGATAGGCATACGTAGCACATACAATCCCCTCCGGAGGTCATCATGCACGTCCTCTTGGCGCTCATCCTCGTCCTGGCGCTCTCCTGCCCCCTGCTGGCCCAGGGGCCGTCCGCCCACCGCCTCACCGTCCAGCAGAACGGCCAGGCCCTGGTCACCGAGACCCGCACCCTGCCCTTCCCCAGGGGCAAGGCCTCCGTGGCCCTGGAGGGTTGCGCCGCCACCATGGACCCGCACACCCTGCAACTCCGTCCCCTGGACGCGGGCCTGAAAATCCTCGGCGCCCGGCACGAGGCGGCCCTGTCCGGGCCCACGGCCCTGCTCCGGGCCCACGTGGGCAAAAAGCTCACCGTCATCATCCCCGACGGCCTGACCCGAGAAGGCCGGGTGCGCAAGGAGGCCGTGCTCGTCTCCGCCGAGGAGGCCCCGGTGTTCCTGGTGGACGGCCTGCTCTACGCCGGCCCGGTGGAGGCCGTCCTCTACCCGGTCCAGGCCATGAGCCCCAGTCCGCGCATCCTGCTCAGCGCCGATAACTCCGGGGCGGAAAAGCACAAGATCGAGGCCTCCTACGTCGCCGGGGAGGTCTCCTGGCGCATGGACTACGCCCTCACGGCGGACAAGGACTTCGCCAAGGCCCGCCTGCTGGGCACCGTCAGCCTCTCCAACCGCTCCGGCATCGACTATCCCTCGGCCAAGGTCGAACTCCTGGCCGGTGAGCCGCGCCAGGCCTTCGGCGGAGCCAACAAGATGCTGCGCTCCGTGGCGGCCATCGCCGTGAGCGAGGACATGGCCCTGGCCAGGCCCGAAGCCCTGTTCGAGTACCATCTGTACAAGCTGCCCGGCACGGTTGCCCTGCCCAACCAGGGGCTGGTGCAGTTCCCTCTTGTCCAGGCCGCCGGGGTGGCAGTCTCCAAGCGCCTGGTGGCCCGGGCAAGCGCCGTTCCCCAGGGCCGCGTGGCCGACCCCATTCCGCAGACCGCTCAGGCCCTCATCTCTTTTCGGAACTCCGGGGCCGAAGGTTTAGGGCAGCCCCTGCCGAAAGGCGTGATTCACGTCTACCAAGAAGACGACGGCGCGCGCAGGCTTGTGGGCGAGGCCCAGCTGGACCGCGTGGCCAAGGGCGCCAAGGCGGAAGTCGTCATCGGCCAGGCCTTCGACCTGACCATCGAGCGCATGGCCAAGGAGTACGAGCGCACAGGCAAGAACAGCTTCATGGGCTCCTGGGAGATCACCATCCGCAACAGCAAGGCGGAAAAGCAGCGCCTGGTGGTGCAGGAGAGCTTCCCGGGCAAGTGGCGCGTCACCGAGTCCTCGCACAAGGTCACGCGCTCTTCCGCCCATGCGGCGGAGTTCGAGATCGATGTGCCGCCCACGGGCGAGGGCCAGCCCCTGGTCCTGACTTACGCATTCACCCTGGATATGTAGGTATTTCTTGCCTGCGCGGGCCTTCTGGATTAGTGCAGAGGCCCACGTTGATTCAGGAGGCGCGCGCAGGTGAGGCTCACAGGGGTCATCCAGGCCATTCTCTCGGCCGTCTGCTTCGGCATGCTCGCCATCCTGGGCAAGCTGGCCTACGCGCGCGGCTTCGCCACCTTCGAGATCCTGCAGTACCGCTTCGGCTTCGCCACCCTCATGCTCCTGGCGTACATCCTGCTCACCAGGCCCTCCATCCTGCGCGCCGGGCCGCGCACCCTGCTCAAGGCCGCCGTGCTGGGCATGCTCTTCTACCCGCTGCAGGGCATCTGCTTCATGTCCTCGCTCCAGTATGTCAGCGCGGCCACCACCTCGCTCATCCTGTACTTTTATCCCGTCATGGTCACGGTGCTCTCGGTGCTGTTCTTCAAGGCCCGGTTCGACCGCGTGGTGGTGCTCTCCCTGGTCCTGGTCATGGGCGGTTGCGGCCTGGTGTTCTACGACGCCTTTCTGCGCAGCATGAGCCAGACCGGACTCATCCTGGCCACCCTGTCCATGCTGGTGTTCTCCTTCTACCTCATCTGCGTGCATGCCATGCTCAAGGGGGAGAACCCGCGCACCGTGTCGTTCTACGTGGTGCTCTTCGCCGGGCTGGTGTACACGGCGCTGGCCCCGCCGGTGCGCTTCACCCAGCTCGACGGCGGCTCCATCCTGCTCACCCTGGCCCTGGGGCTCGTGCCCACGGCCCTGGCCGTCACCCTGCTCTACGCCGCGGTGGAGAAGATCGGCAGCGCGTTCGCCTCCATCTGCTCCACCCTGGAGCCCATCGCCACGGTGCTGGCCTCCGCGCTCATCCTGGGCGAGGAGATCCTGCTCATCCAGGTGGCGGGCATGGCGCTCATCCTCGCCGGGGTGGCCCTGCCCAACCTGCGCGTTCTTGGCCTGCGCGCGCCCGCGCCGGGGCCCGCCCGAACCTGACGAATGGCCTGACGGACGGCCTGATGGGCGCCCCCCCGGTGTACAAGGGGCGCTCGGACGTGCTAAGGATCACCCACTGAACACCATCGGGGGAAGCCATGCCTGAGAACCGCCGCCGGCGCAGCAGGGTCACCACGCACATCGACGCCACCTACACCGGCCAGACCGGGCGCACCGTGTCCCTGGTCACGGAGAACGTCAGCCTCAAGGGCCTGCTTGCCGAGCCCACCCCGCACATCGGCACCGGAGAGCAGGGCCAGGTGGTCATCACCCTGGCCAGCGACGCGCGCATCGAGTCCGAATGCCGGGTCATCCGCAGCGATGGCCGGGGCGTGGCCATCGAGTTTCTGCCCATGGACCCGGACAGCTTCCTGCACCTGCGCAACCTTGTGCGCTACAACGCCCCGGACGCCGACCTCATCGACGCCGAAATCACCGGGCAACTCGCCCAGGACTAGCCAAGACAAATGCAAAAGCCCCGGCGAGTCTCCTCGGCCGGGGCTTTGTCGTGTCGCGGGGGTGGCGCTACTTCGCCTCGAAGATGGCGATGACGCGCTCGAACTCCTCGATGGGCACGGCGCCCCGGATGAGGATGCCGTTGACCAGGAAGGTGGGCGTGCCGTCCACGCCGAAGCGCTTGGCCTCGGCCACGTCGGCCTCGATGCGGGAGAGCACCTCGCGGCTTTCCGAGTCCTTCTTGAGCTTCTTGTAGTCCGCGTTCAGCGTGGCCAGGATGGCCGCCACGCCCTTGCCCGAGCCGTCGGCCAGGGTGGCCTGGCCGGCAAAGGCCATCTCCGCGAACTTCCAGGCCAGGTCGCGGTTCTGGCGGCCCAGGGCCTCGAACATGGCCGCGGGCTCGATGGATCCGGCCTTGTTCGGGAAGTGCTTGAAGAACACGCGGATCTTGCCCGGATGGCGGCGCATGAGCTCGGTGATGGTCTGGGAGCCGCGCCCGCAGTAGGAGCACAGGAAGTCCGAGTACTCCACGATGGTGATGGGCGCCTTGGCCTCGCCCAGGAAGGGCCGGGACTCGTCCAGCGCGGGCTTCAGCGGATTGGCCAGGTTGGCGGCGAAGCGCTGGCGGCGCTCCTGGGCGTCGCGCTCGGCGATGGCCGCGTCCAGGATGTCCAGCAGCTGGGCCTTATCCTGCTTCAGGGCGTCGAACACCAGCTGCGGGTTCTCCTTCAGGGCCTTGGCCACGTCGTCCTTGCCGGCGGCAAGGGCCGCCCCGGCGCAGAACAGGACGCAGAAGAGGCAGAGGGCCAGGATGCGTTTCATGGTGCACTCCTTGTGCTGCAAACAGGAACGGCGGCCAAATCCGGGCCGCCGTTCCATGGTTTCGGTGCGGGCGCGCCCTACCACTTCATGGAGCGCTTGACCTCGAGGGCCTTGGCCTGCTCCTCGTAGCTGGCGAACCCGGCGTGGCGCATGGCGTCCTCCACGGTGTGGCTCCAGTCCCAGCTGGCGTAGATAACCGGCTTGTGGAAGATGGCGCGGAAGTGCTCCATCTCCTGGCGGTAGAAGGCTTCCTTGGGGTTCTCGATGTTGTCGCGCAGCTGTTCGCAGAAGCGGTCCAGCTCGCCCTCGTACCACTCCATGAGGTCCTCGGCGGTCTTGTAGCGCTTGAGGATGTGGCCGTAGCCGTTTTCCTCAAGCAGCACTTCAAGCCTGTTGAAGTGCTGGTCGCGCAGCCACTCGCCCAGCTGGGAGAGCGGTATGTTCAGCTGCTCCACCTCGGCCATCTGGACCTTGGTCTTGCGGTAGGTGTCGGGCACCACGGAGGCCGAGTCGATGCCCGCGATGGCCACAAGCCCGCGCAGGATCTCGGAATTGGACACGCCCTGGCCGCAGAAGCCCACCTTCTTGCAGTACTTCTGCCCGGCGAAGATGGTGACCAGGATGGCCCAGACCACGGCCGGGTCCTCCTCGTCGTAGATGTGCTGCAGGCGCGGGTTGTCGCGGTCGGTGCCCAGCACCATCTGGGTCATGTCGTTGGAGCCGATGGAGAAGCCGTCTACTTCCTTCAGGAATTCCTTGCACAAAATGGCGTTGGCCGGAATCTCGCTCATGAGGATGAGCTTGACCCCGTCCTTGCCGGACTCGATGTTGTGCACGGCCTTGAGGTAGCGCTTCATGCTGCGCGCCTCTTCCAGCGTGCGCACGAAGGGCAGCATGATGTGCAGGTTCTTGCCGCCGAAGATGCCGCGCGCCAGCTTGAAGGCCTCCAGCTCCCAGTCGTGGATGTTGCGGGAGACGCCGCGGTAGCCCAGCATGGGGTTGTCCTCATGCTGCTCGAACAGCAGGCCGCCCAGCAGGTTGCGGTACTCGTTCGACTTGAAGTCCGTGGTGCGGTAGATGATGGACTTGCCGTAGAAGGCCATGGCGAACAGCGCCAGGCCCTGGGCCAGGGTCTGGATGTAGTGCTCCTTGCCGGTGCGGAAGCCACGCGATTCCAGCAGCTTGCGGATGCGTTCCGGCAGGGTGCGCACCTCGTCCATCTCGCTTTTGAGGCCCATCTTCAGGGCCACTTCCTCGCGCAGGGCGGCAATGCGCTCCAGGATCTCCACAACGCCGGGCTCATCCTTGATGCGCGCGGCCACGCGCTCGACTTCGCGCTCGTGGTCCTGCTTGAGCTTCTGGGCCTCGGGGTCCGGGTCGTGGTGGCCGTCCACGATGTCGTTGTAGCCCAGGATCACGGCGATGTGCGTCTTGATGTCCGTGGAGGTCTTCAGGGTGTCCAGGCGCTCCGTGGCCAGGCCGATGTGCTCGTCGAGCTTCTTGTCCAGCTCGCGCAGCTTGCGGTGGATGGCCAGCACCTCGTCCGTGCCCTTGGTGCCCTCGCGCTCGGACAGGGAGGCCAGCTCCTTGCCCAGGCCGGTGACCAGGCCCACGTAGTCGCGCAGCTTGATGCGCATGCTGATGAGCCCGCTGACCAACTGCTCCTTCATGACCTTGGAGAGCATGTTGTCCAGCTCGCGCACCTTGGCGTCCACCAGGGCGGAGAGCACCCCACGGTCGTAGGCCTCCAGGGCCAGGGGGTGCACGCAGATGTTGCCAAGCATAAACTCGGCGCGCAACAGGCCCACCTCGAAGTCGGGCACGCGGCGCAGGCGGGAGAGGAACAGGGACTGGCCGATGTCCGCCAGGATGAGCCCGACCTTGGTCTTGGTCTCGGGCAGCTCGGCCACGTTGATCTCGCCGCCCACGTCCACCAGGGGCAGCAGCCCCCGGTAGGCGCTGCCGCTGGAGCCGTCCACGGTGATCTCCTGGCCGTCCAGGGAGCGCAGGATCTCCAGGCGCTGGATGCCGATGACCGCCGGGATGCCCAGCTCGCGGGAGGTGATGGCCGCGTGGCTGGTGTCGCCGCCCACGTCGGCCAGGATGGCGCTGGCGATGCGCATGCCCGGCACCATGTCCGGGTCGGTGCGCTCGGCGGCCAAGATGTCGCCCTTGTTGACCTTGTTGAGCTCCAGGGCGGAGCGCAGGAACTTGACGGTGCCCTGGCCCGCGCCGCGGCTGGCGCCGTTGCCCTCCAGGATCAGCTCGGCGTCGGCAAGGGCCTTGGGGTCGACCTCCTTGCGGCGCATGAAGATGGTGTTGGGGTGGTTGTCCAGCTCCTCGTTCCAGCGGGTCTCCGGCCGGGCCTGCACGAACCACAGGCGGTCGGAGGAGTCGATGCAGAACTCGGTGTCCATGATGATGCCGCCGTAGGCCTTGGAGATGTTGCGCACGCCGCGCGCCACTTCCTCGGCCTGGGCCAGGGAGAGCGCCCAGCGGTACACCTCGTTCTCGTCGACCTTGACGTCCTTGGTGCCGCCCTCGTCCTCGTCGTAGACGATCTTCTTGTCCTTGCAGCCCATGTAGCGCACCACGACCTCGCTGCCGTCGTCGCGCTGGAACACGTAGAACTTGTCCGGGGTGACCATGCCGCCCACCACTGCCTCGCCCAGGCCGTAGCTGGCGTCGATGCTGACCAGGTCGTTGCGGTCGGTGCCGCGGCAGCCGGTGCTGGTGTCGGCGGAAAACGCCGTGCCCGAGATCATGGGGTTGATCATGCGCATGATGCACACCGAGAGCGAGGTGTTCTCGATGGCCCATTCCTTCTTGGCGATCTCGGCGATGGTATCGTCGCCTGTCTCCTCGGCCTTGTGCACGGCGTCCAGGATGGCCTCGCGCCGGTAGGTCATGGAGCGCAGGTTGTAGGCGCTGGCGCAGTCCCAGTGGTAGGCCTCAACGCACCTCTCGTCGCCCACGATGTTCAGGTAGGTGTCCTGCAGGCCGGCAAAGGCCTTCTTGCGGCTGTCTTCACCAGCGGCGGAAGACCGCACGGCCACGGGCTCGTTCTCCAGCCCCGCCTCGCCGCAGATGTCCAGGTAGGCGCTACGCACGGCGTCCCGGACCTCGGAGGGCAGGTCCACGGAGAGGATGGCCGCCTGCACCAGCACGGAGCGCTTGCGCAACTGGTCGATGCCCTCGGGGCTGGTGGCGAAGCCTTCCACCACGTTGTTCACGAAGGTGCGCAGCTTGATCAGCGTGCCGGTGTTCTTCACCGCGTCGGCCTTGATGCGCTTGGCGATCCTGCGGGTGAACTTGCGCAGGAACTCGGGATCGCGGTTCACCTCGTCGTCGGACCAGTCGGTGGCGTTGTATTCCTTGTCCACGATGGTGCGGACCAGGGAGGCGTTGACCTTGGTCTCGTCCAGCACCTTGTGGAAGGCGATGGAGGAAATGGCGCGGAACTGGGGGGCGCGGATGCCGGGAACCTGGCTGATGATGGCGGTGTTGTAGTTCTTGCCGCCGACGAGCAGTTCGGCGTCGGGGCCGATGCTGACGATGTCGGCGCCGGTGAGGACTATCTTTTTTGTCAGGTCGGCGGCGGGCGCCTTGGGCTTGGCTTCGGCGGGCGCGGCGGACGGTTTGGCGCTCTGCTCCTTCTGGACTTTGGCCATGCTCTCCTCCTGGGCGCCGCAGCCTGCGGGGCCCGTTGCGTCGATTGGGGGACCATCAAGACACGAAGCGATCCCGCCCCTTCCCGCCCATGGCCGAGCCATGCCCTGTGGGTGGGGGCGAACCGCCTTTACTGCCAACTCGCGCTGGATACATCGTTTCCCGGCCCTCCGTCAATTGCACATACAACAATTGGTGCAAAAACACGGCAAAGCGGCCAGGAGCGGGCTTTTCCCCACCCCTGGCACCTGCCCCCGGGTGGGTCTTTTCAAGCCCATCTCTCCTGGCCGCTCAAAACGGGCACGGAAAATGCCCTTCATTTGTACATGCAACAATGCCCGCCCCTCAAAGGGGCGTCCGGACTACATCTTCTGGCCGCAGCTGGGGCAGAACTTGAACTCCTCGCTGGCAACGGGGGTCTTGCAGGTGGGACAGGACAGGCGCATGGGGCCAAGCTCCACAAGGAGTTCGCCCTCCTTCACCGGCACCATGATCTTGTCCTCCTGGTAGTTGGCGTTCTTGAGAACGCGCAGCACCATGCCGTCCACCGGGGCCAGCACGCTCTTCTCCTGCTTCATGATGGAGATGTTGCAGATCTCCTCGCCCTTCTTCACCACGTCGCCCTGGCGCACGTGCATGACCCAGAGGTCGCCGTTGGAGGGCGAGGCGATGTGGTTGGGGTTCTTGGCGTCGGCCATCTCCACGCTGTCGCGGTCGCCCACCACGCCCTCGCGCACCTTCACCGGGTGGCTCATGGCCTCGGAGTCCACGGAGTAGCGCACGATGCTCACGCCGCGCTCGTCGGGCTCGGAGATGTCATGGATGCGCATGACGTGCGGCTTGCCGCTCTTGCCGTGGAAGGACAGCACCTCGCCCTTTTCCAGGCCCTCGAACCAGACGTCCAGGGGCAGGTTGTTGGCGTCGCCGTAAACCTCGCAGAACTCGATGGTCTTGAGCGCGTCGCCGGGGTGGTTCAGGTAGATCACGAACTCCTCGTCCGTGGCCTTGCGGCCCAGGCGGACGTCCAGGGCGTGGCGCTCGGCGTCCAGGTCCACGTCGCGCAGGCTCTCCAGGGGCGAGGTCTCCGTGCGCGACTCGACGGCGGTCTTCCACTCGGGGCCGAAGGCGCTCTGGTACACCCAGTCCGCCGGGAAGCCCAGGGGCAGCTTGCCGTACTTGCCCAGGAGCAGCTGGCGGAAGGCGTCGTTGCTGTCGCGGTAGAGGTCCAGCCGGGCCTCGCGCTCGTTCTTGGTCAGGTCGGACTCCGCCGCCAGGGTCACGATGTCCAGGATGCTCAGCAGGCGCCGCACCTCGCGCTCGCCCCCGCGCTTGTACGCGCCGGTGACGGCCAAGAACGAGGTGTTCCAGGTGATCTGCGAGCCCGGAGTCACGTCGTGGTAGCGCACGATCTTGCGGGTGCCCGCCAGGAAGCGCAGCATGTAGGGCAACAGGTGGATGTACCCCTGCTTCATGGCCCCTTCCTGGGAGGAAGAGGTGGCGCCGCCGGGCATGCCGTGGCGCACCACGTCGTGGTCGATGCCCCGGAAGTACGGGGCGCAGTACTTGTCGTAGTAAGGCATGATCTGCTTGAGCACGAAGTTGGTGGTGCGGATCATGTCCTTGTCCAGCAGGCTCTCAAGCCCCATCTCCTCCTCGATGTAGGCCGAGGTGGCCAGCACGTCGCCCTGGCCGTACCAGCGCACGGAGGAGCCGATGGCCACGTCCACGATGTGCGCCCCGGCCTTGGCCGCCTCGCCCATGGTGGGCACGAACAGGCCGTCGGTGTAGTGGCGGTGGCTGTGGATGACCAGGTCCGGGTACTTCTTCACCAGCGCGCCGATGAGCTCGCGCATGAACCTGGGCGGGCACACCCCGGCCATGTCCTTCAGGCCCAGGATGATGGACTGGGTGGCCTTCTTCTTGTTCACGCCCAGCACGTCGGCGCACATGGCGATGATTTCCTCGGTGACGCCCATGTAGTGCTTCACGTCGAAGCCCTTGGCCCAGGAGAGGGACAGGGCGGGCTCGAAGATGTGCTTGTTCGAGTGCAGCACCACCTCGGCGAAGGGCCGCATGTTCTCAACATGGTTCAGGAAGTCGAAGCAGCGGATGACGTCGTAGTGCTCGCAGATCATCTCGCCGGTGAGGCGCATGAGGTTCTTCGGCTGGGGCTTGTAGCCCAGCACGTTGGTGGAGCGGATGAGGATCTGCTTCAGGGTGCTTGGCGCAAACTGGTTCCACTCCCTGGCCTCGGTGAAGGGGTAGGTCATGTTGGCCAGCATGGCCACGTGGAAGTGCGCGCCGCCGCCGTTCTCCAGGCTGAAGAAGCCGCAGCGGTCCAGGTACGGGCCCACGATGCGGTCCTCGGCCAGGCGGAAGCGGTTGCCGCTGTTGGACTGGGTGATGTCGCGGGTGGTGGTGTCGCTGAAGTGGACGATGCCCTTGGCGCGGTCCGTGCGCAGTGCGTCCAGGATGGCGGAGCGGCTCATGCCCCGGGTGATCCTGGGCTCGAAGGCGGCGTCCGTGGTCTCCTGGGGCTTCACGAAATGGAAGCGGCCCAGGCGCTTGTCCGCCCGGCCACGGTACTCGCCCAGGGAGACGTACGGATTGTACCCCTTGGCCGAAATCTCGGCCACGAGGCGCGAAAGGCGCAGGCGCTCGGGCTCGACGTCCGTGTAGTCCATGAGCTCGTCGCGGTGGATGCGCACGAAGTTGGTGTCGTAGAAGCCCGCCAGGAAGTCCGGGTGCTTGATGACCTGGCGGTGGAAGTTGATGGTGGTCTTGACCCCGCTGATCATGTACTCGCGCAGGGCGCGGCGCATGAGCATCACGGTCTTGTCCCAGGTGCTGCCGTAGGTGATCAAGAGCGAGGCCGCGGAGTCGTAGCGCGAGGGGAAGCGGTAGCCCGCGCTGATGCAGGAATCCAGGCGCACGCCCTGGCCGCCCGGCGAGACGTAGTGCGTGATGAGCCCCGCGTTGGGCGAGAAGTTGTCCTGCGGGTCCTCGCAGTTGATGCGCACCTGCATGGCGTGCAGGTAGGGCTTGGTGTTCTGGGCGTTGAACCGGAGCTTGGAGCCGAAGCTAATGGCGATCTGCTCCTCCACCAGGTCGATGCCGTAGCGGCACTCGGTGATGCCGTGCTCCACCTGCAGCCGCGTGTTCACCTCGATGAGGTAGGGCCTGCCGTCCTTGTCCACCAGGAACTCAACCGTGGCCAGGGAGTGGTAGCCGCAGGCCTTGATGAGCTTCTCGGCGTAGCCCTTGAGCTCCTTGCGCAGCTCCGGAGTGAACTTGGGCCAGGGCGAGGGGGTGATCTCAACGAGCTTCTGGTGGTTGCGCTGCACGGTGCAGTCGCGCTCGTCGAACACGAAGACGTTGCCGTACATGTCGGCCACGGTCTGGAACTCGATGTGCCGCACGCTGGTGAGGAGCTTCTCCACGTAAAGGCGCGGGTTGCCGAAGCTGGCCTTGGCCAGGGCCGAGGCCTTGGAGAAGGCGCTCTCCAGCTGGGATTCCTCATAGACCTCGTAGATGCCGCGGCCGCCGCCGCCGCCCTCGGCCTTGAGCATGATGGGGAAGCCGATCTTCTTGGCGATCTTGCGCGCCTCGGGGATGGACACGGCCTCCGGGGAGCCGGGCACCACGGGCACGCCGATCTCCTCGGCCAGCTTGCGCACGGCCACCTTGTTGCCAAGCAGGCGCATGGGGCCCTGGTTGGGGCCGATGAAGATGATGCCGGCCTCTTCGCACTTCTTGGGGAAGGAGTCGTCCTCGCTGCCGAAGCCCCAGCCGGGGTGGATGGCCACGATGCCACGGTCCTTGGCCATCTTGATGATGCGGTCCAGGTCGAGATAGGCGCGGGGGTCCTCGCCCAGGAGCAGGAGTTCGTGGGCGCCGGTGGTGGCGGGAGAGGTTTTATCCACGTCCGTGGCGGTCATGACGGCCACGGCCTGGAACATTTCGGTGATGGAACGGCAGATGCGCCGGGCCGGGATGCCCCGGTTGGCCACCAGGATGGGCTTGCCCTTGACGATTTCCAGAACCTGCTCGAACGACTTTGGTCTAATGACGGAAATGGTCTCCCTTGGGATTGAATAGACCAGCCCGAACCTTGGCCCGCTCCTTCAGAGCGGCGTCACATCCCCGGCGCACAGACAGACGCGCCGGCCAGAATGCTCCAGGACGAGCTCGCCCTTATCAGACACGCCCACTATCCTCGCCTCGTAACGTACCCCAGCCCCCTCCCGGACCAGAACGCGGCGTCCTGCCCAGGCAAGGCGAGAGTTGAAAATGGTGAGAAATTCAGTGGGAGTGCAGGCATCAAGAAGATTCACATATCCCGTTTTCACGTGATTTACAAGGGAGCACCACAGCCGCAGCGGGCCAATAGCTGAATTTGCAGGAGAAAAAATGCCCGCCTCCACTGCGTGCTCCTCGCGCAACACCTCCGGTCCCGGCGCCCAGGCCAGATTCAGGCCGAATCCGGCCAGAATGGAGCCGGGCCGCTCCTCGATGAGCATGCCGCCCACCTTGCGGCCCTCGAACAGAAGATCATTCGGCCACTTGACCCGGACAGCGCCGGTATCGTTGTCCAGGGCGCTGGCCAGGAGGGCGCCCAGCACCAGGGGCCGAAGATCGTTCCAGGCCCCCTGCGCCGGAGGCAGGGCCAGGGTGGCGAAGAGGTTCCCAGGGGCGGAGAGCCAGCCGCGCCGGAGCTGCCCCCGGCCCTGGCTCTGCACCGGGGCGACGACGCTGCCCCACTCACACAGCCTTTCGCTCGCCACAAGCTCGCGGGCCACGTCCATGGTGGAGGCGCAAGGGCCGCAGACCAGCACCTCCGGGCCAGGCGGGGCCTGTGCGGGCAGCCAGCACTCCCCGTCCAGGGTCCAGGGGCCCAGCGCGGCGATGTCGCGTGCCCAGGAAGGATGCGCGGAAGCCAAGGACTCCGGCGTTGCCGTCTCGGCCAAGCCGGGCAGGCCCCCGGCAAGCAGGCGAATGGTGGAAATCATGGCGCCCGCAACCTCCGCGCTTTTCATGGTCCGGGGAATCTGGCACAGGGTGGGCATGCGCATCCTGCTCGTCGGCGGCGCCGTCCGCAACATGCTCCTTGGGCTCCCTGTACGCGACAGGGATTACCTTGTGCTCGGCGCCACTGTCGAGGACTTCCTGCGCGCGCACCCAGGCGCCAAGGCCGTAGGCAAGACCTTCCCCGTGGTCATCCACCAGGGCCAGGAGTTCAGCTTTCCCCGGGGCTCGGCAACACCGGGCGGCGGAACGCTGGAGGAGGACCTGCGCCTGCGCGACTTCACGGTGAACGCCATGGCCCTGGACCAGGACGGCAGGCTGCACTGCCACCCCCAGGCCCTGGAGGACCTTCAGGCGCGCCAGTTGCGCCCGGCCTCGCCCGGCTCCCTGCGCGACGACCCCCTGCGCGCCTACCGCGCGGCCCGGCTGTGCTGCGAGCTTCCGGGGTTCACCCCGCACCCGGAGCTGCTTGCGGCCATGCGCGCTCTCGACGCCGATGCCCTGGGCCAGGCCTATGCCGAGCGCGTGGGCCAGGAGGTGCTGAAAGCCTGCGCCTCGCCCCGGCCCGGGGACTTCCTGCGCCTGCTGGGCGCCACGGGCTGCCTGAGCCCCTGGCTGGCCGAGTTCGAGGGCGCGGAACGCATCCCCGCAGGGCCGCCGAAATATCACGACGCAAGCGTGCTGGAACACACCGCCCGGGTCATGGACGCCTGCGCGGCGCTGCCGGAGGAGCCCGCTCTCACGGCCTGGATGGCCCTGTGCCACGACCTGGGCAAGACCACGACACCGGCGGAAACCCTACCCCGGCACATTGGCCACGAGACGCGCGGCGAGCCCCTGGCCCTGGCCCTGGGCCAGCGCCTGCGCCTCACGGCGCGGCACATCCAGGCCGGGGCAATGGCCGCGCGCTGGCACATGCTGGCGGGCAGCTATCCCACGCTGCGCCCGGCCACCCGGGTGGACCTGCTCTTCCGGCTCAAGGCCCGGGGCGTGCTGCGCGAACTTTTCCGCCTGGCCGCGGCGGACAGGGGCGAGGCCGGGCACCTGCCCGAGGCCCTGCTGGACCTGGAGTCCGCCCTGGCCGTGCGCCTCCCGGCCAAGGCCCGGGACAGGGGCGAAGACTCCGGCTTGCTGCTGCGCCAGCTGCGCGCCAAGGCCGTTTCCCTGCGAATACGTAGCGCGGAGCCGGGGTAAGAACCCAACGATTCCGCGCCATGTGTTGACAGTCGAAGCTCACGCGGGATAGAGAATGTAGGCTTGAGCATCACTCCGCGACACGCAACCATGAGGACCGCAGCATGAGACTTGTCACCCGCTCCGATTTCGATGGACTGGCCTGTGCCGTGCTGCTCAAGGAAATCGGCCTCATCGACGACTACCTCTTCGCACACCCCAAGGATCTGCAGGACGGCCTCATCAGCGTGTCGGAGAACGACGTGCTGGCAAACGTGCCCTACGTGCCGGGCTGCGGCATGTGGTTCGACCACCACACCAGCGAGAACGCGCGCCTGGCCGCCGGGGTCAAGTACAAGGGCCTGTCCAAGCCGCTCAAGAGCTGCGCCCGGGTCATCTGGGAATACTACGAGGGCGAGAAGACCTTCTCCAAGAGCCTGGTGCCCATGCTCGAGGCCGTGGACAAGGTGGACAGCGCGGGACTCACCGCCCAGGAGATCGCCGAACCCAAGGGCTGGATCCTGCTGGGGTTCATCATGGATCCGCGCACCGGCCTGGGCCGCTTCAAGGACTTCCGCATCAGCAACTACCAGCTCATGCTGGACATGATCGACTACTGCCGCAGCAAGAAGGCCGAGGACATCCTCAAGCTGCCGGACGTGAGCGAGCGCGTGGACGTGTACCGCGAGCAGTCCAGGATCTTCGTGGACATGCTGCGCCGCAACTCGCGAGTCCACGACAACCTCGTGGTCACGGACCTGCGCGGCGAGGAGACCATCTACGCGGGCAACCGCTTCCTCATCTACACCCTGTTCCTCAAGTGCAACATCAGCATGCAGATCATGTGGGGCGTGCGCAAACAGAACGTGGTCATCACGCTGGGGCACAGCATCCTCAAGCGCAACTGCAAGACCAACGTGGGCAAGCTGATGCTGGAGTACGGGGGCGGCGGCCACGACAACGTGGGCACCTGCCAGATCCCCCTGGCCAAGGCGGAAGAGGTCGTCCAGGCCCTCATCAAGAGGATAACGGCGGCGGGCTAGCCTTGTTGTCTTCCGGCCCCGGCCCCGTAATCTAATCCAGGGCCCTGTCCAGGGCCTTGTCCAGCTCCGCTTCGTGTTCGCGGTAAAACCTGTCGGAGAAGGCCCTGATGCGCCCGTCGCACTGTTCCGGCCTGGGCAGCGCCGGGGCCTTCCACAGATTGAGCGCCGCCACGTCCAGGGGGGTGAAGGTCAGGCCCCGGTCCAGGCTTTCCGCGCCAAGCTCGCTGCTGATGGCGCCCTTGCCCAGGTCCTCGCCGCTGCGGATGGAGCGGGCGTACTGGAGGACCGAGGACGGCGACATCTCCTGGTTGATCTTCTCGATGCGCCCGTTCAGGTAGTCCGCCAGGCGCAGCACCTGCTGCAGGTTCACGGTGAGCTTCATGCGCCCGCGCTTGCGCGTGTCCGGCTGGTACTCGCCGTGCATGTACGCCTCGCAGGCCTTGCACAGTTCCGCGTAGGCCAGGGCCAGGGCCTTGGCGTAGCGCGAGGAGGCGAACAGCGCGAAGGGCAGCCTGTCCGGCCGCCAGGAGAGGGCCGAGCGGTGCTCTCGGCCGTCGTCGAAGGGTGAGCCCTCCAGCCCCAGTGCGCGGAAGAAGGCGCCCTCGCCCTCCCGCCCAAGCAGCAGCCCGCGCAGGAACTGCACCCGGGCGAAGACCAGCCCCTCGCGCACCCGGAGATCCTCGACCAGGTGCTGGAACTCCTCCAGCAGATCGTCCACGTTCCGCCTGGCGCCAAAGAAGGTCCCGGCCATCTCGGTGAGGACCTCCTGCTCCAGGGCGTCCGCCAGGGTCTTCTGCGTGCTCATGCACAACCCAATCACCCCAAACAGGGCCAAAGTCAAACAATGGCCGCGCTTGAAACACCCGGGCAGGCCCGCCGCGCGGGTTGCCGCCGGGGCGGCATTGGCGTATTCCTTCCGAACGCGGTCTGCCGCCGCAACCTTAGCCTCCGAGGACCCCATGCGCCCCAAGACCCTCTGCTTCTTCAACACCAACAAGGCCTGGGGCGGGGGCGAGAAGTGGCATTACGAGCACGCTAGGCTCTGCCGCGACAGGGGCCACCGGGTGTGCGTGGTGGCCAACGAGCACAGCGTGCTGGGCGACCGCCTGGAGCGCGAGCCCGGCATCACGCTTTTGCGCCTGCCCGTGGGCAACCTCTCCTTCCTCAACCCGCTCAAGCTCCTGCGCCTGCGCGATTTCTTCCGCTCCCGCGCCGTGGACGCGGTGATCCTGTGCCTGCCAGCGGATCTGAAGCTCGGCGGGCTGGCCGCGCGCCTGGCGGGCGTGCCGGACATCATCTACAGGCGCGGCATAGCCGTGACGGTGCGCGACACGGCCTTGAACCGCTTCTTCTACGGCCGGGTGCTCACCAAGCTCATCGTCAACTCCCTGGAGACCCGGCGCTGCGTGCTGGAGCAGAACCCCGGCCTCATCGCCCGGGAGCGCATCCATCTGGTGCACTTCGGCACCGATGTGGCCGCCTTCGACGCCCTGCCCGCGCAGCCGCTTGTCCATCGCAGGCCCGGAGAGGTGCTCATCGGCAACGCCGCCCGGCTGACCTTGCAGAAGGGCCAGCGCCACCTCATTGACGCGGCGGCCCTGTTGCGCGGCCAGCCCGTGCCTTTCCGCATCCTCATCGCGGGCACGGGCGAGCTGGAGACCGAGCTCAAGGACTACGCCCGAGACCGGGGCGTGGCAGACCTGGTCGAGTTCGTCGGCTTCGTGGAGGACATCAAGGGCTTCTACGCCAGCGTGGACATCTTCGCCCTGCCCTCGCTGTGGGAGGGCTTCGGCCAGGCCCAGTCGGAGGCCATGCTCATGGGCCTGCCCATCGTGGCCTGGGAGGTCAGCAGCATCCCCGAGGTGGTGGTGCACGGCCACACCGGCCTGCTGTGCCCCCCCTGCGACGACGACTGCTTCGCCTCGGCCCTGGCCGACCTGCTGGCCGCCGGCCGCCAGCCCCAGAGCCTGGGCCAGGCCGGCCGGGAGCGCGTGCCGGCCGAGTTCTCCCTGGACAAGACCTTCGCGGACTTCGAGCGCTGCCTCGAAGCCTGACGCGCCCCCCAGAGGCTGTGATTTCAAATTCTTGCAGGCTTCCGGACTTTTCGCGTTTGTTTTGTTGACAACCATGGGGCGCGAGGGTAAAGACCCTCTTCGCACGTCGGGATGTAGCGCAGCCTGGTAGCGCACCTGAATGGGGTTCAGGGGGCCGGAGGTTCAACTCCTCTCATCCCGACCACTTTTCCCCAAGAAGAACCGGCAGGGTCAACCCTGCCGGTTCTTTCTTTTCGCGCCCGGCGCGCGGTGTTGACTGCGCCCGAATCCGCCCTACCCTTCCATCCTGGCCCACAGAAACTCACACAGGGCGTGCACCGACACGCCGGGAGGCGGCATGAGCGCCGACAACCTTTCCCTGGCCACCATCGCGGGCGGCTGCTTCTGGTGCCTGGAGGCCGACCTGCTCAAGGTGCCCGGCGTCGTCCAGGCCACCAGCGGCTACGCGGGCGGCACCGAGCCCAACCCCACCTACGAGCAGGTCAGCACCGGCTCTACTGGCCACCTGGAGGCCGTGCAGGCGCGCTTTGACCCCGCAGTTCTGCCCTATGCCGACCTAGTGGAATGGTTCTGGCGGCACATCGACCCCACGGACCCCGGCGGCCAGTTCTGCGACCGGGGCCCGCAATACCGCACGGCCATCTTCGTGCACGACGAGGACCAGCGCCGCGTGGCCGAGGCCTCCCGGGCCCGCCTGGAGGCCTCGCGCCGCCTTTCCCGCCCCGTGGTCACAGAGATCCTGCCCCACACCACCTTCCACCCCGCCGAGGGCTACCACCTGCGCTTCTTCGAACAGAACCCCACGCGCTACGCCCATTACAGGGCGCACTGCGGCAGGGTCCAGACCCTGCGCGCCCTGTGGGGCGAGGAGGCGGAGCTCACCATCGACGTGCTGCGCCGCCCGGAGCCCTGGACCCGGCCCACGGAGGCCGAGCTGCGCGCCCGGCTCAGCCCCCTGCAGTACCGCGTTACCCGCGAGAACGGCACCGAGCCGCCCTTTGCCAACGAGTACGCGGCGCACAAGGCCAAGGGCATCTACGTGGATGTGGTCTCCGGCGAGCCCCTGTTCAGCTCCCGCGACAAGTTCGACTCCGGCACGGGCTGGCCCAGCTTCACCCGGCCCCTGGAGCCCGGCAACCTGGTGGAGCTCGTGGACGACTCCCTGCTGGCGCGCCGCACCGAGGTGCGCAGCAGGCTGGCCGACAGCCACCTGGGCCACGTGTTCCCGGACGGCCCGGCGCCCACGCACCGGCGCTACTGCATCAACTCCGCAGCCCTGCGCTTCGTGCCCCAGGCGGAGATGGAAGCCCAGGGTTACGGGGCCTACCTGGGGCAGTTCCGGGAGTGACGCCAGGCTGTGGAGAGTGCCGCAACTGCGCAATTCCCGGGCAAAATCCGTTATTTTGGGGCCCGCCCCTAAAGATTCGCTTCAGGCGCGCCGATACAGTGGGCGTAAGGACGGTTCCGCCGTTCTTCTGACCACCACAACGAGAGAGGACGCCGCCATGAACATTTACCCCTCGGACACGGATGTCAGGCAGGGGTTGACCCCTGTCAGCGGGGCCGCAGCCCCCTCCCCCGGCAAGGGCGCCTCGGCCAGCCAGGTCCAGGCGGAAAGCCAGGCCGCCGCCAGCCTTGTGGATGAGCACTCCCGCAAGGTCGCCGCCACGGCCGACAAGACCCAGGCCCTGTTCACCGCGCAGCAGCTCGCCGAGAAGCTGGACTCCAGCGGCTCGAGGCTCAAGATCCGCCTGCTTGAGGGCAACAGCGCGGAGGTCCAGGTGGAGATCGTGGACAGCACCAGCAACAAGGTGCTGCGCAAGATCCCCCAGGACGAGATCCTGAAGCTCTCCGCCTCCATCAAGAAGATGAGCGGCCTGGCCCTGGATCAACCGGCCTAGACACCTGAAAACTTTGATGAACGCGTACCCCCGAAAGGGGGTCTTGGGCGTTGTGGGACCGGGCTGGGGGGCTAGCGCTCCTGCAGGGAGCCGCTCATGGCGTCGATGAAGGGATCGAGGAAGTAGCCCAGCACCGAGCGCTTGCCGATGTGGATGCCCACGATGACGCGCATGCCGGGGAACAGGTCGTAGCGGTTGGACTTGCGCGAGAAGTGGTCCTGCTCGGTCTCCACCAGCACCTTGTAGTAGGTGTTCACGCCGGCCGGTGTGGTCTGGGTCACGGCATCCGGGCTCACGCCGATGACCTTGCCCTCGATGTTGCCGAAGCGCCTGGCATCGCGCGAGGCCAGCTTGACCACGGCGCGCTGGCCGTTGTGCACGTAGCCGATGTCCTGGATGGGCAGGTGCGCCTCCACCACAAGCTTGTCGCCCACGGGCACCACCTCGGCCACGGTGACGCCGGGCTGGATGACCTCGCCCACGCTGACCACGCTCAGGCTCTTGACGATGCCGTCCTCGGGCGCGCGCAGGGTGGTGCGGTCCTGACTGTCGTGGAACTTGCGCTGCCGCTGGGAAAGCTCCATGTGCTCGCGCTGGACCTTCTTCAGCTCGTTCTCCACCTCCTCGCGGTAGGCGTCCTGGGCGTGGGCCAGCTCTTCCTTGGACCCGGCCAGGGCGGCCGTGGCGCGGGAGAGCGCGGCGCTGTTCTCGTTGATGGCGCTCAAGGTGTTGTTCAGCTCCTTGCGCCGGGCCAGCAGCTCGTCCTCCTTGATCAGCCGCTCGCGGATGAGTTCCTCGCTGCGCTGCACCTGGCGCTGCACCAGAGGCAGGTTGCGGCGCAGGTTGTCCAGGCGCGCGGCGGTCTCGCGGATGTCCTGCTCGCGCTGGCGCACCCTGCCCTCCTGGGTGGCGACGTCCGACTGCAGGCGCTTGCGCCTGGCCGAGAACAGGTTGCGGGCCTGCTCCACCAGGTCGCGGTGCTTCTCGATGAGTTCGGGCGGGAAATTCGGCTCCGGCAGGTCCTTGGACTCGGCCTCCAGGCGCAGGGTCTCGATCTGCAGCGCGGCGATGCGCACGTCCAGCTCCTGGGCGTTGGAGTCCGCAGCGGCGGCGTCGAGCACGATGAGCGGCTGGTCGGCCTTGACCCGGTCGCCCTCGCGCACCAGGATCTCCCGCACGATGCCGCCTTCCAGGTGCTGGATCTTCTTGACCTTTGTGCGCGGAATAACCTCGCCCACGGCCTCGCTGACGATATCCAGGGAGCAAAGCACGGACCAGGCCAGCCCGGCCACGAACAGGCACAGGCACAGGTACAGGAACCTGCGGTGCGCGGCCAGCAGGATGTCCAGTTCCCGGGTCTCCTGCCGGGGATCGATGAGGGGCGCGCCGGGCTCGGCCATCAGGCGTCCTCCTCCTGCTTGGCGCGGCGCACGGCGCCCAGCGCCGGGGTGGGCTTGGCGTTCATGTCCAGCACGTGGGTGGCGGCCTTGAGGATGTTGGCGTCGGCGGTGGCCACGACGATGGTGCAGCCCTGCCTGGCCAGGGCGTTGAGCACGGCGTACACCGCCTGCATGCCCTCGGCGTCCAGGCCCTCGGTGGGGTCGTCGAACACCGCCAGCCGCCCCTGGTGCATCAGCGCCCGGGCCAGGGCCACGCGCTTGCGGATGCCCACGGGCAGGGTCCGCCCGCCGTCAACCAGGTCCGTGTCCAGGCCGGTGCGGCTCACGTCCAGGAACCGGCGCAGGCTGGCCGCGCGGATGGCCTCGTTCAGGCGCTCGTTGACGCCCTCGGCCTCGGGCTCAACCACGGAGAGCAGGATGTTCTCGCGGATGGTGCCGTTCAGGAAGGTGGGCTCCTGGGGCAGGTAGAGCACCTGCCGCCGCCACCAGTCCGGGGCCAGCTGCCGCAGGTCGATGCCGTCGGCCAGGATCTGCCCCCGGCCCGGGTCGAGCAGACCGGCGGAAAGCTTGCAGAAGGTGGACTTGCCCGAGCCGTTGTTGCCCGTCACGGCCAGGATGGTGCCCGCCTCCAGGCGGAAGCTCAGGTTCTCGAACACCGGGTTGGTGGTTCCAGCATAGGCGAAGCCCACGCCCACGAATTCCTGGCGCCCGGCGTACTCGCGCATGGCCGTGCCCGAGAGCGGCTCCAGGGGCAGGGTCAGGAACTCGGCCAGCTGCCTGCCCGCCTCCTCGGCCTTGTGCATGGCCAGGAAGGACTGCAAAAAGCCCGTGCTCACCTGCATGGCCTTGCCCGAGAGGATGCTCACGCCGATGAGCGCGCCCACGCTCATGTCGCCGGCAACGGCCAGCATGGCGCCGATGGCGTACACGCCCACGCGCAGCAGCACCGAGACCGCCTCGATGCGGCGCTTGCCCCGGCTCTTGTTGGCCTCGGCCGTCTGGCTGGCCTCGGCCTGGGACTTCATGCGCGCGGTCCAGGCACGCTGCAGGAAGCCGAGGCCCAGGAAGGCGCGCACGGTCTCCGCCCCGGCCAGGGCCGTGGACAAAAGCCCGCGCTGGGCCATGGCCTCCTCGCGCAGGCGCGCGTTGTCCTCGTCGCCCTGGCGCATGCTGTGCAGGGTGAAAAAGGCCGTGAGCGCTATGGCCACAAGGGTGAAGAACGCCAGCAGCGGGCTTAGGAGCAGGATGGCCAGCAGGTACAGGGCAAGGTAGGGCGCGTCGGCCACGCTGGAGATGCCCGAGGCGTCGAAGGCGCCCTGCACGGTTTGCAGGTGCCCCAGCACCTCCTGCTGCCTGGCGGCGGGCACGCGCTGCAGCGCTGTGAGCCGGGCGCGGGCCAGGGCCATGAGCGTGCGCTCGGAGAGCTCCCGGTCCGGGTTCAGACTCACGGCCCCGGCCAGGCGGGTGCGCACCTCGCCGAAGCCGAAGCCCAGGGCCGAGGCGATGAGCACGCCGAAGGTCAGGGTCACCAGGGTGCCGTCGAACCCGTAGCCGATGTACCGGTTGAGCACCATGATGACGTACACCGGCGAGGCCATGGACATGAGGTTGGCGAAGAAGGAGGCCAGCATGAGTTCCCAGGCCAGCCTGGGACGCAGGGAGAAGCGGCGGAGCAGTTCTTTCATGGCCGACCGTCAGCAGCGGTGGCGTGGCCCGGGGCGCGGCGGCAGGCGGCCGGTCCCGAGGGGGTGGTCGGCTCAGTTCTCCACGACATCCGGGGAGATCTGGCCCATCTGGTACAGCAGTGTGTAGGCCGAGGTGATGTGGTCGATTTCGGCGGTGACCTTGTCGCTGGTGGCCTTGATGTAGTCGCGCTCGCCCACCAGGATGTCCAGCAGGTTCACCTCGCCGCCCAGGGCCTTCTTCTTCTTGACCAGCTCCAGGAACGACCAGGTGATGTTGGCCTGGTTGGTGTACAGGTCGATGTTCTTGCGCAGGGTGGTCAGGTCGTTCCAGGCGTTGCGGACCTTCTCCTCCACGGTGCGGCGGCGGTCCAGGATCTGCTTGCGCACGGACGTCACCTCGCTCTTGGAGGCGCGCACGCTCTCCAGGTCGCGGAAGCCGGAGAACAGGGTGTAGGACACCTGCAGTCCGGCGCGGCCCTCGGTGCGCACGCTCTTCTCGCCCTGGTCGTTCTCCTTGCGCTGGGCCTCGGCCACGGCCTCGAACTTGGGATACATGTTCGACTCACGCGCGGCCTGGTCGCCCTGGCGGGACTCCAGCGCATGCTTGAGTTCCACCAGGAAGGGATTCTCCGCCAGGGCCTTGTCGATGGCCGGGGGCAGGTCCGAGGGCATGGACTTCTGCGGCAGGGCGGGCAGGACCAGGTTGTCGATCTGCTCCTGGGTCAGGTCCACGCCGTACACGGAACGGAAATTGTTGCGCGCGCTGGTGAGCCCGCGCTCGGAGTTCACGCGGTGGGCCTGGGCGCCGGAAAGCTGGGCCTTGATCTGGAGTTCCTCGTAGGACAGGCCCACGCCGCGCTCCACCAGCGCCTCCTGCATGCCGGAGAGGGTCTTGATGTTCTCCTCGGAGCGGACGGCGTAGCGCAGCATCTCCCGGGCGCGGATGACGCCCAGGTACGCGCTGACGCCCTGGATGGCGATCTCCTGGCGCACCTGCTCCAGCTTGGCCTCGGCCTCGCTGCGCTGGCCCCGGGCCTGGGCGATGGCGCCCGGCGTGCCGCCGAAATCGTACAGGAGCTGGTTGGCGGAGAGGGTCTGGACGTTGCGGTACTTGCTGGTGGCGGCGGCCCCGGCCTTGTCGATGTCCTCCTGGCCCGCGTCAACCTGGCCGGTGAGGCGCGGATACCAGAGGCCCTTGGCGCGCTCCAGGTTGTGGCCCGCGGCGGCGAAGGCGGCCTCGAGGGCCTTGACCCGGTCGTGGGTCTGCACAAGCTCGGCCACGGCGGCCTTGAGGGTGGTGTGGAAGCCCTGGGGCGCGGGCTTGGCCTGCTGCTCCTCCGCCGCGAAGGCGGCAGGGGCGGCCACGCTCAAGGCAACGACAACCGCGAGCGTTCCCAGAATTTTTTTCATCACAGGCATTCTTTTCAAAGCCGGAATTCTCCTGTAATGCTTTGACAGCACCAGCCCCGTGCCGCATTTCTGCCTTATCTTCAGCAATTAATAAGCACATCTTTTCGCTTTTAGCAAGAGTTATGACCGTGTTCCGCCGTGGCGGGCGAACGCGGTCCACACCACACAAGAGTCGGGGGGGACCATGCTCAAGACATTGTGGAAGCGCCTGAAGAGCGACAAGAGCATCCTCCTCGCCTGCGGCTTCGCCGCCTCCCTGCTCATGGCCACCCTGTACATCATCCAGCCCGCCACCCTGCGCTTTCTGGACTACCGCATCTACGACGTTCTGCTGCGCCGCCAGCACACGGACAAGACCTCCGGCGTGCCCGTCATCGTGGACATCGACGAGAAGAGCCTGGCCGAATTGGGCCAGTGGCCCTGGCCGCGCTACCGCGTGGCCCTGCTGCTGGAGAAGATCCGCGCCGCCGGAGCGCTGGCCGTGGGCATGGACGTGGTGCTGGCCGAGGCCGACCGCACCTCCCCGGCCCTCTTGAAGCGCCAGATGAAGAAGGAACTCATGCTCGACGTGGACTTCCAGGGCCTGCCCAAGGGCCTGGAGGACAACGACGCGCTGCTGGCGAACGTGCTGAACGGCAAGCCCTACGTCCTGGGCTTCTACTTCTCCTTCTCTAGGGCCGAGGCCGACCAGCAGGTCCAGGCCGGGGACTGCCTCATCAAGCCAGCCCAGGTGGCCGTGCTCGCCGAGCCTGGGGCCCCGGCGCCGGAGCGGGCCCTGCACTCGGCCCTGGGCGCGGTGTGCCCGCTGCCGGTGCTGGCGGGCGCGGCCAAGGCCACGGGCTTCTTCAACGCCACCCCGGACCCGGACGGCATCCTGCGCCGCGTGGCCCTGCTCATCCACCACGACGGCCAGATCTACCCCAGCCTGGCCCTGGCCACTCTCATGGAGGCCGCGGGCGACAGCAACATGCTGCTCAAGATGGACACCCAGGGCACGAACTCCTTGCGCTACGGCGGCAGCGTGGTGCCCCTGGACCGCGCCGGGCAGATGCTGGTGAACTACCGGGGCGGCGGGGGCAGGTTCCCGTACCTGAGCGCCGTGGACATCCTGGAGGGCCGCCTGGCCCCGGGCTCGCTGGAAGGCAAGATCGTGTTCATCGGCACCTCGGCCGCGGGCCTGAAGGACCTGCGCGCCACGCCCTTCACCGCCGTGTATCCCGGGGTGGAGACCCACGCCACCATCGTGGACAACATCCTCACCCAGGACTTCCTGTCCATTCCGGACTACGCCCCGGCGGTGGAGCTCTTCGCCACCATCCTGGCGGGCATCGTCATCACCCTGCTCGTCACCTGGGCCCGCGCGGTCTGGGTCGTGCTGCCGCTGGCGGGCATGGCCGTGGGCCTGTGGGAGGGCAGCGCCTACCTCATGGCTAACGCCCGGGTCTACATCTCGCCCCTGTATGCCTACATCATCCTGGGCGGCAACTTCGCCCTGCTCACCCTGCTCAAGTTCTGGCGCGAGGAAAAGCAGAAGAAGTTCATCCACGGCGCGTTCTCGCACTATCTTGCCCCGGCGGTGATCAAGCAGATCTACGAATCCCCGGAGTCCTTGAGCCTGCAGGGCCAGGAGAAGGAAGTCACCGTCATGTTCTCGGACGTGCGCGGCTTCACCACCATGAGCGAGAAGCTCACCCCCACCCAGGTGACGGACCTGCTGCACGACTACCTGACCCCCATGACGCACCTCATCAGCAGCAACATGGGCACCCTGGACAAGTTCATCGGTGACGCCATCATGGCCTTCTGGAACGCGCCGGTGGACGTGCCGGAGCACCAGAAGAGGGCCATGTCCTCGGCCCTGGAGATGCTCGACCACATCCACGTGCTCAACGAGGGCTTCCAGACCAAGTTCGGGCTCACCATCAAGATCGGCGTGGGCCTGCACTGCGGCCGGGTGCGCGTGGGCAACATGGGCTCGGCGGACCTGTTCGACTACACGCTCATCGGCGACAACGTGAACCTGACCTCGCGCCTGGAGAGCCTGACCAAGTTCTACGGGCAGGTGCTGCTTGTGAGCCAGGCCATGAAGGAGGCCTGCGGCGACGAGTACGCATACGTGGAGATGGACAGCGTCCGCGTGAAGGGCAAGAACGAGCCCATCACCATCTACACGGCCATGACACACGAGGCGCGCCAGGCCAGGGACGAGGGCTTCAGCCGCTACCAGGAGGCCCTGGCCGCGTACAAGGCCCAGCGCTTCGCCGAGGCCGCGGGCATCTTCGCCGAGCTGGGGGCCCAGGGCTTCGAGGAGATCCTCTGCGCCATGTACAGGGAGCGCTGCGAGCACCTGGCCGAGGAACCCCCGGGCGAGGGCTGGGACGGCGTGTACACCCACAAGACCAAGTAGGCCGCCGTACGTAGCCTCCGGCCTGCGGCTTGACTTCCGGGCCGCTCTGGACCAAGCTACCGCGTTCCGCATCCCCGGCGCCTTCTGGGCGCCGGTTTCAACACGCCCCACCGGAGGTCCCAAAGGACATGAGCGACTACAAGAGCACCCTCAAGCTGCCGCAGACCGGCTTTCCCATGAAGGCCAACTTGAAGCAGAAGGAGCCCGAGACCCTGAAGTTCTGGGCGCAGATCGACGCCTACAACCAGATGGTCTCCGCCAACGAGGGTCGGAACACCTACGTGCTGCACGACGGACCGCCCTACGCCAACGGCCACATCCACATGGGCACGGCCATGAACAAGGTCCTGAAGGACATCGTGGTCAAGTCGCGCAACATGGCGGGGCTCAAGGCCGAGTACGTGCCCGGCTGGGACTGCCACGGCCTGCCCATCGAGCACAAGGTGGAGACGGAGCTCAAGAAAAAGAAGAAGGAGCTCCCGGCGGTGGTGGTGCGCAAGCTCTGCCGCGAATACGCCCTGAAGTTCCTGGACATCCAGCGCGGCGAGTTCAAGCGCCTGGGCGTGCTGGGCACCTGGGACAAGCCCTACATGACCCTGGACCCCAAGTACGAGGCCGCCACGGCGCGCGAGCTGGGCAACTTCATGGACAAGGGCAGCGTGGTCCGGGGCAAGAAGCCCATCTACTGGTGCTGCTCCTGCCACACCGCCCTGGCCGAGGCCGAGGTGGAGTACGGCGACCACTCCTCGCCCTCCATCTTCGTGCGCTTCCCGCTCACCGACAAGCGCGTGAAGGAGCTCTTGCCGGCCAGCGCCAAGTACGACCCGGCCAAGACCTTCGTGGTCATCTGGACCACCACCCCCTGGACCCTGCCGGACAACATGGCCGTGGCCGTGCACCCGGAGTTCGACTACGTGCTGGCCGAGGCCGGCGGCAACATCTACGTCATGGCCGCGCGCCTCTTGGCCCCCTGCGCGGAGATCTTCGGCTGGGACAGCCCCAAGGTGCTGGCCACCGTGCCCGGCACTAGGCTGGAAGGCCTGGAGGCCACCCACCCCTTCTACAAGCGCAAGTCGCCCATCATCCTGGGCGAGCACGTGACCCTCGACGCGGGCACCGGCTGCGTGCACACCGCCCCGGGCCACGGGCGCGAGGACTACGACGTGGGCCTCAAGTACGGCCTGGAGGTCTACTCGCCCCTGGACGACGCGGGCCGCTTCCTCACCGACGTGGAGTTCTTCGCCGGGCTCACCGTGTTCGAGGCCAACCCCAAGGTCATCGAGAAGCTCAAGCAGGTGGGCAACCTGCTGGCGCAGGAGAAAATCAGCCACTCCTACCCGCACTGCTGGCGCTGCAAGGAGCCGGTGATCTTCCGCGCCACCACCCAGTGGTTCATCTCCATGGAGGCCAACGACCTGCGCAAGAAAGCGCTCAAGGCCATCCACGAAGACGTGCGCTGGATCCCCACCTGGGGCGAGGAGCGCATCGCCAACATGATCGAGAACCGCCCGGACTGGTGCATCTCGCGCCAGCGCAACTGGGGCGTGCCCATCGTGGCGCTCATCTGCGAGGACTGCGACGAGGCCTACTTCGAGACCCCCTGGGTCATGGGCGTGGTGGAGAAGTTCGCCCAGCACCGCACGGGCTGCGACTACTGGTTCGAGGCTCCGCTGGAGGACATCGTGCCTGCTGGCCTGAAATGCCCCAAGTGCGGCCGTGGGCACTGGCGCCGCGAGACGGACATCCTGGACGTGTGGTTCGACTCGGGCACCAGCTTCGCCGCCGTGCTGGAGCAGCGCCCCGAGCTCTCCTGCCCGGCCGACCTGTACCTGGAAGGCTCTGACCAGCATCGCGGCTGGTTCCACAGCTCGCTTTTGGCTTCCGTCGGCACCCGCAACGCCCCGCCGTACAAGGCCGTGCTCACCCACGGCTACGTGGTGGACGGCGAGGGCCGCAAGATGAGCAAGTCCATCGGCAACGTCATCGCCCCCCAGGAGATCATCGACAAGCACGGCGCTGAGATCCTGCGCATGTGGGTGTCGGCCGTGAACTACCAGGAGGACGTGCGCATCTCCGATGAGATCCTAAGCCGCCTGGTGGACGCCTACCGCCGCATCCGCAACACCGCGCGCTTCCTCTTGGGCAACCTGGCGGACTTCGACCCGGCCACGGACAGCGTTGCCCCGGAGACCATGCTGCCCCTGGACCGCTTCGCGCTCGACCTCGTGGAGCGCCGCCACAAGACCATCGCCGAGGCCTACGAGAGCTTCGAGTTCCACAAGGTCTACCACACCCTGCACAACCTGTGCGTCACGGACCTCTCGGCCTTCTATCTCGACATCATCAAGGACCGCCTCTACGTGGGCGCGGGGCTGGAGCGCAAAAGCGCCCAGACCGTGCTCTGGCGGGCGCTGCTGTGCATGCTGCACGACATGGCCCCGGTGCTCTCCTTCACCGCCGAGGAGGCCTACGGCTACCTGCCGGAGGCGCACCGCCCCGGCGGTGCTTCCGTGTTCTCCATGCGCCTGCCCGAGGGCGCTCCGGCCATGGCCGAGAACGAGCGCCAGGCCTTCGAGCTCCTGCTGGCCATCCGCGGCGAGGTGACGGGCGCCATCGAGCCCTTCCGCAAAGCCGGAGAGGTGGGCCACTCCCTGGACACCCACGTGACCCTCTTCGCCGAGGGCGACGCCGCCGAGGCCCTTGCCGTCAAGGGCCTGGACCTGCTGGAGTTCCTCATAGTGTCCAAGGTGGAGGTGAAGCCCTTCGCCGAGGCCCCGGAGGGCGCCTATGCCTCCGAGGAGGTCAAGGGCCTCAAGGTCGCCGTGGCCAAGGCCCCGGGCGCCAAGTGCCAGCGCTGCTGGCGCTACGAGGAGAACCTCGGCTCCGACTCCGCGCACCCGGAAATCTGCCCGCGCTGCACGAAAGTGATCCAGGGGCTGTAGATGGACTCCAGGCTCAAGACGGCGGCCATCCTGGCGGCCTGCATCATCGTGCCGGACCAGCTCACCAAGGCGATGGTCCAGGCCAAGTACACCCTCTGGGCCACGGATCCCGTCATTCCGGGGTTCTTCAACCTGGTGCACGTGCTGAACAAGGGCGCGGCCTTCGGGTTCTTGAACAATCCGGACAGCAACTGGCAGATCGGCTTCTTCGTGGCCGTCACCATCCTGGCCGTGGGCTTCATCTACCACCTGCTCATCACCGCCAACAAGGGCGACCGCTTCTTCATCTGGGGCCTGGGCGGCATTCTGGGCGGGGCCCTGGGCAACCTCATCGACCGCCTGCGCTTCGGCCACGTGGTCGACTTCCTGGACTTCTACGTGGGCGACTACCACTGGCCCGCCTTCAACGTGGCGGACATCGCCATCACCTGCGGCGCGTTCGCCGTGCTCATCTCCATGTACCAGCAAAACCGCCGGGAAACCCGGGCGAAAAAGAACCCCGCGGCCTAGGGCCGCCACACGGAGTCCGCCAATGCTCTCCCTGTTCCAGGCATACAGCACAGGCCAGCTTCTGGCCATCTTCGGCGGCATCGGCCTGTTCGCGGGCATCAGCATCTACGCCATCTGGGATGCCTTCAACCGCGACTTCGGCTCCAGCAACGCCAAGCTGGGCTGGCTCCAGCTGGCGGTGCTGGTTCCCTTTTTCGGTGGTCTGGCGTATCTGTTGTTCGGAAGGAAAAGAGGGAGGAAACTCTGATGCGCGTGAAGCACTCCATGAAGCCCGTTCTCTGCCTCCTCGCGGCCCTGGTCCCCGCCGTCTTCCTTGGCGGCTGCGCCACCAAGACGGACCTGGAGTCCGTCCAGAATCAGGCCTACCGCGACCGCCAGGAGAGCCGCAAGACCATCCAGCGCCTTGAGGAGGACCTGGCCAAAAGCCAGGAGGCCCTGCGCGACGAGATCCAGAAATCCACCTCGCCGGTGCAGGCCCGGCAGGCCAACACCTGGGCGGAGCTGGAGTCCATGCGCGTGCAGGTGGCCAAGCTCAACGAGAAGCTGGACACCCTGACCATGCGCTTCAACACGCTCACCAGCTCCCAGGCGGGCGGCCCCAGCATCACGGACATGGCCAAGGACCTGCAGAACATCAAGACCGCCCTGTCCAGCCAGTTCGGCCTGGACGTGGACTCCGGCGCCGCGCCCGCGCCCCAGGCCGAGGCCGCCCCGGCCCCGGACAAGGGCAAGGCCAAGGCCGACGACAAGGGCAAGAAGCCCGAGGCCAAGACCGCCGGCAAGCCCGAACCCAAGGAAGACGCCCCCAAGGCCGAGGCCGACAAGTCCGGCACCGCCGAGGCCCTGTTCGCCAAGGCCGATGCCGCCTTCAAGGCCAAGAAGTACGAGGAGTCGCGCCAGTACTACTCGGAGTTCGTCACCACCTTCAAGAAGCACCCCAACACCTCCAGCGCCATCTTCTGGGTGGGCGAGAGCGCCTACAACCTCCAGGACTACGGCAAGGCCGTGCTGGCCTACCAGGAGGTCATCGAGAAGTACAAGTCCAGCCCCAAGTACAAGGCCGCCATCCTCAAGCAGGGCATGGCCTTCTACAAGATCGGCAAGGACAAGGCGGGCCGCGCGGTGCTTGAGGATCTCATCAGCCGCTTCCCCAAGGACCCGGAAGCCACCCGCGCCAAGCAGTTCCTCAAGGAACAGAAATAGCCCGGCCCAAAACCGGCCACAGCAGAATCGAGGACCCCATGAAGGAAGAAACCAACGGCTTCCGCAAGATCGTGTACCTGTCCTTCCCGCCGGAGGCCTCCGGGCGTCCGGTTGTGTGCAACCTTGCGCTTTTGTTCAACTTGAGCTTCAACATCCTCAAGGCTGACATCTCCCCGCGCAACGACGGCACCCTGACCCTGGAGATCACCGGCCGGGAGATCGATTTCCACAAGGGCATGAGCTACCTGAAGGAGAACGGGGTCAAGATCACCCCAGCCTCCCAGAAGATCTTCCGCGACGAGGACCTGTGCATGCACTGCGGCCTGTGCACCTCGCTCTGCCGCACCAGGGCGCTCAGCGTCGATCCCAAGTCCCGGCTCGTCACCTTCGACGTGGACGCCTGCACGGCCTGCGGCATGTGCACCCGCGTCTGCCCCGTGCGCGCCATGGTCCTGGACATGAACGAGAACGACCTGGCCTAAATACCCGCCCCCCTCTGGAGACAAGCGAATGACCGAAGACAACCTCATGCTTCGCGGCATGATGCAGAAGGTGGTGGACCAGCTCACCGCCGACCTGCGCGAGGCCATCACCTCCGCCGTGCAGGAGGAGATCTCCAAGCGGCTCTCCAGCGCCATTTTGGAGGGGGAGTTCTACCGCCGCGTCAACGAGGACCTGCAGAAGGGCTTCAAGGACATCTACCAGGAGATCAAGTTGGCCAAGGCCAGCGGCAGCGCTCCTGTCATCGCGGAAGATCCCAACGAGCTGTTCAGCCGCGCATCCAACCAGCTCGACGCCATCATGCAGACCACCGAGGCCGCCACGGTGAAGATCATCGACACCATCGAGAACCTGCAGAGCATGTCGGACACGCTGGGGGGCATCGTGAAGTCCTTCGAGCGGGGCGGAGTCTCCAAGGCCGAGCGCGAGAAGCTGGCCGAGATCAACGGCGTGCTGAGCCAGGACCTCATGAGCATCATGACCACCCTGAGCTTCCAGGACCTCACGGGCCAGCGCATCAAAATCATCGTGGAGACCATCAAGAAGATCGAGAAGATCGTGCTGGACGTGTACATGACCACGGGCCTGATGATCAAGGCGCGCAGCGAGGCGCCCGAGGAGCAGGCCGACTATCAGCACGTCCAGGCCAAGGCCAAGAGCCAGCTCTCCACCCTCAAGGGCCCGCAGCTGGAGACCAACCAGGACTCCGTGGACGACCTTTTGGCCAACCTCGGGCTGTAGGCCTTTCGCCTTGACAGCCCGAAGCCGAAACGGTAGCTACAGCCTCCTTGCGGGCAATTAGCTCAGCTGGATAGAGCGTCGGCCTCCGGAGCCGAAGGCCAGGTGTTCGAATCACCTATTGCCCGCCACAGATTTCAAGGGGTTGCACCAGAACAGGCGCGACCCCTTCTCTTTTTCCTCTGCAGAACGCGGCACCGGTCGCCCGCGCGGCATTTTTTGTTTCCCAAAAATCCGTGTGGTGCTATCCAGAGGCCAAGCCAGGCCGCTTTCGCGGTCGCACAACCCCCTGGAGGACACCATGCGCAAAGCAATCCTGTTCGCCGCACTGCTGAGCCTCGCCGCCTGCGCGGGCAAGGGCCCCGTGGCCGAGGCGGTCCTGAAGCCCACCAAGGGCAACACGGCCTCGGGCGTGTTCACCTTCGCGCAGGAGGGAGCCCTGGTGCGCATCTCCGGCACGGCCACTGGCCTTACCCCCGGCGCCCACGGCTTCCACATCCACGACAAGGGCGACTGCAGCGCCCCGGACGCCACCAGCGCGGGCGGGCACTTCAACCCCTTCGGCAAGCCCCACGGCGACCCGGCCAAGCCCGGCCACCACGCCGGGGACCTGCCCATGCTGGTTGCGGGCGCAGGCGGCAGCGCCAGGTTCGAGGCGGTGATGGACGGCATCACCCTGGGCGACGGCCCCGGCAGCATCCTCAAGCGCGGGCTCATCATCCACGCCGCGCCCGACGACTTCACCACCCAGCCCACGGGCAACTCCGGCGGGCGCGTGGCCTGCGGCGTCATCCTGCCCAAGTAGCCCGGCCCGGGCGGCCAAACAAAAAGGCTCCGGTCGCCCGGAGCCTTTTCTTTTTCGATCACGCCCGCGCTAGCAGGCCTTGCCGCCATTCTGGATGGCCTTGCCCAGGTTGATGTCCGCGGCCAGCAGGCCGATGATCCCGCCCTCGCCCCGCACGGGCGTGGACACGGTGATGCAGTTCTCGCCGGTGGCGCTGGAGACATAGACCTCAGAGACCACGGTGCCGCCAAGCTCCATGGGCTGCTTGAACCACGGGCGCGAGGACCAGTCGCGGCCCAGGGCGCTGGCGTCGGCCTCAATGCCCAGCCTGCCCCGGCCGATGTTGCTCACGCCCTGGCGACCGCGCGCGTCGGTAAGGTACAGAAGCTCGATGGCCGCGTGCCTGCGCATGGCCTCGGTCATGCTGGCCTCCTGGGCCTCGCGCCGCATGGACACGATGGCCGGGCTGGCGGCCAGTTCCTCCACCGTTCGCTGCACGCCGCCGTCGCCGATGAGCTGGAACACCGAGTTCATGGCCTCCAGGGCCACCACGCGCTCCAGCAGCCCGCCCACGGCCTCCATGGAGTTCTGCGCTCCCTCGTAGCTCTCTTCGCTGATGGCACTGACCTTGCGCACGATGGCGCTGATCTGCGCGCTCATGTCCGCCTGCCTGCGGGCGTCGTGGGCGATGTCGTCGATGTGCCGGGCCGTGTCCCCGGCCAAGCCTACGATCTCCTCCAGGGACGCGCCCGAGCTCTGGGCCAGGTCCACGGCCTGCTCCACGCGGTGGGCCGTCTCCCGCATGTCCTGCTCGGTGCGCTCCACGCCGTTCTGGATGCCCTCGATGCGCTGGGCCACTTCGCGGGTGGCGTTCATGGTCTTTTCGGCCAGCTTGCGCACCTCGTCGGCCACCACGGCGAAGCCGCGCCCGGCCTCGCCCGCCCGCGCCGCCTCGATGGCTGCGTTCAGGGCCAGCAGGTTGGTCTGGTCGGCGATGTCGCTGATGACCTCCATGATCTTCTCCACGGCCAGGGCCTGGCTGCCCAGCTCGCGCACCACGGCGGCCAGGTCCTCGGCCTTGCGCTCCACCTGGCGGATGGCGTCCACGGTCTGCTCCACCACCTGCGCGCCGGAGCGCGCCTTGCCCTGGGCCTCCTGGGCCTGGAGCACCGCATCCGAGGAACGGTCGCTCATCTGGCCCACGGCGTAGTTCAGCCCGTCCATCACCGAGGCCACCTCGCTCACCAGGCGCTGCTGCTCCTGGGCCCCGGACCCGGCGTTGCGCGACAGGGCCAGCAGGTTGTCGCTGGCGCCGTGGATGCCCTCGATGGACTTGCCCAGGGTTTTGGAGGCCGAGAGCAGCCCGCCACGGCGCGACTCCTCGGCCTTCTCGCGCACCTCCACGGTGCGGGCCTGGGCGGCGGCAACGGCGGCCTCGGCCTCGGCCAGGCTGGCCTGGAGGTTCCGGTTCTCCTGCCGCATTTCGTCAATGGATTTGACAGTAACATCAAGCGCGGCACAGAGGTCGACAATATTGTCAGACGCGTTCACAAACGTCGCCGAGGCCTGCTTCGATGCATGCCCGGACAGCCCGGCAAGGCCCGGCTGCAAACGAACGGCATTTCGCCCGGCCGCCACGATGACGGCAGCGGCCACGCCGCCGAAGCCGAGCACAGCCAGCAGGCCCAACAGCATCGCATAGTCCAAAATACATTTTTGCAAAGACGATGCACCCTTAAGCTGGGCCGATTCCGGCCCCAGCCCGGCCAGGGCCATGAGACAGAGGCCAAAGATAAGGCCCAACAGGCTGATTCCACATGCGATCTTGAGGGATGTGTTCTTGGGTATCACGGCATTCGCTCCTTTCGCCACAGGGGGTAGGCCTCCCTGTGAGCAAAAGCCAGGCCAAGGTCCTTGCAGTTAACGGTTGCAAGAGCCAATTGATTCTTGCAAAATATTGGTATGGCTCCCGTGCCGCTTTCCGGCGGCCAAAGCGGAGCGTCCTCGCGGAGCAGCCATGTCCAACGACGCTGAAAAGCCAGCAGAATCCCAACCCCGACCCCGGACCCGACCGCGCTGGGCGCTGCGCGCGGCGCTGGTCCTGGCCGCCGTCCTGCTGTTCCTGCTGGTCCTGGTGGCCGCCCTGCCCTCGCTGCTCTCCACGCACTGGGCCCGGAACCTCGTCGTGGCCCAGCTCTCGCAGGCCACTGGCCGCCCCGCCGCCCTGGAGGGCCTGGAGGCCGGGTGGCGCAGCGGCCTGCGGCTCACGGGCCTGCGCATCGGCGCGGGAACCATGGACGACCCCGGCTTCCTGTGCAGCCTGGACTCCCTGCGCGCGGACCTGGGCTTCGACTCCCTGTTCGGGCGCAAGGTTTGGGCCGAGGTCGAGCTCAACGGCCTGCGCCTGCGCCACGAACCCTCCGCCGCGCCCCCGCCCGCCGAGCCCGAGACGCCGGCCAAGCCCCTCCCCCAGGCCCTCAAGGACGGCCTGGAGGCCCTGCGCGCGGCCCCGGCCCCCACGCCTTTCTCCGGCGACCTGCGCGCCCGGGTGCGCCTGAGCGACATCCAGGCCCTGGCCCTGGCGGGCAACAGCACCCTGCGCGTCACCGAGGCCGCCCTGGAACTGGACGCGCCCAGCCTTCGCAAACAGCCCGCCCGTCTGTCCCTCGCCGCCGCCGCGCAGCTCGACGGCAGGGCCCTGCCGCCGCTCACCCTGCAGGCCGAGCTGTCCGACCTTGTGGACCAGCAGCGCCTGCTGCGCCCCGGCCAGGCCAGGATCAGCGCCAAGGCCCAGGCCCAGGGCCTGGCCCTGACCATCACCGGCAGCCTGGCCACCGGGCTCAAGGCCGACCTGCTCCTCAACCTGCGCGAGCTGCTCACGCCCCTGCGCCCGCTGCTGCCGCCCAGCGTTCCCGCCGCCACGGGCAGCCTCGCCGTGGGCGCCACCCTGGCCCTCAAGGGCCAGGACGCGCTGGCCGCCAGCCTGCTCGTCTTCGCCGACGCCCTGAGCCTCTCCGGCGGGAGCCTGGGAACCCGCTCCGTGGGCCCGCTCCAGCTCAACCTGCTGCAGGAGGCCGCAGTGGACCTCGCCGCAGGGGGCCTGGAGCTTCCCGGCACCTTGACCATCCTGAAGGGCAGCAAGGCCGCCTGGACGGGCAGGGCCACCGGCCTGGCGCAGGCGGCGCCCGAGCTGAGCCTCAAGGTGGACGCCCTGCGCCTGGACGTGGCCGAGCTGCTGCGGAGCCTGCGCGGCTTCCTGCCGCCGGACGTGAAGCTCGCCGCCGCCACCCTGGACGCGGAGGGCCTGGAGGCCACTGTGGCGCTCCCCGCCAAGCAGGGCGAAAGGCCCGGCCTCTCCGCCAGCGCGCACGGACTGGCGTTCACGGCCAGCGGCCTGCAGCAGGGCCCGGCGGCCCGGCGCGTAACCCTGGGCCGGACGGAGTTCCGCCTGGACCGGCTGGCCGTCTCCCTGCCCGCCGGAAACACCGGCAGCGCAGAGCTGGACATAAGCTCCAGCGCCGAGAATTTCCGCCTGGCGGGCCCAAAGACCGTCACCATGCGCCGGGCCGCCCTCACCACCCTGGCCGTGCGCGGCGCGGACCTGGTCCTGGCCCCCGCCGCCCTGTTCGGCCTGGCCGGGAGGTTCGGCGTGGAGCTGGCCTCCGAGGCCACGGGCCTGGAGGTGGCCGGAACCCTCGCCATCCCCACCGCCACCAAGGCCCAGACCCTGCGCGCCGAGCTGCCGCCCGCCAGCACCGCCACCCTGGTCCTGGAGCGCTCCCGCGCGGACATGCCCGGCCTGCGACTGCTGCGCCCGGGCAAGAAGCCCCTGGACCTGCCCGTGGCCATCCGCGCAGAGGTCCCGGCCATCAGCGTCTCCCGGGCTGGCGAGGGAGCTCCCCTGGTCCCGGCCGTCCGCGACGCCCACGTGGTCCTGGACATCGGCCCGGCCCTGCGCGCGGACCTCACGGCCAGCCTTTCGGGCGGGCGCGAGCTGGCCTCGCGCGGCAGCCTGAGCCTGGACGCAGACAAGCTGCTGGCCCTGGCCTCGGCCGTCCTGCCGCAGAAGGCCAAGGGCTCCGGCGCCCTGGCCCTGGACTGGGACCTGGCCGCCACCCTGCCCCAGGCCGGGCCCAGACCCACCCCGCGCACCCTCTCCGAGCAGGTGAAGGCCCTGGCCTTCCTGCACAGGGCCGAGGCCACCCTGAACCTGCGCGAGATCTCCCTGGACTGGCCGCTGGAGCCCAAACCCGGCGGCCCGCGCGAGACACTGCGCCTGCGCGGGCTCACCACGCCCAGGGCCCTGCGCCTGGCCACCCGCGGGGGCCTGGGCGAGTCCAGTCTCGTCGGCAGCCTGGCCTTCGGCCCCCTGGCGGAACTGCCCGGCACGGGCGCCCTGAGCAGGCCCATCAAGGGCCTGTTCACGCTCAGCGCCGCGCAGCAGGGCCTGCGCTCGGCCCAGGTGGCCCAGATGCTCACCGTGGAGGGCCTGGGCCTGACCCAGAACCTTGCCCTGACCCTGGACAAGCTCGACACAGTGCTGGACCGCGCCCAGGCGGGCAAGGGTGACGCCCTGCCCGCAGCCCTGGAACTGGCGGACGCCACGGCCTCCTTTGGCCTCAAGACCGGCCTGGACGCCCTGCCCCCGGTTTCTGGCAAGGGTGGGGCCGGAAAGGGCCTTTCCGGCAAGGGCGGCCTGGAACTGGGCGCGGACCTGCGCCTGGCCGGGGGCCGCAGCCTCACGCTGGCCGCGCGGCTGGCCAGCCCCGGCCTGGACCTGAGCCTGGGTCCGGAACTGTCGCTCCTGGGCCTGCGCAGCGACCTGGCCCTGCGCCGCCGCTACGCCCTGCGCCCCGGCCTGGCCTGCCCCGGAGCCACGGCGGAGGCCGAGCGGCCCCTGTCCGAGCAGGTCTTCGACCTCTTTCCCGGCACGGCCACGCCCCCGGGCGCGCAGCCACAAGGCGCGGGTGGCTTCGGCCTGCGCTCCCTGTACGACGGCCTAGCCCAGCGCAAGGGCAGCCTGGGCTTCGCCGAGCTGAACCTCAGGTCCGGCCCGCTGCCGCTCTCCCTACGCGACTTCGCCCTGAGCCTGGACACCTCCGGCCCCATCCCGGCCATCCAGTCCTTCCGCCTGGGCCTGTTCGGCGGCAGCATCCTGGGCAGCGCGGCGGTGCGCGGCGCCTCGGGCAGCTACACTGTGCAGGCCGACTGCGCCTTCACGGGCATCGACACCGGGCGCATGCTGCCTGCCCGCGCCGAGAAGGACCTGGGGGACCAGGCCGAGCTCTCGGGCCGCGTAAGCCTGCGCGTTCCCCTCACCGCTGACCCCGAGACCCTGCTGACGCGCATGAGCCTGCGCGCGGACATCACCAAGCTGGGCCCGCGCACCCTGGAGCGCGCCCTGTACGCCCTGGACCCGGACGAGCAGAACGAGACCATCGTGCAGCAGCGCCGCCTCATGGGCATGGGCTACCCGCGCTTCCTGCACGTGGGGCTGGCCTACGGCAACCTGAGCCTCTCCGGCGAGGTGGAGGTCAAGGGCTTCCGCCTGGACATCCCGCCCATCGACCGCCTGGCCCTGGCCAACCTGCCCATCCGCAGGCAGCTCGGCCCGGCCCTCGCCAACGTCCCGAAGCTCGTCAACCTGCTTGACCTGCTCTCGGCCACAAGCATCTGCAGCGACGCCTCCGCCCTGCGCTCAAGCAGGGCCGGGTCGCTCAACCTTTCCGCAACCGCCCCCAGAGAAGGAGCCACGCCATGAAGCGCAACGCCCTCGTCGCCCTGAGCCTGAGCCTTGCCCTCACCGGATGCACCCTGGCCGAGGTCAAGGTGAACGTGGCCAGCGAGCGCACCTCGCTGGAAAACCAGATCCTGGGCTCGTACAACGCGCTCTCCGAGGAGACGCTGCTCGTGGCCTCGGTGCGCGGGGTGGACCCGCTTGGGCGCATCCAGAGCCCGCCGCGCACCAGCCGGGAGAAGCAGGATGCCGTGGCGGCCATGCAGGTGCTCTCCTTCCACGCGGACGACGTGGACGCCTTCAAGCGCCTGGGCTGGGCCGGGGAGGACAACCAGGGGCTGCTCAAGCCCTTCCCCCTGGAGCGCGGCAAGGCCCCGGAGGACCTCAAGGAGTTCGCCGGGCGCTACCGCGAGCAGGAGTTCCAGGCCGTGGTGGCTGAGGTGAACAGGGCCAGGGAGGTGGTCATGCGCCGCGCCGTGGAGACCAATCCCAACCTGACCCCGGCGGACATGCCCAAGGTGCGCTCTGTGTTCGCCAGGCTCGCCACGGACACGGCCAGGCCCGGCGACCGGTTCCAGCAGGCCGACGGCTCCTGGACGGTGAAGCAATGAACGCCCGCCGCCTGCTCAAGACCCTGGCGCGCTGGCTCACGCCCGCGCTTGTGTTGTCAGGCCCGGTGCTGACAGGGCTGGTACTGGCCGCATCCGCACTGGCCCAGACCCCCGCGCAGCTCGTCCAGGACGCCACGCGGCCGCAGGTCCAGCGCCAGGCTCCACGCAGGCTGGACGTGAACCTGCCCGTCCAGGTCACCTTCGAGACCGGGGCCGTGCAGCACCTGGACGTGAGCGCCGACGGCAAGTGGCTGGCCTACACCAGCGTGCGCGGCGGCTACGCCGAGCTGTGGCTGCGCCCCCTGGACCCGGCCCTGCCCGTGCTGCCCCGCCGCCTGGCCCCGGCCCTGGCCGACAGGCTCTCCCCGGCCCTCTCGCCCGATGGCGCGCGCCTGGCCTTCATCGGCGCCGAGGACGACGTGAAGGGCGACCTGTACCTGCTGGACCTGACCCGGCCAGAGGCCAAGGCCGTGAAGCTCACCGGCCGCGACACCGAGGACGCCGCCCCGGTGTTCGGCCCGGACGGCAAGACCCTGTACTTCCAGCAGCGTGCCAGTGGACAGGGCGGACAGGTCGGACAGGGCGGACAGGGCGGGCAGGCAGGCCCGCGCATCGCCGCGCTCTCCCTGGACTCGCCCGGCGCACGGCCCGTGCTGCTCGACACCGGCGGCGACGCCTCGGCCCCGGCGGTGTCGCCCGACGGCAGGCGGCTGGCCTTCGTCTCCGCCCGCACCGGCGTCCCGGCGATCTTCGTCATGCAGCTCCCCTCGGGCCCGGCGCGCAAGCTCACCACCGGCCTGCTGCCCGAGGGCTTTCCGCGCTTCACGCCCGATGGAAGGCGCGTGCTCTTCTCCACGCTGCCCTATGCCATGGACCCGGCGGACCTCTTCACCCTGTCCGTACTGGCCCAGGCCTCGGCGGACGCCCCGGAGAAGCCCACGGCGCTGACCCCGGCGCGCGGCGCCTCCCTGGCGCCCATGGCCACGGCCTCGTCCCTGCTCTATCTCTCGGCCCGCGCAGGCGTGGCCAATGTCTGGAGCCTGCCGCCCGAGGGCGAGATCCCCGCGCGCGGCGCCCCGGAACAGCTGGCCCTGGCGGAAAGCGTGGCCGCCCAACTGCCCGTGGACCGGCCCCTGGCGGCCCTGGCCTATGGCCGAGCGGCGGAGACGGCGGGCGGCAGCGGCCCCGTGGCCGCCAAGGCCCTGCTGGCCCAGGGCCGGCAGTACGAGGCCCTGAACGTGCCCGGCGCGGCCCGGCAGTCCTACGCCGCGGCGGCGGCCACGGCGCTCAATCCCGAGGCCGGGCTGGCCCAGATCCGCCTGGAGCTGCTGGACGCCCGCGCGGCCCGCGCGGCCGCCGTCAACGACAAGGCCCGGGCCGCGGCGCTTTCCGCCTCCCTCGGCAGGCTGGACACCCTGGCCCGGCTGAGCCCGGACGCCCAGGTCTCGGCCCAGGCACGCATCGAACAGGCCAGGCTCATGCAGGAGCGCGGCAGGGACTCCAAGTTCCTGCTGGAGGCCATCCGCGTGCTGGACACCCTGCTGGCCAAGCCGGGGCCCTCGCCGAAGCAACTGGCCGACCAGCTGGCCGAGGCCCTGTACCTCAAGGCCGAGGCCTACGGGCGCATAGGCCAGGGCCAGGCCGTGCTGCCGCTCTACGCCCGCGTCATCCGCGACTACCCGGACAGCCCCTGGGCCGACCAGGCCGTGGCTCGCGTGCTGGACCGCTCCCAGGCCGGGGCCGGCAAGAAGTTCGAGGACCAGGCCCAGGCCCTCATGCTCGTGAGCGAGCAGTACCGCCGCGAGCTGCCCAAGCTCGCCCTGGGCGCGCAGAACCGCGTGGGCGACGTGTACTACGCCGCCGACGAATGGGCCAAGGCCAAGGATGCCTACCGCCAGACCCTCACCGCCAGGGACGCCCCCCAGGCCGGCACGCAAATCGCCGCCGCCCGGCTGGCCCTGGCCGAGATCCTCTACCGCGAGGAGCGCTTCCACCAGGCCCTGGACCTGTATGAGACCGAAATGGCCGCCCGGCCCTTCGAGGACCGCATCTACCGCCTGGCCAAGGCCGCGCACCTGCGCAAGTCCGTGGCCGCGGGCGACTACCTGCTGCGCATCGGCGAGGTGCCCTCGGCCCGCAGCATCTTTGGGGGACTGCTGCGCGACGACCCCGACTTCGTGCCCGCGCACCGGGGCATGATCCGCGCGGCCTCGGTGCTGCGCACCATTCCGGCCACCGTGGCCGAGTACAGGGCGAAGCTGGCCGCCAACCCCGGCGACGCCACGCTGCTCTACTCCACCGGCCTGGCCCTGACCTACCTGGACGGCAAGGCCCCGCTGCTGGAGGGCCGCGAACTCATCCGCCGGGCCATCCTGAAGAACGGGCAGGTGGAGTACTTCCACCAGACCCTGGGCTACATCGACGAGGTGCTGGAGACCGTGCACGGCGAACGCGGCAGGCTGGAGGCCGCCCTGGAGAGCTACCAGCGCGCGCGCTTTTTGAACCAGCGCGAGGCGAACCCGGAGAACGCGGCCAACCTGGACCTGAACATCGGCAACATCCACTTCCTGCTCGGGCAGTACGCCCAGGCCTTCGAGGAATACCGCAAGCGCCAGGAGTCCAAGGTCGCCTTCGACAACGAGGAGACCGAGATCCTGTTCCACCAGCGCCTGGGCGTGGCCGCCTTCCAGGCCCGGGAGCGCGACAAGCCCATCGAGTCCTTCTCCAAGTCCCTGGAACTCGTGGAGCGCCGCATCCAGCCCCGGTACGCCTCGGAAGTCTTCGGCCGGATCAACAAGTACGTGTTCGACCGCATCCTCACCCCGGCCCTGGGCCGCACCGATGCGTCGGGCATGACCGAGCGGGCCAAGGCCCTGGCCGCGCGCCAGTCCGAGCTGAACAACCGGCTCTTCGAGGCCAGCACCGTCCCGGTGGGCCCCCCGCCGGACCCGTCCTGGCCCAGGTACGTCAACACCGTCCGGGCCCTGCTTTCCGAGCAGGAACGCATCGTGGCCGACTGCGCCCCCCTGGTGCCCTCGTCCGATGGAGGCGACCGCGAAGCCACTTTGCAGACGCTTTCGGTCATGGCCGGGAAGGTGCGCGAGGCCTTAAGCTTTCCGCCGCGCTTCGTGGAACTGCGGGCGGAGCTGAACGACCGCCTGGGCCTGGCCCTGCAGGAGGCCGGGCGCTGGCGCGAGGCCCGGCTGGCCTTCGAGAAGGCCCTGGACATGAACACCGCCCTGGGCCTGAACAGGAACCTGGCCGCCAACCAGCGCTCCGTGGCCTACAACGCCTTCATGGAGGCCGGGCTCTCCACGGGCCTGGAGCGCGACCGCCTGCTGGACCAGGCCGAGCAGGGCTTCCGCCGCGTGCCGGAGTTGGTCAAGAAGTTCGGCGTGGCCGACAAGAAGGGCGGCGGGCGCGGCAAGGGGCTGATCAACATCGGCCTGGACGTGGCCGTGGACAAGGCTACCGCCTCCCAGGCGGCCTACGGCTTCAGCGCGGAGCAGGAAGTCCGCGTGGCCGAGGCCTTCCTCTCGCGCATCGCCACGGAGCGCGGCCGCCCGGTGCAGGCCCTGGGCCTGGTGGAGCGCCAGCTGACGCCCTACGGCGGCGGCATGGGCAAGGTGGAGCCCCAGGACGCCTTCGGCGCGGCCCTGCTGCTGCACCGCGCCGGGCTCATCGAGTCCGGCCTGGGGCGCGAGGACGCGGCCTTCGCCCGCTTCCGCCGCTCCGCCGAGCTGGCCCTGGAACTCAAGAATCCGCTCTCCGCCTCGCTGAACGTGGTGGACATGGCCGCCCTGCTGGCGCGCCTGCCCCTGGACCCGAAGAGCTTCGCCGCCCGCGCGGCGGACCTGCGCCGACTGGAGGCCCGCGCCGCCGAGGCCCTGCGCCGCAATCCCGGCGGGCCGGAGTCGCTGAACGCCCCGGCCTTCCACAACCTCATGGCCGCCCACCACCTGGCCCTGGCGGACAGGCTTGCCGGGGCGGACCCGGAATCCGCCGCCCTGCGCATGGACCACCTGCGCCGCGCCGGGGAGCGCCTGGCCGAGGGCCTGGCCCTGTTCCAGCCCGGCGCCGCGCCCACGCGCCGCGCCCTGGGCCTGCAGGCCGCCCTGCGCCTGAACCGGGCCGAACTGGCCCTGCGCCTGGGCGAAGAGTCCCAGCGCACAGCCAACCTTCAGGCATCGCTCGAACTTTCCCGCAAGGGACTGCTCCCCTCCCTGGCCTGGCGCGCCCTGGCCGGTCTGGGCCGCCACACCGAGGCCTTGGCCGTGCTGGAGGCCCTGCCCCTGGACGAGCTGGGCTCCGGCCCCGGCGAGGTGCTGGGCGCGTTCGCCCCCCTTGTCTCGGCGAGGATCGACGCGGGCAAGGCCGAGGACGCCTGGAACCTGCTGGAGCGCCTGAGCGAGCTGGACCGCGTGGGCCAGACCGCCCGCCTGGGCGTTTCCCGCACCGTGGACGCCGAGCGCGGCCTGCTGCGCCGCACGGCCCTGCGCCTGCTCTCCATCCGCGACCTCAAGGCCGGGCTGGCCACTGCGCAAGGCCAGCAGAAGGCCGACCTCTCCCTGCGCCTGGAGCAGGAGCAGGAGATCCTGACCCGCGAGCTGGGCCAGGACCGCGCGGCCCTGCCCGGCGTGGCCCGCCTGGGCGCCAGCGAATCCGAGCAGGACTGGCTGGCCATCCTCCACGGCCTCTCGGCGGAGATCAGCGCCACCGCCGAAACCCTGGTGGCCGTGGGCGACTCGGCCATGGCCGGGTCCATCCGCGCCCGCCACTCCGCGCTCACCGCCCGCCTGGCCGCCCTCAAGGCCGAGGCCGGCAAGTCCATCGCCGCGCTGGACGCCCCCGGTGCCCTGGGCCTGTTCCTGGCCCTGCCCACGGAGGCCATAGATCTCATGGAAGCCCTGCCCAAGGGCTCCAGCGCCTTGCGCCTGGCCGCGCTGCCCGCCCCGCTGGGTGGCAACGAGTCCGGCCCGCGCTGGCTGGGCCTCAGGCTCGACGCGGACAGCGTGCGCGCCCTGAACCTGGGCACCGGCCCGGCTCCGGTCCTTCCTTCCACCGAGGGCAAGGAGCGCCGCCTGCTCGTGTTCGAGCACCCGTCCTCCCTGCCCGCCCAGGCCTGGGCCCAGGCCCAGGGCGGCGGCCTCAGCGGCACGCACCTGGCCCGGTCCATCAAGGCCCGCAAGCCCTTCCGCCGCAACATCGCCTTCCTGTCCGGGGCCTTCCCCGCGCCCAGGGGCTTCGAGGCCGTGCCCGCGCAGGCCGAGGCCACCCCGGCCCACACCCTGGTGGCAACGGCCCCGGTGCGCGCCCTGGAGCAGGCTCCCACGCGCCAGGACCAGCTTCCCGTGCGCTTCCTGGCCCTGGGGCCCGACCCCGCGGACAAGGCCGCCGAGCCCCTTGCGCTCTCCGCCCTGGCCCCGGCCCTGCGCGACGTGTCCCTGGCCGTGCTGACCCGGGTGCGGCCAGAGGACGCCGCACTCACCGCGCAGTTCCTTTCCCTGTACGGCGTGCCCTCGGTGCTCACGGCCAGTGACGCCGCCCCGCGCGCGACCCTGGAGCCCTTCCTGGCCGCCTACGCCGAGGCCTCGGCCTCCGACGCCCTGGGCAAGGCCCCTCGGGGAGCTTGGCTCCTGCTGGGCGATCCCGGCCTGGACGCCGCAGGGGCGGCCAAGTTCGCGGAGGCGCAGTTCGCCCGGTACGTGCGCTCGGGCATGGACGCCTTCAAGGCCGGGCGGCACGCCCAGGCCCTGGGCCTGTTCGAGAACGCCCTGCGCGTGGCCCGGAGCGCCGAGCAGTTCAAGAAGCACCTGCCCGACCTGCTCTCCTACGGGCGCGAGAGCGCCTACGCCTCGGGCCAGTACGAAAAGTCCCTGGCCTTCGCCCGGGAGCTGGCCCAACTCGTGGCCAAGGCCCAGCCGGACACCCCGGCCCACGCCGAGGCCCTCATGCGCCTGGGCCTGGTGCACGCCCGCCTGGAGCAGTACGCCCAGGCCCTGCCCGCCCTGGAGCAGGCCGCGGAGATGCTGGCCAACCTGGAGCTTGCGCCCAGGGAGATCGAGGCGCTGACCAACCTGGGCGTGGTGCTGGAGAACGCCATCCAGTACGACCGCGCCCTGGCCCGGTTCCAGAGCGCCGTGAAGCTCTCCAGGAAGTCCGGTACCCAGGAACTGGTGGCCCGGCAGTACATGAGCATCGGGCGCATCCACGACATGCGCCTTTCGCAGTACGCCCAGGCCCGCGCGGCCTACGGCGAGGCCCTGGCCATCTACACGGCCCTGGGCCGCAAGGCGGACATGGCCCAGGCCCAGCTGGACCTGGGGCGCACGGCCCGGCTTTTGGGCAACTTCCCGGAGGCCGACGAACGCTACGCCCAGGCCCTGAAGCTTGTGGAGAACGACACGGCCCAGGCCCGACTGCGCGCGCGCATAGAGATCGAACAGGCCAACAACGCCTGGCAGCAGGCCCGGTTCCAGCAGGCCTTCGACCTCCAGCGCGGGGTGCTGCGCCAGGCCCAGCAGAGCGGCTGGGTGCTGGAGCAGGTCATCGCCCGCAACACCGCCGGGCTGCTCTGGTGGAGCCTGGGCGACCACGACCGCGCCGTGCGCGAGCTGGACGCCGCCCTGCCCCTGGCCAAGAGCCTGCGCATCCGCCAGGACGAGGTGGCCACCACCCTGAACAACCGGGGCCTGGTGGAGCGCGACATGGGCCAGCACGAGAAGGCCCTGAAGACCCTGAACGAGGCCCTGGCCATCGACCGCGAGATCCGTTCGCGCTGGGCCATCGCCTACGACCTGCGCAACATCGGCCAGACCTACATCCGCATGGGCGATGCCAAGAAGGCCCTGCCGCTGCTGGACGAGGCGCTCACCATCGTCTCCGGCACGGGCAACCGCATCAACCAGACCAAGATCCTGCTGGCCCAGGGCGAGGCGGCCCTGCAGCTCGCACAGGCCGACAAGGCCCGCGCGGCCTTTGCCCAGGCCGACGCGCTGGCGCGCGAGATGGGCCTGCGCGACAGCCAGTGGCGCGCCCTGCACGGCCTGGCCCGGCTGGACATCCAGGCCGGGAAGCGACCCGAGGCCCGGGCCCTGCTCGAAAAGGCCATGGAGGTCATCGAGGGCATGCGCGCGGAGCTCAAGGTGGACCAGTTGAAGGACGGCTTCATCGCCGACAAGTCCGTGGTCTACGAGGATCTGGTGACGCTGCTGGCCGACATGGGCCAGACCGCCGAGGCCTTCCGCACCGCAGAGCGCTCCCGCGCCCGCAACCTCATCGACCTGTTGGGCAACAAGAAGCGCGCGCCCGGGGCCAGGGAGGACCAGGCCCTGTACGAGCGCATCGCCGCCGTGAAGAACCGCCTGCACGAGCAGGAGGCCCTGCTCTCCGGGGCGCAGAGCCCCGCCGAACGCGAGACCTACTCCCGGGGCGTGAAGCGCCTGCAGGACGAGTACCGCGACACCCTGCTGGACCTCCAGGCCAGGCGGCCGGACATCGCCAGCCTGGTCAGCGTGCAGCCGCTCACCCTGCCGGAGGTCCAGAAACTGCTGGAGCCCGGCGTGGGGCTCTTGACCTACTACGTCACGGCACAGGAGATCCTGGCCTGGACCGTCACCGCAGAGCGCGTCGAGCTCACGCGCACCCGCCTGGGCCGGGAGTCCCTGGGCCGCATGGTGCTGACCTACCGGCGCATGCTCCAGAACCTGGAGCCCTCGGAGACGCATTCCAAGGAACTGCATGGCCTGCTGCTGGCCCCGGTGCTGCCCGGGCTCGCGGGCGTGAAGGAACTGGGCATCGTCCCGCACGACGCCCTGCACACCCTGTCCTTCGCCAGCCTGTTCGATGGCGAGCGGCACCTCATCGACCTGTACCCGCTGTTCCAACTGCCCAGCGCCAGCGTGTTCCGCTTCACCCTGGAACGGCGCAAGGCCGAGCGCAACACCAGCGTGTTGGCCGTGGGCAACCCGGACCTGCGCGACCAGTCCCTGGAGCTGCCCTTTGCCGAACGCGAGGTGGGGGCCATCTCCTGGAACTATCCGAACATGACGGCCCTGACCCGCGAGAAGGCCACCAAGGCCTGGATCACCCGGAACATCGGGCGTTTCGGCATCATCCACATGGCCGCCCACGGCGAGTTCGACCCCGTGAACCCGCGGTTCTCGGCCTTGAAGCTCGTGGGCGACAAGAAGGACCGCGAGGGCGACCTGGAGGCCGCGGAGATCTTCGACCTGAAGCTCGCGGCGGACCTCATCGTGCTCTCCGCCTGCCAGACCGGCCTGGGCAAGGTGACCAGCGGCGACGAGGTGCAGGGCATGAACCAGGCCTTCCTGTACGCCGGAACGCACGCGCTCATCTCCAGCCTCTGGCGGGTGAGCGACATCAGCACCGCCATGCTCATGAAGCAGTTCTACCGCGAGTACCAGACCCGGCCCAAGGCCGAGAGCCTGCGCCGGGCCATGCTGCACGTGAAGAACCGCTACCCGCACCCCGGCTACTGGGGCGCGTTCACCCTCACGGGCGACTACAGGTAGGAGGAGCCGTGCCGCGCATGACCAAGAACCCCCTGGCCCTGGCAGCCCTGCTGCTGGTTCTGCTGGCGTCCCTGTCGGCGGAGACCGCCCGGGCCGAACAGCCCCTCTGGGTGCTGCCGGAGGCCGCCACCCTGCGCGCGGAGAAGTCCGGGCTCTCCCCCGCCGTGGCCGAGCTGCCCCACGGGGCCCAGGTGCGGCTCGTCCGCTCCGAGGGCTCGTGGCTGCTGGTGCGCGAGGCAGGCGGCCGTACGGCCTGGGTCTACCAGGGCCACCTGGCCACCCAGCCGCCCCCGCCGCTGCTGGCGGACGTCTTCGCCCCCCCGGCCCAGTCCTTCATCCTGGCCGAGGCGGCGGACAGCGCCCGCAGCTCGCGCTCCACCTCCGGGCAGCAGGAGCCGCCCCTGGAATCCCTGCGGCCCATCCTGGACATGCCGCTCAGCCGGGCGCACCTGGACGAGTTCCTGCGCGAAGGGGGCATCGGCGAATACGCGCCCCTGGCCAACGGCAGCCACCCCGCGCCCCTGGCCCTGGCCGTTCCCAAAGCCGTGGCCCCCGCCGGCGGCGAGTCCGAGCGCCAGTTCGGGGCCAACGTGGCCGCCCAGGCCCTGCGCACCCTGGGCAAGCCCGCCTTCGGCCTGCAGCTCCAGCGCACCCTGAACCTCACCGGGCTGGCCGTGGCCCGCTTCGCCCCCGGCGAGGGGCGGACCTTCCGCTACGCCGCATTGGACAACCCAGCCCCCTTCGCCCTTGGCCTGCCCGGAGGCATCGTCCTGGTCAGCAGCGGCCTGCTGAAGGCCCTGGACAACGAGGCCCAGCTGGCGCTGATCCTTGCACGGGAGACGGCGCGCGTGTCCCTGGGCCAGGCCTGGGCCCTGGCCCGGAGCACGGCCTTCTTCCGCGCCGGGGGCGAGGTGACGAGGCAGTCGGTGGAGACGGAGCCCTTCCGGGCCGCGGTGCGGGAGACGCTGGGCAGGCTGCTGGGGCTGGAGCCCTCGGCCGCGCAGGAGCGTGACCTGGACCTGGCGGCGCTGCAGATGGCCTTCCGGGCCGGGTACGACCCGCAGCAGCTGCTCCCGGCGCTGGAGCGCGTGGCCCAGGCCGGGCGGGCCCTGCAGCGCCCCGGCGGGCCAGCCGCAGTCCAGGCTCCGCCGGAACTCAGCCTGCGCCGCGCCATCGCCGTGCACCAGTCACTTTCGCGCCTGCCCCTGCACCAGGGCATGGCCCTGGCCTCGGACCGCTACAGGACCATGCGCTAGGGCTTTTCGGCGGGCCTGGGCTTGAGGGCCAGCCCCTGGCCCCTGGGCACCAGCACGGCCTCGCCGCTGCGGATGGCGATGTCCCGGTCCGGGTCGTACTTCACTTTCTGGAGCACGCCGTTGACGTAGATGGCGTCGCCGTCCACCACGAGCTTGTACGACTGGGCCTTCTCCCCGGACTCCCACTTGCCCACGCCCGCGCTGGAGGGCAGGTCCTCATAGCGCTGCTGGGCCAGGGCGGGCGCGGCGCAGAACAGCAGCAGCAGGGCGCACAGGGCGGGCTTGCGCATGGCTCTTCCTCCCTAGGACACGCGCACGGCCTCGGTCACGGACTCCACGTCCCTGATCTTGGCCAGCACGCTGTAGAGCTGGTTGAGGTTCTTGACCTCCACGGTGAACTCCATCACCGCGTTGCCGTCCACGTTGGACTGGAAGGTGCCGGAGTCGATGTTCACGTCATCGCTGGTGAGTAGCGCCGTCACCTGGGCCAGGGCGCCCTTGAAGTTGCGGCAGACGATGCGGATCCTGGCCGGGTAGGGCTTGTCCTCCACGCCGTCCCAGGAGACCGTGAGCAGGCGCTCGGGCTCCAGGTCCTTCAGGTTGGCGCAGTCCGCCGCGTGGATGGTGACCCCGCGACCGCGCGAGATGTAGCCGATGATGGGCTCGCCGGGCAGCGGGTTGCAGCAGCTGGCGAAGCGCAGCAGCACGTCGTCCACGCCGGAGATCTTGATGCCCTCGGTGCGCTTGGCCTTGGGGGCCTCCTCCGCCTGAGCCGGGGCGGCCTCCTTGCCCTTGGGCTCCTCCAGCGGCTTTTCGCCCACGTGGAGCATGCCCCAGAGCTTCTGGAGCACCTTGCGCGGGGTCAGCTTGGAATACCCCACCTGGGAGAGCAGCTCGTCCACGCTGGGGCAGGTGAACTCCTCGGCCAGCTTGTGGAAGTGCCCGTCCTTCATGGCCTTGGGCACGTTCACGCCCATCTTGCGACCTTCCTTCTCCAGCATCTCCCGGGCCAGGGCGATGCTGCGGGCGCGCTCCTCGGTGCGGATGTAGTGCTTGATGCGCGTGCGGGCGCGGGCGGTCTTGACGAACTTGAGCCAGTCGCGGCTGGGGTTTCTGTTGGCGTCGGTGATGATCTCCACGCGGTCGCCGTTCTTGAGCGCCGTGCCCAGGGGCACCAGCCTGCCGTTGACCTTGGCCCCGGCGCAGTGGTCGCCCACCTTGGAGTGCACGGCGTAGGCGAAGTCCACGGGCGTGGCGCCCTCGGGCAGCTCCTTGATGTCGCCGCGCGGGGTGAACACGTAGACCTCGTCCTGGAACAGGTCGATGCGCAAGGAGGCCATGAACTCGCGCGGATCCTGCAGGTCGCGCTGCCAGTCCAGGATCTGCCGGAGCCAGGTGAAGCGCTCGGCGTCGCGGTTGCTGCCCTTCTTGCCCTTCTCCTTGTACTGCCAGTGCGCGGCCACGCCGTACTCGGCCACGCGGTTCATCTCCTCGGTGCGGATCTGGATCTCGATGCGCTCCCCGTCCGGGCCTATCACCGTGGTGTGCAGGCTCTGGTAC